>JBEKHV010000003.1:0-176787 GCA_050012095.1 Bryobacteraceae bacterium | reverse complement strand
AATGACATGAACCATCAAAAATGTTTCAAGGCGGGAAATTGTACGGTCTTGCAGAGCTCCGTCGCCGCGCCCGCTGGATCGAAACAGCTTAACCCCTCATTTTTGCGCCGGAAAGTAGCCTAGCCCAATCGTTCCTGGGATCGCTACGAACTTGGCCGCGCCACTTTAAGGCCGAAGCCGCACAGCGCCAGACCCGCCAGGATCGCCACCTTGCCGGCGGCGACGGAGTTGACGGAGGCGATGGGCACAGCAAAATCAGGGTGACCAGGGCGTGAGGGTCGGAGCGGTGTTGTGGAATGCACTGAAAGAACAGGATTTTCCGGTTTGGGATTTTCCGGCTATGGTGACAACCCCGCCTTACAGGGCGAAGACAGCTCCAGGAGGGAAAAACGCCACACGCGGATCAAAGGATGGCGGTTTGATTTATACTAAATGGGACCCGGAAGTCCAATATGGAAATTCCGGTTCAAGAAAGCGACTCATGGCGATCGACCAAACTGATTCTTCGATGAAACGACGCAACTTCCTTGCGAAAACGTCCGCCGGCGTGGGTGGACTGCTGCTGACACGCAGCGAGGGCTCCGCCGCGTCCGGCCAGACCACGCCCCCAGCGCCGCAGCCTGGGAACGGTCCCAACCCCTGCATGGCGCAGGGGCCCATGGGGCAGGTACTCAATCTCGTCAGCAAGAACATCAGCCTGCTGCCTCCCCAACGCCTGACTTGGGACGGGGTTGAGGCCCGTCTGGCGGTCCAGGACGACGCGCGCTGCCAGCGCCCCACGGGGCAGGAACTGGCGATGCGGGGCCCGGAATGCGGGATTCAGGAAATCCTCAACCTGGACACGAAAACCACTTTCCAGGAAATGCTGGGCTTTGGCGGCACCATCATCGACAGCGACGTATGGAACCTGACGCGGCTCACGCCGGAGAAGCGCCGCGCCGCCATCACGGCCCTGGCCGGCAAGGACGGCCTGGGATTCAACCTGATGCGCATCGCATTCGGCAGTTCGGACTGGAACCGGGATGCCAACTTCTACACCTACTGCGACGTTCCCGCGGGCGAGACCGATCCGAAGCTGACGCGCTTCAGCGTGCAGCGCGATGTGGAGCGCGGCATCATCGACGTGCTCCGCGAGTTCCGCACGGTGAACCCCGATCTTCAGATCCTGGCGTCGGTCTGGGGCGTGCCGGCATGGATGACCAGCAACAAGTCGATCATGCACGGCTTCTTCGACTCGGCGTTCACCGAGATTTACGCCGACTACCTGACGAAAAGCGTCCAGGCGTACGCCGCGCTGGGCATCCCCATTCAGTACCTGACGGTCCAGAACGAGCCCGCCACCGGCGCCGACCGCAGCACTCCGGCGGCGATGTGGACCTGGGAGCAACAGCGCGACGTGCTTCTGGCGCTGGGCGAGCGCTTCGCGCGCAACCGCATCGATACGAAACTCTGGCTGATGGACCACAATTTCGACATGGCGCAGACCGTGGCCAAGCCCCTGCTCGACGACCCGCGGGTGAAACGGATCGCGCATATGGTCGCCTTCCACGATTACCGCGGCCGGCCGGAGGAGATGGCTCTGCTGGGGCAGCAGCATCCGGACGTGCCGGCTGTCATGAGCGAACACTCTCGCGGCAGCATCCGCGATCTCGGCCGGCTGGTGGACGTCCTGGTGAACGGCGCCACGGGCCACATCAGTTGGACCACCGTCACCGACGAGTGGGGCGGCCCTTACCAATATGGCGGCGGCAGCGGGAGACGTCCGGCGAGCACCGACTACGAGAAAACCGGCTACATCATGGTGATCCCGCAGCGCGAGGATCCGCCCGCGGCGCACCGCACCGTGGTCTACTGCGGCTACCAGACGTTCAGCTCCCTGATCCAGCGCGGCGCCCGGCGCATCGCCTCCAACCCCCTGACCCGGCTGGATGTGTCCAACGCGGCGTTTCGCAATCCCGATGGCAGCGTGGTACTGATAGTGGTCAACCGCGGCGGCGCGGCCTTCGATATGGCGGTGCAACGGGAGCGCGCGGCATTGCTGCTGAACATGCCGGCGAACGCCATCCTCAGCCTGCGGTTCAAAGCGTAACACCATCCCCACAGCCCGCGGTGGGCCGGCAGCGAACTCACTTGCGGAGGCTAAGGCCAAGCCGTAGGCGCGACGGTTGGACAGCATGGAAAAGCCTAAAGGAAGCCTAAAGGGCGGATTTCCTTGTTTCCCTGGTTCCCTACGAGATGAGCCCATTCTTTCACGAGAATAGGCAGCCGTTCAACGCGGAAATCGCCGATGAGAGAAGCAACGCCCATGATGCAGTTGGCCATGTTCGATACGGAGCGCCCTGTCAGGGTCGAACCGTTCCAGTCGGGGTTGCTGAAGTGGATCGGCAGCAAGCAGCGTACCGCTCATGAGATTGCCTCCTATTTCCCTGCGGGCTTCGGAACCTACTATGAACCGTTCATCGGCAGCGGGGCCGTGCTTGCCACGCTTGCCCCACGACAAGCGATCGGCTCCGACACGTTCAAACCGCTCGTCGAAATCTGGCAGACCCTGCACGATTCTCCGGAGACGCTGAAGCGGTGGTACGCCGAGCGCTGGCATCAGGTTGCCAGCGGTGAGAAGGTAGAGGGATACGAACGGGTTAAGAAGTCGTACAACTCGAACCCGAATGCCGCAGACCTCCTTTTTCTGTGCCGGTCGTGCTATGGGGGTGTGGTCCGCTTTCGGAAGGCTGATGGCTACATGTCAACGCCGTGCGGCATCCACGATCCGATACGGCCAGAGTCCTTCGGCCGGAGGGTTGACGAGTGGCATCGACGCACCCAAGGCACGACCTTCCTGCGCATGGAATACGAGGAAGCAATGGACAGGGCGCGTCCGGGCGATCTCATCTATTGCGATCCGCCGTACAGCCATAGCCAAGCTATACTCTACGGCGCACAGTCGTTCAGTCTGGATCATTTGTTCCGGATTATCGAGCGGTGTAAGCGGAAAGGCGTTTTTGTGGCCGTCAGTATCGACGGCACGAAACGATCTGGCAAGCACGTTTGTGAACTTCCGATTCCAGACGGCCTGTTTGAACGGGAGTTGTTCATTGATGTCGGACGCTCCATGCTCAAGCGCTTCCAGATGGACGGCCGGACGTTGGAGCATGAAATTGTCTCGGACCGGCTCCTGCTCACCTTCTGACGCCCCGCCGGTCTAAATTCTAGGGGAGGAGAGGCGCCACGGCGCGGTCCAGCTCGACGTCGGTGAAAGCGGATACGGCGACGGGACGGTGGAGGCTCCAGTGTTCGACGTGGGCGGCGCTCTGGCCGGGCGCTACCTTTGTCATCGGGCCAAGAGACTCCATTTCCAGGAGTTCGTCGTTCGTGAATGTCTCGAACGAGCAGCCGAAATCGGGGTACGTCGCGGACGGATCGGGTTGGTACAGCTTGAGGAACAACTCGCCATTGATCAGATACGCGCCCCAGGTGCGCGGGTTGAATAGCCCGATCTTCTGCGCGGCCGGCTGGCGCGGGTCCTGGCGTAACGTGAGGTACTTCCTGGTGAATCCCCAGCGCTTATCGGAGAGATCGGTATAGGCCCACATTACCAGCGGATTGGTAGCTTCCAGATTCTGCGGATGGGTCCCGCGCGGCGGAAACCCGGTAATCGCCACCCCGCCGGGCGCCATTTGGGTCAAGCCCCAGGTCGCGAACTCAAGGGGCATCAATGTCCGGTTGAAAATGCGGTTGGTCACCGCGACCTCGGAGCCGGAAGGCGCCATCGTTACCGCCAGTTCCTTCTGCAATCCGGTCAGCGGCTCGACCGGCTCCCGCGCGATCAGACCGCCGGCGGTCACAATCACCTCCACGGCCACGTTGTCGGGAGCCCACGAGGCGACCGGGTCCTCCGGCGCCTTCCAGACCCGATGACCGCCGCGGCCCTGAAAATCCTTCTCGCCGGATTTGCCGAGTTGCTCGGCATACTCCTTGAACAAGTTCTGGCCGCCGACGAACCCGAAACGGATGATCCGGGGACCGACGTCGCCGGTCACCACAAGCTCCACCTCTCCGTTGGCGATCCGGTAGCAGTTCTTCCACCCCTTGTACTCGATCTTCTCGACTGTGACAGCCGCGACGGCGTTTAGGATGCTCATAGTGAAAACCACGCCCAGCAATATCGCCCGGTGTTTCAATTTCCCTCCATTCGATTCACTTCCAACCGATCCCGCAAGCCGAAATAGGAATCATATCACCGCCGTCCAGTAAAGGGTCAAAGGGGAACCTTGACACAACCGCAGCGCCGCGCCTACAACGAGGCGCGCCCGCCGAGACGGATCAGATGGCCATCCTGGAATCCGAAAACAGCGTCGTAGCGGGAGTATGCCGAAGCCGGGACCGGCTGGAGCCGCGTGCGGTCCACGTCGATGGTCAAATCGCGGTACGTAAGCCGGGTTGCGAAGAGGAGGAAGTAGGAATCGTCAGGAATGGGATCGCCGACAAATAGCACGCGGGCGCCGGGGCGAAGCGTGGGGGCCAGCCTCGGCAGATCTCCCACGATTTCTCGCGAGGGCGGCTGTATGCTCATGAAGATCCGCAGCGTCTTCGCCCTCTCGCGGACGTGCTGCGGCGCGAGGAAGCCGGCCAAGCCCACACACAAGACCGCCTGAGACGCGCGCGTGAGCGCCGGCCCATCCGAAAGGAGGCGGGACGCCAGGCGGACCATGGCGCGGCGCGCCATGACGCAGACTGTCGCGGCATATAGGACCCAGCCCGCGGCGGGCAAATACAGGAAGAAACCGGAGTAGTGGGCGATGAAAGAAACCGGGAGGATGGTCAGCAGGAGCCAGAACCAGGCGAACAGCAGCGGTCGCGAGCGCCGCCAAGCGGCAAAAGCCAGCATGACGAGCAGGAGTTGGACGGTGTTGGAGTCGTGGAACCGATGCTCCTGGTACAAGAGCGGGTTGAGGTAGAGATGAAATACGTCGAGGAACCGCCCCGGCGAGACGGTGAGGGCAAACGCGGGGTTTTCGATCAGACTGCCCGGTCCCGTGAGCTTTCCCACAGTGTAAATCAGGGTGATCGCGCCCGCGAGCCACGCCGTCCGGCATTCGCGGACGAGCCACGTTCGGACCTCGCGCCAAGCGGGGCCATGGTAAATAATTTCATACAGGAGAAGGAACAAGGGGAATGTGGCCGCCATCTCCTTGGCGTCCAGCGCCAGCACGTATAGGAGCAAAACGCCTAGCGACTGGAGGGCGCCGGGCGTGCGGCCGCGGCTGCGAATTCCGGCGTACAGCAGGAACGCGCCCATGTAGAGCGCGTAGCACAACAGGTCGTAAATCGTGCTGAAGTTGTAGTACAGATCGACGAACCACGCATGATAGCTGGCCAGGAATGTAGCCAGAAAAGCGATCTCGCGCGACCCCGCCAAGCGGAGGCAGAACCGATAGAGAAGGTACAGGTTCAGGCCCAAAAGAGCGAAGCTGACGATGTGGTACGGCAGAGGGTTCATGCCGAACACCTGGTATAGCGGCACGTAGAACAACGCGCCGAACGGGCGAAAGGCGGTAGACCAGAAGCGCAGGTTATCCAACCAGAGGGCGGAAGCCGGTTTCTGTAGATAGCGGCAGATATTCGTGACGTCGTCGAGGGTAAAGGAAGCGCCCAGGCCGCCGTGCGCGAAATATAGGAGCCACGCGGCGACGGCGGCGAACGCGGCGCTGCGCGCCCAAAGGGGACGGAGTCGCAAGCCACAGTGTGCCACTTTCGAAGCCTGCGCTCAACCGCGGGGGCGTCAGGGCGCCAAACGCCGGTAGCGGCTGGCGTAATGCACCAGAGGGTCGCCGGTCCGCACGCGCGCCCCGACCGCTTCGCCGATGAAAATGTCGTGGTCGCCCGCGGTCACGCGGCGGCGCACGGCGCATTCGATGTGCGCCAGCGCTCCATCCACCAGCGGGACGCCGGTCTCGCCGGGAAGCCAGTCGAGACCGTCAAAGCGGTCGTGGTCCTTGCGCGCGAAACGCTCCGACAGATCGCGTTGATTCTCGGCCAACATGCTGAGCCCGAAGTGGCGCGCCGCGCGGAAGAACGCGATGGAAGCCGCCGTGTGCGCGATGCAAATCAGAATCAGCGGCGGGTCGAGCGAGACCGAGGCGACGGAACTGACGGTGAGGCCGTGCGGCGCGCCCTCGCCATCCAATACGCCGGCCACGGCGACGCCTGTGGCGAAGCGCCCGCACGCGCGCCGGAAATCTTCGCTTACCAGCGCCGCCATGGGTCTGGGGACCTCTCGCTTGACATGGAGTAAATTCAATCTTATCATGGGCTTGACCGATGCAGCCGCCATTTCGTTGCGCGCATGTACTAAGGAGGGTCGTTTGATTAAGCTCGATATCATCAACGAAGTCGTCAACAAGACGGGCATCACCAAGACTAAGGCTGAAATGGCCGTCGAGACGGTCTTCGAAGCCATGAAGAAGGCTCTCGAGCAAGGAGACCGCATCGAACTGCGCGGCTTCGGCGTTTTCAACGTGAAGCCCCGCAAGACGGGAATCGGACGGAACCCCCGCACCGGCGCGGAAGTATCCATCCCGCCCGGCAAGGCCGTGCGCTTCAAGCCCGGCAAGGAGTTGCAGACGCTGCAGTAGGTCCGCTGCACGCGACGGCTATCGTGTCCTCTCAGGATTTCTCTCCCGCGCCAGACGGTTTGCTGGCTGAGAGCGGCGGCGTGGGCGACGCCCTTCCGCCCATTCTCCAGCCGGATCGCTACTGGCTCCACGGGACCCTGTTCGCCCTCACCCTTCTGACCACCACCGTGACCGGGGCGTGCATGCAATACGATTTCAACCGCAACGCGCCTTTCGATTTGGAACGCATCTACTCCCTGTACGGCTGGTTCTGGCGTCATCCGAGCGAGCTGTCGACCGGGCTGCCGTTCTCGCTGACCCTGATGGCGATCCTTCTGGCGCACGAGTTCGGGCATTACCTGGCGGCGGCGTACCATCGCGTGGACGCCACGCTGCCGTTCTTCATGCCGTCGCCCTTCCTGGGGACATTCGGCGCGTTCATCAAGATCCGGTCTCCGATTTATTCCAAGCGCGCGCTTTTCGATATCGGGGCGGCGGGGCCGCTAGCCGGATTCGTCTTCCTTCTCCCCGCGCTGGCGATTGGACTGGCCTTCTCCAAAGTGATCCCCAACATTGCGAATGAAGGGATGGCGCAATTCGGCGCTCCCGGTTTGCAGTGGCTGATGGAGCGGCTGATTTTTCCCGGAGTGGCCTCCTCGGATATCTATCTGCACCCGGTGGCGCGCGCCGCCTGGGTGGGCATGTTCGCCACGGCTTTGAACCTGCTTCCTATCGGGCAGCTCGACGGCGGGCACATCGTTTACTCCTTCTTCCCGCGGAAGCACCGCGCCATTTCGAAAGCGCTGTGCGCGCTGCTGCTTCCCCTGGGCTGGTTCTGGATGGGATGGCTGCTGTGGGCGTTGGTCCTGTTCTGGCTGGGCCGCCGGCATCCGGCGATTTACGACGATACGGAAATGCCGCCGGGACGGCGGAAGCTGGCCTGGGTCGCTCTGGCCATCTTCGTCCTGTGTTTCACCTGGGAGCCGATCGTCGGGGGCGGTCTCTGATCCTATGTCTCGCGCGCAGCCATGAAAATCACCGCCACCATCATCACCCTCGACGAGGAGCGGAACATCGCCCGCGCCATCGAGAGCCTGCGCTGCGCCGACGAAATCCTGATTGTGGATAGCGGCTCGGTGGACCGCACCGTGGAATTGGCCCATAACCTCGGCGCCCGCGTCATCGAGGCCAATTGGCGCGGCTTTTCCGCGCAGAAGAACTGGGCCGCCGAGCAGGCGTCCCACGACTGGATTCTCTCGCTCGACGCCGACGAGGCGCTGTGCGAAGCGCTCGAATCGGAAATCCTGATCCTCAAGAAAACCGGCCCGCAATACGACGCCTACACCATGCCGCGGCTGGCGCGCTACCTGGGGCGGTGGATTCTGCACTCCGGCTGGTATCCCGACCGCAAGGTCCGGTTGTACCATCGCGCCCGCGCCCGGTTCGTGGGCGATTTCGTGCACGAGAGCTTGCACGTCGATGGCCGCGTGGGAAGCCTCGAAAACAACATTCTGCACTTCACCTGCGACTCGCTGGCCGAGCACGTGAAGACCGTGGACCGCTACACCACGCTGGCCGCTCAGGAACTGGCCGCCCGGAGAGTCAAGGCGCCATTGACGCGGTTGATCTTCGATCCAGCCTGGACATTCTTCAAGACCTACGTCCTGCAGCGCGGTTTCCTGGACGGCCCCGAAGGGCTGATGATCGCCCACATGGCCGCCTTCTACACGTTTCTGAAGTACGCCAAAGCGAGAAACATGAGCTGATGCGGGTACTGCACCTGGACGCGGGGAAGGACATGCGCGGCGGCCAGTGGCAGGCGCTGCGGCTGGTTACGGGCTTGCGGGAAGAGGGAGTGGAATGCACGCTGCTGGCCCGCGCGGGGTCGCCCCTGTTCGAGGCCGCGCGCCGCGCTGGCTGCCGCGTGGCGCCGCTCTCGTGGGGCCGGGTCGCGACCCTGGCGCGGCGGCACGATTTGGTCCACGCTCACGACGCGCATAGCCATACCCTCGCCGCGCTGGCGGGCGGCGCGCCGCTGGTAGTCGCGCGGCGGGTGGCCTTTGGACCAGGTGGGGCGGGCCTCTGGCCTGCCTTATCCCGCTGGAAATATAGCCGGCCGGCGCGCTACATCGCCGTTTCGGAATTCGTGAAATCCGTACTTGTTGCGCGCGGCGTACCGGCGGAAAAAATCGCCGCGGTCTATGACGGCGTACCGCTGCTGGAGGTGGCCGGAGGCGCGGAAACAGGCGGCGTTCTGGCTCCCGCCAACGCCGGCGACCCGCGCAAAGGCGCTCCGCTGGCGGTGGAGGCGGCGCGGCAGGCGGGCGTTGAGTTGAAACTTTCAAGCGACCTGGAGCGCGATCTGCCCGGCGCGGCCGCGTTCGTCTACATCACGCACAGCGAAGGGCTCGGCTCCGGCGCACTGCTGGCGATGTCGGCGGGCGTGCCGGTGGTGGCGAGCCGCGTGGGCGGCTTGCCCGAGGTCATCCGGCATGGGGAAAACGGCCTGCTCGTGGAGAATGCGCCCGCGGCCATCGCCGCCGCGCTGCGCGAATTACTGGACGACCCGGCGCGCGCCCGGCACCTAGGCCAGACGGGGCGGCGGAGCGTGATGGAACACTTCACGGTGGAACGCATGGTTCGGCGTACCCTGGAGGTTTACCGGCAGGTCTGCCCTTAGCCCGCAAGCGGGCGCGGGCTGGCGACAGCGCCTGCCCGGCCACTGGAGCGTCCGGCCCTTCCTGCCCACTACAATGAGAACTATGCTGCGCCGCACCCTTCTGCAAACCTTTCCCGCGTCCGGCCTGGCCGCCGCGGAGGCTTCCGGGGCCGACGTTCCCATCAAGCTGGGCTTCGACAGCTACTCGGTTCGCGCGTTCGGCTGGAAAGCGCCGCAACTGCTGGACTACGCCGCCGGCTTGAAGCTGGACGCCATCCAGCTCTCCAGCCTGGGCGATTACGAGAGCCTCGACACAGCCTACCTCCAGAAGATCAGGGACCAAGCCGCGCGCCTGGGCATCGCCATCGACGCCGGCATGGGGTGCATCTGCCCTTCCAGCGGCGCCTTCGATAAGAACGGGCCGCCCGCCCGCGATCAACTGCTGGCCGGGTTGCGCGCGGCCAAAGCCGTGGGCGCCACATGCCTGCGGTGCTATATGGGAACCAGCGCGGACCGCACCGGGCCGATTCCGCTCGAATCCCACATGCAGAACACCATCGACGTGTTCCGCTCCGTGCGGCCGGAGGCCATGGACCTGGGCGTCAAGATCGCGCAGGAAAACCACTCCGGCGACCTCCAGGCGCTCGAATTGAAGACCATCATCGAGGAGTCGGGTAAGGATTTTGTGGCCGCATGCATGGACCTGGGGAACCCGATCTGGGTGGTGGAGGACCCGTTCGTTACGCTGGAAACGCTGGCACCGTACGTGGTGACGACGCATGTCCGCGATACGGCCGTGTTCGAGCACGAGCGCGGCGCCGCGGCGCAGTGGGTGGCGCTGGGCGAAGGCAGCGTGGATTTCGTGCGGCTGATGGAGCAGTTCCGCACGCTGTGCCCGCACTCCGCGATGCACCTGGAGATCATCACCGGGCGGCCGCCGCGCATTCTGCCCTACTTCGAGCCGGATTTCTGGAAGGCGTTTCCGAAGACGCCGGCCTGGCAATTCGCGCGCTTCCTGGCGCTGGTCAAGAGCGGCAGGCCTTTCATGGGCGCGATGGTGATTGAGGATGTGCCCGGAAAACAGCCGGACGTCATGAAGGAGGCGCTGAAAGAGCAGCAGCGCATCGACCTAGAGCGCAGCCTGGATTACGCAAAGCAGAAGCTCCACGCGGGCATCCGCTGGCGCGCGTAGGCCCGCCGCGCGGAAAAGCGCATAATGGAAGGGTGCGCATCTTGATCCTTTTCATGGCGGCCTGCGGACTGTTCGCCCAGTCTGAAACCCCGACACCGGTGTTTTCCCGCGAGAGCATTCGCCCGGCTGGAGGAAGCTCAAAGGCTCTCGCCCCGGGCATGGTAGTGGAACTCTATGGCCAGCACCTTTCGCCGGAGCCATGGTGCGGGCGAGCGCGAATGCCGAAGACGCCCTACCCCACCGAGATCTGCGGGGTCCGGGTTCTGGTAGGCTCGAGCCCATCGGAATTGCTGTACGTCGGCCCCGGGCAGATCAACCTCAAGATTCCGGCGGACGCGCCGGCAGAGGGAACCGCGCCTTTTCAGGTATGCGTCGGCGAAGTGTGCAGCGCCAAAGTGACCATGCAATTCAGCGCGCACTAGGACGTTCTCACCCTGGCGGCGGACGGACAGGCGAGTCTGTCATAATGCGTTAGGTTGTCGCAATGCTCCGACATTTTCCTCTGATCCTGAAGAACTGTTGGCGCAACCGGCGCAGGACGGTGCTTACCATCCTGAGCATCTCGGTATCCATGTGCCTGTTGGGGGTCATGATCGCCATCTACCACGCCTTCTATCTGAGCAGCCCCGCGCCCGAGGAGGCACTGCGGCTGGTGGTGCGGAACCGCATTTCGCTGACCGTGACCATGCCGCAGTTCTACGCGGCGCGCATCAAGCAGATCCCGGGCGTGCGCGAGGTCATGATCTCACAGTGGTTCAACGGGACGTACAAGGACGCGCGCGATCCGAAGAACTTCTTCGGGCGGCTGGGCGTCGAGCCGGAGAAGCTCTTCCGGATGTTTTCGGAGTTCCGCATTCCGGAGGACCAGAAGCAGGCCTTCCTGCGCGACCGCACGGGCTGCGTGGTGGGGCGCGACTTAGCCAACAGCCTTGGCTTCCAGGTCGGCGACCGCCTCCCCCTGGTGGGGGACATCTATCCGGGGAACTACGAATTCACGGTGCGCGGCATCTTCGACAGCCCGCGGCCGAGCGGCTTTATGTTCTTCGACGACGAGTACCTGGAACAGAGCTTGCCGGAGGCGCGGCGAGGGCAGATCGGGTCGTTCTATATCCTGCTGGACAGCCCGGATTCCGCCGGGCGGGTCACCGACGCGGTCGATAGCGCGTTCCGCAATTCCCCCGTGGAGACGAAGACCGAGTCGGAACAGGCTTTCAACCTGAGCTTCCTGGCGCTGCTGGGCAACGTCAAGATGCTGCTGCTGGGCATCGCCGGCGCGGTGACGTTCACCATCCTTCTGGTATCGGCCAATACCATGGCCATGTCGGTGCGCGAGCGCACGCGCGAAGTGGGCGTGCTCAAGACGCTGGGATTCACGCCGGGGATCATCCTCGGGTTGATCCTCGGCGAAGCTTGCCTGATCTCGATGGCGGGCGGCGCGATCGGCTACCTGATCTCCGCGGTCCTGATCGGCGGGATCCGCAACAGCCCCTACGGAGGCATGCTGCCGCTCATCGCGCCTTTCGCGCCTTCGGTGGCGCTGACCTGCATTCTCTCGGCGGCGGCCATCGGCGTCCTTAGCTCGCTTGCGCCGGCGCTCGGCGCTTCGCGTACCTCCATCGTCAGCGCGCTGCGGAGCACGGATTGAGTATGGGTATTCCTCTGGCGTACAACCTGCGCAACCTGGTGGTCCGGAAGACCACCACTATCATGACCGCGCTCGGAATCGCCCTGACGGTGGCCGTGCTGCTGGCGGTCATGGGGCTGGTAGAGGGCCTGCGGGGCACGCTCACGGCTTCCGGCGATCCGCTGAACGTGCTGGCGCTGCGCAAGGGGTCGGAATCCGAGCTGGTGAGCAACTTCACGCGGACGCAGTTTCAGGACCTGAAATTCAAGCCGGGCATCGCCACCGGGCGCGACGGTCAGCCGCTGGCTTCCCTCGAGATGGTGACGGTGGTCAACATGGCCAACGCAGAGCAGACGGATGGCACGAACCTCACGGTCCGCGGGCTGACGCAGACGGGAATCGAGATGCGGCCCAGCATCCGCATCGTAAGCGGCCGGTGGTTCCAGCCGGGGCGGCGCGAGCTGGTAGTGGGCAGCGCGGCCGCGCGGCGCTTCCCCGACGCCAGGATCGGCAAGAAAATCAAGCTGGGCCGCGGCAATTGGGACATCGTGGGCGTGATGGAAGCGGGCAACAGCGCGCAAGCGAGCGAGATCTGGGGCGACCTGAACCAGATCAGCGCCGATTTCCAGCGGGTGGAAGTGCTCAGTTCCGCGCTGGTGCGCGCCGTGGACGAAGTCGCCGCCAAAGCCCTGGTAAACGATATCGCCAACGACCAGCGCCTGAATATGACGGCCCAGCCGGAGCAGGGATACTACGAGCTGCAAACCGCCCAGGCGGCGCCGGTGGAATATACGGGGTTCTTCGTGGCGATCATCATGGCGGTCGGCAGCAGTTTCGCCGCCATGAACACCATGTACGCCGCAGTGGCGCGGCGCGCCCGGGAAATCGGGACGCTACGCGTGCTGGGCTTTCCGCGAGGCAGCATTCTCTTCAGCTTCTTCGTGGAAGCGGCCTTGCTTTCAGCGGTGGGCGGCGCGCTGGGCTGCTTGCTGGCGCTGCCCTTGAACGGACTCACCTCGGCGATGGGCAACGCCAACTTTTCGGAGACGGCGTTCGCTTTCCACATCACGGCGCGCAGCCTGCTGACGGGCATCGCCTTCGCGGTCGCGCTGGGCGGCCTGGGCGGGCTGTTTCCGGCGCGCATGGCGTCGAGGAAACAAATCCTGGACGCGTTGCGGGAGGTCTGACCGGTCGGCGTTATGGATGCGGAACTCAAGAACCTGAAAATCGACCGCGACCAACGGGGGCAGCCGGGTCCCTCGAAGTGGGCCACGGCTTGGATCGTTGGCGGCGTAGCGTTGATTGTGCTCGGGGGAGCCTGGCAGATCCTCTCGCGGAAAATGGACTCTTCGCCGGTAGTGGAAGTGCGGCGCGTCGCGGCCATCAGCGCGTCCGCCGCGCCTGAAGGCGTCGTGCTGAACGCCGCCGGCTACATCGTCGCGGCGCACACCATCGAGGTGGCGGCTAAGGTGGTCGGCAAGGTGAACTGGATCGGCGTCGAAAAGGGCGACCACGTTCAGGAAGGCCAGGTGCTGGTGCGCCTGGAGGACGACGAATACCAGGCGCAGCTTCAACAGGCCAAGGGGCAGCTTGCCACTCTCCAGGCCCGGCTGGACGAAGCCTTGAACGGCTCCCGCCCTGAAGAGGTCGCGCAGGCCCTGGCCAACCTCAACTCCGCCAAGGCCGACCTCGATAACGCCAAAGTTAGCCTCGGCCGCGCGAAGGACCTGCTGGGAGAGTCGCTGATGTCGCGGCAGTCGATCGACGATGCCCAGGCGCGCTACGACGGCGCGGTCGCCAAGGTCAACGCGCTGGAAAAGGCCTACGACCTGGTGCGCATCGGACCGCGCCGCGAGGAAATCGACGCGCTGCGCGGCCAAGTGGAGCAGGCTAAGGGCATGGTGGCCTATGCCGAAACCAGCCTGAACAATACCGTCATCCGCGCGCCGGTGGCGGGGACAATTCTGGAGCGGGCCGTGGAAAAGGGCGAGTTTCTGACCACCAGCTTTGTGGGCGACCGCGGCGCCAAAGGGTACGTGGTCTCCCTGGCCGACCTGAACGACCTCGAAGTGGAGCTGGACATCAGCCAGAACGATTTCGGCAAGCTGCGCTCCGGACAGCGCGGCATCGTCACCACCGACGCTTTTCCGGACCGCAAGTACGAGGGTTTCATCAAAGAGATTTCGCCCGAAGCCAACCGGCAGAAAGCCACCGTGCAGATCAAAGTGAAGGTGGTGAAGCCCGATGCGTATCTGCGGCCGGAGATGAACGCCAGCGTGGCGTTCCTCTCCGATGAGAAGCCCGCCGAAGGCGCGGGCGGGGCCGCCAAACCGGTGATCCTCGCGCCCGCTTCGGCCGTTCGGGATGGCGCTGTTTTCGTGCTCTTCAACGGCCGCGCGGTGAGCCGCAAGGTCAAAACGGGCGCCGTCTCCGGGCAGGGCGTGGCGATCGAAGAAGGGCTGGCGGGCGGAGAAGACCTGATCGTCTCGCCACCGGCCGGCTTGAAGGACGGCGACAAGGTGCGGCAAAAGACTTAGACGACTACGGAGTGTAAGATAGCAGAGATTGGCTTCCAAAATGAGCATCTTGACATACCTGTTGCGGGGCCGCCTGCTTCTCGCGGCAATCCTCTCTTCGGCGCCTGCGTGGGCCATCGTCGTCGCCGGGACCGATCCGAGTTCCGCGATCGTCACCTATGGCCAGTCCGTGAACGGCGTGAATCTCAGCGGCGTGGTTATGGTCACGAGCAGCATCGGCGGATGCAGCGGTACGCTTCTGATGGACGGATGGACGATCCTGACAGCCGGTCACTGCGTGACTTCGTCATACGGGTCGCCGATAGCCTCGAATATTACGGTTACTTTTCTGGGACCCAGCGGCACGGTCTCCGATACCGTCTCTTCCGTTTCGGTCAACCCTGGATATACAGGCGATTCGACTCAAGGAGACGATCTTGCCGTATTGAAATTGCACAACGCCGCGCCCTACTTCGCGACGGGCTATCCGCTATTCGACGGCGCGCCGACCACAGCCCCGGACGTCGTGGCCGGTTATGGCGTGAGTGGGACAGGGCTCACGGGGGCGAACGGCAGTTACGGCGTCTTGCGCGCGGGAGAGAATGCGTATGCCACGACCGGCGAAATTTTCGGCTGGTCCTCCACATTACTGATTGGCGAGTTCTACAAGAGCGGCGCGCCCTCGACGAATGCCCTCTGGGATTCTTACGGTCTCGATCCGAATCCCTACGACGCCGCCGATGAAGTCGATATCTCGCATGGGGACTCCGGAGGTCCATCGTTCTACGACGGCGAACTGATCGGCGTGCATGACTTAGGAATCTGTTTGAGCTCCCAAGACAGCCCGGACACCTGTTCGGTCCCGCCTTCCCTAAACACGTCCGATAATTCCTACTTCGGCGAACTCTACGGGGATGTCAGCGTTTCCGCAAATGCGGACTGGATCGAGGCGCAGGAGGTTCCGGAGCCGGTATCCGCCGTATTGCTGGCTTTTGGATTGTGTGCGATCGCTTGGGCGCGGCGCCGGCCGGCCGGGCTCTTCGATGTCCTACGCCGGTATTGACGATTCGATATGGGCGACATCGTTATAGAGACGCGTAATCTCACCAAGGAATTCGTGCGCGACGAGTTTCACGTAGTGGCGCTCAAGGACGTGACCCTGGAGATCGACAAGGGCGAGTTCGTGGCCTTGATGGGGCCGTCCGGCTCGGGCAAGTCCACCCTGCTGCACCTGATCGCCGCCATGGACCGCCCGACCAGCGGAGACATTCGCGTGCTGGGCCACGATCTGCGTGAGTTGAACGAACGGGAGATCGCCCACTGGCGCAACGAGAACGTGGGATTCGTGTTCCAGCAGTTCAACCTGATCCCGGTGCTGACCGCCATCGAAAACGTGGAGCTGCCGCTACGGCTCACCCGGCTCAAGAAGGCGGAACGGAGGGAACACGCCGCCACGGCGCTCAAGCTGGTGGGGCTGGGCGACCGGCTCTCGCACTACCCGCGCCAGCTTTCCGGGGGCCAGGAACAGCGCGTGGCCATCGCGCGCGCGATTGTGACGGACCCCTCGCTGATCCTCGCCGACGAGCCTACTGGCAACCTGGACGCCGCCTCCGCGCTGGAGGTCCTGGCCGTGCTGTCACGGTTGAACAAGGAGTTCGGCAAGACCGTCGTGATGGTGACGCACGATCCGCACGCCGCCCAATTCGCCAGCAAGACGCATCACCTGGAGAAGGGCGAGCTGCTGGGGAACTGAGCGGGCAGCGGCGATCGTTGTTTCCAGGAATCCCGTTTTGCGACCACAACGCCCGCTACAGGCCCGTTTGCTCCGCACTGGGCCGTGCGCAGATCCACATGCTAGGGACATTGTTGTCGAGCGGCGTGATGGGTATGCTGTTGCGATCCGCATAGCGCCGAATGTCCCCCAGCGGGATAACCAGGCTGCCAGAATTTCGACTGACCCGGTCAGCAAGCTCACGGAGTACCCACTCTGCGTCACCGGGCTTTCCGAGCATTCGAGCCGCGTTCAAGAGGGAGGTCACCGGGACTCTCCCGCGCAGGGATTCATTTTGAATGGTCTCGAAGTCAAGGGCAGATATGGCTTCCCCGCAGGTCGCGCAACTGGCAACCTCGACACCGGTCGATCCCGGCATACTTCCGCCTGATTCCTCGCGGAAACCCAGGGTTAGAGGGCCGCCGCATCGCAAGCACAAGTACTTATCCATGACGAAGACCTCGCGCTCCGGGCCCACCCCAGACGGACCCCGGACGACCGTATACTGAACAGGATAGCGCAATCCCAAACGGGAGTTCACGATGAGGCGTCGCGAGAAGCTCTCCCCTGAAGAGAAGGCGCAGCGGAGCGAAATGGCGTTACCATTGCGGTTGGCTGGGCTTTGGCCTCCCTATGCGTGAGAAATACATGGAAGACCTGATCGCCGCCTTTCCGGAGGAGTTCTTCCCCAGACAAGGCTTGGTGCTGAAAGGACGCCAGGAGTCCTTTGAGGGCGTCGGACGGTTTGACCTCCTCTTCACTGATCGGTACAAGCGAAACGTCCTTATGGAGCTCAAGGCGGTTGTCGCTAAGTGGGACAACGCCAACCAGCTTGCGAAATACAAAGATGCCCTGGAAGCGCGGGGTGAGGCCAATATTCTGATGTGGCTCGTCGCCCCAAACATTCCTAAGCCGATCAGGGACTTCTTCGACATGCAGGGGATCGAGTACAGCGAGATCCACGAAGTTGAGTTCCGGAATATTGCTGCTCGAAACGAAAGAGTGATCGAGACTCCGCCGAAGCCGCCATTGGAGCCCCGGGAACCGGCGCCAAGGGAGGATCGAAAGGAGCCTCTCAGATCGGCGTTCGCCCCTTCGTTCGAATTTAAGGTGAATCATTCTTTCAAGGACTACGAAAATCACCCGATCACTGTTAAGAAGGCGGCCCGTGACGCGCTCCAGTCGCAGGGCATTGATCGCGGGGATTTGACGGTCCTCTACGGTAACTCGCCCCAGCTGAAAGGGCGCATCCGTTCGGGGACCACCGGCGGCAACGGCTACTCCCAGATCCAAATGTGGGGACCGAACCAACACCCGCTGTTTGCGCTGCCGCGTGACGCGATTCTGGAGGTTCGGATTGAGGGCCCACGCGACGCGATGCGGGTGCACCTGGCTCGCCGCTGACCTGGGCCTGTGGGTGCCTCGACCGTGCGGCGCAGGGGGGTTCAATCCCACTTGGCTGTGAAGTGGGGTTCTCGTCCCCGTGGCGGCGGCAGGGGGGTGAATCCCCGATCCGGGGTCAATCTACGACAGCCTCGTTTCTTGTCCCTCGTCTTAATTCTGACTGGGCCGTTCTACGTGATCGACGACAACCACGTCGAGGGGTTCCTTGGCGGTCCGTAGTTCAAGTCCAAGCTGCTCCCGCAGGGCGGTTCTGACATCGGCGCCTTCCCCCGAATCATCCGGCCTACGAAAGCTCAGGTCGATCCTGTATATTCCTTCCAGTCCAGTCCGGTCAAAGACCTTCCGGCCTAGTCCTGTAAACACGGCTCCGAGCGAATAGGCGAGCTGGCCCATCGTCCAGCCCTTCGCCTTCGCATCGAACATTTGAAAGGTCTCGCCTCCGACAGTGAAGCCCGGGCCATTCACCGGGGCATCCGGATCGGTCACCCTTTTGACCTTTGGTCCATTCTTCGCAATAACCAGATCGAACGCGTCGATCAGGCGCTTCTCTTCATGCACGCGGAGGTGAAATCGATCGGCGAGAAGCGTTCGTACCATCAGCCGGCACCGTTCCTCGCTGACAGGGGCAGCCGCCTTCGCCTCGACGACGTAATACTCGTTACCAAGTTTGGTCCAGTCCGGAGATCCCACCAGGCGGTCATTATCCCCGACAATGTTCCACCCCCACTTGATCAGGTACCACACTGAGGCGTTGCGCGAGACAAACCGGCCATTGGAGCAGTTCAGCTCCAAAACTCGCCCGTGACCGGGGGAAGAAACGAAGGTGTCCGGCTTGACCGACGCAACCTCAAACGCCGGTAAGGCCGGCGACTGATCCTGCGCCCGCAAGGCCTGCACGAAGACAAACGTCGCTACAAGAGAAGTCAGTCCGGCCCAACTCACCGCAGCGGTTTGCGTTAGTTTCATGACTCCGAAAGTACCACAGCGACTTTCGTTCGTGAAGCGGGGTGGTGGCAGGGAAATGCGGCTTGAGCCTCAGCCGGCCCTCGAAGCCTGGACAGGAACGATATGTGGGCTTCCTGGAAAATGAGATCTCTTGAAATCTCGCGTCCACCTAG
Source organism: Bryobacteraceae bacterium (assembly GCA_050012095.1). GTDB lineage: Bacteria > Acidobacteriota > Terriglobia > Bryobacterales > Bryobacteraceae > BOG-224. Next base: position 157,892 of record JBEKHV010000003.1, on the reverse strand, counting down.
CTGTATCACGCCCAAAGGCGGAACTGCCCTATGACAGTTCCGGGCGTATAGTCGGTTGCATAATCTGGAAAAAAGGGCGGCCTGCTGAGGCACTGAACAGGGCGGCGGTTGCGGCTCCAGGCTTCGTCTATAGCACTCAGTGTTATACTAGTCCCGGAACGGCGCCCGGGGCGGCTCGCATCCGAATTGCTTGCTTATGACGGCACAACTATTATGCGGTAATTGCGTCGGGAACGTTGGTGGAGGTGACATGCGATGAGAAAGCAGTACCGTAGCCCCCTGATGGCGTCGATTCACGAAACCGCCGAAGGGCTACATGCCGCCGGCGTCATGGACAAGCGCACGATGCGCGACTTTGACGACCTATGCCTTACGCCGGCGCTGCCATTGAAGGCCAAGGAAATCCGCGCTCTCCGTCTGGGGGAGGGCGTTAGCCAAGCGGTTTTCGCCCGCTATCTCAACGTGACGACGGGCCTAGTGAGCCAGTGGGAACGGGGAGAAAAGCACCCGCAAGGCGCCTCTCTGAAACTCCTCGCACTGGTAGCGAAGAACGGGCTCCAGGCTGTAGCATGATGAGGCAGTTGGTGCGCTACAGCCTGCACGCGGCCGAATTCGCCAGCAAGACGCACCACCTGGAGAAGGGCGAGTTGCTAGAGACCTGGGCGGAGCGGCCTCGCCTGCCGTACCAGACCGGTTCAGGGCGGGTCCAGAGCGAAGAGATGCAGGCTTTTGACCTTGGAGTACGGCGGCAGTACAATAGAATCGGGGGATCAAATGGCGATCTCAACTTCGGACCAGCCGCGCGACCGGCGCTTCCAGTTGCGCGCTACGGCGAGGGAAGAAACCCTCATCAAGACCGCCGCCGAACGGCAGGGGTTGAATGTTACGGATTTTATCATCCGTAGCGCCTGGGAGAAGGCGGAGCAGTCGTTGTCCGATCGGACTCGATTCGAGCTCGACGGCGAACAATGGAAGGCGTTCCTGGCGGCCCTGGACCGGCCGCCGAAGGACAAACCCCGCCTACGCCGCTTGTTCACGGAATCCCATGTCGCCAAGCGGCGCTCATGAGCGCTCTTCCACGCCCCGAGTTCGAAATCGGGAAACTGCGCCGGGAGCGCGACCTCAGCCAGTTCGACTGCGGCAACGCAGCGCTCAACGCATGGCTTCAGAAATACGCCTGGACGAATCAACAGGCCGACTCGGCCAGAACATACGTCGCGCTGGCGGGGAATCGTGTGGCCGGCTACTATGCGCTGACGGCCGGCTCCGTTCACAAACAAGAGAGCCCGGGGCGAATCGCAAAGGGTCTCGCCAGCCATCCCATCGGCATCGTGCTCCTGGCTCGGTTGGCGGTGGACAACAAGTTCCAGGGAAGGGGCCTCGGCAAGGCGCTGTTGTTCGACGCTCTCAGCCGGATCGCGGAAGCCGCAGACATCGTGGCCGTGCGCGCTGTCATGGTTCACGCTATCGATGAAGCGGCTTGCCGGTTCTATGAACACTTCGAATTCGAGGCGTCTCCAGTGGACCCGTTTCAGTTGCTGCTGCCGCTTAAGGACCTGCGGAAAGCTCTCAAATGAGGCGCCGGGCAATGGCTGAAACCGGCTTCACCGTGGAACGCATGGTCCGCCGTACCATGGAGGTTTATCGGCAGGCGATCTCATGATGGAAGCCCTCTTCGCGTTTCTGTTCGGGCTGGCGATCGGCAGCTTCCTCAACGTGTGCATCTACCGCTGGCCGCGCGATCTCTCGGTGGTCCGCCCGCGCTCCCATTGCCCGGCGTGCGAGAAAACCATCGCATGGTACGACAACATCCCGCTCCTGAGCTATGCGCTGCTCGGAGGCCGGTGCCGGCATTGCCGGGCCCGCATTTCCATCCGCTACCCGGTGGTGGAACTCACGACCGGCCTGCTCTTCGCGTATTTCGCGCTGCAGGGCGGTCCAATCCTCGCCGCGTTGAAGATGTGCGTGTTTGCGGCCATTCTGACTGGGCTGGTTTTCTCCGACCTGGAAGAACGCATCCTGCCCGACGAGTTTACGCTGGGCGGAACGCTGGCAGGCCTTGCCTTCGCGGGCTTCGTGCCCACCGGGATTTCAGCCGGGGCACCGGAATCCAGCGGGCAGATACTCTATTGGATCCTCGGCGTGAACCCCTCCGCGCGCGTGGATTCGCTGTTGGAGTCCGTTTTGGGCGCGGCCCTGCCGGCCGCGTTTCTGTGGGCCGGCGGGTGGCTGTTCCAGAAGATCCGCCACCGCGAGGGACTGGGGCTGGGAGACGTCAAGCTGGTGGCGATGGCGGGCAGCTTTCTGGGCCTGCGCGGCGCCTTATTCACGCTGTTCGTGGGATCGCTCGCCGGCTCCATCCTGGGGTACGGGTACATCCGCTTCACCCACAAAGACCCGGCTACGTATGAGCTGCCTTTCGGCACGTTCCTGGGCGCCGCGGCGCTACTGGTGACCATGGCAGGCCCCGGAATGCTGCCGTAGGCGGGGAGAACTCCACGTGGAGTGGGCCTCCGGCCGCCGCCCCGCTACTGCAGCGGCACGGCGATGACCGCCGTCTGGCCGTCGCGGTCAATCAGCAGCAGCGCCTGCCGGCCCGGCCGCTCCAGCGCTTTTCGCACATCGTCCACCGAACGCACCGCCTGCCGGTTCACTTCCAGGATGATGTCTCCGGTTCGAACCCCCGCTTCGGCCGCAGGCCCGGAAGGGTCTATCTCGGTTACGACGAGTCCCTGCGCGCTCCTCCTTCGACCCATTTGCGCGGCCAGATTCGGGGTCAGCGGTTCGACAGTCACGCCCAGCCGGCCTCCGGATCCCCCGTCGCGTCCCCCGCCTTGTCCAGCCTGCCCCTGCGCCAGGGCGCTTTCGGGCGTCAGCTCACCCAGCGTCGCGCGAATCCGCTGCTGCGCGCCGCTGCGCCAGATCGTCAGGGTTACCTCCGTTCCCGGCGCCATGGCCGCAATCCGGTTCCGGAAGGCGTTGGTATCGTTCTCGTCCTTTCCGTTGAGTTGCAGGATGACGTCGTAGCGCTTCAGGCCGGCCCTGTCCGCCGCCTGGCCGGAATACACGTAGGTAATCACGATGCCGCGCGCATCCTTCATCCCGAGACTCTGGGCCACACTGCCGGTAACGTTCTCAATCCCGACTCCCAGCATCCCGCGCTGCACCTTGCCCTTCCCGATCAACTGGTTCATCACGGTCTTGGCCATGTTGGAAGGAATGGCGAAACCGATGCCGATACTGCCGCCGTTGGAGCCGTTCGTGGTGAGGATCTGGGAGTTGATGCCGATCAGCTCCCCGCGGGTGTTCACCAGCGCGCCTCCCGAGTTGCCCTTGTTGATGGGCGCGTCGGTTTGCAGGAAGTCCTCGAAGCTGCCGCTGCCCAGGCCGGTGACGCGGCCCTTGGCGCTGATGATGCCCGCAGTTACAGTCTCCCCGACGCCCAGAGGGTTGCCCACGGCCAGGCACACATCGCCGACCCGCACCTGATCGGAATCGCCCAACTGGAGCACCGGCAGGCCGCCGGCGCTGATCTTCAGCACGGCCAGATCGCTGGGCGCGTCGGAGCCGACCACCGTCGCCGAATACTTGTGGCCGGAACTGAGGTCCACCGTGATCTTGTCGGCGCCGTCGATGACGTGGTGGTTGGTTAGAATGTGCCCGTCGGGGCGCACGATCACGCCCGAGCCCAGCGACTCCTCCACCTGCGTTCCGCCGTCCCCCTGCGGAATGCCCCCGCCGAAGAACTGGCGGAAGAACGGATCGGCCGAAAACGGAAACTGCCGCGGCGCGCGCACACGCTGCGACGAGCGAATCGTCACCACGGCGGGCGCCACGCGATCTACCACGTCGGCGTAGGAGAGCAGCGGTCCCTTGAGCGCCACGGACCCGGAAGGCATCGAACGCGGTTCCGACCCGCCGGACCTGGAGCGGCACGCGAAGGTGACGAGCGCGAGAGCGAGGATGAGAAGGATGCGCTTCATGACTTATCCATAACACGCGCGCCCGGAGCCGGCCGGGCGCCGGACCTCACCGCAACGGGTAGCCGTGAATCAGGTTGAAGGTCCGTTTCCACCGCGTTTTCGTAAAGAAATGCATCACCACGTCGACGATGTGATCGAAGCCGATGTTCCCGTTGGTCAGATCCTGCGTCGTGGCATCGTACGACCAATAAACGATCACCGGCGTCCCCACGATATTTTCGCGCGGCACCATGCCCCAATAGCGGCTGTCGTCGGAATCGTCGCGGTTGTCGCCCATGGCGAAGACGTAGCCGGAAGGTACCACGAGCTCCCCGTTGACCACGTCGTTTTGCAGCATTTCCATGGCGCGTGGGCGCGGAGGTATGCCCGATGAAGCGGGGAAATTATCGCGGTAGACGTCGGAAAACGAGGCGACGTGTTTGACGTACGGTTCGCGAACGGGCTTGCCGTTGAGAATCAACTGCTGGTTGACGAAGCGGATGCGGTCTCCCGGGACGCCGATGGCCCGCTTCACATAATCCTGGCTGATATCGAGAGGGTAGCGAAACACGATGACGTCGCCGCGCCGCACGTCGCGATAGGGCAGCGCCACCGGGACGCGGGCCGGCGGCGCGTAGACCAGCTTATCCACCAGGACGTGATCGCCGATCAACAGCGAATCTTCCATCGAGGCGCTCGGAATCACGAACGCCTGCACCAGCGTCGTGGTTGCGAACAGCAGGAGGATGATGGTGACGGTCCACTCGGCGATGAAGCCGCGGCGGACATCGCGCGTCATTTCCCGAAAACGCGTCCAGCGGCTCAACGGTCCGGTCTGCTCCATGGTCTCCACACAGGCCATTGTATCGGATCGGATTACAGCCATGCTTTGGTTTTGGCCCGAGCGCGCCGGGCGCCTCGGTTATAATCGCATTTGAGCCCGAAAACCGTCTTTCTCTTCCCCGGCCAGGGATCGCAGGCCGCCGGGATGGGCAAAGCCCTGGCCGATACGTACGCCGCCGCGCGACGCGTGTTTGAAGAGGCCGACGACGCTCTCGGCTTCCCCATCTCCCGCCTGTGCTTCGAAGGCCCCGAAGACCAGCTCCGGCTTACCGAGAACACGCAGCCCGCGCTGCTGGCCGTTTCCACGGCCGCGTTCGAGATTCTGAAGGAACAAGGCTGGGCGCCGGATTATGTGGCGGGCCACAGCCTGGGCGAGTACTCCGCGCTGGTGGCCGCCGGAAGCCTGCGTTTCGCCGACGCGGTGCGGCTGGTCCGCAACCGCGGGCGCTACATGCAGGCGGCCGTGCCGCCCGGAGTGGGCGCCATGGCGGCGCTCCTCAAGATGCCGGAAGACAAGCTGGCCCCGGTACTGGAGCAGGCCGCGCAAGGCGAGGTGGTCAGCGCCGCCAACTTCAATTCGCCGGACCAAGTGGTGATCGCCGGCCACGCAGGCGCCGTCGGCCGCGCGATCGCGCTCGCCAAGGCCGCCGGAGCGCGCCGCGCCGTGCTCCTGCCGGTGAGCGCGCCTTTCCACTGCGCGCTGATGAAGCCCGCGCAGGAGCGCTTGCGCGGCGATCTGGACGCGGCCGATTTCCGGGACTTGGCTTGCCCGCTGATCGACAACTGGCAGGCCCGCGAAGTCCGCACAGGCGCCGAGGCGCGCGAAGGACTGTACCAGCAGGTTCCCAATCCCGTGCGTTGGGTGGATGCCATACGCTATCTCGCGGACCAGGGCGTCGCGCAAGCCATAGAAGTGGGCGCGGGCAGCGTCCTCACCGGCCTGTTGCGCGCCATTGCGCCTTCCATCGCCGGCGGCAAGTTCGGCGAGCCAGCCGACCTGGCAGCCCTGCCGGCGCCGAGCGGGTTGTAGCAATTCAACCCATTGCTGAGTCGGGAGGCTAGTTACGCTCCGGCGGCTTCGGCTCCTTCTTGACGTCTTTGGCGGGCGCACGGTCTTTCGGAGGCGTCTTGGTCTGCTGGTTTGCGGCCGGCCGGTTGGGAGCCGGCGGGGTCTCTGCCTTGCGGGGTTGCTCCGGGGCGCGCACCGGCGGCCGGTTCTGTTGCCCGACGGCGCCCGGCGGACGGTCGTTGCGCGTCGCCGGAGCGGCATTCGGTCCCACTCCAGCCGCATTGGCCGGCCGGAAACCACCCTGCGGGGCGCGCAGGACCCGTACAGCCTGGGCCGGGGCGGGAGCGCCGCGGCGGAGATTGTCGGCGGCTCCGGGGTCTAGCGGGCGGCCCGGGTTGGCTTCCAGCGCCTGCTGTTTGAGACGGAAAGGGACAGGCGGAGGAGGAGGGGCGACCCGCGCCACCACCGCGCGATCCATAAAGCGCGCGGGAGGCGCGTGCGCCGCCACGGGCGCGGCCTCCACCAGAACGCTCTCCCGGCGCGGCGCCACCAGCGCGGTCGCGCCGATCACCTGGCCCCTCGCCATTTGAGAAGGGTCCACCGCGACCATGACCCGCGCCACCGGCCGGGCGTGAACGAAATCGTCCTGCCGGACCACCGTCATCGCGCCCGGCGCGCCGCGGTTCACATAGCGCACGTTCGTCACGTTGAGGTTCAGCACGTTGACGGACGCGACATTGACCCGCCGGACGTAGGCATCGCTCACATGGTAGGCCGGGCGGTACACTTCCGCCGGTCCGAGCGGGAACCACGCCACCCCAGCCGTGAAACCCGCCCCGCCGACAAAAGCCACCAAGGCGGGCGCATAAACCGGGCGCGGCGCCATCGCGCCGGGAACCCACAACCATCCGCCGCCCGCATAAGCCCAGCGGCCGTAATGGAAGGGCGCGAAACCCCAGGGTTCGTCCGCGATCCAGGTCCAGCCCCACGGCTCGACCCACGCCCAGTATCCGGACCGGTAAGGGGCCCAGCCCGCCGCCACGCGCGGCACCCAGACCCATCCGTAGGGCGGAACTTCGCGCCACACGCCATAGGCGTCGAGATCTTCATAGCCGATCGTGCCGCGCGAGACGTAGCGCACGGATTGCGCGCGCTCCTCGCCGCGGTCGCGCGCTTCGCACCAGAGGTCGAACTCTCCCGGCGGAGGAAGGGCGCCAATGTCCAGCGCCGCCGGATTCGTCCCCGAGACGCGCGCGCTCTGCCCCATGCGAACGGGAGTCGGCGCGGAGGCGCCGTCGCTTGTGAATTCAGCTTCTCCATCGCGCACGGTCACCGTGGTGACGTTGCTGTCGGCGTCCGTATCGATGCGGTATTCGCCCGGCCGCAAAAGTGAGATGGAGGCGTTGGGCGTGTCCACTTCGTACGTTTCGCCGGGCGCCAGGTCGCGGATGCGGATGTCGATGGCGCCCTGAGTCAGGCTGAACTGCGCCACGTTATCGTCCAGGTTCAGAATGGAGAACGCGGTCTCGGGCGCCATGCGGATGGCCGTGGACCCGGCGTGTATTTCGGTCCGCGCCCCCGCTTCGGTCCAGAGATGGTCGCCGGTGGTCAGAGGATAGTTGACCTTGGCGTCGGTCCACTCCTCGACGCTGCCTGGACGGAAAGAAACCACGCCGCTCCGATAGTTCAAGCGAGCCACGCGGGCGGGCGGATCGCCGGCGTCGGCCAGCGCCGCACACGCCGCCAGCGCCGCGAAAATCACGCAATAGGCCATCTTGCGAATCATCTTCCGTTGCCTCCTGCACTCTTTATCTATTCAACACCTAGGACTCTTGGACTCCCGTGCGCGTTTCATTAAAATCCCGCAAGGATGTCCCGCGTCAGCCCCTGGAAAGGTAGACGAAACGGGCAATAAACAGCGCCGCCAGCGCATAGACGAACCAGTTGACTTCACGAAACTTGCCACGCAGAATCTTGATGGCGGTGAAGGAGATGAATCCGAACGCGAGACCATTGGCGATGCTGAACGTCAGCGGGATGGCCAGCATGGTGAGGAATGCGGGCACGGCCACTTCGGGATCGCTCCACGCGATTTCCGCTGTCACGCCGATCATGAGGCTGCCGACGATAATGAGGGCCGGAGCGGTGGCGGCGGCGGGGATGGCGCCCACGGCGGGCGCCACGAACAGCGCGGCGATGAACAGGAGTCCCGTGACAATGGCTGTCACTCCGGTGCGCCCGCCGGCCGCCACTCCCGCGGCGCTTTCGATATAGCTCACCACGGTGGAGGTGCCGGTGAGGGAACCGATCACAGTGGCCGCGGCGTCGGAAAGCAGAATGCGGTTCACGCGCGGGATGCGATGCGCCCGGTCGAACAGGTTGGCTTTCGTACCCACCGCCAGCAGCGTACCCACGTTGTCGAAAACGTCGATGAACAGAAAGACGAACACGACCTCCAGAAAACCGAGACGCAAAGCGGAGGCCACGTCGAGCTGGCCGGCCGTGGCGGCCAACTCGCTCAGGCGATAGGCTCGCGGCGTATAGTGCGCCACACCCGTGGCGAGCCCGGCGGCCGTGGTGGCCAGAATGCCGATCAGCATGGCCGCGCGGATGCGCCAGGCCAGCAGGACGGCGATCAGCAGCAGGCCGAAGACCGCCAGCGCGACGCTCTTGTCATGGAGATTGCCGAGCGTCACGACGTTGGCCGCATCGGGGACCACGATGCCGGAGTTGCGGAACCCCACCAGCGCGATAAACAAGCCAACGCCGGCGGCTACGGCGGCGTGCAGCTCGCGCGGGAGGGTGGAGAGGATCAATTGCCGAACGCCCAGCAGCGTCAGGACGAAGAAGGCGACGCCCGAGAGGAAGACGGCTCCCAGCGCGGTCTGCCAGGCAACGCCCATCCCCTTCACTACCGTGTAGGCGAAATAGGCGTTGAGGCCCATGCCGGGGGCGAGCGCGATGGGATAGCGGGCGAAGCCGCCCATGAGCAGGCTGCCCGCCGCCGCCGAAAGACACGTGGCGGCGGTCACGGCCGCCAGCGGCATGCCGGCGTCGTGCAGGATGGCGGGGTTCACAAAGACGATGTAGGCCATCGTGGTGAAGGTGGTGCAGCCGGCCAGGATCTCGGTCTTCCAGGAGGCCCCCAGGCTTTCGAACTCGAAGTAGCGCTCCAAGAGGCGGCGCAAACGCATGACCTGACATTGTACCGGCATTTCCGGACGATCCGGCGCTATGAGCCACCGCCGGCTCAGGCAGGCTTGCGCTGGACTTCTCCGGCGCCGGAAACCGGTTAGTCTGGGAGGCGCGGGCGGCGCTCCCATCTGTCATCCCGTTAATTCGAGGAACCGCGTCAGGCGCGCGCGTCAAAGCGCTGAAAGGCTGCGCCAGCCTTGCTGTACACCCAGCGCTTGGAAGTTCGTGGATCTTTTTCCCTGCGATGCCGTATATCTAAAGGTATGTATGTGACTGAGGGTGTTTTCTGCACCGTTCTGGCCTCCGTTGCGGTCTTCGGCCAGACCCCATCCGCGCGGCCGGAATTCGAGGTGGCGTCGGTTAAGGCGTCCGCCCCGGATGCCCCGGAACAGGTCAGAGTAGGCGTGCGCATCGACGGCGCGCAAGTCCACATCGCTTACTTCTCGTTGAAGGACTACATCCGGATCGCGTACCGGGTGAAGGACTACCAGGTCTCCGGGCCGGAGTGGCTGGCGACGGAGAGGTTCGACATCGACGCCAAACTGCCGGCCGGGGCCGCGCGCGAACAGGTTCCGGAGATGTTGCAGGCGCTGCTGGAGGACAGGTTCGCGGTGAAAGTGCACCGCGAATCGAAAGAGTTCCCGGTCTACGGCCTGCTGGTGGGAAGCGGCGGGGCCAAGGTGAAAGAGTCGCCGGTGGATGCGGATGCCAGCGGAGGGGCCGTCGAAGTGACCGCCAGCGGCAACCGCGACGGGGTGTCCATCGACTTCGGGAAGGGGTCGTACTTCTCGTTGCTGCCCGACCGGCTCGAAGCCCGAAAAATGACCATGGCGAATTTCGCCGATACGCTGGCCCGGTTCGTGGACCAACCCGTGGTGGACATGACGGAGCTGAAAGGGAATTACGGCGTCACTCTCGCCATATCCCCGGAGGACTACCGCGTCATGCTGATCCAATCGGCGGTCAACAGCGGCGTAACGCTCCCCCCGCAAGCCCTGCTGGCGCTGCAGGGAGCGACGAACGACTCGGTCTTGGTCGCTCTGCGGGCGCTGGGCCTCAGGCTGGAACCGCGCAAGGCGCCGCTGGACGTGGTGGTAGTCGATCACGCGCTGAAGGCGCCGGCGGCGAACTAGCGCTGTGCGGCCAATTCCCCAAGCCAGTCTTATGCCCAGCCGCGGACGCGATAGACGGCCAGCCCTATCCACTCGCGAATGGCGAGGGTGGAATTCTCCAGCGACTCCGCACTCGGTATGAAATCGAAGGGAAAATCCGGATTCGACCAGCCGGTCAGGAAGTCTGTAGGCGCCGGTATCACCTCAAAGCCAAGCCTCCCAAAAACGCGGAATGCACGGGGCATGTGGGATGCGGATGTGACCAGCAGGATCCGCCGCACGCCCAGGGGTTCGAGCGCGGCGCGGCTGAAAACCGCGTTTTCGCGGGTGTTGCGCGAACGGTCTTCGATCAGAATGGCTTCCGCCGGAACGCCCCACTCTTCCAGCAGCGCGGCGGCCGTGCGCGCTTCCGGGATTTGTCCAGCGCCAACGAGGAACTCGACATTCCCGCCGGTGAGAAGAATACGCGGCGCTTTCCCCGCTTTGTATAGCCGAAGCGCATGCAGCAGCCGGTCGCTGGATTCCGCCAACTCCGATAGCGGCCGGCGGCCGTTCGGCATACGAATGTCGCCGCCGAGGACGACAATCGCCTGGGCGTTCGCAATGCCGGCCAGCGGCTTCGGCGGATAGGTGTTTTCCAACGAGCCCATGAGGGCGCTCTCCACCGGCCCGGAGCCCAGAAAAGACAAGACGAGAAAGGCGGACCCGCAAAGAGGCAGCCACAACCGGCGTTTTCTGAGAATAATAGCTGCGGCCAGCAAGAGAATCGAAAAGGTCAATGGATACAGCAGAGGCGCCAGCAATTTGCTGAAGTAGAGGAACATGCGTTTCTTGAAGATAGCGCAAAAGCCGAAAACTAGACAGCAGGAATGGTAACGCCCGGCATCTGCCGGTGGCGGCTGCCCTCCACTGCCGCCTCACTTCGTGAATATGGTGGCGTCTACGTTCATGCCGGGGCGGAGAATCAGGCCTTCCCTCTGGTCCACCAGGATCTTTACCGGAATGCGCTGCACCACCTTCACGTAATTGCCGGTGGCATTTTCGGGCGGCAACAGGCTCAAGCGCGAGCCGGTGGCGCCGGCGATGGAATCCACGCGTCCTTCGACGCTTCTGCCGAACATGTCCACGTGGATTTCGGCGCGCTGGCCGGGATGCACCGCGGCCAGTTGCGTTTCCTTGAAGTTCGCCGTGACCCACGTGTCCTGCAAGGGGATGATGGCCATCAGGCTTTGGCCGGGCGCCACAATCTGTCCCGGCTCGACGCTCTTGTGCGTCACCACGCCGTCGGCGGGCGAGGCGACGGTCGTATAGCTGAGATCCAGCTCGGCGGCGGCGAGATTGGCGCGCGCCTGGGCCACCGCCGCCTCCGCCGTGGCGGCGTCCGCCGACCGGATATCCACCTGCTTGCGGTTCGCCAGCGAGGTCTCCACCGCGGCCTTCGCCTGGCGGACGCGCGTATCGGCCGCGTCGAGCGCGGCCTTGCGGATCGCCGCTTCCTTCTGCGCCGACGCCAGCTTTTCCTTGGCCGCCTGCAAGTCGCCTTCCGCCACGCGCGCCGCCGCCACGTAAGCGTCGTATTGAAGCTGCGAGATCTCGGCCTTATCGGCCAGCGGCTTCATGCGCGCCAGATCCGCGTTCGCCCGGTCGTTACTCGCCTGTTTCGACTGGATGGTAGCCTCGGCGTACGCCAGGTCGGAGCTCGAAGCCTGCTCGTAGGCCAAGCGCGCGCGCTCCAATTCGGCCTGAGCGTCGGCCAGCCCGGCGGACGCGGAGGTCGCGCCGGATTCGGTGGTCGCATCGGTCCACGGCACTACCACGCGCGCCGCGCGCAACTGGCTCTCCGCGCGTTCCACTTCGGCCTTGGCCATATCGACGCGCACCTGGTAATCGCGCGGATCGATGCGCACCAGCGGCCGGCCAGCCTTGACCGGCTGGTTGTCGCTCACCACCACCTCCGTCACCTTGCCCGAGATCTTCGCGGCGATGGCGGTGACGTCGCCATCCACCTGGGCGTCGTCGGTGGACACCCGGTCGCGGTAGTGCGCCCAGACGGCGTACCCGCCAGCCGCGATTCCCGCGACGACGGCCACCAGCGCAATCTTGCCCCAGGCGCCGGAACGCGGCGCCTCGGCTTCCGGTTGCGATTTTTCTTCTTCGGCTATCGGCATCGAGCTTCCTACCTTCTCATTCAATCATCATCGGGCCGCTTCCCGCCTTCGCCTTCTTGAGGAAGAACACCAGCGGGATTACCGCCAGGAACACCAGACCCATTATCCAGAAGGCGTCCACAAACGCCAGCATCCCCGACTGCCGCAGCAGCGACCCGTAGAGCAGGCCGTTGGCGCCGGCGGCGGCGTCCGGCACGGAGGCGCCGTGGAGGGTGAGCAACTGCGCCGCGCCGGCGGAAGCCTGGCGGAACGCCGGGTCCAGCGGGGTCAGGTGTTCGACCAGCCGCTGCTGGTGGAACTGCGAGCGCCGCGTCAGCAGGGTGGTGGTCATCGCAATCCCGGCGCTGCCGCCGATGTTGCGCGCCAGGTTGAACAGCCCGGTGGCGTAGCTGGTGCGCTCCTTGCGGAGGAAAGCAAACGCCGCCGTGCTGATGGGTACGAACAGGAACGCCATCCCCAGGCTCTGCACCAGCCGGCTCCACAGGGCCGTATTGTAATCGATGTACAAGTTGAACCCCGCCATGATGAACAGCGCGCCCGAGCAGACGGACACCCCGAACATCACCAGCCAGCGCGCCTCGATCTTCCGCAGCAACAACCCCACGACGGGCATGCAAACCACCACCACGATCCCACCCGGCGAGAGCACCAGCCCACTGAGCATCGCGGTGTATCCGAGCAGGGTCTGGAGCAGGACCGGCAGGAGCATCGTGCTGCCGTAGAGCACCACGCCCAGCAACAGCATGCTGATGGTACACAGCGTGAAATTGCGGTCCTTGAGCACGTGGAAATCGATCACCGGCTCCTTCGTCCGCAGCTCCCAGAACACCACGGCGATCAGGCAGACCACGGCGACCGCGGCGAACGTCTGGATGTAATTCGATCCGAACCAATCTTCCTTCTGGCCTTCGTCCAGCACCACTTCGAGCGCGCCCAAGCCCAGCGCCAGGAGACCGAATCCGATGTAATCGATCCTCAGACCGTCCCGGATGCGCTTCCGCACCAGGTACGGCGGATCGTGCACCAGCGCGGAGGTCAGCGCCAGCGACAGGAAGCCGATCGGAATATTAATGAAGAAGACCCAGCGCCAACTGTAGTTGTCCGTGATCCAGCCGCCCAGGGTGGGGCCGATGATCGGCGCGAACACCACGCCGATGCCGAATACCGCCATGGCCATGCCCAGTTTCTCGCGCGGGAAGCTCTCCACCAGGATGGCCTGCGCCGTGGGTTGCAACGCGCCGCCGCCCACGCCTTGCAGCACGCGGAAAAACACCAGCAGGCCGAGCGTAGGGGCGAGACCGCACAGAAACGAGCTGACGGTGAAGATCGCCACGCAGGTCATGTAGAAACGCTTGCGGCCCATGAGCATGGAAAACCATCCGCCCATGGGCAGAATGATGGCGTTCGACACCAGGTACGCCGTCAGCGCCCACGTGGCTTCATCCACCGTCGAGGAAAGATTGCCGGCGATGTGGGGAAGCGAGACGTTGACCACGGTCGTATCGAGGACCTCCATGAACGTCGCCAGCATGACGGTCATGGCGACGATCCACGGGTTGATCGCGCCGTGATGGCGTTCTTTCGGAATGTGCCGGCGAAAGGTGGCGCGGCGCCCCGCTACCCAGCCCCGGATGGAATCACTGGGCGTAGAGCGCCTCGATCTGGCCCGCGGCATGAGCCAAGTCCGCGCGCGCCTGGTTGTAGCGGTAGAGCGCGGCGATCTGGTTATCGTTGGCGCGCGCCAGCTCGTCCTGCGCGGTGATGACCTCGATATTGTTGGCCACGCCCGCCTGGTAGCGGTCGCGCGCCTGGTCCACTTCCTGCCGCGCAAGCCCCACTCCCTGATTCGCGACATCCACTTCGCCGCGCGCCGAAGCCAGCCGCGCGATGGCGGTCTTCACTTCCAGCGCGATCCGGTTGCGCGTCTCCTGCTCTTGCTGCTTGAGCTGGCGAAGAGCGAGATCGGAATCGGCCTGCTGGGCCTTGATCCGGCCGCCCGTGAAGATGGGGAAATCCAGGTTGGCCTGATACTGATAAGTCGGAATCACATTGCCGGGCCGGAGTCCCAATTGCGCCCAGGCTCCGCTCAGTGAAAAGCGCGGGAGCCGCTCGTCGCCCGCGGTCCGGAGAGCCAGTTCGGCCTGCCGCTCCTGCGCCAGGATCTGGCGCAGTTCGGGGCGCGCGGCGTCCGCCTTTTCAATGGTCTGGTCCACGGGCGCGGCGGGCGTCTCGAAGAAACTCACTTGATCGGCCAGCTCGATGGGCCGCCGCGGATCGACGTTGAGCAGCCGCGCCAGGCCGAACAGCGTTGTATCCAGGTCCGTATGGGCCACGATCAGCCGCTGCTTCTCGTTCTGGAGCTGCACGTTCGCGCGCAGCGTGTCGATTCCCGTCCCAACGCCGTGCGCTTGCAGGTCCGCGGCCTGGTCGTAGAGCGCCTGGGCCAGGTCCACGCGCGACTGCGCAGCCTGGACCTCCGCGGCGGCCCGTTGGCTACCCAGATACTGCGAGACCACGAGCAGCACGTTCTCCTCGCGGGCGCCCAGCTCCTGCGCGCGGCTGGCCTCCACGCCAAGCTGCGAGGAGCGGTACCGGTTCCACAGCGTCAGGTCGAAGACGGGCGCTTCGAAGCCGACCCCGGCCTGAGACGTTTCATACGGGCCGACGTGCTTCGGAAAACCTGGAAAGCTGAGGCCGATGGCCGCCTGCAGGTTGACGCGGTGGACCGCCTCGTTGATGTTCCCGCTCACCTGCGGGAGCAGCCCGGAGCGGGCCATTTCCCTCTCCTGTTCGCTCCGCGCCACCCCCAAGTTGGCAACCACCACTTGTGGGTTCTGGTTGAGCGCTAAGTTCACGGCATCGCGCAGCGTGAGCCGCAACGGCGCGGTTTCCTGGGCCACCCCGCCCCAGGCGAACGCAAAGAGAATCAGAATGCGCTTCATATGGAACCTCCCCGAGTGCAAATTGAGGGCCAGCCCAAGTGATTGACCAGTTTGGAAGGGCAGCCTGTCCAGCGCCCACATTTGGGCAGGGCAAGCGCCGGGATGAGTCTCGGCTGGAGCGCCCCGACAAAAGTGTAATGCGTCACGAGACGAAGGGCTTATGCTCACTCCTCGGCTTCTTCGCTCACCACAAACCCATGGTCGGCGATGTCCGCGAACAGCGTCTCCGATTCGTGGCCGTGCAGGCGGAAGATCTGGCGCACCAAGTCGCAGACCTCGCCATAGCCGCGCTCGTAAAATACCAGGATGGAAGGCCCGGCGCCGCTCAACACGCACCCCAGAAGTCCGGGGGCGCGCAGCTTCAGGATCTCGTCCAGACCGGGTACCAGCGGAATCCGGTACGGCTGATGGAAACGGTCCTCCAGCGCGGCGGGGAACGCGGAGCGGGCGCCGGCCGCCAGCGCCGCAATCAGGAGCGCGGCCCGCTGCACGTTGAACACGGCGTCTTCGCGGCTGTAGCTTGCGGGCAGCACGGCGCGAGCCTCGGAGGTGGGCAGGACGAAATCCGGAATGACCACGGCCACGGCGAAATGGCGCGGCAAATCGAGCCGCACGGCGCGCGTCACCCCGCCGGAATCGATGGCGCTGGCCACGATCGAGCCCAGGGTGCAGGCGGCCACGTTATCGGGGTGGCCCTCCAGCCGCGCGGCTTCGTCCAGAATGCGCAGCGGCTTCCAGCCGAGGCGCAGCGCGTGGTCCGCGATCACCACCCCCGCCGTCAGCGCGGCGGCGCTCGATCCCAGCCCCTTGCCGATCGGAATTTCGTTCACGATCCGCAGGTCGATGGGCGGCAGCGCCGCGCCGTGGTCTTGGGCGACAGTCGCCGCGGTCCGCCAAATCATGTTGTCGGGGCCGGTGGGAATCAAGGACGCATCGCGTCCTTCGGCGCTGATCCGAAGCGCCTCCGAGCGGCGATACCGGCACGTCAGATAGAGGCCGAGAGCCAGACCCAGGGCGTCGAACCCCGGCCCCAGGTTCGCGCTGGAAGCCGGCGTCCGGACGGTAAACCAGGACATGCCACAAATGTAGCAGCCCGCGGGAGCAAAATGCGCGTCTTGGCGCGAGATGCGCGAAAGCGCGTGCTACGATGTGCTTCGGGCCGCTGGCCATAGGAATCCTTTGTGATCGGCTACATTTGGGAGAAACTCGGCGCGGCGGCCAGGGAGCTGCGCCGCCTGCCCGATGCCTTGGCGCTGGTCTGGCGCACAGGGAAGGCCTGGACCATCGCCTGGGCCGCCCTGCTAGTGATTCAAGGGTTGCTGCCGGTCGGCACGGTGTACTTGAGCCGGCCCATGGTCAACCAAGCGCTGGCCGCCATTCACGCCGGCGGCGCGTGGGCATTCGTCCGGCCGGCCCTCATGACCGCCCTGGCCCTGGGGGCGATTGCGGCCCTGACCGAACTCCTGCGCGGGCTGATGAGCTGGATCCGCACGCAGCAATCGGAACGCGCGCAGGACTACATTACGGGCCTAATTCACCGCAAGTCCGTGGAGGTCGACTTGGCCTTTTACGACTCGGCGGAGTTCTTCGACCGGCTGCACCGCGCGCGCAGCGAGGCGTCCTACCGGCCCGTGCAGTTGCTGGAGACGCTGGGCGGGCTGTTACAGAACAGCGTCACGCTGATCGCCATGCTGGGAGTGCTGGCGCCGTTCGGCGTCTGGCTGCCTCTGGCATTGCTGGCCAGCACGCTGCCGGCGCTGTATGTCGTCTTGCGGCAGACCGTGCGGCAGCACGAGTGGGCACTGCGCGTCACCCAAGACGAGCGGTTCACGTGGTACTTCGACTGGCTGCTGACCAGCCACGAAGCCGCCGCCGAACTGCGGTTGTTCAACCTGGGCGGGAGGTTCCAATCGGTCTACGAGAGCATACGGGCGCGGCTTCGCGGGGAAAAGTTGAAGCTGGCCCGCGGCGAGGCGGTGGGCCAGTTTGGGGCCGGCGCCGTGGCTCTCCTCATGAGCGGCGCATGCACGGTCTGGATGCTCTGGCGGGCCATCAGGGGCTTGATCAGCCCGGGGGACCTGGCGCTTTTCTATCAGGCGCTCCAACAGGGGCTGGGCCTCATGCGCGCCCTCCTGGAGAACCTCGGCAAGCTTTACCACAACAGCCTGTTCCTGGGGAATCTGTTCGATTTCCTGGCGCTGCGGCCCTCAGTGACCAACCCGCGCGCGCCGCGGCCCGCGCCGGGCGCGCTGAAGACGGGCATCCGGTTCGATCACGTCACCTTCAGCTACCCGGGCGGCCGGAGCCCGACCCTGCGCGATTTCAGCCTCACCATACCGGCCGGGCGGATCGCGAGCTTCGTGGGGCCGAACGGCGCCGGAAAAAGCACGTTCGTCAAGCTGCTCTGCCGCTTCTACGATCCGGAAGCGGGAAAGATCGAGATGGATGGCGTCGACCTGCGCGAGCTGGCGCTCGACGACCTGCGGCGCACCATCACCGTGCTGTTTCAAGAGCCCGTCCGCTATAACGCCAAGGCGGGCGAAAACATCGGCCTGGGAGACGCCGGGAGCTCCATGGCCGCCATCGTGGCCGCCGCCGAGGCCGCTGGCGCGGACGAGATCGTCGCGCGCCTGCCGGCCGGATACGAGACCCTTCTGGGGAAGACCTTTGTCGAAGGCGTGGAGCTTTCCACGGGCCAATGGCAGCGGGTGGCGATGGCCCGGGCGTTCCTGCGCCGCGCTCCCGTCCTGATCCTGGACGAGCCTACCAGCGCCATGGACCCGTGGGCCGAGGCCGAGTGGTTCGACCGCCTCCGCGCGCTGGCCGCGGGCCGCACAGCCATCCTGATCACGCACCGGCTGACGACGGCCATGCGGGCCGACGGCATCTACGTTCTTCGGGACGGCGCGGTGGTGGAATCCGGAACCCACGAACAACTGCTGTCGCGGGGCGGCTTCTATGCCCAGTCCTGGGCGCGCCAGGCGGCCGGCCTGTGAGCGGGGGACCGGGGGCCGCGTGTGATAGGATGGTTTGGCTTTTGGCATGATCGATATCCACTCCCACGTGGTTTGGGACGTTGACGATGGGCCTCCCCGCATAGACGTCAGCATGGCTATGCTGGATGCCGCGCGGGAGAGCGGCACGACGGATATCGTCGCGACGCCCCACATGAACGCTCAGTACCTGTACCAGCCCGAGCTGGTATCGCAGCGGATACAGGAACTGGCGGCGGCCAGCGGCGGGACGCCCAGGATTCATCAGGGCTGCGAGTTCCACCTCAGCGTCGACAACCTGGACATGCTGATGGCGGGCCCCAGCACATACACCATCAACAACAAACAATACTTGCTGCTGGAATGCCCGGACCAACACATTGGGAAACACGCGGATACGATCATGCGCCAGTTACTCGACTCGGGAATTGTGCCTATCATCGCCCACCCGGAGCGCGTCCCGGTGTTACAGAGGGACCCTAAGCGCCTGGAGTCATGGGTGGAGTTGGGGTGTCTCACGCAGGTCACGGCGGTGTCGATCCTGGGCGTTTTTGGGCGCGCGACGGCCTCCGTCTGCGGGCAGTTTTTCCAACGGGGGCTGGTGCACATGGTCGCCAGCGACGCGCACGATCCGTCGTACCGGCATACGCGGATGGACGGAGCATATGCGGTGGTTCGCGAGAGATACGGCGAGGACGCCGCGGAAATCCTGTTTCGCGAGAACCCGCGTTGCGTGATCGAAGGATACCCCGTGGCGGGCGGCAGACAGGTATTCGAAGAAACGCAGACCCGCCGATGGTGGCGTTTCTGGCAATCCGGGACCGGTATCGAGTAGAATATCGCCCAGGACCAGGCTGTGATCTGCCCGAAGTGCAAAGCGAATCGCGCCCACCGTTCCCACCGGAGGGGACTGTGGGAACATCTGGCGGTCTTCTTCGCCCACTACCCCTACCGCTGCCATGCCTGCAAGCACCGCTTCCTGCGGTTCCGGTATGCCGTGGCGGACGGAGGCGAACCGTCTTCCACCGAGGCCGAGATCCGAGCCACGCGAAGCGCCGCCAAGTGGAAACAGAAGAAGCAGGAGCTTCTGCTTTACGGTCTCGGGCTGCTGATCTTCCTGGTGTTCCTCTACTTCATTACACGCCCCTCGGCTAACCCGGTCAGCGGCGGCTGAGCGGTTGCCCGAGTCCGCGGAGAGGACGGATCACGGCTCTGGCTGGCGGATGAGAATGGAAGCGCCGGAACTCAATCCGGTCCCGCGGCCGAGCCGGGTAGCCCACCAGATGGCGCGCATGGTGTCCGGAGTTTGCATCACCAAATCCATTTCGCCCCGAGATCCGTCGTCGGACTCCCAGTCCAGGATCGCCGACTCCCCCCCGGCCGATCTGCCTTGGACCTGGAATACGATTCCCGGCGATGCCGCCAGGCTCGGAACGCGATACCACTCCCGGTAGCTCCCCTGAAACGCGCCGGACTTCTCCTCCAGGCGGAGTTCGACGTCGCGCGGATGATCGGGGTCCGGATCATCGCCGCGAGGAGAGTAGGACCAGTCGCCGGCGAACGAAGGAGTATCGGCGGCGGGACGATCCCTGTCGGGAGACGAAACCGGGACCACTTCCGCGCCCGATGAGCCGCCGGCTTGGACGTACCAAAGGCCGCTGCCGAAGATAATGGCAACAATCAGGAACCAGAACCAATGGCGCCGGGCCAGCCGCATCCAGGCGCCGTCCTCCGCCGGCCATGGCCGCGGCGGCGCCGTGAGCGCCATATCGCGGTTGAGGCTATGATCGTAGAGCAAACGTCTTTGGGGGTCCAGCAGGATGCCGAAGATCTCGTTGGCCCGCTTCATCTGGCACTCGGCCACCAGCTTCAACCTGGCGTCCGGCTGGCCATCCGGATGCAGAAGCCGCGTGACAGCCTTGTACGTCTGGCGTACCTCCTCCGGCGAGGCCGTGCTCCGAATCCCGAATTCCTCGTAATAGTCCATGCGCCGCCCGGGCGGATTTACGCGCCCGCGAGGATAGCTTACGAACGAATCATACTACAGGCAGTCAAACTCCCCAATAGGGCGGCTGGGGGCAGAGAGCAGGGGCGGGCCGAGCGTCAGGGCGCCCGGAGCCAGGGTCCGGGCCGGCCCATTCATTTATTTTCAATAACTTCCTGGGTTCGTTTGGCGCCTCCGCGTTCCCGCTCCGGAGCATATCGCAATTTACGGCTGGCGCGAGTTCAGACATCAGCATCCCTTTCTCAGAATAGCCCGGCTGTCTAGGGTTACCGATAAAATGTCCAGCATTTTCAACGAGATAGTGCTTGTGAACGGGGATCGCCAGCCGTAAGCTGGCAGCTTGGCCGCGGGAATCCGTGCGGCCCCCCTCCATAGCCGCGTGTCACGGTCTGTGCTTGCACATGTAAATATCAGAAAATACAATACTTGTATACAACAATACGAAACGCCGCGCGATCCGCGATCAGTGGAGTCCCCAAGTCTTGTAACGGCATTATGTTTGTGATACGGTCGTACTACTGTCACTCCCTGGATCGTTTCCGAAACCATTTGGTTTGGCGGCCAGGGTCTCAAACGAGTTCCTGGAGATGGGACTCGCGATGCGTGAGCTTTGTCTGGGAGCCGACAATCGGAGATTTAGCCCGTTGGTTTTCCCCTCCTGTTTCAAGACGGCTCGTTGAGCCAACCTAAGGGAGTCTGCACGTGTTCAATGTGCGGCGTCGTTTAATCAACTTCAGAGTCACGGAAGACGAGTTCGAGCGGCTCAAACTGGCCGCGGCGGTTCAGGGATGCCGGTGCCTGTCGGAATTTGCCCGATTGGTCATGCTAGGGACGGCCAACGGGCATAGCAGCCCGGCCCCGGAATCGCTCGATAGCCAGATGATGCTGTTCGACCGGCGTCTTGCCGTCCTGGAATCCAACGTGGCGCGGCTTGCGGGTAAACTGGCCGGCGTTGGCGCTCCAGCTAACGCCGATTAGCGGAACGGTCTTGTGGCCGAGATTCCGTCGAGGTATGTCATGCGTATAGTTCTGTGTCCGATCATGTTAGTCGCGGCTGCCTGCGCTCAACAGGCATCGCGCGCGGGCGGGGCGTCCGGCGCGAATCTGCCGGCCCAAGCCATCGGGCCAAACGACCTGATCGACGTCTCCGTCTACGATGCCCCAGAGTTCAGCGGCACGGTTCGCGTGGGCGCCGACGGGGTCATCCGTCTTCCCATGCTCAAGAACCAGACCATCACGGCGGAAGGACTGCTCCCCGCCGAGGTGGAGAGCGCTATCGCCGCCGCTCTCAAAGAAGGGCAAATGATGGTGGATCCCTTCGTGACGGTGACCATCGCCGAGTACCACAGCCGGCCGATCACTGTGGAAGGGGCGGTGAAGAGCCCGATCACATTTCAAGCGGAAGGGCCCACAACCCTTCTCCAAGCCCTGGCCCGCGCCGGAGGCCTGCAGCCGACTGCCGCCTCGGAGATCCTCGTCAGCCGCACGGAAAAGGGAACGAACGGGGAACCGGAATCGCTGACGATGCGCGTTTCGGCGCGCGGGCTGATCGATAGCGCCGACCCAGCGCTGAACCTGAAGCTGACGGGCGGCGAGGAAATCCGCGTCCCGGAGGCGGCCAAGATTTACGTGGTGGGGAACGTGAAGAAGCCGGGCGCGGTCCCGATTCAGGACAGCGCCGAGACCACCGTCCTGCAAACCCTGGCCCTGGCCGAAGGCCTGGCACCGTTCGCCGGCAAGACGGCTTACGTGTACCGGGCAGACGCCACGGGCAAGAAGAACGAAATCGCGGTGCCGCTCGACAAGATCATGAGGCGCAAAGCGGCGGACGTACCGCTGATGGCCAACGATATTTTTTACGTGCCGGACAACAAGAGCCGGCGCATGACTTTGGCGGCGCTCGAGAAAGTCGTGGCGTTTGGGACGACAGCCGGCGCCACAGCGCTGATTTACAGTAAATTCTAGCGGATCAAGAAATGTCCGATCAAAAAGAAAACCTCGCGCTTCCAGCGCCTCGGCCGGCGGGGATCGTCCCCGCCGCGCCGGAGCGGATCACCGTATATCCTCCGGCGCCGAGCGTGGAGGCGGAGACGGAAGAGGCGGCCGTACCGCTAAGCCATTACCTGTGGGTTTTGAAGCGCCACTCCTGGAGAATCCTGGGGTTCGTGCTGACGGCGGTGATCGCTACGGTTATTGTGTCCTCGCGGCTGACGCCGATCTACGAGTCAACGGCGACCATCGATATCGACCAGGAGGAGCCGGCGGGCGTCGTTGGAGACGCGGCGGCTGCCCGTCCGGAGTATTTTCCCGATCAGTTTCTGGCCACTCAGATCAGGCTGGTGCAATCCGACTCGGTCTTGCGGCCAGTCGTCCAGCAATTCAAACTGCACGGGGCGAAAACCGCCTCGGATAACGGCCCGCTACCCGGATCACAGGCCGCGGATGCGCCCGTCAGTCTGGGAGGACTGAGGGTGACTAGGCCTGCCAATACGTACCTTTTGCTGATTAGCTACCGTTCCCCGAATCCGCGGCTGGCCGCCGACGTGGCAAACGCAGTCGCCAACAGCTACATCCTCCACACCTACGACATGCGCTTCCATGCCACCGCGGATTCGTCCAAGTACATGGAGAAGCAACTGGAGGATCTGAAGGCGAAGATGGAACGCTCTTCGGACGCGCTGAACAAGTTCGAAAAGGATATGGGCGTAATCGACCCCGACCAGAAGACCAGCACTCTGACCGCGCGCCTGGTGGCGCTGAACACGGAACTTACCAACGCCCAGGCCGACACGATACGCAAGGAAGCCGCGTACAACTCGGTGAAGGGCGGGTCTCTCGACGCGGCCCAGGCATCGCCCCAAGGCGAGCAACTGCGCAGCGCGGCGGACCGCCTGGACAAGGCGCGGGAGCAGTTCGCTCTCGTCAAGACCAAGTACCTTCCCAACCATCCGGCGTACATCCAGGCCGCAAACGAGCTCGCCGTGCAGGAGGGCCAGTTCGCGGCGCAAAGGGCCAGCGTGATCCAGCGGGCATCCGCGGACTTCCTGGAGGCCGTCGACCGGGAGACGATGCTGAGAAACGAGACGGCCAAGACCAAGGAGGAAGCGGACCAGGTAAACGCGAACTCCTTCGACTACAAGCGAGTCAAGAATGAAGCCGACACCGACCGGAGCGTTTATACGGAGCTGGTGCGGAAAATCCAGGAAGACAGCATCAACTCCAGCTTCCAGAACAGCTCCATCCGCCTGGCCGATGCGGCGCGGCCCGCTCTGGGGCCGGTATACCCGGACACGACCATGAACGCGGCGCTGGCGCTGCTGTTCTCCACGCTGACCGCGTTCGGCGTGGCCCTTTTATCGGACACTCTGGACAACACGGTGAGAGATCCCGAACAGATCCAGCGCGGGATGAAGGTTGAAGTCCTCGGCTCGCTACCGGTGGTGAAGGGCTGGCGCGGGCGCATCGCGGCGCCCGCCAGACGCGGCCGCGGCCGGGCGTTAAGCAAGGCCGGGTACTACGCGGGGGGACAGGCAACGGCTTTCGAGGAGGCCGTGAGGACCTTGCGGGATTCGATCCTTCTCGCCGACGCGACACAACGGCCGCGCAGCCTCCTGATCACTTCGGCGGTGCCTCGCGAAGGCAAGACCACGGTTTCGCTGCACTTGGCGATTGCGCACAGCACCCAGCGGCGGAAGACGCTGCTGATCGACGCCGATTTGCGCCGCCCGGGCATCCACGGCCGCATCGGGCTGACGAACGAGCGCGGGTTCTCGACGGTGGTCAACGACGATACCGCGTGGCGCGACCTGCTGCAGCAGCCCGCGGATTTCCCCTACCTCAACGTTCTGGTGGCCGGCCCGGCATCGCGGCGCGCGGCGGACCGCGCCGGAGGCGCTCTCGATAAACTGCTGGAGGAGGCCAAGCAGGAGTACGACCTGGTGATTATCGATTCGCCCCCGCTGCTCGGCTTCGCCGAGCCTCTCCAGATGGCCGCCCTGGTGGATGGGGTAGTGGTGATCACGCTGGCGGGACAGACCAGCCGCGACGCCCTCGCCAGCGTCATCAACAACCTGCGGCGGCTGAGAGCCAGGGTGATCGGCGTGGCGCTCAATGAAGTCCGCCAAGACATGAGCGACCGTTATTACTATTACGGGTATTACGGCAAGTATTACAGCCGCTACTACAAACCAACCAGTAACTAGACACGAAGACAGGGAGTCGGGGGACAGGAGACAGAGGTCAGAATGAAGCTCGCACCAGCCGGAAGCATGGGCGCAACGATTTCCGACGTTGTGTCTAGCGCATCATGGCGCGGGCGGCGAACCAGGGGACGTCGCGAGCGCGTGGGTGCCCTTCTTTGATAACAA
Organism: Bryobacteraceae bacterium; assembly: GCA_050012095.1. Taxonomy (GTDB): domain Bacteria; phylum Acidobacteriota; class Terriglobia; order Bryobacterales; family Bryobacteraceae; genus BOG-224. The sequence goes on along the minus strand of JBEKHV010000003.1, from coordinate 133,296 downwards.
GCTGCAGTATCAGAGCCTCGGAGCCGATGTGCCGGGGGGCTTCGCCCAGCCGAAGCAGAACGAGCAGCGATGGATGATCGTCAAGGATGTGTACCCACCTGCAGATCTGTCTGACCAGGATCTGGGAGTCCGAATGAATATTCCGCCCGAAATGCGGCGCTCGCGTGGGGGTGCGTTCGGACCGAGCGAGGGCGCCCTGGTGTCGTCCGGAGGCGTTATGGCCAGTGCGTTCCCACGGCGGTGGTGTCCGGATCGCGTCTGGCTCGTGGCTTCGCTCTTGGTTGGCGCTGCCGCTGCCTTTGTGTCCCGTTACGCGATCAACTCCGACGGCATTTCTTACCTCGACATCGCTGGTCGCGTGGCTCACGGAAACTTCACAGCCCTGCTAAATGCTTACTGGAGCCCGTTGTATCCGGCGTTGATATCGGTCCTGCTGCGACTGCCGTTTGTAGGGCCTCCGAATGAGGTTCAGGCGATCCATGCTCTGGGTTTTGGCATCTACGTTGTTGGCCTCCTGGGCACGCGTGCGCTGATTCGGGCCATTTGTGACCATTTTGCTATCCCTTCGGGTACGCTCAAAACGGCGTTTGCGGCCGCTTCCTATTGTGCGTATCAGTACGCCGCGCTTTTCCTCATCGGCCTCAACCAGACCAATCCAGACCTGCTGGTCTGCGCCTTGACTATTTGGGTCTACGCTCTCGGGGTTCCGGCGTTCCGTGACCCGCGGATTAGCCGCATGGTGGGGCTGGCCATGCTAGTCGCGCTTCAGTTCTTTGCCAAACCGCCCGCCGTGCTGACAGGCGGCCTCCTGCTAGCCCTGATGACGACCGCAAAACCCGTCCGCCGAAGGCCATTGCTTCCGGTCCTCCTCGCAGGCGCGCTGGTATTCGTGGCAATGGCTCCTTTTGTGGCCCTGATCTCCCGCAGGGCCGGCCACCTTTCGTTCGGCGAAAGCGCCAGGTTGAACTATGCGTGGTGTGTCCTGCACACGCCTGGCGGCGTCTGGAGCGGAGTAAGGGGGTTCGATCCGTCCGCAGAGTTTCGCACTCAGATCGTGGCTTGGAAGCGCCCGGCGCCCGGTGTGACCTATGACATTTGGTACGAGCCGTCCCGCTGGCATAAAGACTCCGGTCCGCGCTTTGATCTCGGGAAACAGGTTGCAGCAGTTGGGCGAGGCATGCGGGTATATGGCGGAATCTTTGCCAACGGACCCGTGCTAGCGTTCCTGGGTCTCATCGTGGCAGCTTTTCTGTTGAGCGGTAGACGCCTTGGGACCGCGTTGAGCACGATCACACAAGAATGGCGCCTTTTCCTGCCGGCGCTCGCGCCCTTTGGGATGTACGCGTTAGTGGTCGTTGATTCCCGCTACGTCGCTTCTTACGTTTTCTTGGTCCTCGTCCTGTCTCTTGCCGGAGCGATCACCCTCTCTCGGTGCGCCCGCGTTCTCGGCGTCGCAGTGAATGCGGCTGCCGCAGCGCTGCTGTGCGTCAACGCTGGCGGCATCCTAAAATCAGCAGGCCCGTCGGCAGCGGTATTCAATTCCTTATTCAACTCTAACGCAGCTCTCGCGTGTCGTCTCGCCGCGCTCGGTGCGGGCCCTGGAGGCGCATTCGCTTCGGTGCTCGTGGGCTTGCCCCCGGATAATATCGACGGCCCAGGTGTCCTGTGGGCTCGGCTGGCGCGGTCATCCGTTACCGCGCACGTCGTCGTGCCCGCAGGCGCTCTTGGCGAGCAGCCGCCGGTGGCAGCGCTATCGGCGCTCCGAAAAGGGGGCATCGGCTGGCTCGTCGCGACGGAGCGCGGCGCGCTACGCATTCCAGCCGTGCGGTGGGAGAAGGTTTCAGGATCGTCACTGTACCTCGCTAAGGTCCCCACGGTTCAGAACGGCGCCGAATAAAATAGTATAACTGCAAGAACTCAGGTCATCCGTGACACCTGTATACTCTTTCTCGGCCCCAATTTGCAGATGCCGTGGAGCTGCAAGGACCGTTTGACCGGCACACTCCATACCTTCGATGCAAGTGGCGCTTATCATAGGGGCGGGGCCGGCGGGCTTGACGGCTGCCTACGAATTGCTCACTCGGACTGCGATCAAACCGATCGTTCTTGAGAAGAGCGACTGCATGGGTGGAATCTCGCGCACGATAAACTACAGAGGCAACCGGATCGACATCGGTGGTCATCGGTTCTTTTCGCGGTCCGACCGTGTAATGGACTGGTGGCTGCAGATGCTGCCGCTGCAAGCGTCGGAAAATGGTTCGAGGGCCATCAAGTACCATCGCATGGAGCGAGCGGTTACAGCTTCCGCCTCCGGCCCTGACCCGGCCGCCACGGACCGCGTGATGCTGCTAAGGCTCCGCAAATCTCGGATTTATTACCTACGCCGCTTCTTCGATTACCCGATCTCACTCAGCAAAGACACGCTCCTCAAGCTCGGCCTATGGCGCACCTTCAAGATCGGGATGAGCTACGTTCGGAGCGCACTGTTTCCTCTCAAGCAAGAGGAGACCCTGGAGCAGTTCTTCATCAATCGCTTCGGAAGGGAACTGTATGGCACGTTTTTCAAGTCCTACACCGAGAAGGTCTGGGGCGTGCCCTGCAGCCGGATCAGCGCCGAGTGGGGCGCCCAGCGCATCAAGGGTTTGTCGGTTCAGTCGGCGCTGGTTCACGCCCTGAGGAAGGCTTTCAAGAATGGCAGGGGCGACATCGGGCAGAAGGATACGCAGACCTCGCTGATCGAACAGTTTCTGTACCCCAAGTTCGGCCCTGGACAAATGTGGGACGAGGTGGCGCGCCGCATAGTGGAAATGGGTGGCGAGATTCGTACCGGCTACTACGTAGACCGGATCGTCACGGGTGGGTGGGAGGTCAAGGCGCTGCAAGCCACGAATTCTAGCACGGGCCAAAAGGAAACTTTCGAGGGTGATTATTTCTTTTCCACGGCCCCAGTAAAGGAGATCATGCGATCCTTTGACACCGCCCCTCCTAAAAACGTGTTGGAGGTGTCGGACGGCCTGGTTTACCGGAATTTCATAACCGTCGGGCTGCTGGTTCGGTCGCTCCTAGTCAACGACGACACGCCGCAGGGTAAGAGATTGATCGCCGATAATTGGATCTACATCCAGGAGCCCGACGTGTTCCTCGGCAGGCTCCAGGTTTTCAATAACTGGAGCCCCTTTATGGTGGCGAACCCGGCGAACGTCTGGTTGGGCCTTGAGTATTTCTGCAACGAGTCAGACGAGATCTGGAACCTCCCTGATGAGCGCATGGTCGCGCTCGCGCAGGAAGAGCTTAGCAGGATCGGCATCATCGACAGCGCTGAGGTGGTCGACTCAACTGTCATACGCATGGAGAAGACCTATCCTGCATACTTTGGCACCTACAAGCGGTTCGCCGAAGTCCGCGAGTACGTTGACCATTACGGGAACCTGTTCCTGATCGGCCGCAACGGCATGCATCGTTACAACAACCAGGACCATTCAATGCTAGCCGCGATGGTGGCCGTGGACAACATCATCGCCGGCAGGAGGGACAAGACCGGCCTCTGGGCAGTCAATACCGAGATGGACTATCACGAGGAGAAGGGGCGGCTCAGGTGACCGTTCGAGCCAGCGGCTCCGCAGAGGTGCCGGTTATTAGCGCAACCAGCTTGTCTACAAGGCTGTGGCTTCTATTGTTTGGCGCGACCGGGAGTGTTCTCCACCAGTTCGCCCGCTATTCGGTGGTGGCCAGCCTGGCCTTCGTGGTCGACTTCGGCTCGCTGTATGTTCTTACCGAATCTGCTGGATTGCACTACCTGGTTTCAGCCGCTGTTGCCTTCTATTCGGTCTGGTTGCGAATTACTGCCTGTGCCGGCTCTGGGTGTTCGACCGGGCTGTCGTGGAAAGCGTCGCGGTGGAGTTTGTTGTCTTCAGCCTGATCGGAACCGTTGGGCTCGGATTGAACGAGGCAATCATCTGGTTTGTCAGAGAAAAGATCCATCTTCACTACATGGTCGAAAAGACCGTGAGCGCTGGAGTTGTACTCGTTTGGAACTTCGGCGCTCGAAGATCTATGCTTTTAGTTGAGGGCACAAGGACCTGCAGCCCTCACTACGAACACGCCTGTAACTGTACACGAAGACCAAGGAGCAGGAGATAAAAGGCAGGGGGACAGGGGTCAGGAGCCGGAATGCCGTGGAGCGGTGTTTCAGGTTGCCACGGCGGCATTGTGGGGGGCGTCATGCCCCTGCATGCCGGCAAGGACGCCCGAGTGCAGGGGACACCCACTCCACGGGGACGCTGGATAATCAGCGATCTGTTTCACGCATTACGCCAGGGACCGGGATAGATGGATGAGATTGCGCCTATGCCATGCCGCGTGGCAGTCGTAGGAATGGGCTATTGGGGTAAGAACCTCGTTCGGAATTTCGACGCGCTCGGCGCGCTCGCCGTAATCTGCGACGAAGATGGATCCCGCGAAGCCGCGGTCCATAGTGCGTACCCTGCCGCCCGGTTTACTCCGGACTATCAGTCGGTTCTCGCCGATCCTGGCGTTGAAGGCGTGGTAGTGGCCACTCCGGCCGCTCTGCATTATCGTATGGCGCGCGCCGCCATGGAAGCCGGCAAGGATGTCTTCGTGGAGAAGCCCTTGGCGCTGTCGGCCGCCGAGGGCGCCGACCTGCGCCGCCCGGGCATCCACGGCCGCTTTGGGCTGACGAACGAGCGCGGGTTCTCCACGGTGGTCAACGACGATGCCGTGTGGCGCGACCTGCTTCAGCAGCCGGCGGATTTCCCCTACCTCAACGTTTTGGTGGCCGGTCCAGCATCGCGGCGCGCGGCGGACCGCGCAGGGGGGGCTCTCGATAAACTGCTGGAGGAAGCCAAGCAGGAGTACGACCTGGTGATTATCGATTCGCCCCCGCTGCTCGGCTTCGCCGAGCCTCTCCAGATGGCCGCCCTGGTGGATGGGGTAGTGGTGATCACGCTGGCAGGACAGACCAGCCGCGACGCCCTCGCCAGCGTCATCAACAACCTGCGGCGGCTGAGAGCCAGGGTGATCGGCGTGGCGCTCAATGAAGTCCGCCAAGACATGAGCGACCGCTATTACTACTACGGTTACTACGGCAAGTATTACAGCCGCTACTACAAACCCACCAACAACTAGCGCCTCACGCCGCGGGCGCCGAAACAAGTGGAAGAGAATCTGCCATTTCTCGAGCCGATGCTTCTGATTCGCCGGGCGGAGGAGACGCTGTTGAATCTGTTCTCGCAGGGTCTAGTCAGCGGAACCACGCATACGAGCATCGGCCAGGAATCCTGCTCCGTAGGGGTAGCAGCGGCTTTAGACCTGGAGAAGGACATTGTTTTTTCGAATCACCGCTGCCACGGCCACTTCCTTGCATACGGCGCGCCGGTCGATTTGTTGTTTGCGGAGGTGATGGGAAAGAGAAGCGGAGCGTGCGCGGGCATCGGCGGCAGCCAGCATCTCCACTATCGGAATTTCTACTCGAACGGCATCCAGGGCGGCATTGTCCCGGGGGCGACGGGCATGGCCCTGGCCGAGAAACTGAAGGGCCTCGGCACGATCACGGTGGTTTTCCTGGGCGATGGAACCTTCGGCGAAGGCGTAATCTACGAGTGTTTTAATATCGCGTCGTTGTGGCGACTGCCGATGCTGTTTGTGGTCGAGCACAATGGGATTTCACAGAGCACTCCGACGCATGCCGGCTTGGCCGGCAACCTTGCGGAACGCCCGCGCGCCTTCGGCATCGAAACGGAAGAATTGGAGGCCGAAGGGCCGGCGGCGGTGCGGGATGCGGCGGCGCGGCTGGCGGCGGCCGTCCGGCGCGACAGCCGGCCCCACTGCCTGTTTTTGAGGACGTTCCGGCTCGGCCCGCACAGCAAAGGGGACGATACGCGTTCTAAAGAGGAACTGGCGCTCGCGGCGGAAAGAGACCCTTTGAACCGGATGCTCCGGCTGCTTCCGACGGACGCCATCGATGCCGCGAGGCAGAAGGTGGATGCCCATATATTGGAAAGCCTGGCTCGTACGCAGGCCGCCGATGAGCTGCGGTTTGACGAATTCATGGCAATCGCGGGCCGGCAGTCATGAGCCTCCTTTACGTGGAATCGCTGAATCGGGCGTTGCACGATCTGTGCGCGAGCGATCCGCGAGTGTACATCCTGGGAGAGGACATTCTCGATGCCTACGGCGGCGCGTTCAAAGTGACCCGCGGGCTGTCGACGCGGTTCCCCGGCCGCGTGTTTGGAACTCCGATTAGCGAGGCTGCGATCATCGGTCTGGCCGGGGGAATGGCCATGCGCGGGCTCCGGCCGGTGGTTGAAATCATGTTCGGCGATTTCCTGCTACTGAGCGCCGATCAACTCGTGAACCACCTTTGCAAGTATCAAGCCATGTATGCAGGCCAGGCGGAGGTGGGAGTTGTCATTCGAACTCCCATGGGCGCGGGCCGAGGGTATGGGCCGACTCACAGCCAGTCACTCGAGAAGTTCTTCCTGGGCGTCCCGAACCTCAAGGTGGTTGCCCCTTCCCTGTTTCACAGTCCGGGCGATCTGCTCAAGACCGCCGTGATGGACCCCAACCCCGTTCTGTTTATCGAAAGCAAGCTCCTCTACCCGTTGCCTTTGATTACACGCCGATCGCTGCCCCAGCCGCTGAGCATGGCCGAGCGCACCGAGGATGGTTACCCGGTAGTCGTCTTGTCGAATTTCGACGGCGTGGACGCCGATGTCACGCTGGTCACCTACGGGGGCATGTCGCGGCGCCTTCTCCCCATGCTAGTCCGGCTCGCCGAGCAGGAAATCCGCGTGCGGTGCGCGATTCCAAGCCTGATCAACCGATTGAGCGCGGGCTGGCTGGTTGAGACCACGGCCAACACAACGGCCGGATGCGTCATTTGGGAGGAAGGCACGGCATCCTTCGATTGGGGTGCGGAAGTCGCGGCGACGCTCTATGGCGCGGCCGGAGCCAACGCGCCGCCCATCAGACGTTGCGCGGCGGCGCCGACAATCGTCCCAGCCAACCGGACGCTGGAAGCGCTGGCAGCCCCCGAGCCGGAACGGGTGGAGGACATGATCATCTCGCTGACGGATCTTTCTCTCAGGAGGCAAGATTGGATTCCAGTATCCTGCTGCTCCCCACGCTCGGAGTAAATGATGAGTTCGCGTTGCTCCGGTGGCAGGCGCCGGCGCTGGCAGCGGTTCGAAGGGGGCAGTTAGTCGCCGAGGCTGAGACCACGAAAGCCACATTTGAGATCCACGCGGAGGCCGCCGGATATATCTACCCCTTGGTCGCCGACGGGGAGAATGCGAAAACCGGCCAGCCGATCGCCGTGATTCACGCGCAGAGCACGTTGAGCGAGATCGAAGTGCAGGCGTTGTTGCCGGCCGCGGCGCAGCCCGAGTGGGATGCCGGGCGAAAGAAGTGGACGAAAAAGGCGGAGTTACTGGCGTCCTCGCGAGGCATCTCGATCGAAAGCGTGCCGTTTGCAGGCGAAGAAATCCGCGAGGCGGATGTGCATGCGTTCCTGGATCGCCTCGGGGCGCGCCAAGCGCAGCCGTCCGGCAAGACCGTCTCGGATACGGTGGATGACGTTTATTCGCACGGAAGACGGCAGAGGGTCCTGGTGCTGGGCGGGGGACGAGGCGCCGTGCAGTTGTTGGACGTCATCCTGCGCACGTCCACCATGCGCGCCGTCGGTATCCTGGACGATAGCGCGGACCTCGTCGCTAAGAGCGTCCTAGGCGTGCCCGTGCTGGGCCTGATCGGGGACGTCGCCCGCCTGTGGGATTCCGGCAGTTTCGACGCGCTGGTGATGGCGATGAGCAACGCAAGAGAGTACCGCCGCCGCGTCTTTGAGGACTTCAGGGGCCGAGGGATACCGTTCGCAAACGTCATCGATCCCTTGGTATCCATCCATTCCAACGTTCGGTTGGGCCAGGGCAATCTGATCATGGCGCACTGCCGGATCGGGTCCTGCGCGATTGTGGGCGACAACAACTTCCTCAGCGCTTCCGTCAACCTGGAGCACCATAACCGCCTGGGCGACCATTGCACCTTCGGGCCGGCCGTGTCGACTTCCAGCCGCGTCACGATCGGGAACTTCGTCAAGTTCGGAACCGGCATTTTCATTGAGCCCGGGGTCTCGATCGGCGACAACTGCATCATCGCCTCGGGGGCGGTGCTAACGGGCCCGATCCCCGCAAACAGCATCGTCAAAGTGAGCAGCAATATTACAGTTCGGCCAATAGGAAGCTGACGCGCCATTTGGCATCATTGCAGGTCCGCAGTCCGGCTTTGGAACCCCGACGGCCAGCTCGGGGTCGAGAACATCTGAGGCTAAATAAATATGCCGCCCACTGTCGCCGTAATCGGATGTGGATACTGGGGTAAGAACCTCGTCCGCAATTTCCACCAACTTGGCTCGCTTGCAATGGTGTGCGACGCCGCCGAGGACGGGCGGGCCGCCGCCCGATCCACCGCGCCGGATTGCGTCATCGAGTCCGACCCGGAAGCGGCGCTATCGTCGCCGATTCCCGCCATGGTGATCGCGACTCCGGCGGAGACGCATTTCGCCTTGGCACGACGCGCACTCGAGGCGGGAAAGGACGTATTCGTCGAGAAGCCGATCGCGCTCACCTACGAGGAAGGCCGCAAGCTGGTCGACTTTGCAAAAGCGCGCGATCGCGTCCTGATGGTCGGCCACGTACTTGAGTACCATCCTGGAATACTGAAGCTCCGGGAGCTCGTGGCATCGGGAGATCTGGGGAAGATCCGCTATATTTACTCCAATCGTTTGAGCCTCGGCAAGATACGGCGGGAGGAGAACATTCTGTGGAGCTTTGCCCCTCACGATATAGCTATCATCCTCAGGCTGATGGGCCAACTCCCGTTCGAGGTGGTCGCGTGTGGAGGAAGCTACGTCAGTCCAAACGTCGCCGACGTCACTGTCACCAATCTGCTTTTCGATAATGGGGTGCGGGCCCACATCTTCGTTTCGTGGCTGCACCCGTTCAAGGAGCAGCGACTGGTCGTCATCGGCTCTAGAAAGATGGTCAGCTTTGACGATGTGGGCAAGAAGCTCATGGTCTACGACCAGCACGTCGATTGGAGCAACGGCAGCCCGGTCCCAGTAAAAAACGGAGGCGACGAGATTCCATTTTCGCAGGAAGAACCCCTGCGCAATGAATGCGCAGCGTTTTTAAAGGCGGTCGAAACACGCCAAGAGCCGTTAACGGACGGGGAGTCGGCGGCGGCCGTGCTCAAAGTGCTTCAGGCCGCTCAACGGTCACTTGCCACCAACGGGCGCAGCGTCGGTCTTACCATCGAGGCCTACGCGTGAGCGGCCCCGTTCCGGTTTTGCATACCGTTAAGACGATCCCGATGAAAATCCCCCTTCTGGACTTGAAGCCGCAGTACGCCGCCATCCGTCAAGAGGTGCTCGCCGCGGTGACGGAGGTATTGGACTCGCAGGTCTGTGTCGGCGGCCCCAAGGTGGCCGAGATCGAGCAGAAGATCGCCGCCATGAGCGACTGTAAGTACGCCGTCGGCGTTTCCTCGGGAACCGACGCCTTGCTGTGCAGCCTCATGACCTTGGGCGTCGGCCCCGGCGACGAAGTCATCACCACGCCGTTCACGTTCTTCGCGACTGCCGGCTCGATCGCCCGCACGGGAGCAACGCCGGTCTTCGTCGACATCGACCCGCGCACCTACAATATGAATCCCGAACTGATCGGGCAGGCTGTCACTCCCCGCACGAAGGCGATCATGCCGGTCCATCTTTTCGGCCAAGTCTGCGACATGGATCCGATCCTGGAAATTGCGGATAAGCACGGTCTCCACGTGGTCGAAGACGCGGCACAGTCCATCACCGCCGCTTACAAAGGACGCAAGGCTGGCAGCATGGGCGCCTGCGGGTGTTTTAGCTTCTTCCCAAGCAAGAATCTGGGCGCGGCTGGCGACGGTGGCATGATCGTCACGAACGACGAAGCACTCTACCAGAAGATGGCCCTGCTCCGGAATCACGGCGCGAAGCCCAAGTACTATCACCGGTATGTCGGCGGGAACTTCCGCCTCGACCCTCTCCAAGCGGCGGTACTGCTTGTGAAGTTGCCGCGGTTGGAAGCCTGGTCGGCGGCGAGGCGCCGGAATGCGGAATATTACAATAGCCGTTTCGCCGGAACGCCGATAGCCGCCCCTTACGTTCGGCCCGATTGTCTTACCATTTACAACCAGTACGTAATCCGTGTGGAACAGCGCGACGAGCTTCAGGCGCACCTGAAGCGGCACGACATCGGTTTGGAGATCTATTACCCACTGCCGTTGCACCTTCAGGAGTGCTTCCGGGGCCTCGACCGTCCTGAGGGGAGTTACCCGGAATCGGAACGCGCGGCCAAGCAGGTGCTCGCCCTGCCCATCTACCCGGAAATGACCGAAGAAATGCTCGGTTACGTGGCGGACATGGCGATTCGGTTTTGGGACTGACGCCCAATGAGGTCAGCGCTTCCAGACCGGTTGGTTGTGGCCGTCCTGAGCGAAACTTATTCCCCGGCGATGGGCTATATCCAGAACGTCCTGCCGAAGAGTCTGGCGCGGTTGGGGGCGGATGCGCACCTGGTTACCATGGACCGGGCCCCGTTGTCCGATTTGCCGGACTTCCATGAGATCTACGGACAGTTTGCAGAGGGATTTCAACTCACGCCGGGCATGGTGGAACGCGTCAACGGCTTCACGCTGCACGTGGTCGGACACAGGAGGATACTGGGCTATGTGCGGATGCGGCGCATGTTCGAAACGCTCCGCAGCATCCGCGCGGACGTGGTTCAGTCTCCGGCGGCCATCGGCTGGATTCCGGTGGATGCGGCGGCCGGGAAGACGATTTTCGGGTACAAACTCTTCACCGGCTGCCATACGACGTCATCCGTGTTTCCCTTGGCGCAGTCCGCCAACCCGCCATGGAACGCCGAGCGCCTCCGCGCGCTGGCATTCCGCGGTCTCCACGGCCGCTTAGTGAGCTGGGCCACGGAGAAGTGCTACGCCGCTACGATTGACTGCGCCGCTGTGGCCACGCGGTTCTTCGGGGTGCAACAGCGGAAAGTGGAAGTATGCCCACTGGGAGTCGACACCGAAATGTTCCGTCCGGCCCAAAGCGGCGCCGAGCGCGAGGAACGGGCGCTATTGCGCCGGGAACTCGGTTTTGGCGAAGGCGAGATCGTGTGCGTTTATACGGGGCGCTTCACCGAAGCCAAGGATCCGGCGCTCCTGGCGCGAGCGGTCGAGCGGCTGCGGCGACAGGGACTGCCCTTTCGAGGCTTATTTATTGGCGCCGGCCCTCAGGAACCCGCTATCCGGGCTTGCGATGGCTGCGTGGTACGGCCGTTCGCGCCGGTCAGCGATCTCGGGCGCTACTTCCGGGCCGCCGACGTTGGCGTTTGGCCGAGGCAGGAATCCATGTCCATGCTCGATGCGGCGGCGTGCGGCATCCCGATTGTCGTCAATGACACCGTGCAGGCCGTCGAACGGATCAAGGGCAATGGCGTGACGTACCGCCTCGGTGAAATCGACGACTTGCTGCGCGTCCTGACTGCGCTGCAAGACGCAGGCGAACGCCGGCGTTTGGGGACTTGCGGCGCGGAACGGATGCGCACTGAATTCAGTTGGGAGATCATCGCCCGGCGCAGGCTTCGGGATTACGAGGCCGCCGTTCGCCTTCGAGTGCGAACGTGACGGTCTTGACCGTCATCGGCGCCCGGCCGCAATTCATCAAGGCTTGCCCGGTCACGCAAGCGTTACGGCTAGCTGGGGTCCGCGAGATCCTCGTGCATACCGGACAGCATTATGACGCGTCGATGTCGCAGGTGTTTTTCGACGAATTGGGTTTGCCGGCGCCCCAGATCAATCTAGGCGTCGGTTCGGGTACGCATGGCCGGCAGACCGCGGGTATGCTGACTGGGCTGGAGGACGCGATCGTCGCGCAGAAGCCGGACTGGGTGTTGGTCTACGGCGACACCAACTCGACTCTGGCTGGGGCGCTGGCAGCCGTCAAACTACACGTGCCGGTCGCCCACGTGGAAGCGGGGCTGCGTTCTTTCAACCGAAGGATGCCCGAGGAGATCAACCGTGTAGTGACCGACGCGGTGGCGACCCTGCTATTTACGCCAACCGCCGAGGCGGATCGAAACCTGGGGCGGGAAGGCGTGCCGCCTTCCCGCGTTTCGCTGGTCGGCGACGTCATGTTCGACGCGGCTCTCATGTTTGGAACGCGGGCCTCCCTCACGAGCGACATTCTTTCCCGTCTGGGAGTCGAGAAGGGGAAATTCGTCCTGGCCACGATTCATAGGGCCGAGACTACCGACGACCCCGACCGGCTTGCCTGTATTGTGGACGCTTTCCGCGCCATTGGATCCGAGCACGCATTGGTGTGGCCGGTTCACCCGCGCACCCGGTCCGCCCTGCGCAACGGACAGCAGCTAAAGGAGTTATCGGAGTGCGTGTCCCTGATCGATCCTGTGGGCTATCTGGACATGCTACAGCTCGAAAAGAGCGCTTCCGTAATTGTCACGGATTCCGGAGGAGTCCAGAAAGAAGCTTTTTTTTTCGAGACGCCTTGCGTGACCGCCCGTGGCGAAACGGAATGGGTCGAGTTGGTGAATCTTGGCTGGAACCGCCTGTGTCCTCCGGTATCGGCCGCGGCTTTGGAGGCCGCGGTTCTGGAGGCCATCGGTTCGCGCGGCATCCCGGCGAAACCCTACGGGGACGGAGACGCCGCGCCACGCATCGCGCGGCGGCTCCTACAGTAAGCGCCGCCGGGACGCCGCTTTGCCTTGACATAGCGCATGGCTGAGATAAGCAGCACGTGTCCAATCGCCCCGGCGAGGAAGGCCTCCTCGTTCGCGAGCGACGTCTTAAAGGTCGCGTTTGGGGCCTCGTCATCTCAACTATTCGGCATTCTGGCAGCGCCTGTCCTCACGCGGATGTACGCCCCGGAAGCATTTGGCTTGATGGCGGTGTGCACCTCGCTGGCGGCAGTCGCGGGCGTAATGGCCGGCTTGCGCTACGAACAGGCGATCCTATTGCCGGAGCGGGATGAGGATGGGATCAACGTACTGGCGCTATCGCTGTTGATCACGGCGGGTTTCAGCGGCGCGCTTGGCCTGCTTTTGCTTTTCTGCCGCGGCCCGATTCTGCGCCTTTTCGGCGCCGCCAAGCTGGGCGGATACGTCTGGTTCATTCCGGCGTCCGTCTTGGTGTCGGGTTTCTACCAGAGCATCGTGATGTGGAACGCGCGGCAGCGCGACTTCGGGGTGGTTTCGGGGTCGCGGGCCTTGGCCTCGGGCCTATCGAACACCTGCCAGTTATCGTTTGGTTTCGTCAAGTGGACGACGGCGGGTTCGCTGATCGGCGGCGCGTTCGCGGGAAACAGCGTGGGCCTGGCGATGGCCGCCGTGAACGCCTGGCGGCGCTCCCGCCAACTCCTATTGGAATCGGTCCGATGGGTAAAGGTACGCTGGGCGTTGAAGCGCTATTCCGAGTTTCCGCTTTACAACAGTTGGGGCATCCTGCTGAATACCCTCTCGTGGCAATTGCCCGCGCTGCTGCTGGCGCGGTATTTCGGCTCGGCGTCGGCGGGATACTTCAGCATCGGTATGCGGGTGTTGAGCGTTCCAATGGACGTTATCGCCGTTTCGATCGGGCAGGTGTTCTTTCAGCGGGCGGCCGAGGCGAGGTCGGCGGGGAATCTGCCGGAGGTTGTGGAGGCCGCTCTCCAGCGGCTCATCGCGTTCGGCATTTTTCCGGTGGTCATGATGTCACTGGTCGCCCCGGACTTGTTCGCCATCGTGTTCGGCAACCAATGGCGGCCCGCCGGCGCTTACGTCCAGATATTGGCGGCCTGGATCTGCGTGTGGTTTATCTCTTCGCCCCTGACCGTTCTGGTGGCCGTTCTGGAGGAGCAGAAGTTCTATCTGTGGATGAATTGCCTGATCCTGAGCAGCCGGTGGGCCTCGATCGGCGCCGGCGCATACCTGCATCGCGTTCATGCCGCGCTGGTATTCTATTCCGTGTCCGGTGTGCTGGTCTACGGGTACCAGGGTTTCGTGCTCGTGCTCAAGGCTGGTGCGAGTGTGACGAAGGTGGCGAGCCTTCTTGGGCGATACGCGTGGCCGGCGGGTCCTGCGGCAGCGATCATTTTAGCGGCGCGCCGTGCCGGAGCCAGTTCGATCGCGCTGACGTCCCTGGCCGGCCTGCTCACGGTTGCATACATCGGATTGACGGCGTTCTTGGATCCCGCTATCTGGTCGCTGCTCTCCGCGCGGGCTGCGAGGCTTTCGACAGGGGCCTGACGGCGTTCGCCGGCGGGCTTTGACCTGAGGGCCCAGGATTTGTGGCTGCGTGTGCGGTTACCACCGATCTAGCGTGGTGGGTTTTTGGTCGCAACGATTATGATCACCTTGCCGGCCTGGCGTTTCTCGTGGGACTGGCTTGGATTCCGGGGGCATGAGTTCTGATATCGCAGCGTTCCCTTCGCCGCGCCTGCGGATGGTTGCTTGCCGTTCCGGGCCATACCACGAGGCTCTTGCCAAGTACGCCGGCCTGTGCTGCTCCGGGCGCTCGGCGCTCTACCATGCGCTCGCCTCAGCGCGGTTGCCGCGCGGCGCCACGGTCTGGATGCCGGCATTTCATTGCGGGGTCGAGGTGGACGCAGCGGTCCGCGCGGGCTTCAATGTTGGTTTTTACCGGGTGGCGCCGGATCTGTCGTGCGATGTGGAGGATTTAGAGCGCAGGCTGCGCGAGCGGCATGGGTCGGCATTGGTGGTTCACTACTACGGGTTTCCCCAGCCCTCGATATCGAGCCTCGCTGCTTTATGCCGGGGCCGCGGCGCGCTTCTGATCGAGGACTGCGCCCATGCGCTCTTCTCGCAGGACCAAGAACGGCAGCTCGGCCAGTACGCTCCGCTTGCTGTCTTCAGCCTGCGGAAGACGTTGCCCTTATTAGAAGGGGGCGCCTATCAATGGAACGATCGGGCGTGGATGGATACTGGCGCGCATGGGGCGTTCGCGGGGTTGGCGCGGTTTTCGGTGGACCCATACCGGCTCTACGCGAAGTGTTTGGCGAGGCAGATCGTTGGGCGAAAGGCCACGGATCTGTACCGCATGCTGCGTTGGGGCGGATTGCAGGACCGGGAGGAGGCCCCACCGCCGGGGCAGCGGGAGGAGATCTACCGGAGTAGAATGTCGGCCCTTTCGCGCCGTCTGGCGGCGGCGACCGCGCCCGACGAGGTTGTGGAGAGACGGCGGCGGAACTGGGTCGGCCTCGACGCGCGCCTCAATGGCGTTCCTGGCTACCAAAAGGTATTCAACAAACTCGAAAAGGGCGTCTGCCCGCTGTTCTTGCCAATATGGGTGAGTGGTCGGTCCATGCTGATGGCCCGACTGCGCGAACAGGGCATCGAGACGTTCGCGTTCGGGACCCTTGCGCATCCGCTTTTGCCGCAGACGCGCTTTCCGGAGGCAGCCCGGCTGAGAGAGTCGATCCTCTGCCTTCCGGTTCATCAGCAGATCCGGGAGAGCGACCTGGACCGAATGAGTGCGGCGGTTTCCGGTTTGCTGGGGCGTCACTCGCAAGGGCCCTTACACGCCTGCGCAGTGGGTTAGCGAAGAAGGGGGTCGCCGATGCCGCTTACGAACACGTCTGAAGCCCACGCCGCAGCGATGGATCCGGCTGTGAACTGCCGCAGACGGACCGTGTTGGTACTCGCCTTCCAGTTTCCACCCGAGACCGGGAGCATCCAGCGGGTGACGCGCTACGTACAATACCTGCCGGACTTTGGCTGGGATCCAGTCGTGCTGACTCGAAGGGTCGACTCACATGCGCTGGCCGATGCCAGCCTGCTTGGTAGAGTGGCAGGCCGCGCGAAGATTCGCCGCGTCGGGCCATTCCCGCTTTGGCGCCGTATCCGGGCGGGATTGGCGCCCCGCGCAGCCAGCGTGGCGACGAAGACAGGGCCGCCGGGGGGGCAAATTCGGCTAAACGACAAGGGTTTCAGGGGGATTGCAAGGGCCTGCTTTCGCACGCTGCGGCGGTGGTTGTTGTGGCCCGATGAGGCCATTTTCTGGCTGCCAAGCGCGCTTTTCGCCGCTCTGCGGCAGATGTCGACGCGCAAGGTGGATGCCGTGTACACGGTATCGCCGCCTCACAGCGCGCACTTGGTGGGCGCTGCCCTGAAGCGCCTTACCGGGGTGCGCTGGGTGGCGGATTTCCGCGACCCATGGGTCAACGATCCCGATCTCATAGTTCCCACGCGCTTACACCGCGCGGCACACTCCCTGGCGGAGATCTGGGTGCTGAAAAACGCCGACCATCTGGTCACAACCACCGATTTCCACACGAGGTACTTCCGCAGCCGTCTGCCGCGGGAGGCCTCCGGCCGGGTCCAAACCATTACCAACGGATACGACGCCGAAGAAGTGGCCGGATTGCCGGTCTACGATGGACAGCGCTTTGACATCACATACGCCGGCGGGTTTTGCTGTTCCCGCAAGGCCACGCCGTTCCTGCGCGCCCTGTCGCAACTGCGCGCGCGAGCGCCGGGGGTAGCGAGCCAGGTGTTCGTGCGTCTTATCGGCGGGCCCAATCCTCCGCTGGAGGCGGAGGTGGCCGCATTCGACTTACAGGGTCAGGTGGAATTTACCGGGCATCTACCACACCGCCGTGCGTTGGAGGAACTCGCGCGCAGCGCCGTACTGCTGTTGTCCGTGGGCGGCGACTACATAGCGCAGATTTCGGTCCCGGCCAAGCTGTTTGAGTACATGGCGATCAGGCGGCCGGTTCTGGCCATCACGCCGCCGGGAGCCGCGGCGGCGCTGGTCGAGGAAAGCGGCTGCGGCGTGGTTCTGCATCCCGATGACGTCGACGGCATCGAGCGCGCCATCCTCGAGTACTATCGCCAGTTCCAGCGCGGAGAATTGCATGCGGCTAGCGCGCCGGAAGTCCTGCGGCGGTTCGAACGGCGGGGCCTCACGGAAACCTTGTCGCGGCTCTTGGCCGGTGTAGAAACTTTGAACCGAGGCGATGAAGAGCTCACAGCGGATGCGGGCCAGGGTTGAATCCACGCAGTCCATCGCGGATTCGGCACCGCGTTTTCGGACTAAGATGATTGGCGCCGCCAAGTTAGCGGCCACGGGAGACTGGCGGCAAGCCTTATACCGTGGCTGGGTCGCTGTGCATAGGCTTGACTTTGCGATGGTTAGTCTCGAAGAACTCCACCTTTCGCCGGAGCTGTCGGTTTTACACGGTTCTTCCGGCGGCCCTGACTTGGAGCGCGTATTCCGTGCGCTTGAAATCAAGCCCACGGATAAGATCATCGACATCGGGTGCGGCAAGGGCGCCGCAATCATCACTCTGGCCAAATTCCCCTTCGCCAAAATAGCCGGTGTCGAGATTTCACCGGCGCTGATCCGGGTGGCCGAAGCGAATTTCGCGCGCGCGGCTCTCGGCCGCCGCCGGCACGATATCAAATTGCACTGCTGCGACGCCGCCAGCTTCCGCGAGTACGACGAGTACAATTTTGTCTACTTCTTCAATCCATTCAAAACTCCAGTCATGAAGGCCGTGGTCGAGAACCTCGGCGCTTCGCTGAAGCGCTGCCCAAGACGCTGCACAATTGTGTACAAGTTTCCCACCTGCCACGACGTGCTCGTCTCCGGCGGGTTCGAGAAAATCAGGGAGTTCGACCACGGCCCGTTGCCGATTGCGGTGTACGTCAACGTGGAGCGCGGCGGAGGGGGACGGCGATGAGCTTTCCGAGCCGACGCCTTCCGATCGCGGCCCTGGCGCTAGTGTCAGGCGTGTGCGGGCAACAGCCGGGCCCAGCGGCTGCCCCTGAAGACAGCGCTTCCAGGCACATGGCTGTGGACGTGACGGCATTTGGTTGCAGAGCCGATGGCGTGACCGACGACACGGCCTGCCTGAACGGGGCAGAGGCATATGTCAAGAGCAACGGGCTGGGCACGCTGACGCTGCCGGCCGGCGTTTACTATGTTCCCAATGGCTGGAAGCTCGATGCCGACGGTTTCTCGGTGGAGGGCGCGGGAGCGAACGCAAGCCCGACTCCGCACGGCACCACAATCAAGTGCAAACCCGACTCCGATTGCCTCGTGGTGGCCGGCTCGACGGAACTGGGCGGGATTTCCGTGCGCGACCTCACGATTACCCATGGCGCCGAGGCTGGAAGAGGCTCCTGCCTGGTGGTGGATGGCAGCGCCCATACGATATCGAAGCTGCGGCTCGAGCGGCTGGAGATCATCTATTGCGGGAACAACGGCCTGTCTCTTTTGGGCGGTTCGGGACGCGGCGGGTTTGTGTTCAACGTGACGCTGAAGGATGTCGATATCGATCGAGTCGGCGGGAAAGGCTTTTACGCGCATGGCCGGGTCGGCCAGGTGCTGGGCGACAAGCTGTGGATCAATGGGGCGTCCGCGCCGTTCGTGGTGGACGGAGCCGCGACCCGTGAAGCCGGCAATATGGACTTCGATCTGCTTACGGCGTCGGATTCCGATCACTCGCACTATTGCATGCAGTTGCGCGACGTATCGGGCATCAGCGTCCGCAACCCACACCTGGAGAGCTGCCCGTACGGGCTGGTCCTGTTCCAGTCGGCCCAGAATACGACATTCGATGGCGGCGGCTATTACCAGCAGGAGGGTGGCGCTTATGGTTTCACGTTCGATGTAGGAGCCTCCTCGGGTTGCGATTGCGACATCGTTCTCGATCCGCAGGGCGCCACCAATACCAGCGCCCACAAATTCATTCGGAATACGGGAGCCGCCACCATCGGCGACGTGCGGCTTGGATGGGCCAGCCGCCGCCGGCTCACTAGGGCGGATATTGAAGGGGAGTTGCCCGAGTACTCGGGGAGCTATTCGCACGGTTTCGTAGAGCCGCTTTTGGCCGGCGATACGCTGCGATTCCCCGACGCAACCGGGAAAGTCGATGTTCAGGGCGCCCTTTACGACGGCGTGTGGCGCGACCCCTCGAGCAACGTGGTTCACATCGGTAACGGTGACGCGCCCGGGCCCAACGGAATCGTTTCGGACGGACCGGCGCATTTTGAGAAGCCGGTCTCGATCGGCAAGCCGGGCGATGCGGCGGCCGGGGCCATGCTGGAAGTTCACGGCATGTTATCGGCGTCGGCGGTGGCGAACCCGGTGGTTACGGTTCCCTACTCCGCAACGCCGGTCTTCGACGTTTCGGCGAGCAGCGTGCAGAAGATTACGCTGGCAGGCCAAGTGGCCAGTTCGTCCCTGGTTCATGCGGCGGCGGGCCAGACGATTACGTTCCTGATTTGCCAGGATGCGCGCGGCGGCTGGCCGTTCCATTGGCCCCCCGAAATGCGGGGTGCGTCTCCTGTCGGTGCAGCGGCTTCCGCTTGTACCATCCAGCAGTTCCTCTTCGACGGCGTCAGAGCGTATGCGCTGGCGCCGGCAATGATGAACCCTTGAGCCACGAGGACAAAGGATCCGGGCAATGAACTCGGGCGTGTTGCAATCGAAGGCCCGCGCGGCGGCCAAACCGAGTTCCGCGCTGTCGGCCTCGCTGATTGCCACGCACCAGGGGTTCTTGAGCCTGCAGGATGAATGGAATGTGCTGGCGGCCGAGAGCGAAGGTGCGACCGTCTTCCAGCGCCACGAATGGAATTCGGCGTGGTGGGAGACGCAGAGCGAGCGCAGCCGGCTCTTTGTGATCGTCGTGCGGCAGGGATCGGAACTGGCGGCGATTGCGCCGCTCTGTATCGTGGAGCGCCAGCAAGCCTTGCTTCGATTTCGCCATCTGCAATTCCTGGGCGCGCCGGCAGCCGACTATGCCGATTTCCTCGTCAGGGGCGACCGGCAGCCATGCATAGGGGCCATGTTGGACGAAGTTTTCCACCACCAGCATCTCTGGGACGTGTTCGAACTGAACCACCTTCGGACGGATTCTGCCAATGCGCTCGCGCTGAGGGAAGAACTGGGCGGGAGAAGTGCCGTTTGCAGTGAAGCGCGCCGTGTGGTTTCCCCGTATTTGCCGCTGCCGCCGGATCCTGAGATGGTGTTCTCCAGACTCCCCAAGAGCGCCCGATACGACCTCCGAAAAGGCTTGCAGAAGCTCAGCGAGCGGGGCGTTGTGTCTTATGAGGTGCTGCGAGACCGTCGCGCCGCCATGGAAGTATTGCCCGCCTTCCTGGAGACTCTGCGCGAGCGCGAGTTGGACGCCGGCCGGGCGGCAACCCGGGCCGCAAGAACCTGGCTTCGCCGATACTTCACGCAGCTTTTGAACGGTCCCGCGCGATCGTTGGTCCACTTCTCCCGGCTATCCGTGAACGATCGCGCCGTTGCCTACCATTTCGGCTTTCAATATGGCAACCGCCTGTATTGGTACAAACCTACCTTCAGCCCGGAGTACTCCGAATGCTCGCCCGGTAAGTTGCTGATTCAGTTTGCGATTGAATCGGCCGTGCGAGAGGGAGTCACGGAGTTGGATTTCCTATTGGGCGATGAGCCCTATAAACTCCAGTGGACCGAGTCGGTACGGGAAGTGACGGACCTGATGGTTTTCAGTTCAAACTGGCGGTCGTACGCCGCGCGGCGCTGGTATCTCGGCGCTAAACCCGCCTTGAAGGCGTCCCGCCGCTTTGCGGCCGTCTGGCAGTGGGTCCGCGGGATCGGAGAGAGGACGTGAACACGACTCCGGCGAAGGTTGGTAAGCTGGCGGTGGTGCAGGGTCTGCTGCTCATGGACCGCATTGCGCCTAAAGTGGGCATTCCGATCCTCTATTATCATCGCGTTTCTCCGAATATTGGAAGGGAGCACGTCCATTCCATCTATCCGGAGGAGTTCGAGTGGCAGATGAGGTGGCTGGCGGAACGCGGTTACCGGGTGATTGGACTGGACGAAGTTGTGGATTGTCTGGACCGAGGCGCAACAGATAAGTGCGTGGCCCTGACCTTCGACGACGGGCATCGCGATATTCTGCGGTATGCGGCACCTATCCTGAGACGGTATTCCGCGCGCGCCACGGTATTCGTGGTCTCGGCGTATGTGGGGAGGCGCGGCTGGCTGACGGCGGATGGGGGCTTCAGCGAGAGCGGGCCGGGAATCCAGAGATGGGAACTGCTTTCCTGGGACGAGTTGAAACAAGGCGCGAGCGTTTTCGATTTGGGGGTGCATGGCAAGACCCACCGGCCGCTTACCGCGCTCAGCGATGCGGAAATAGCTTCGGAACTGGACGAGGCGCGCAATACAATCCTGCGCCAGACGGGCGTTCACGCCCGCTTCTATTGCTATCCTTACGGCCTGGCCGACGAGCGAACGGCCGCCGCGGTCCGCCGCGCCGGGTTCCGGGGCGCCTGCGGGACGGAGCACGGGCTGAATACGCCGGAGAACGACCGTTTCCTGCTCTGCCGCAACCAAGTAGGCCAGGGGTTGCGCGAGGCCCAGTTTTCGCTCCTGATGACGGAGTACGTCCGGACGTACCGCCGGATGGGACGCTGGCTGAGGCGCTAAATGGACTATACGAAACCTTTTGGAATCGCGGTCACGGCCGTGATGCTGGCAGGCGGGCTGCTTTGGGCGGTGCATTCTCTGCGCCGCTTGTTTCTGGTCGCCGTCGCTCTCGGGATTGCCGGGTCCTATAGGTTCGGCACCGCAACCGGAGGGATTTACCCGTATGAGGTGGTGGTGGTGGCATGCGCGTTGTGGATGGTAGTCCGGCGCGCCACGCCTGCAACGCGCGCAACGCCCTTCACGCAGAGAGCAGGGAAGTACCTTGCAGTCCTGGCCGTGTGGTGGGTGGCGGGAGCGCTTATCAATGGGTTCATTGTGAAGCCCGACCTCAGCTTCCTGGCCAGCCTGAGTTTCTCCACCGACTTGCTACAGGTCAGATTCATGGGCCACCTGTTGCTGACCATAGCGGTCACGGTGGGCGCATTCTGGGGGGGCGCGACTCTGTTCAATCCGGAAACGGATATCAAGAGGGTGTTGGGGGCGGTTATCTGCGGCACCACGATCGTATCCCTGGAAACCGTTTTCGAATGGCTGAAAGACACGGGAGGCCATATCTCGCGGTACAACTTCGACCCGCCAACGGATCTGGGCGCCGGCGACACCTCGCGCATTGCCCTGATTGGAGCCGCGTGCTGCCTCCTGCTGCTGGTGCGCCGGAGGCCCAGGTACAGGGCGCTCCTTTCCGCTGTCTTCCTGTTGCACCTGCTGGCCATCGTCACGGTTCAAACGCGGCAGGGGTACGTAGCCGCCCTCCTGCAATTCGCGGTACTGGTTCCGCTCTGCGCCCGCTTGCACTTCAACCCGAGGCAGCGGATGTCGGCTATAGCGGTTGCGCCTCTCGCGGCCGTAATCGTGTTGGCGGGCACCGCGCTGTTGTTGACAACCAGCGGCTTCGATAGGTCCTTCACGAGTTTGGAGAATCCCAACGTGGAGGACCGCGTGAATAAGGCCGCGCTTTTTGATATGGCGATGGCGATCTTTCGCAAGAATCCTGTGATCGGAGTTGGCAGGGGGGAGTTCACTATATATGCCGACGTGCCCATGGTCCTCCAGGGGCAGGCCGTTTACGTCGCAACGCCGCACAATGGCCTCGCCGAGCTGCTCGCCGAGACCGGTTTGCCCGGCGCCATCCTGGCGTACGTGGTTTGCTGGCTGCTGATCAAGCGCCTATGGCGGGTGTACAAGAGCCCGTACGCGCCCCTGACGCGCGCGCTGGCCGGCATCACAGCGTTCATGGTCGCCTATGCGGTGGTGGATAGCTTTTACCAGACCCACGTTATGTTCTACACGCCGGTGCAACGCAACGGTGTTCGGACCGCTTTCGTGTACTGGTTTCTTGCCGGATTCGCGACCGGCGCCCGCCGGCTGGCGGCGCGGCGGCGGGCCGGCGCGGCGGAAACGCGCATCGGGCTGGATCCAGAGGTTCGCCGGCCGCAGGTGGCCGCGGCATGCCGGTAGACGTCTTGGTGTTGCCGTCTTATTATCCATACCCCGGGCGCGAACGGGCAGGCAGTTTTTTCCGCGACCAAGCAGAGGCGCTGGCGCGCGCCGGCGCCTGCGTGGGCGTTGCGTTTGTGGAACCGCGGAGCCTGCGGGATCTATCGTGGCGGGCGCTGAGCGAGAGCCACTGGCAGACGATATCGCAGCGCGAGGAAGGTGTTTGGACCGTTCGTCAGAAGGGTTGGAATATCGGACTTCGAACCGTTTCCGGGAGCCGCGTCTGGGCCTCACTGCTAGTCAGACTGGTACTGCGGAAGCTCACCGGCCCGCTCCGACCAGATGTCATTCACGCCCATAATGCGCTTTACGCGGGGCTGGCAGCGCGGGCTATCGCGAAGCAACTCGGGATTCCATATATAGTGACTGAACATTCGGCCGCGCTTCTGATGGGCACCGCCAGCCCGGCTGCGATCGGACTGGCCCGCAAAGTGTACGCTGACGCGCATGCGGTGGTGGCGGTCAGCGCCGCGTTGGCGCGAGCGATCACCCCGTACGCGGGCGGCAATCCGGTGAGAGTGATCCCGAATGTGGTGGATGCCGACTTCTTCGCGCCGCCTCCGGCTCCGCGGGGCCAGTCGCGATTCAAGGTGTTGGCGGTGGGCGATCTGAGCCCGAACAAAGGTTTTGATGTCCTCATCCGGGCATTCGCCGCGCAATTCCGCGGCGCGCCGGAATACGAGCTTGTCATTGGCGGAGAGGGTCCGGCGCAAAGCAAGCTCAAGGCGCTGGCAAGGGAATGCGGCATTGCAGGACAGGCCACATTCCCGGGGGAACTTACACGCCAGCAAGTTCGGGAGGCTATGTGGAGCGCTCATGTACTTGTCATATCGAGTTATTACGAAACGTTCGGAGTTGTGGCCATTGAGGCCATCGCGACGGGTATGCCCGTTATTGCGACCCGCTGTGGCGGGCCAGAGGATGTGATTACTCCCGAGATTGGCTGGCTCGTATCGCCCGGCGATTCGCGAGAGATGGCGGCGGCTCTGCGGCAAGCGCAGGAGAACAGGAAAGACTTAAGCCAGAATCGCGACCGCTTAATCGAGCCCTATTCGATGCCCTCGGTGGCCGGCAAACTCATTACCCTCTACGAGCGAGCCGGCTCCGGTAAGACCACCTCGATCGGATCGATTTGCGCCTAGTACCATAAGCGTGAGGGCTTGTACGCATCTGCAACCGCTCCCTTACGATCCCCCGCCGAGCAGAACTCAGGCCGCAACGACAGTTGTCAAGGTTGGACGATTATGCTGCACCGGAACCGGGTGTGGATGTGTCTGGCTGTTTTTCTCCTCGCGTTTGGGGTACGCTTCAGCCTTATCGCAACTACACCGAAGTACGACAACAGCATCGACCTAGAGATTTACCGTGCGGGAGGCGGTCTCATCGCTAAGGGGGTGAATCCGTACGATTACGCGGCTGGACTAGTAGAGAGAGAGGCGCTCCGCAGTCGCACGACTCAAGCTACTCTGAAGGACCCGGCACTCTGGAATTACTACGCATCCAGCAATCTTCCGCTGACGTTGCTATTCTTCGGCGGAATTACTAGCATCCACGACTCTGCTTTGGCATACCGCTACACGTTCGCTGTTCTAGATTCTTTCCTGTCGCTATTTGTGTTTCTCTTTGTGCTCGACCACTGGACCTCCCAGTCGCTTGTCGGGCAGCGCGATTCCACGCTGTCGAGATTCTCGGGCGCCGCCTTCGGTTTTTACGGGCGCCTGCTTATGGGCCTTGGTCTCAGCGCATTGTCGCCAACGTTGTTAAAATGGGGCACTATTTTTCCGGAAGATAAAGGCATTCAGACGCTCCTCATGGTGTTCGCCCTGGCGTGCATACTTTCCAGTAACCGACGGATCGCCGCTTACGGAGCACCTGTTGTCGTCGGTCTTTCTATCGCGTACAAAGGTCTGGGCATATTCTTGCTGCCTTTGTTCATCGCCCGGCTTCTTAGTCACAATCCAAGGTCGCTTCGACGAATTGCCTCCTCCATCAGCTTGTGCATCATGGCAAGTTGTATTTGGTTCCTGCCGTTCGGCGTTTCACTGGTTCTCCAAATGGGGAGGGGGAGGCTGCTGGGGAACAGCGTTCGTCTTCCGCAGCACGCGTCTATATGGGTTTGGGTGGCTCGGTACATGCCGGACCACTGGAATATCGTTCGCATTGGGTTTATGGCGGCGCTACTCTGCGTCGCCTGTGTTGGGTATGCTAGGAGACGCTTCGGTCTTGGGGTGGTTACCAGTGTCGCCATGGTGGCGTTCGTTGTGGTCTGGCTCACCGGCGGATCGATGGACCGCGTGAATATAGGCGTCATGATCAGCATCCTGCTTCTGGGCCGGCACAGCGTGCGAGCTGCGCTTCCCGCGCTGATTATTTATTTCTCGATGGGCGCAGCCGGAATGTTTAGCCGGGGAGAGGACTTGGAAAGTATCGGGTTGCTTCTGTGGGCGATAACGTTCGCGATGGTTGTGGCCAGGTCGGCATTTCGCAGGCAGCCAACAGCACCGAGCCTCGGATGGGCTGGCGATCGTCCTTAGGGGAAAGGAGCACAGGCGTCACTGTGAAAAGTGTGGTTTCCACTCTGACCAGGCGCTTGCGCCGTCTCGCCGCTCTCACATCGATGCCGGTCTACTGCCGGCTGTATGGACTTCAGAGGATTGGTCCTTCTTATTTCGTCCGGACCACGATCAACGACAAATCCATTGTGCTTGATTGCGGTTTGGGCTATGATGCGGATTTTTCAGCTGCGATCATTACACGCTATGGCGCCCAATGTCACGGTGTGGACCCGACACGGAAACATCAAGCGGTCCTCGCGACGGTGGCAGGCAGGCACGGCGACCGCCTGCGCCTCTATCCTGTAGCCGTTGCGGGCACGACAGGATTCATGACGTTTTATGAACCGATCGACCAAGTCTCCGGCTCCGTGTTCAACGGTCACGTGAACGCGAGCCGCGCCATCTCTTACGCGGTGCCCTCGATGACTCTGAAAGATTTGGCGGCGCACATCGGCGTTTCCCGTATTGACGTTCTGAAGCTGGACGTGGAGGGCGCCGAGTACGACATCCTGGAACAACAGGACGATGAGTGGGTCAAAACCATCAGCCAGATCATCGTCGAGTTTCATCATCACTGCGTAAAAGCGTTTACTTTGGACGACACAAAGCGAGCCGTCGCCAAGTTGCGCTCGATGGGATACCGGAGCTATTCAACCGATGGGATCAATTATCTGTTCTTTCGGAAGTAGACGATGGCGAACGGATCCCCTCATTCTCCGATAGGGTGCATAGTGGTGGATGCTACGGCTTGCCTGTCCGGCGGAAAACTCTATGTCAACGGGTTGCTGCCGTTGCTCATCGAGGGCCGCGCCGATACCGAGTGGATCATTTACGGAGAGGCGACGCCGGAACTATGCGCCGTGGCGGTGACGGATCTCAACTAGAGCGTTCAATGCCAGACCACTTCGCAGCGAAATACGAGCACCGCTATACCGGCCAGGATGAATGGCGGCAACTAGGAGCAATCAGCAAGGCCAGAAACATTCTAGAAATGTGCTCTGAGATTCCGCACCAGCGCATTCTTGAGATTGGGGCTGGCGAAGGCGCCATCTTGAATGAGCTTTCAAAAGCCAATTTCGGCTGTGAATTGACCGCACTCGAGGTTTCCAAAAGCGCCGTAGATGTAATTTGCGCGCGCAAGATTCCTGGGGTGTCCCGAGTGGTTCAATACGACGGCGGAAGGTTTCCATTCGAGACTGGACAATTCGATCTTGCGATTGCGAGCCACGTGATTGAGCATGTCGAGAACCCACGCGCGCTTTTATACGAAGCAGGTCGAATCGCTCCCTACGTATTTATCGAGGTCCCGACTGAGGACAACCTGCGATTAAAATGGAATTACGTCGAAGATGCCACCGGCCACATTAATCCTTATTCGCCGAAAACAATCCGCCGCCTTGTTCAGACCTGTGGATTTGACGTGATTTCTCAGCGGTTATCCCACTGCACCAGGTCCACCTATGTCTTCGCTGACCCGCGCCTTGGCAGCTTGAAGCACTCCTTCAAGGAAACAGCGCTCAAGGTCGCGCCCAACATTTCCTCTCTCGTGTTCTGTTATAACGCCTCGTTGCTGCTCAAGTCTCCGCCGCCTGGTGAAGCCAACGGCGCCGCTTAAAACTTCGATGATTCCGTATCAGAGGCTTTTGCACGACGAGCCGCCGCGGACCGATTCACGCGGGATCACGGCCAGCGCAAGCACAGACGATCATTCGCACGGCCCGCGGCTTCGCATCGTAGTCGATGCCACGGCTTGCCTGTCCGGTGGAAGGCTCTACGTCAATGAGTTGCTGCCGATATTGATCGAGGGCTTCGCCGATACGGAGTGGATCATTTACGGCGAAGTGACGCCGGAACTAAGGGCCGTGGCGGCTCACGATGGCGTGCAATTCCGGACTATTCGCTTCCCGCAGCCGACGACATCCCTGCTGCTTTCCGGAATGTCGAAGCTGCTGTGGCGCGAAGCCGTGCTTCCGTTCGAATTGGCCGCGCTTCGTCCGTGCCTGTTCCTGACGACCGCGAATTTCGCGTCCCCGCTTCTATCGCGTTTGAAAATCCCGGTCGTCCTGGCGATTCATAACCTGCTTCCCTTCCATGAGCCGCAGTGGTACCAGGAGTCGAACCCGATCAGGCGCTGGCGGTCCCGTTGGCTGCGGCCCCTGACGGTCCATTCCGCCAAGAGGGCCACACGAACCATCGCCTTCTCCGGTTACGCCAGGGACCTGCTGTGCAAGCAGGGCGTCGATGCCGCAAGGGTCAGCATCATTCATCACGGAATCCGTCCCGCGCCCCAGCAGTGGAGCGGCGCGGAGTCCGACACCGTGCTTCTGGTATCGCACTATTTCGCGTATAAAAACATCCATGTCGCGATCCGCGCGCTGCCGCAGGTGCAGGCGGCGACTGGCAGGCCCATCAAGCTGCTCGTCCAGGGCGTTCCCTACGACGGCCAATACTACGCGCGTCTTGCGGAACTGGTGCGAAGCCACGGTCTGGAAGAATCGGTGACTTTGGGCCGGGGCGTAGCCCCCTCCGAACTCACCGCGCTGTATGCTTCCGCGCGCTGCCTGCTTTTCCCCGCGGTCGGTGAGAACTGCCCGATCACGCTGCTGGAAGCGATGTCCGTGGGAACGCCGATCGTCGCCGCGAAGGCCGCTCCTTTGCCCGAAATCTGCGGTCCCGCGGCGGTGTACTACGATACGTTCGACGACCGGTCGTGCGCCCGCGCGATCACGCAACTGCTGAACGACCGGAGCGCGGCCAACGAGTTGTCCGCCGCGGGCCGCCAGCGTTCCGGCGCCGATTTCACCTGGGAAGGTTGCGCCCGAAAGACCGCGGACGTACTACTCCTGGCATGGGGACAATAGCTATCAAACGCGCGATCAAAAGGATGGCGGCCCGAGCCCTTCCGGAGTCCAAGCGCCACAGCGCGATCCTGGCGTACCACTCGATCGGCGGCGGCAGCCGCTTTTCGGAACCGGCTGAGCAATTCGAGAAACAGATGAATCTGCTGGCGGCGTCATTCACCATTGTGCCGCTGCGCACCCTTCTGGCGGCGCTTCCGGCGGGCGGCGAACGCCTGGCGGCGATTACGTTCGACGATGGGTTTGAGGATTTGTATACCTGCGCCTTCCCCATTCTCAGGAAGCACGGGTTGCCTTTCACCGTGTTCCTGCCGACGGGTTTCCTGGAGGGGGGCAGCGCCTTTTTCCGATGGTCGCCCCACTATGCCGGACTCCCGCCACTGACCTGGGAACAGGTCCGCGAAATGATGACCGAGGGCTGCTCGGTGGGATCGCACACGCACTCCCACGCCCGCCTTTCCGACTGTACGCCCGATGAGGTTTTCGAGGAACTTACGCAAAGCAAGCGCATCCTGGAGCGCCGGACAGGAACGGAAGCGACCGCGCTCGCCTACCCGTTCGGCCAGCCGCACGATTACGACCAACGGGTCATCTTAGCCGCCAGGGCAGCCGGGTACGACAGCGGTTTCACCGCATTGCAGACGTGCATCCGCTCGATTCCGAACCGTTACGAGATCCCCCGGATCACGATCGATGCCAGCGACGGGACGGATGACTTTGTCCAGAAGATCACCGGCCGCCGCGACTTCATGGCAGGCGTTGAGGCAGTCAATTCCGCGCTGGTTCGCACGGGCCTACGCCGCCAGTCTGTCATCGCTCCGCGCTCGACCGCCAGGAGCTGCAGATGAAGGTTCTGATTCTGACCAACTATTACTACCCTGAGTCCGTGGGCACGGGCGTTCAGTATACGCAGCTTGCTCAAGACCTCAAGGCGCGCGGACACGAGGTAACCGTGGTCGCGTCGTATCCAAGTTACCCTCAGGGCAGGATCTTCGAGGGGTATCGTAACCGATTGGCTTCATGTCAGACGATCGACGGCGTCGAGATCATCCGGACGCTGACCTGGGCGACGCCGAACAAGGCGTTTTGGCCTCAGCTCGCCAAGTTCGGAACATTCTGCCTCTCGGCTGCACCCGGTTATTTGCGGTGGAGGCGTCGCGTCGACGTCGTTCTTTCGCTTTTGCCGCCCTTGCCGTTGGGGGTTTCGGCGTGGATGATTGCGAAGGCATCGGGCGCACGTCTCGTGGTCAATGTTCAGGATCTTTACCCGGACCTAGCCGTCGCCCTGGATTATCTGACGAACTCCGCTGCGGTGGCGTTTTTCCGCGCCATGGAACGGTGGATCTACCGGCGGAGCGACAGCATCGTCGTCATTTCCGACGGGTTCCGGCAGAACCTCTTAGGCAAAGGCGTTGCGCCTCATAAGATACGGGTTGTGCCCAATTGGGCCGACCCCGAACAGATCGTCCCCATGCCATCGGATAACGCATTCCGGCGCGAGACGGGCGCGAGCGGCGAACTGCTCGTAGTGTACTCGGGCGGGCTGGGTTACAACGCGGAATTGGAAACGGTGCTCGACGCGGCGGTGCAACTGCGCGGGCTGGCGGTACGATTCGCCATCGTGGGCGACGGGGTGCAAAAGCGGGCGCTGGCCGAAAAGGCGGCGTCCGCGGGGCTGGACAACGTGAAGTTCTTTCCGTTCCAACCCATCGAACGCTACGGAGAAACGCTGGCGGCGGCGGATGTTACGCTCGTCACGCTGAATTCGGCAGCGACGTTCGCATCCGTCCCTTCGAAGATTTACAAGCAGATGGCCGCGGCGCGGCCCATCGTCGCCATCACGAACCCGGGCAATGAGCTGGATCGCCTGATTCAGGACGCGCAGTGCGGCGTCACGGCTCCCCCGGGCGATTCCCAGTGTCTCGCCGCCGCGCTGCGGCGCGCCCTGGAGGAACGGGACGCCTTCGCCGAGATGGGACGGAGGGGCCGGGCTTATCTGGAACGAAACTGCAGCCGCCGGATTTGCGTGGCGCAGGTCGAGGCTGTGCTCGCGGAGGTCTGCGCCGGGCCGCGGGCCGGCAGCGCGCGGAAGGTTGCCTAGTTGCAGGATGCGGAGGTCGGAATGAAGAAGGTCCTGGTGAACGGGGCGGGCGGTTTCATCGGCGGCCACCTCGTCAAACGCTTGAAGGCCGAGGGATTCTGGGTGCGCGCGGTGGACATCAAGCGGCATGAGTTTTCCGAACCGCCGGCCGACGAATTTATTCAGGGCGATCTGCGGGACCAGCAGTTCGCCCGCGACGTAGTGGGCGGCGTCGAGGTGGTTTACCAACTGGCGGCGGACATGGGTGGCGCCGGGTATATCTTTACCGGCGAGCACGACGCGGATGTGATGCACAATTCCGCCACGATTAACCTCAATTGCTTGCACTTCGGCGTGAAGGCGGGCGTCAGAAAGTTTTTCTATTCCTCTTCCGCGTGCATGTATCCGGAGCGCAACCAGATGGACCCTTTGAACCCGAAGTGTTCCGAGGATTCCGCCTACCCCGCCGCGCCCGACAGCGAGTACGGTTGGGAGAAACTCTTTAGCGAGCGGCTCTACTTCGCTTATATGCGGAACTATGGCGTGGCAGTCCGGGTCGCCCGGTTTCACAACATTTTCGGCCCAGAAGGCACGTGGACGGGCGGCAGGGAGAAGGCTCCGGCCGCGCTGTGCCGGAAGGTCGCGGAAGCCAAGGATGGCGGCGCGATCGAAATCTGGGGCGATGGCGAGCAGACCCGTTCTTTCCTATATATCGATCCGGTGAATATCGGTTCGGAGGAAATGGTTACGATCAATCAACTGGCGCAGATGGCGATGGATATCGCCGGCAAACGCCTGACCATCGTGCACATTCCCGGTCCGCTGGGCGTGCGCGGGCGGAACTCCGACAATCGGCTCATCCGGGAACGGCTGGGCTGGTCGCCGTCACGGCCGCTTCGGGAGGGTCTCGAAAAAACTTATGCCTGGATCGAGAGCCGGGTGCGAGCGGCCGGCGAGGTAGTCCCGGCGTAGCGCGGCGCCGCCGGCGGGGCCTCAAGACCAGGCAAGCCATGACCCGTATCCGCGACCTGTTGATCGTATCGGTATTGCTGCTGGCCCTCTCGCCGGTGTTGTTGGCGTGCGCAGTGGCGGTGCGGCGATCCGGGCCGGGTCCGGTGCTCTTCCGGCAACTGCGGCTGGGACTTCACGGCCGCCCGTTCACCCTGCTGAAGTTACGCAGTATGATGAACAATCCCCCGGACCTGCGGAACCCGGACGGCTCGGCTTATACCGGCGATGACGACCCGCGCGTTACTCCCGTCGGACGTTTCCTCCGCAAGACCAGCCTGGACGAACTGCCGCAGCTATTCAACGTTCTCCGGGGCGACATGAGCTTGGTTGGCCCGCGGCCGGATCAGGTCGATCAGCTCCGCTTCTACACGGAAGAAGAGAAGCGCAAGCTGAACGTCAGACCGGGCATCACGGGACTGGCGCAAATCAGCGGCCGCAACGACATCCCCTGGGCGCAGCGGAAAGCCTACGATCTGGAATACGTAAGACGGCGGTCCCTTTGGCTGGATTGGAAGATTTTGGCGAGGACCATACCCTACATCCTCTTGCGCAAGGGCATCGCAGAGAAAGGCATGCCAATTCCGGCCGACCGCGCCTAGCGCGGCCCCACGCGATCTCATGAAGACCGACAAGAGCGCCGCCGGAATCGCCCTTCGCGACACTGGCGTTACGCGCGAAGCGGAATGCGGCATTACGGATGCCGGCGCGGCCGAGGTTCGTGAGATGGCCGGCCTTTTGCGCGACTGGCCGCTTCACCCCTACAGCGCCTACGCATCCGACTTTGAAGATGCGGCGTATAGCGAATTCCGCGACTGGCGCGCGCGCAAGATTTCCGGCGGCGTTCACTCCCGGACGATCGTGGCGCGGTCGTCCGGTTCCATCGTGGCCTCGGCCTGCTGGAGTTTTCTTCCGTGGGATACGGAGCAGTTGGCGGTGTCCTGCGCCCGGTTTGAGTGGCTGGCATCGGAAGGTCCCTACGCGTTGGCCCGGCGGCGGAAGACGGCGCTGGCCGGAGCGGTAATCGGCCGATGCCAAGCGGACGGCATTCACTATCTGACAGCCCGCATCCATGCCGGCGACCTGTCGAGCATCCATGCTCTGGAAGAGAAAGGTTTCGAGCTGATCGACGGTATTCAAACGTTTTCGATACAGCTGGATTCCGCCGGCGGCTGGCCGGCAGCGGGCGCCTATCGCATTCGCCTGTACGAGCCTCGGGACCTCGGGCGGATTCTGGCGATCGCGCGATCGTCCTACGTATTCGACCGATTCCACATGGACGCCTCTCTCCCGCGGGAAGCCGCCGATTCCGTGAACGAGCGCTGGGTGGAGAACGCCTGTCTCGGAACGGCGGCGGACGCCGTTGTCGTTGCGCTGGACGGCGAGGTCCCGGTTGGATACGTGACCTGCACGGTCGACAAAGAAGCGGGAGAACGGTTGGGCATCCTTTTCGGAACCGTCGGCATGGTCGCCACGGATCCGATGCTGCGGGGGCGCGGCGTGGCGCGCGCCGCCACGTACGGCGCGCTCGGATGGTTCGCCAGCCAAGGCGTGCGTGTGGTTGAAGTCGGCACGCAGATCGCCAACATTCCCGCCGGCAGATTGTATGAAGAGTGTGAATTTCGCCTTGTGGCGAACAGCCTCACCTTTCGAAA
Source organism: Bryobacteraceae bacterium (assembly GCA_050012095.1). Classification (GTDB taxonomy): domain Bacteria; phylum Acidobacteriota; class Terriglobia; order Bryobacterales; family Bryobacteraceae; genus BOG-224. Next base: position 100,103 of record JBEKHV010000003.1, on the reverse strand, counting down.
GACCCTGTAGATGAGCGCACCCACCGCTTTTTGCGCACGGCAGTCGTTCCTGCCGTACTGTCTCCCGTTCATCGGCGAGGAAGAGATCCAAGAGGTCGTAGACACGCTGCGGTCGGGCTGGGTGACGACCGGTCCCAAAGTGAAGCGATTCGAGAGCGAGTTCGCCCGGTATATAGGCGTCAAGCACGCGGTGGCGGTCAGTTCCTGCACAGCGGCGCTCCAGGTCTCCTTGGCCGCGCTGGACATAGGGTCGGGCGACGAGGTCATCGTTCCGACGCTGACGTTCTGCGCCACCGCGAACGTGGTGGCCCAGTTAGGCGCCACGCCCGTGGTCGTCGATGTCGATCGAAACTTCCAGATTTCCCTCGAAGCCGTCGAGCGCGCCATCACGGCGCGGACACGGGCGGTCATACCGGTGCACTATGCGGGGCAAGCCTGCGACCTCGACGAGATTCTGCGCCTGGCTTCGGGGCGCGGGCTGGCAGTCGTGGAAGACGCGGCGCACGCCGTCGGCTCGGAGTACCGGGGGCAAAAGATTGGCGCGCACGGCCGGGCGGCGGCCTTCAGTTTTTACGCCATCAAGAACATGACCACCGGCGAGGGCGGCATGATCACCACCAATGACGGCGCCCTGGCCGGCCGGATGCGGGTTCTTTCTCTTCACGGCATGAGTCGCGACGCCTGGAAGCGCTATACTGACGCTGGATCGTGGTACTACGAGGTCGTCGAACTTGGCTTCAAGTACAACATGACCGATGTGCAAGCGGCGCTTGGCATCCATCAGCTCCGCCGGCTGGAGGGTTTCATTGCGCGACGCCAGCAGATCGCCGCCGCCTATGACCGGGCGTTCGCCGGCCTGCCTGAAGTTTCGATTCCGCCCCGCCTGTCCGGCAGGAACCACGTTTTTCACCTGTATCCTATCCGGCTCCGGACAGAGCGGCTGCGTCTGAACCGGGCGCAGTTCATCGAGCAGTTGACTGCCCGCAACATCGGCTCCAGCGTGCATTTCATTCCGTTGCACCGCCATCCTTTATACCGGGACCGGTACGGCTGCCGCCCAGAACAGTTCCCGGTCGCCGAGGAAATCTATCAGGGGCTGCTCTCGCTGCCCCTCTACCCCAAGATGACCGACCAGGATGTGGCCGACGTGATCGCCGCCGTGGGCGATATCGTTGCGGCCCACCGTATACCGGCCGATCTGCCGCGAGAGAAAGGAGTTTCGAGTGCTGCGATCCGTCCAGAACCTTAAATGGCGGGAGTCCCTCCCCCGCATGGCCGCGGATTTCCTGATCGTGCATCTCAGCATGATCGCCGCTTTAGCCATGTCGGTGGTCTATCAGACCGGACAGGGAAACAGTAAAGTGGCCCACGCCCTGGTCACGGGTTTCCTGCAGTACTATATGCACTATTTCTGCCTTCTGTCCGCCATTTTTCCGCTCGTGTTTCTCCTCAACGGATTCTACACGCACTCCCGGGCCTACCTCGGACCTTACAAGACTTGGGTCATCCTCCGTGGCGCGGTCATTGCCGCCATGGCTTTCTTCGGCGTCAATTTCGTGCTCTTTGGCAACGAGAGGGTCCCCCGTAGCGTGGTAGTGCCGTTCATCATTCTCGCCGCGGCGGGCGCTTCCGCGGTGCGAATACTCAAGGACGTCGTCGAGAAGCGTTACCTCGCGAGGCCGAAGACCGCCGATGCGCTTGCGCCTGGCCCCGATGGCGTGCTGGTAGTGGGCGGCGCCGGCTACATCGGCTCGCTTCTTGTCGAACGGCTTCTCGAAAAAGGCCACCGCGTGCGTGTTCTGGACAGCCTGCTATACGGCGACGAACCGCTGCGTCCGGTGAGCAACCATCCCGATTTCGAGCTCGTCGTGGGCGACTGCAGAAACATCCAGGATGTAGTCAAAGCCGTGCGCGGCGTCAAATCCATCATCCATCTGGCGGCCATTGTCGGGGACCCGGCATGCGAGCAGGATCGCGGGTCGGCGCTGGAAACCAATTACGCCGCCACGCGCATGCTGATTGAGATCGCCAAGGGGCACGCCGTGAGCCGCCTCATTTTCGCTTCGAGTTGCAGCGTTTATGGCGCTACGGACGTGGAAATGGATGAAAACGCGGCGGCGCAGCCCATCTCGCTGTACGGACAGACCAAGGTCGATTCCGAAAAGGCTCTTCTCGATGCGGGAAGCGACACATTCCACCCTATCGTCCTCCGTTATGCCACCGTGTTTGGGCTAGGCCACCGCCCGCGCTTCGATCTGGTGGTGAATCTGCTCGCCGCGAAAGCTCACCAGGAAGGCGTGATCACGATTTATAACGGCCAGCAATGGCGCCCGTTCATCCACGTCCGGGACTTGGTGGAGGCGACCATTCGGGTCCTGGAGGCGCCCGCCCGGCTCACGAGCGGCGAAGTTTTCAATGTCGGAGACAAGCGGTTGAATCACACCCTTTCGGAAGTCGCCGACGTCATTCGGAGCGCCTTCCCCAACGTCCGGGTGGAGCACGTCGACAACGCGGACCGGAGAAACTACCGCGTCAATTTCGACAAACTCGTGAACCGTACCGGGTTCCACGCCCGCTACACCCTGCGCGACGGAGTGGAGGAATTGAAGAAGGCATTCGACGAGGGCCGGATCGTGGACTATACGGATCTGCGCTACCACAACCAGCGCTACCTCAAGGCGGCCGGCACCCTGGGCCACAAGGGCGAAGTAGACGCCATGGTGATGGCGGCGTTCGCCAACCAACGGCAGACCCGCGAGACGACCGTTCCAGAACCTACCTCCTGAACCTCAGCTCAAGGTTCTCCGGTTCATTGTATGAAAACACATGGTATGACCTCCGGCCCGCGCCGAGTGGCGAGGCCGTCGTCGCCAATTGAGCCAGTGGGTCTGACAACCGTAGCTACGGTGCCACCGGCCTGTGCTACAGTCGCGGCGCCCAAAATGTCGTTCCGAAGGCTCGTTCGACGCGCGGCCGAGGCGGACAATCCGCTTTCGCGCGCCCTGCTGATGCCGTATCGCCTTAAACGGGCCCTTGATTACTACGTGGCCCCGCTATCCACGATCCCGGGGTGGCTCATACGCTCACGAGAGTTTTCGAACTTCACTTTCGATTTAACGCCCCGCAATATGTCGTACATGGCAAGCGCGCTTGCCCTGGTAACCGGGCAACCCGTTGAGGCTGTCGCTCGCTTTCTGCAAGAGCCGGCCAGGGATCGGGCGCTTCAAGAGCACATCCCTGAAACGGTTAAAGCGTCTGGTTTTCGCTCCGGTTCCGATCCGATCCCGCGTTTCGGAAAACGTCTTGGATGGTACGCCTTGGCTCGCTGCCTCAAGCCTTCGGTCATTGTAGAGACCGGCGTTGATAAGGGCCTCGGCTCCGTGCTGCTGTGCTCGGCGCTCCTTCGCAACTTGGAAGAAGGCTATCCCGGCCAGTACTACGGGACGGATATCGATCGGCAGGCTGGATATTTGCTGCGAGGCAGATACGCCAGCGTGGGGAAAATTCTGTATGGCGATTCCATCGAATCCCTTCGAGCGATGACGGACGTCATAGATTTGTTCGTCAATGACAGCGACCACTCGGCTGATTACGAACTTGCGGAATACCGGACCATTGCGGAGAAGCTATCTGAGCGCTCAATAATCATCGGCGACAACGCACACTGCTGCGACTCACTCTGGAAGTTTTCGCTTGAATCCAACCGTGAGTTTTTGTTCTTTGCCGAGGAACCCGCGGACCATTGGTACCCCGGAGGAGGGCTGGCTATTTGCTTCAAGCTTCATAGATCACTTCGCTCCCAGTGAACGGCGGCGCAAGAATGCGGCTCATTTATCGCCCGACCCCCACAGCAAAGCGGCCATGGAGCAACCTTTCAAGTTGCCACATCGGCGTCCTTGCCGATCGTCGCTTCCGCGGCAAGCCATGAAATACTTCCTGGTCGGCGGCGCCCGGCCCAACTTCATGAAGATCGGCCCGATTCACCGGGCGTTCTGCCTGAAGCGAAACGGGGATACGCCCGCCGAGTTGCTCTTGATCCATACCGGCCAGCATTACAGCCGTTCCATGTCGGACGACTTCTTTCGCGACCTCGGCCTTCCCGAACCCGACATCAACCTGGGGGTCGGCTCAGGCTCCCACGCCGAGCAGACCGCGCGCATCATGATGGCGTTTGAGCCGGCCTGCCTGGAACATCGTCCGGATTGGGTGATCGTCGTCGGAGACGTGAACTCGACGGTAGCCTGCGCCCTCACCGCCAAGAAGCTCGGCATCCGCGTCGCTCACGTCGAAGCGGGCCTGCGCTCGCGAGACATGTCGATGCCGGAGGAGATCAACCGCCTCTGCACCGATGCGATTTCAGACCTGCTGTTCACCACGGACGCCGGCGCCGTCGAGAATCTGCGGAAGGAAGGCGTGACCGGCGACAAGATTCACTTCGTCGGCAACACGATGGTCGACACCCTATGCCAGCAGATCGGCCGCGCCCGCGAGCTGCCCCTGCCGGATGGCTTGGCGCCGGGGCAGTACGCCGTCCTCACCCTGCATCGTCCGTCCAACGTGGACTCCCGTGGCCATTTGTCTCCCATCCTCGCCGCCATCAATGCCATCGCCGGCCGCATCCCCGTGGTGTTTCCCGTCCACCCCCGCACTGCGCCCCATCTGGCCGGGATGGAACTGCACGCCAATATCCGGATCGTGGAGCCAATGAGCTACTTGCCCTTCCTGGGCTTGATAGCCCGGAGCCGGATGGTTCTGACCGACAGCGGCGGCATCCAGGAGGAGACGACGGTCCTGGGAATCCCCTGCCTCACGATGCGCCCCAACACCGAACGCCCGATCACGTGCGAAATCGGGACCAACGTGCTGGTCGGGGCCGACCCGAAACGTATCGTCATGGAGGCGGATTCGGTTCTGCGAGGCAACACTCGCCATGGATCCATCCCCGAAAAATGGGACGGGCGCGCTGCGGAGCGCATCGTGGACGTTCTGCTCAGTCAGCCGGCACCGGTTTCCAGCGAGGTCTGCGCATAAAAGTGGCGATCCAGGGGTCTTACAGGCGGCCCGCACGCCGCGCCCAGGCTCCCCGTGGAACTCGGGGAGGATCTCACTGGGAACGTTCGCCGGATGAACCCGTTCGGGAGATTTCAGGTATCATATTGGAATGGAAGGACTTGGGTCCGGACCACAGCCCGGGCGGCCATCTTCTGCGTCAGGTAATGACCCTAGATGGCAACGACAAGCTGGCGCATACCGGGAGCGGCGGAATGGGAGCCTGAGCGCCTCGGGGCCGTGGAGATGTATGCGATGCCACAGAAGGCCTCGTCTGGCGTCGTCGGTTTATGCGAAACTACTAGTACTTCCATGGTATTCTGATGGTACCCAATACCGACAAAAGTTGTTTGAAACGAAAGGAGTGTGAGCGATAATGTTCCAAGGTGACAGCAGAATGAGCAGTGGGGAAACGAAGGAGCAAGGTCTGGCGGGTGAATCTGGTCCGCGGCGACCCTATGTGAAGCCGGCGTTCTCGTTTGAGCGGGTTTTTGAAACCGCCGCTCTGACTTGTAGCAACAAGCCGACAAATCACACTTCTTAGGCGAGGGGAGTGCTTGCTGGCGGGGTTTGTGTGGTGAGGTGGAGGATGAAGATGAAGAAGCTTGGTATGATTTTGCTGTGGTGTCCAGCCCTGCTACCTCTGGCCCACGCCGGCACGATTACGATTTTTGACACCATCAATACCCCCCTGAGTTATAACACCGCTTATACCGACCCAGTAGTTTTTCCCCCCTATTGGAGCAATATCTACGCTTCGTTCTCGACCCCCATTGGAGACCAGTTCCTTATGAACGACGTGGAGCTCGCCCTATACGTCGATCCAAGCGCCACGCCGCTTAGCGGCCTTGCGATTGATCTCTTTGCCGACGCCTCGACTCTCCCTTCCGCGCAGATTGCCTTCATTGGCGCCATTAGCGATTCCGCTATCCAGAGCCTCGTTAACCAGGACATCTTGGCCAACCCCGGGGACGCCGGTAATGATGTTCCTGTGATTGTCGATTTCTCAACGAGTCAACTGCTCGATCCGAATACGAGGTATTGGATTGGCTTGATTCCCACCTGCGTCAGCGACCCGGTCTGCGGTACAGTCGCGCAGTGGGGGGTCGCCAATGACTGGTCTGGCCTCGGAGCCGCGAACGAGTATGTGTATTTCGGGGGAAACCCTGTTGCATACGCGAATAGCGATACCCAAGACTTCGGGGGCGCTATGCAGATGGAAATTAGCGACATGCCTGAGCCCGCGACCTTTGTGCTTGGCGCCGTTGGTCTCGGCCTGTTGGCCGTGTGGCGCCGCCGGTTGGCGTCCTAAGCCGCTGCACTTTGTAAAGCGGCGCGCGACCCCGTGACTCGTTCGATTTCCGCAACTCTTTAAGCGTGTTCCCCGCGGCGTTGCGTTTTTTTCCTTCGCGGTCCGTCTCTCTGATATAATGGCCTTCCTTGAACCGTGGTTCGCCTCTCCGATGCGCCTCCCTCAAAGGAACACGGTCCAGCGAGGTCAAGATCGCTTGGCTGCCATGCAAACAGTTCAGTGCGACCTCTGCGCCGAGGCTCTGCGCGTCTCGGGACGGCTGTTCCTGCGAGTCTTTGGCGGCAGCATGTTGCCATCGGTCTGGCCGGGAGACATCCTCGTGATCGACCGGGCGGAAATCGCCAGAATCAGGCCGGGCGATCTGGTGTTATGCGCGCGGCCCGGCGGATTCATGGTCCATCGGGCGATCCTGAACGGGAGGGATGCGCTGATTACGCGCGGCGACGCCCATGGGGCCGACGATCCTCCCGTCTCGCCGGCGCAGGTTCTCGGCAGGGTGGTCGCTATCCGGCGCGGGCGGACTCGGTTTACCCCGAGACGAACACTCAGCCGCACACAGAAACTCCTCTCTTTCTTAATCTTTCGTTTCGCGCGGTTCAAGACTCTGCTCTTGCGCCTGAATGCGCTTCGTCTCAGGTTCGGCCGTTCTCAAATCGGGCGGGAGACGGCGCTGGCATGACGCCCGCCATCATGATTGAGATAGGCGGCGCCGCGGTTCTTGTGCGCTGCGACGACCGTGTTTTTCTGGCGGGCATCGGTGATCGCTATGCGAACTTCCTGACCGCCACGCCTTCCGTTGAGCCTGTCGAGATGAATCTGGCCGTGGGTCCCGACGGCATTCCTGCGGTGGGGAGTGTTCGCGTTACCTGCACGGAAGGACGGTGGCTGTTCGAGCGCGCCGATTTCCGCGCCGAGTGGTCCCCCGGCGCCGGCCGCGCGTGGATCCGGCAGTCGGAACCCTCTTTGCACTCCTTCGACTCCGTTCTCCGCATTCTTCACTCCCTTTTGGTTGTTTCTCGCGGCGGCTTTCTGCTTCACGCCGCCAGCGCAATACGCCATGGTTCCGCTTTCCTGTTTTCCGGAGTTTCCGGCGCCGGGAAAACTACTATTTCTCGCCTGGCCCCGCCCGATGCTATTCTGCTGACCGACGAAATCTCCTATATTGTCCCGATGGAGGGCGGGGGGTACCGAGCCTTTGGCACGCCATTTGCCGGCGACTTAGGCACGCCCGGAGACAACGTCTCGGCGCCGCTCAAGGCGGCCTATCTGCTGGCCCAAGGGACTGACAACAGAAGCGATCCGGTCCTTTACAGAGAAGCCGCCGCCGGCCTGCTTCGCAATACTCTATTTTTTGCCACGGAACCTGGGTTGGTACGGCTCGTTTTCGACACTGCCTGCCGGTTTGCCGCCTCCGTGCCCGTTCGCCGTCTTACCTTCGCTCCCACTCCCCGAATCTGGGAAATGATCGTGTGAATCTATATATTGCTAGAAGCGCGGCCGCTGGGTGGCGAGACGATGATCATGTCGACGCGGGACTCCACGCTCTTCACGCTGAACGAAGTCGCCACGGAAATCTGGCAGGCCGCCGACGGACGCACGCCACTTGCGGACATCATCCGCCGCGGCGTGTGCTCGAAATTTGAGACCGGGCCCGATATGGCCTACTCCGCTTCCGAGGCGTTCTGCCGTGAGATGGCGCGGCACGGCATCCTGCTGGTTTCGGACCAACCCATTCCAACCGGGAGCTGATTATTATGGCAACGATGATGGATCGTATTTCCGACAAGGCCAGTGCGCTAGGAGTTCCGCTGGGCGCGCATCTGGACCTTACCTGGAGATGCAACGAGGGCTGCGGCCATTGTTATCTCGACCACAGCGTGGGCGGAGACATGACCACGGCCGAGATCAAGGACGTGCTCGGCCAACTGGCCGCGGCCGGGACCCTTTTTCTGACCATCAGCGGCGGCGAAATCATGCTCCGCAAGGACATTTTCGAGATCGTGGCCCATGCGCGTTCGCTCCTGTTCGACATCAAGCTGAAGACCAACGGCATTCTGATCGGTGAAAAGGAGGCCGAGCGGTTCGCCGCCTTGGGCGTCCGGGAGGTTGACATCAGTATATACTCCCACCGGCCGGAGACGCACGATGCCATCACTCGCGTACCCGGATCTTTCGTGCGTTCCGTTGAAGCTGTCCGCTGGCTGCGGCTCCACGGCCTCGTTGTGGAAATACGCTCGTCGATCATGCGGGGATGTGAGAAGGACTACCCGGGAATCAAGGCGCTCGCCGCGGAACTGGGGGTCAAGGTCAGGTTCGATCCCACAATCACCCCGCGTCTGGATGGCGACGCCACGCCCATTTCCAACTTCCAGATTCCCCTTGAGACGCTCAGGGACATTGCACGAGAACCGAACGTCGTTTTCGACATGGATGAGTCGTGCGCGCCGCCGTCTGCCGCAGACGAGCAGTTTCTGGATTCTTATCCCTGCGGTGCCGGGAACCGCTCGTGCTACATCTCGCCCAGCGGGGATGTCACGCCGTGCATCCAGTTTCCCCTGGTTTGCGGCAACCTGCGCCGGGAGAAGTTCCAAGAGATCTGGCGTAATTCTCCGGGATTCTTGAGCGTGCGCGAGATCCGGAATCGCGATCTTGGCGTTTGCGGCTCGTGCTCGCACCTGTCTACCTGCACCCGCTGCCCCGGACATGCCTACCGGGAAGGCGACCTGACCGGCCCTTCCAGCCACGATTGCGACATATCGTATGCGCGGACGGGCATCCCCGCGCCAGTTCCCATGGCGACAGCGCGCCCGGCGCTTCGGCATGAGAAGTTCCGCGACTCTTCGCTGGTTCCCCTGGCGGCGTTACTTCCGGCGCCGGCGACCCAGCCGTATCGTGACGCCGCTGCCTATTGAGCGCCGTTCCGTTCCCTTCGATCCGGGCGAATGCCGCCGGCTCGCGAACTGCGATCCCTCGTGACGGGGCGGTCGATTCGTCGGCCCGCACCATGGTGAGCAAGGCTTCTCCGGCAAACTCGTAGTGTGGGCTTCACAACTGGCCGCAGATGAACCCGCGATTGCCATGGTTGGTACGGTTGTTCCTCGCCGCTTATCGAGTCCTCGCCGGGGCGACTCATCTTCACACCCTGTTCCGGGATGAGGTTCTCTGGGCCTGGATGCGTCCGCCCCAGCGGGAAGCCGTCAACCGGATCATCTATGGACAGAGGAAGGACCTGCTGCCCGGTGGACGGACCTTCGAAGAAGGACTGTTCGATTGGGAGCGCCTGGCGATGCGTCAGCCGCCTTTTCCCCAAGCGGGCCGTATCCTGCTGGGCGGCGCTGGCGGGGGCCGGGAAGTCGCCCAACTGTGCGGACTGGGCTACGAGGTGGTGGCCTTCGAGCCATCGGAACCGCTGCTGGAGGGCGCCCGCCAAGTGGTCTCGCGCTACCCTGGCAGCGCGGTTGCGCGCGCTTCCTACGCGGATCTGGTAACGGCGGTGGAACGCCGGTCCGGACCGCTGGCTGCCCACCTCCTGAACAGTAGTTTTGATGCGGTCCTTTTGGGATGGGGGAGTTTCGGTTACGTCGCCGCCGAGGCAGATCGCCGGCGGCTGCTGCGCGCCATTCGCGCGCTTGCCCCGGCCGCGCCTATTCTGCTCAGTACCGACTGGAATCGGAGCGCGGAAGACGGCAGGCTCGACCGTCTGCGCCCGCTCCTTCGAGGCCTGTTTCGGCTGCTGGGGTATCCGTCGGCCAGGCAGCGAGGCGATGTCTTTCTGTCGGACGCCGGTTTCAGCCATTGCCTGACCCAAGATGAGATCGAGGCCGACGCCGGGGACAGCGGCTATCGCATTTTCTACTGCCGGACATCGCCTTATCCGCACGCTGTGCTGATGCCCAATTAGAACGGCCGTCTCCCGCCTGCGGGTCTTGTCCCGGTCCGCGACCGCCAAAGCGGCGTCGGGTTGGCACCAGAGATTTGGCCAGTGAATTAGCCGATGGTGCAGGGCGCGGTCCCCCAACAGTTCGACGCCCCGCTCCAGTATCCCCAGGCTCGCGCCATAGCGTTTCGATCGCGGATAGCCTTGCGCCACCCGGAGATACCATTCGGCGTTCCGCTCCGCCTCCGGCACGGCCAGATCCTGCCTTATCTGTTCCTCCCGAGCCTGGGTTGCCGAGTTTCAAGCTCGTATAACTGGGAGGCCAGGATCGTGCACAGCGGCGGCGTCGAGAGTAATATGCATGAAGCCGGCGCGGGGAATCCTCTCAACTGAGACGCTTCCGAACAACCTCCTTGTCTGGAGGCCGGGCGGCGGCGAACAGCAATGAAACAGCGGGCGCTTTCATGGCGATTAGCCGTTCTAACTGGAATACACGGGAATGGCTCTCCGTTTACTCAACGTCCCAGGATAGCAATGCCGGGCGGAACCGCCGCCCGCGGAACGCGTGCGAGCCCCTATCTTGCGGAGCATCCCGACACCCGGCAGCATCGGCGCGGCTCCGGACTAGGGCAGGACAATCAGGAACTTCCGCTCCAGGAGGCTCGCCGCGAACTGGCACACGTCGCGCTCGATTTCCGAGGCCGGCGCATCGAACTCCGCCGCCATGCCGGCGGCGATGGCGCCCAGCGTTTTCTTGCCGTCGATGCGTTCCCAGATCTCGCGGCTGCCCTCGTTGAGGAAACACACATCGTCCTCACCCGCGTTGGGACCATGGCCTAGCAACACCAGCAGAAACCCGCCCTCCACGACCCGCGCCACCACATCCGGCGAGGGTCCGCAAATCGTGCTTGTCATTTCCATCTCCACAGGACGAAGCTCACTGCGCCGGCGCTCAATCCGGCGCGCCCTCTTCCACGGATTCCACGCGCCAACCCAAATCCGCTTTGATCAGACGGGTCCATCGGTTGAGGGTCCGGCAACGGTCCTTGAGCAGCCACGAATCCATGCAGACCGCGCGAGCGGAGTCCAGAAGTTCGAATCGCCGCATCGAAGGTTCGTCGCTCACGAGCCTGTCGTCCGGAAGGCGCGAGGCATCGTGCGCCTTCATGACGCGCTGCAGTTCGGCTTCGGGCGCTTTCCGGGTTTCGGTCATCACGAAACTCAGGAGCGTGTCCACTTCCCCACGGTCCATCACCAGCCAGACCGGCCGCCCCAACGATTCGGCGATCCGGTACGCCGGCGCGCCCGTAAGATCGCGGCGGAACCTGTCAAACGGCAGCGCTGGAACGAGGAACAGCTCCGTGTCCGGCCATTGCTCCAGCGCCAGCCGGCCCGCCTGGATGAAATCCTCCACCATCAAGAGCCCCGCGGCCATAATATTGCCGCGATAGGTCAAGTTGTCCGCCGCGACAACGTGATGACGATTCACGGCGCCGGCCGCCGCCTGGTCGACCAGGGGCTGTAACCGGGCGAAAGCCGCCCGCGAAGACAGCCAGACCACGCGCCGGTAGGGTCCGCCAAGCGTCTTGGGGTTGCCGCGTAAGGTCCTGGCGACGATTGTCTTCACGGGTACCGGGAGCGGCGAGACCATATCCGGCAATATCTCCATAGGAAGGTGGAACCGGTCCCGCATCCGCTCGACGAATTCCTGGAACTCGGAAAGCTCGCAAGCCTGTTCGCGGACGATGGATTCGGGCGTTCGGAGGGAATGGCCGGGCCACCAGAGGATCATGCTCTTGGCCCCGGCGGACGCGAAGTGCTCGAAGGTTCTATCGATGTCGTCCCATCCGCAGAGGCGCGGCATGGGCACCATCGCCCCGGCGAGATCCATTCCAAAGCCTCTCAGCACGCGCGCCGCGGCGATGGCGGTATGGGCGTGCTTCTCGCTTTTCCGGAAGATCTTCGCCCACAGCGCCGGCTGCAGAGTATGCGTGGCCAGAGTGATTTCCACCGGCCTGTATGCGGCCAGCTTCTTGAGAAACGCCTCGTCGAGCATGGAGCCGTTCGTCGTGAAGCAGATCGGGGAGTAGAAATACTTCCGGCGCACCGCGTCCAAGATCTCGAGCAGCCTCGGATGCACCAGCGCCTCGCCTTCGGAGATGCGGCCAGGCAAGCTGTCGCTCAAGCGGATCGGGTGGCCGCCCGGTTTCATGGCGCTGAGCTGGAGCTTGATATCCTCGAGGTCGCGAAAGCGGCCGGCGACGATCTGAAACGGGTTCATGTCGTTGGAACAGAACAGGCAATGGCAGTTGCAGACGGAGCTGATTGGCAACTGATTCTCGGGCCGGCCGGCCGCAAGCCACTCGACGAAGAACGGACTGAGGTCGAAGGCCGGGTTCAACTCGGCTGGATTGCGATCCCGGACAGGCATGGCGCCGGAAGCGCCCGGGCAGCCGCCCTGTTCACAACTGAACTGCAACTCATCCTCCTTCCGAAAGGCTTACGCGCGTGCGGGGGCCCCTCAAGGAAGGGTATCGAACTTGGGACGCCTGCCGCAATCGATTGTACTGCGAATCAGGATCACCGGCAGCCTGGCATCCGCCCCGATCGGGGAGTACAGGTCCGTCGACAGGCGTACGCCGTCCCGCATCGGAATCTTGACATTTTCCTCCCGCCGATCCTTGAATTTCGGTTCTGGCCAGGAATAGGGACGCGTCTGCGACGCGCCAGGCGGCGACATCAGAATTGCCCAGACTGCCAAGCCGGCGGAAAGCTCTCGGCGTGTGGCCATTAGTTACCCCTGTGCGAAGCAAATCGACGGATCGGAACGCGGCTATTACTCAGCTCTCCGATGGAATGTGGCCTCGGGGATCGCAAGCGGGAGAGTCCTCGTCGAGGAGAAAGGCGCCTGAGACACAGCGGGCGCCATCGCCCGCTTGTTGGAAGCTTGTTGCGGCTACTAAGGGCTCCGTCGGTCAGGCGCCCGGGCGATGTGTTTTGGTCGTTCGGTGGTTTCCTCCATCTCCTGACTTAAGATGAGCTCCAGGCCGACGCCGGGGACAGCGGCTATCGCATTTTCTCCTGCCGGACATAGCCCTATCCGTACGCTGTGCTGATGCCCGATTAGATTAGACCCGCCCTCTCCCGCCTCCCCGATCCAGCGATCTCGCAGAGATGGCCGTACCCTGGGTTTCGTCCCGATCTGCCCACGTAGCACGACACCCGGCCGTAGGCCGGCCGCGTCCGGCTAAGCCGCGCGGCCCCCAGGTTACCAACCATGCGAGCACGATTGCCGCTGTTGATCCGAGTTTTCGCGCCCTTTGAAGGTCTGCTGAAAACAGCGGCCCGCCTTCACGCCATACTCCAAGCGGAAGTCCTCTGGGCCTGGACGCCCGGGCTGGAGCGGGAAGCCGTCACCGAGATCATCTACGGACGGGCGAAGGGCTATCTGCCCGGTGGCTGTGTTTTCGAGGAAGGACTGTTCGCTTGGGAGCAAGTGGCGATTCGCCAGCCGCCTTTTCCCCAAGCCGGCCGGATTCTGCTGGGAGGCGCGGGCGGGGGCCGGGAACTTGCTCAACTGTGCAGGCTGGGATACGAGGTGGTGGCCTTCGAACCATCGGAACCGTTGCTGGAAGGCGCGCGTCAAGCGGTCTCGCGCTATCCGGGCAGCGCGGTTGTGCGCGCTTCCTACGCGGATTTTGTAACGGCGGTGGAACACCAGTCCGGACCGCTGGCGCCGTACATCCTGAGCACTGCTTTCGATGCGGTTATTCTGGGCGATGGTAGTTTCGGTTACGTCGTCGGCGAAGCGGATCGCCGACGGTTGCTGCGCGCCATCCGCGCGCTTGCCCCGGCCGCGCCGGTTCTGTTCAGCTTCTTTCTAAACGACGACCCGGAAAGCGGCTGGCTCGACCGTCTGCGCCCGCTCATTCAAGGTCTCTTTCGGCTGCTGGGGTCTCCGTCGGCTAGGCAGCGAGGCGATGTGTTCTATGCCGGCTTCGCCCACTGTCTGACTCCGGACGAGTTAAGGGCCGCGGCCGCGGATAGCGGCTATCGCGTTGTCTTCCTCCGGACATCGCGTCCTCCGCACGCGATGCTGACGCCTCGGTAGGACTGCCCTGTCCGCCTCGCCGATCCAGCGATCTCGCTGAGATCGCCGCGCTGGGCCGGCCGTTGGAACTGTAGTGTAATTGGGCGGTGGCTGCGCTTTCGCGTTTGGTGGACCGTGAATGGTTGCTCATGATCGGCACTTAAGCTGCGGGTTGGTGAGCAAGAAGGTGAAGCTCTCGTCTCGTTGTTAACGTTTTCGGCCGACGTACATCGTCCTGCGTGACTTTGAATTGAAGGACTTCAGCGCACAGCCGCGCGATGCATGGCTCAAGACCGAATACGTGACAATCCGGGAGTTTCAGGTGGCGCCGGAAAACGCCCGCCTGTTGTTTCACCCTGAGAGAAGCGCCGACTTGCATTTCTTCGTCCTGCGAAAGACCCGCAATCGCGCTGTGAAATCCGCCGCTGGGGTACTCCGGGGGGAGCAGTGAGGAGGCATCCATCAGCCATAGCGACGGCCCGAGGGCGGCCGGAACCCGAACACACCGTCTCTACCCCATCTGCTGCGCAATCCTGATCGCGACCTGCGTGCTCGCCACCGTTCCCGTGCTTGAGATGGGGGTGAACGGCGACTGGACGCCCCGCCTACACCGGGTGGAGCCAGCCGATGATCGGCGTCCAGGCCTTCTGTGCGGCCTTGTTGATCCGGCTCTAGAGAGATGCACCGCCTGCGCGCGATCGCCGACAAGCCGGTGATTGCGGCCGCGCTGCGGTGGTGATAGACGCGCATAATCCTATCAACCACGCAAGCGCCCATCAGAACGAGGCTCAACCCAGCGCGTCAATCGCGTACAATGCGCTCCTTCCGTGCATAATCCAGGTACTCGCCAAACCGCCCGATCCACTGGAATGCGGGAAGAAGCTGTCCGCGCAGCCTCACGGATTCCGGAGGGCCCGGGTCTGCGCCGAGTTGAACAATCAGATAGTCGTCTGCGGTCGAGACGCCTTCTGGACACCGGTCGGAGTTCCGGACGCCAAAACGCTGGTCCAAGACGTAGTCCATGTCCATCCCGTTCCTGTATCGTGGGTCTATGGCGTGGAATGGCTCATTCCCCCCCCCGGCCATCAAGTAGCCGACTGCCGCGTTGTTCCTGCCTTCGCGATGAACCTGCTCGGCCACAGAGCCAACGGCGCGAAGGATATCGGAATCGGCTCCAGCCCAGCCATTAATCCTCCAGTCCTCTAGTCTCGTGAGAACAGTAGGATTCACGACAACTACCGCGATCAGCGCAACCTGCGCAGCGCGGAGGATCGATGTACGCACCGTCCAGCGGGCGAGAAGGCCGGTAACAAAATACGCGAGCAGCGCTGTCTGAAGCGGCCAGAGAAAAAGATAGTGGCGAGCTGCCGCGCCGGAAGGATCCAGAACCGAGGAATCCGGGTTCGCGGAGAGAAGGAGAGCGGCCCAAGGCAGGGCTAGCGCCAGAATAACAATCTTTTCAGTATCGGTGGGCAGTGAATTCCGACCAGAAGCGGCTCGCGAACGGCGCCGCTGGTAGACTCGCACCATCACGGCGGCAACCGCGGCAAGGAGCGCAGCCGAGATGACCGAAATGGCGACCAGAGCAAGTCTGCCGAGAGGAGTCGCCTTCCGAGGGACGACGGCGCGCAGAAGAGCGAGCACGAAATGACGATTCGCCTCGTCTCCTTTCGGCAGGGGCTGCCGCCCAAAGGAGAAATGATAAGGCAAGAAGTTCGTAAGCAACCCGGTGAGCACGGCGCGCGGCCGGCTGCGCACGAAACCGCGGGCCCTCGTTACGATGGTTTCCTCAGCAGGGAACGCCCTCTCGGGCAGGGTCGGGTCGCATAACAGCTGGCCGTAATCTCGAGGAAAAATCTCGACCTGAAAGAACAAGGAAGCGATGTCACGGAAGCCCCGCGTCTTCTCAAAGCGAAGGTAAGGGAGCCAGATCAATAGCGAAACTGACGCCGCTGCAAGAACCCACTTCGCCTGAAACGGCGGACGGTATATACAGTACACGGCGACCACCGCCAGCGCCAGCGGGGCAACCTCCATGAACACGTACATTCCTGCGGCAAAAGTAACGAGCGCGGCCGCCAAGTACTTCGCGTTTCTCCTACGATGCCAAAGGATGGTAAAGACGACAAACCAGACCGCAAAATATGGATGCCCCCGCGGCCATAGAGAGTTAGCAAAGAAAAGACCGATCGGGGAAAACGCGTAAAGAAGGACAGCGATGCGCGCCGCTGAACGGGTGAAAGCCAAGCGCACCAGAATAAAGAGCCCGATGAGCGTTCCGCCATGCAATAGCAGGCTGCCGCATAGTTCAAAGAGACGGGAATCGGAGAATACTAGAACCCCGGGCAGGTACAACCAGACCGTCCCTGGGGGGATGACCGAGCCATAGCTGCTTACGAGACCTCGGCTAGGGATTATGCCTGCCTGCAACAGCCTAGTGGCGCTCTCAATGTTCGGGACACTGTCGCCAGTGACAAAGTTGGCCTTCCAGCCCTGCCAGGAGATGCAGGTACTCAAGACGAACAAGACCATGACCCACAGAGCATCGGCGCTTCGCGTGGAGCCCCAAGAAGCGATTCTCTCCATTCTCTTCATACGACAGGTGTGGCAGTCCTTTGAACCGGAACTTCCGTTCTAGCGCCCGGTTTAGGAAGAGTATACATCAAGCGCCTTCCTTTCGATCCTCCGAGTAGCATTTCTGAGTAGCATTTCGAGTAGCATTTCGTTGCGCTAGATCGGGGCGACGGGGCAACGCACGCCTGTCGACGTCCGCTGGGGGCTTCGTCCGGAAGCCGGTCAGCTTTTCCCCTGGCCTGGGGGGCGGGGCGGATGCTACGAAAGGCTCTCAAGAATTCGGGGAAATCACGAGGTATAATTCAAATATAATCTCCAAGAAAAGGTAATTGAAAAATGGAGACCCCGGAAAGAAACGGCGACGCGCCCAAGCGGCCCTACGTGAAGCCCGCGTTTTCATGGGAGCGGGTTTTTGAGGCCAGAGCCCTGTCTTGCGGAAAGGTGGGCGTGGTGGGCGGCCAATGCAACGACCAGGGCAGCCCCGGAGCCGGCTCCTCTTCATGAGGCGGCAGCGCGGAAGGGAGGCGGCGATGAAAGGAATATTCGTTTGTATGAGCGCCTCGCTTCGCGTAGGAGCCAAAGAACCGCTACATCCGCGAACCGCGGCGTAACATGAGGACGACCTCGACCGGGTCCCATCGCGTCCGGAGCCTGCTCAAGTCCGATGTCGTTTACCTGGGACTGCTTCTAGCCGGCCTCTTCGTGGCGCTGCTTGTGGTTTCCCAAACGGCGGCCTTCTCGGGGGACGAGGGCTACAATCTGAATGCCGCCCGATTGGTCAATGCCGGCAAGAGGCCCTACCTCGACTTCTTCTACCAGCAAGCGCCGCTCTACTTGTATCTCAATGCGGCGTGGATGCGGGTATTCGGTGAAACGTGGAGGAGCTCGCACGTTCTGTCTGTCCTGTTTACCGCCGGGTGCCTTGCGCTCATCATCGAGTATCTCTTGCGGCGATTCCGGGACAGCGGCAGGGGACCCGCAACCGCCGCTATGGCGGGCTTCTTCCTGGTCTTCAGCATCCCGGTCGTCGAGGCCGGGTGCGTCAGCCAGCCTTACGCGGCCTGCCTGTTCTGGAGCGCCGCCGCTTTCCGGCTGGCAGTCGCCAGAAGGCCGCTCCCGGGCCTGGCCGCGTTTGGGTCTGGTCTCTGCGCGGGCGCCGCGGTTGCGTCGTCTTTGCTTGCCGCGCCGTTGCTACCCGTACTGCTCTGCTGGACGGCGCAAATCGCGCGCTCCGGGGAACGGCGGAAGCGAAGCTTCCAATACTTAGCCGGCGCCGGAATTGCCTTCCTGCCCCTGCTGACCCTGGCGTTTCACGGTCCTCGGCAGGCGCTGTTTGACGTGGTCGAGTTTCACCTCTTCTATCGCGTGACCGGCTGGGGCTGGCAAACCATTGCGAAGAACAATTTCGCCTGCGTCCTGGGGCTGGTCGATTCGCCGCAGGGCATCCTCCTGATCCTCGGCGCCGCAGCTTGGTTCGCAACCAGGGGCCGGGAAACCTGGGGTGAGCGAACCGGGGCGGAGATTCGCTTGTCGGCTTGGCTGGCGGCGTGCTTCGGCGTGTATCTGTTCCTGGTCGCGCCGACGTACGAAACCTATTTCGTCTTGATGACGCCGTTTGTGGCCATGCTCTCGGCGGCGGGCGCCGCTTCTCTCGGGATGAAGCTGCCGTCGCGGCGAATCAGAGCCCTGTCGCTTGTCATGCTGCTGGCGCTGTATTTCCCGCCGGCAGCCCGGTGGTATCACCGCCAGATGGCCGCCGAACGTTGGGACTACTGGGAGGGTATTGCCGCCAAAGTCGCCCAGGTAACGCCTCCGGACGAAGATCTCTACTCGGCTTGGGACGTGATCTACTTCTTGCGGAAGCGCCCGCCTCCGTTGGGCTTCGAGAACGTGCACTCGTTTGGCCGCCTGCCCGTGCCGGTGGAACTGGCATCCCGGCTCCATGTAGTCGCCCAATCCCAGGTCGGCGACTGGTGGCGGAGCGCGCGGTTCACGACGGTGATCACCCCCACCGAGGACTCCGAGACCGAGAGACTGGGCTTGCGCCAAGTCTCCGGACTCGTTCATTGGGGCGGCCCGGCCCAGCCATGGCCCGGGATCGAGAGGCTCGGCTTTAGCCGCAGGATGCTGGACTGGGACGTGGCGATGTTCCGGAGGGAGAAGGACCATCCGGAGCAGTGAAGCGGGGCTTGAAGCCGGATGGCGCGCACGGCCGGGTAGCAAGTCACGGCGCCATTTGGGTCAACACCGTGCGGTGGGTTGGCGGGAGCCACGTGGAGTAGGCAACCGGCGGGAACGGCGAATCCACCAGGCCATCCAAGCGGGAATACGCCACGAAGTAACGTGGTTCAATGCTGGGCGTCACATCCCAAAACCAATATGGCGGCGACACCGGGTACGGGACCTTATGCGCCGCCGGGTTGTCCCCGGACGAGACTCTACCGGATTGATCGAGTTCGGTCCAGCCGTCGTACTCCAGGCCCGCCGTTATGCGAGTTCGGGGAACACCTGCGGCCGTGACGGCGGTCGCTGCCCGGAGTCTGGCGCGCCCGGTTGCCAGATAGTCGTGCGTTGTGGCGACGCCGTATACGGCGAACAGCCCCAGCATACCCCATCCCAGCGCGGACGGCTTGGGCCGGATGCCCTGCTGGCAGCGCCAAAGCAGTAAGATTACGGCCGCCGGCAAGAGTGGAATGAGGTAGCGGTCCAATAGCGTTCCATCGGCGACGAGACGGCAGAGGACGGCCAGTGCGTACAAGACGAACGGCGGCGCCGCCAAAGGAAAGCTCAAGCCCGGCCCCGCAAACGCCGGACGCGCGGCCGGCAAGGCGCCTCCCGCCCTCTTCCCGGCTCGAATGCCGCCGAACACGGAAGCAGCCGCCGCGCCGGCGCCCAGAGCGAGGGCCAGCGCCAGCAGACCGCGCGCCAGACCCGTCAGAGTAAGGGGCTTCCGACCCATCGCCTCCGTGCCCTCAACCAACACTCCGGTCTTGGTCACGATGTTGCCGAGCAACAGGCCGACATGGAACAGCCAGCGCACTGCGCACAGTAGGGCGCCGGGCGCCAGCAAGCTCGGTATCAGGGTCAGAGGCGCTCGCGCCCATCTCCTCCAATCGGCGAGGAATATCGATAAGACGGGCAAGACTAGCAACATGCCGGTCACCACAGCCTGAAGCGTTCCCCCCAACACCAGTCGCCAGTCCTGGGCCTGTAACACGATCTCCCCTGAAAGCAGACGCGCCGGGACCAGCGCGTAAAACCACCGCAGGCAGATCGCTATCGTCAGCGCGGCGGCGCACCAGAGGGCAGCGGCTGCAGCCGCCAGCGGCCGGTCCCTTCGCCGGATCCACGCCACCGCAGGTAGCAGCGCCAGCGGCGCGATCCAAACTACCTGACGAACAGTGCCTCCGGCGACCCCCGTGGCTGCTGCGGCAGCCATCCAGCCGGAAGCCCGAATCGCGTCCGGCGTTTGGCGCGCCCGGATGGCGCAGTAGAAGCAAACCAGCCAGAAGAAGAAGGCTGGAATGTCCGTCATGAAAGACGCCGCCAGCGGCAACACCAAGGGCGAGAGCATCACCGACAACGCGCCAAACAGGGCGTAGGACGTGTTCAAGCCGGAACGGCGGCCCAGCTTGTACAACACCAGCCCGGAACCCGCCGCGAAAGGCAGTGTCGATAGTCGCAGTAAGGTGAACGAGAACCCGAAAAGCCGGATCAGCGCGGCGCCCCAAAAGGCTTGAACGCCGATCATCGGCTCGCTCCAGTTCGTGTAGGCGATGCGGCCGGTGAAGGCGAGCCGGCGAGCGACGTAGGCGAACGACCAGTCGTCGTTCACCCCCATCTCCAGGACGGGAACGGTGGCCAGCACGCAAGCCACAGTCAGAAGCGCGCACAGGATTAGATGAACTCGGCTGGTCCTCATGGGGCGCATTCCATCGTCCGGATTCTATCTCACTCCGCCTCCGCCTGCGGCGGGCGGCCCGCCGCCGTAACATGAACGCCTGCCTGGCCCCCAGGCGGGCGTCGTTGCCGCTCGGTACTATCGTGCCGTCTCTCCCGCCGCGCCGGCCCCATGGCGATCGCGTATCCTTCGCAATACGCAGAAGTGCAGATCGATGTTGTCCTCCGGATGGAACAGCAGCCGGACTTGATCCGGGGCCGCCTGGAACTCCCGGACCAGCGCGTAATCCGTATCGATCCACGCATCCTGGGGAATCTTGCGGAATTCCCTCCGCTCCTCCTCCCGCAGCACAAGATAAGTGGGCCGGAAATGGTCGAGCAGCGCATCGAGCGAGCGCTTGTCCGGGTTGAGCCTCAGGAAATCCACCACCCGCCGGCTTGCCAGTCCCGGAAAATCATACACCGTGCGGCGCGAGTAGTATGCGATATAGCCAAGCGGCTCGCAGCCAATCGTGTCGTCGTGCGCCGACACCGCTCCGAGGAACTGCCCAATCGGTTTCCGCACCCCGTCTTCCACGTAGGCTTGGATGTTCCTCTCTGCTCTCATGGTGACCGGCAGGACGCACACGAACGGCCCGACGTAGAGGATCGCGAAGACGGCTGCCGCGGTCGTCTTCATGCGCCGCGGAGCGAGCTGGAGAAGGGCGGCGGCGCCATAAGCGGCGCCGATCACGCTGACTGCGGCAAAGGGGACGATGTACCAGCAGAAGAGGCACGGCACCCCTATTGCGTAGAAGACCCCATAAACGGCGACGAACGAGAAGACCAGCATTGCGCGCGCGTCTCGCCGGCGAATCGCCGCCACCAGCCCGGCCGCCACCAGGACAACCATCGCCTTCTTCACCGCAAAACCGCCCGGGAAGTGGTGCCAGCCGCTTCCGTTGCCGCCGAACCCCGGCCCCAGCATTTCGAATGTCTGGCCAAACTCGTGATAAATGGCCTTGAAGTCCCGGATGCTTCCCGGATCCCGAATCCAAAATCCGTAGCCAATCGCCTTCGCCAGAATGGTGTTTGGGATCGGGCTGCCGTAGTAGACCCACGTGAATATCAGCCACGGCGCAAAGACAACGGTGGCGGCGGCGGCCGAAACCCCAAGGTCCCGCCACCCACTGCCCCGCACAGCCTTCGCCAGGAGGAACAGCCCGGCGATGCTTACCCACAGGCAGAAGTCCGGCCTTGCAAGCATGCAGATTCCCAGAGCGACGCCCGTGCGGATCGGGGAGGGGTGGAAGAGGCTCCAGATGGAAAAGAGAACGGCCGCCACCACGAGCTGCGTTTCCATGCCCGCCATTCCGAACAGGATCTGGTGGTGTTCGAACGCCGCATAGCCGCCGACCATCCAAAGCAAGGGCCGCGGAAGCTTCAAGTCGCGCCCGATCAGAATCGCAAACGTGACGGCGGCCGCCGAGGCCAGCGCCGAAACGATCTTGATAAGACTCAACCCGAAGCCGACGTGAACTAGGTCCCCGAGCAGGGGAATCAACACGCCTAGCGCGCTCGTGAAGCCGTACACCCTGGCTTCGCCCACGCGGTAGTGCGTCAAGCCCAGGCCGCGCACGAAGTTCTCGGAGTGCAGGACCGTGATCAGCGCGTCTTCCCACACCCTGTGTGTGTACGCCCAGAAAAAAAGACGCAGAAGAACGGCGCTGGTCGCGAGCAGCGAAATGGGCGCCGCGAGGTCGCGAAACTCCGCGAACGGTCTTTTCAATTTCGTCATCATAGTATATTCTCATCGAAGAACGAGCCTGGAGGGCTGGCGGAGATGGCGGAGCGGAGGCCGGGCCGGGGGGGCCGGTTCTTTTCTTTGCGACTTCGTTTTGAGATGATAGCCTTGTTGCCTCCCGGCGGAGCGTGGTTCCCAACGCGCACCGCCCGTGAAGATGGGTGCTACGAACATGTTGAAAAAATCCCGGAACGGAGGTTCGGCCGAGGATCCCGGGCTGCCGAGCCTCGTCTTCGAGACGGCCCGCCGGTTCGTCGTCTCCGCGCCGGTCTATCGGCTGACCTTCGTTCCCACCCCCGAGTCTGGAAGCTAGTCGTATGAGCCTTTACATCGCCAGGAGTTCGGCGGTCGCCGCGCGATCGCTCGATAATGAAATGATTGTCATGTCGGCGCGCGATTCGACGCTGTTCACCTTGAACGAAGTCGCGAGGGAAATCTGGCAGGCCGCCGACGGCCGGACGCCGCTCGCGGACATCGTCCGCGACCTCGTGTGCTCGAAATTCGAGGCCGAGCCCGGCGCCGCCTACGCGGATGCCGAGGCGTTCTGCCGCGGGCTGGCGGAACACGGCGTCCTGCTCATTTCGGACCAGCCAATTCCAGCCGGGAGCTAAGTGTCATGGGGGCCTTGATGGCTCGGACCGGCAGCAAGGCCGACGCGCTTGCCATTCCGCTCAACGCGCACCTCGATCTTACCTGGAGGTGCAACGCGGGCTGCGGCCATTGTTATCTCGACCACGGCGTGGGCGGAGACATGACCACGGCCGAGATCAGGGACATGCTCGGCCAGTTGGCCGCGGCCGGGACGCTCTTTCTGACCATCAGCGGCGGCGAGATCATGCTCCGCAAGGACATCTTCGAAATCGTCGCCTGCGCGCGGTCGCTGATGTTTGACGTCCGGCTGAAAACCAACGGCATTCTGATCGGCGAGGCGGAGGCCGAGCGATTCGCCGCTTTGGGCGTCCGAGAGGTCGACATCAGCATCTACTCCGGCCAGCCGGAAGTCCATGACGGCGTCACCCGCGTGCCCGGATCCCTGGAGCGTTCCCTGGACGCGCTCCGCCGCTTGAAACGGCATGGCGTGAGAGCGGAAATGCGGGGAGTCATCATGCGGGGGCGCGAGAACGACTACCACGGCGTACAGGCGCTTGCCGCCGAGCTGGGCATCCGGGCCAGGTTCGACGCCACCATTACGCCGCGCATGGATGGCGGCCTGGAGCCGGTCGCCTCTTTCCAGGTCTCCCACGAGACGCTGAAAGGCGTATTTCGGGATCCAGCCCTGGTCGCCGATGTCGGCGAGTTCTGCGCTCCACCGGCTGCGCCCGATGACGATGCGCTGAACGGCTACCCGTGTTCGGCCGGGCATTCTGGCTGCTATATTTCGCCCCAGGGAGACGTCACGCCTTGCGTCCAATTCCCGCTGGTGTGCGGCAATCTGCGGCGCAACAGTTTCGCCGAGATCTGGCGGAATTCCTCGGAGTTCGCACGGGTTCGCGAGATCCGGAACCGCGACGTCGCGGTTTGCAGCTCTTGCTCGAACTTCTCTTCCTGCACTCGCTGCCCGGGGCTGGCCTGCCAAGAGGGAGACATGGCCGGCCCCTCCAGCCTCGACTGCGAAAAGGCCTATGCACGAACTGGCGTCCCCCCGCCGCTTGCCGCCACGACATCCGGGCATGCGGCGCTACGGCGCCAGGCGTCGCGCGGCTCCTGGCTGGTTCCCTTGGCGCCGCAACCGCCGCCGCAGGTTGAGCCATATCGTGACGCCGCTGCTGATTGAGTGCTGCCGCGCGCACCCCGATCCCGGCGAGATCCGCCGGCTCGCGGCTCAGTGCGCCGATTGGGCCGGCTTCCGCGACGCCGCTTCCCGGCACAGGGTCGCGCCGCTCGCGTTCTGGAGCTTGAATCGCGCGTGCCCGGACGCCGTTCCTTCCGGAGTCCTCGGCGGTCTCCGCGCTGAATTCGGGAAGGAAACCAGGCGAAACCTCATCTTCACGGGCGAGTTGCTTCGGATATTGGAGTGTTTCCAGCAGTCCGGCATTCCGGCCGTGTCCTTCAAAGGCCCGGCGCTCGCCTGGTCGATGTACCCGGAGCCGGGGCTGCGATGTATGTCGGACCTGGATGTGCTCGCGCCGGAAGGCGATGTGGGACGCGCCATCGATCTCCTGAACTCCAACGGCTACCGGCTGAAGCCGGAGATGGATTTGCGATTCTTCATGGCCCTCGGCGCGGTCACCTTGGAGCGCACGGACGGGGGGATGGAGCTTGATCTTCACTGGCGCCTCGGTCCGGGCTACTTCAACCCGCTCGACGCCGCTTCCTGCTGGCGCCGGCTCACGACTGTCGATATCGCGGGCTCGGAGGCGCGCGCGCTCTGTCCGGAAGACTCGCTGGCCCTGCTATGCCTGCATGGCGCCAAGCACGGATGGCCCGCGCTGGCTGGAATTTGCGATGTAGACCGGCTCATCGATACCACCCCGCTGGATTGGGACACGATTCTCTCGGACGCCCACCGGAGGCGCATGTCGCTCATCCTGTCGCTGGGCCTCTGTCTTGCCCGGGACTTGCTGGGAACCCGTCTTCCGGCGCAGGTATGGAGCCGCGTGCAAGCCGATGCCCGGGCTCGAGAGCTGGCCGCCGAAGTCCGTGCGCGGCTCCGGCAAGACTCTCCTCGCGGCAGATTCTACGAAATCGGATTTCAATTCCAAGTGACGGAAGGCATTCGGGGCCGCCTTCGTTTCCTCGGCTATCTGCTCCATCCAAACGAGGGCGATTGGGAGACCCTTCGCCTTCCCGCCTGGCTGTTCCCTTGCTACTATCTCCTGCGGCCGGTCCGCCTCGCCTGGAAGTGGGGCGTCCGCCGCGGGGCTTGATGGCCGCAGAGGCCCACGGTCCGCCGCCAGAGCGTCAGGCACGGAGCCGCGGGCCATCTTTTCGCGCCGCCGGTTCCACCCTGTTCTCAATGCGTCCTGTGGGCCGCGTTTGCCACTGTGAGTCCGGGCGTCCCTGGCTGCTGAGATGCAGTTGGCGTTAAAGGAAAACGCTCACCCTGCCGAAGCATAGGGCAGAGCGTGACGCGCACCCTACCGATTCTCGTGATCCTCAGCCACGGGGCCTTCGGAGCGGGAGTGTCGCGCAGTGGAGTTGTTTCGCCGTTCTTCTGGGAGAACCGCGGGCAAGCGCCTCCGCAGGTGCGTTTCATCGCCACGGCGCCGCGCCTCACGGCCTACTTCTCGCCCGGCGAAGCGGTGTTCCAAGTCACCGGGACCCGCCCCCTTGACGTGCAGTTCGAAGGGGCGCGAGCCTGCCGCCCAGAAGCCATGGGCCGCCTTCCCGGCGCGCTGAATCTGCTGGTGGGGCCAGAGGATCGCTGGCGGACTGGCCAGCCCATGTACGAACGGGTCGCATACCGGAACCTGTATCCAGGCATCGATATGATCTACGGCGTTGCAGGCCGCGTCCTCAAATCCGAGTTCCTGGTGGGGCCGGGGGCGGACCCATCCGTCATCCGCGTGCGTTATCGCGGCGCCGGCCGATTGCACATCGGCGAAGACGGCGCGCTGGCGATCCCGCTCGGCGGCGGCGAGGAATTCCGCGAGGAAGCGCCCACGATATATCAGGAACGCGGCGGCAGGCGCGTCGCGGTGGAGGGGCGGTTCGTTCTGGCGGGAGAAACCGCCGGCTTCGCGATCGGCGAGTACGATGCATCCCGGCCTTTGATTATCGACCCGGCGATCTCCTACAGCACGTTTCTGGGCGGGTCCGGGGCCGATGCGGCGAACGCCATCGCCGTGGATTCCACTGGCGCCGCATATATAGCGGGCTTCACCGAATCCTACAATTTTCCGACCGCTAATCCCGCGCAGAACTTCAATGCCGGGGGCGACGACGTTTTCGTCGCGAAACTGGATCCGGCCGGGACCAGTTTGGAGTACTGCACCTACATTGGCGGATCCGCCGACGACCGGGCGTACGGAATCGCGGTGGATGCCGCGGGCTCGGTCTATATCACCGGCGCAACGACCTCACAGGATTTCCCCACGCGGAATCCGCTGCAATCGAAGCTCGCGGGATCGCGCAACGCGTTTGTTCTGAAGCTGGCCCCAACTGGGAACAGCTTGGTTTACAGCACGTACCTGGGCGGTAACGGCTCGGATAGCGGGAGTGGGATTGCGGTGGACGCAGACGGAAGCGCCTACGTGGCGGGGGATACGACTTCCCTCAACTTCCCGGCTGCCGCCTGGCAAAGATGGAACCACGGAGGGCAGGATGCATTTGCCGTCAAACTCGCCGCCGACGGAAGCCGCCTGGCCTGGAGCACGTATCTGGGTGGCTCGAACACCGATCATGCGGCTGGCGTTGCCGTGGATCAGACAGGCGCGGTGTGGGTTACGGGATCGACGTGGTCGGCCGATTTCCCGACTGTAGACGCCTTTCAACCCGCCTCGGGAGGGGGACAGGACGCTTTTGTCTCGAAGCTCAGCGCCGACGGGAACACGCTCCTGTTCAGCACGTACCTGGGCGGAAGCGGCGGCACGTTCGCGTATCCCGAGGCCGCGCAAGCGATCGCGCTCGATGCGCAGGGTAACGCCTACGTCGCCGGCGTAACCAGTTCAGTCGATTTTCCGCTGCTCCATCCTCTGCAATCTTCACGGGGCGGGGCGATGGACGCGTTCGTCGTCAAGGTCAACGCTTCCGGGACGCTGGCCTACAGCACCTATCTGGGCGGTTCCGGCGTGGATGTCGCCAATGCGATTGCCGTGGATGCGAACGGAGCCGCATACGTCGCCGGTTACACCTATTCCGCCGACCTGCCGGTCCTGAACGCACTCCAGGCCGCGATTGGCGGCGATTGCGACGCATTCCTCGCCAGGCTCGGCTCAGCGGGGACTCTGGACTACCTCAGCTACCTCGGGGGGAACGGCTCCGACACGGTAACCGCCGTGGCGGCAGTCGCGGGCAGCGTCTACGTGGCCGGCTGGACGCTTTCCACGAATTTTCCGCTGCGCAGCCCCTATCAATCCGTCGATGCCGGCAGCTACGGCGCCTTCGTCTCGGAACTGAGCTTCGGCTCAATGCCGGTCGTCGTGGGTGTCACGCCGAGTTCGGGCAGCGGTGTGTCACAGACGTTCAGCTTCCAGTTCTCCGATTCCAGCGGCGCGGCGGACCTGACGAGCGCTTCGGTCCTATTCAACTCCACTCCGGGAACCGCCAACGCGTGCGCAGTGCTGTACGGGCGCGCGAGCAATACGCTCTCGCTACTGACGGATGCCGGCGCGCAGACCGGGTCGATTACGCCCGGCAGCGGCGCGCAGCAAAACCGCCAGTGCATCTTGAACGGCGCCGGATCGAGCGTATCGGCGGCGGGAACGATTCTGACCGTGAACCTGGCGCTCACGTTCCAGCCGTCCATGACCGGGGCCATGAACATCTACATGCAAGCCAGCAACCCTTCCGCCTCCACGGGGTGGCAGCTCAAAGGCAGTTGGACGGTTCCGGTGACAGTTGCCTATTCGCTGACGCAAATCGCCCCGGCGGATGCTGGCGCGCTCACCGCCTATTTGAACTCGACCTCGTACATCGACTTCTCCGCGCTCCCCGACACCGACATGACCGCGAGCAATTGGCGGACCTATTGGACGGTCGGCGATGCGTCTCTGACGATGTCTTTCTTCACCGTGTATCAAGGGGTCGCCTACCTCCAAGACGCCGGCAAGTTCACGGCGCCAGGCCCATGGTTTGCGTCCCCGTACGACGCGACCGTCAGCCCCACCGGACTCTCCTGGAATATGTGGCCGCAATCGCAGCGGACCAGCGACAAGACACTGCCGGTGCTGGATCACGGCGCCCCATACGTGATCATCGCGCTCTCGAGGCCGGTGCTGACATTCGGCTTCGAAGCGGAGCCGCCCTTTTCCCAATCGGCCACTATTACCGCGGTGTTCCAACACAATGGATCTCCCGACTTGTCCGTCAGCTATGGCAGTCTGACATCGAAGGGCGGCTCCAGAATATTCGCCGCCACGGGCGGCGGAATCACCGGGGTCGCGATTTCGACCGACGATTACTATTTTCTGATCGGCGCTTTCCGGTACACGTTACCGGGCGCCGCCGCAGCCGTGATCGATACGGGCGCTCCAGCGGTGCACACGCCTCCCGCCGTGACTCCCTCCCCGGCCGTCGTGACCAGCCCCGCTAACGGTTCCACCTTGCCGGGTTCCACCGTGACCTTCCAGTGGTCGGCCGGCGCTGGCGTCTCGCAGTATCGGCTCAACCTCAGCAGGGTCGCGCCGGTCGGCTCGGATCTTTACGGCGGCAGCGCCAACCCGAGCACGTCGGCCACAATTGCGAACCTGCCCACGGATGGAGGCACGATCTACGCGCGCCTGTTCTCGCAGATCGGAGCCGACTGGCAATACGTGGATTCCAGCTATAAGGCGGCCGCGCCGGCGCCCGCGGCGGGGGCCCCTGCCCTCCTCAGCCCCGCCAGCGGCTCTACCCTGGCAGTATCCACGGTGATGTTCCAATGGTCCGCGGCCTCCGGGGCTTCGGAATACTGGCTCAACCTCAGCAAGGTTGCGGCTGGCGGAACGGAGCTCTTCAACGGCAGCGTGGGAACCAGCGTTACGAAGACACTCGCCAATCTGCCCACGAGCGGCGGTTCCGTCTACGTGCGCCTGTGGTGGAAGACCGGCTCGACCTGGCGGTACCTCGATTACAAGTTTAAAGCCGCCGGGTCGCCATGAAGCCCGCGGAATCCGGCGGTCCGGCAGTGGCTTCTTCCCTGCTCAATAGGCCGATTCCGGTCATGTCCCGACGGCGGCCGCCTCGGACTCCTTTTGCAGCGCTTCCAGCGCTCCTCCGGTGGTTTTCTCCACGTCGGCGTGCAGGCTCCCGCCGTGCGAATCCATGGTGACGATCGCGGCGAATCCATCTACCCGGAAATGCCACATCGCTTCCGGGATTCCCAGCTCCAGCAGATGGACGCCCTTCACCTCTTTGACGGTGCGCGCATAATATTGCGCCGCGCCGCCGATGGCGTTGAGATACACCGCCCCGAATTCCCGCATCGCGGCCAGCGTCTTCGCGCCCATCCCCCCTTTGCCCATCACGGCGCGCACCCCGTACCGCTGGATTACATCCGCTTCGTACGGCTCCTCGCGGCTGCTGGTGGTTGGCCCCGCGGCCTTTACGCTCCAGCGATCGCCTTCCTTCAGCATGACGGGGCCGCAGTGGTATAGCACGGCGCCGTTCAGGTCCACCGGCGGCGGGTTTTTCATCAGGTAGGCGTGTACGGCGTCGCGGCCGGTGAACATCTCACCGGAGATCAGGACCACGTCGCCCACCTTCAGCGCGCGCGCCTGCGCCTCGGTCAACGGCGGCGTGAGCGCCACCTCGCGGCCCGTTAGAGTGAAACCAGCGCCGCGGGTCATGCGCTCCACCGGCCGCTCGGGATCGCGGTACAGCCAGCGCGTGATCGCGCCCGTCCTGGCGTCCAGGCGCACTCCGAGCCGGCGAAACGCCCAGCAGTCGTAGGCCACTGAGACGAAGAAGCTGGCCGGCAGCCGGTTGGCGGCCATGATCTTGCAGCCGATCAGCGACGCCTTCCCGCCGAAGCCCATCGCCCCCACGCCCAGCCGGTTGGCCTCCTCCATGATCCCAGCCTCCAGTTTGGCCAGCGTGGGGTCCGGGTTGGCGTCGTCCAGCGTGCGGAAAAGCTGCCCCTTGGCTAGGTCGTAGCCGTGTGCGCGGTCGCTGCCGATGCACACGCCAACGGCTCCGGGGGCGCAGCCATATCCTTGCGCGTGCCACACGGCGTGCAAAATGCACTTGCGCACGCCCTCCAGGTTGCGGTCCGCGCGGCCCAAGTGCGCCAGTTCGCAAGGCAGTGAATACTGGCTGTTCATGTTCTCGCAGCCGCCGCCCTTGAGGATCAGCTTGATCTCGATATCCTCCTCTTCCCACTGTTCGCAGTGGATGACCGGCGTTTCTACGCCGAGATTGTTGCCGCTGTTCTTCCCGGTGAGGGAATCCACCGAATTGGGGCGCAGCTTGCCCCGTCGCGTGGC
Organism: Bryobacteraceae bacterium; assembly: GCA_050012095.1. GTDB lineage: Bacteria > Acidobacteriota > Terriglobia > Bryobacterales > Bryobacteraceae > BOG-224. The sequence continues at coordinate 69,455 of JBEKHV010000003.1, read as the reverse complement.
TTCCGCCACCGCGTCTCGGATCGCTTTCCGGATCGCGATCTGGCTGACGCCCACAGGCGTGTGGATGATGAAGGTCGGCATGCCGGTATCCTGGCAGATGGCGCCTTCACCGTCGGCAGCCATGTCGACGTTTTCGAGGATGATATCGAGCGCCTGCGAGGACTGCGTCCCCGGAGTCTCGGTTCCGGCCGTTGCCGCCATGGCGGCGCGCACGTCGGGCGGCAGGTTGGTGGAAGTCTGGATGATGAGTTCCAGAAGGCTCGTCGCAAGGAATTCCATAGGCTTATCCGGCAGAATCTATTCTAGCCCCGGCTGCGGATCGCGGCGCTGGGCCCTTCCGCATGCTCGATGGGCTCCGCCGCCGCGCGGCCAAGGCTGGCGTTCTCGACCGGCTGGAGACGCGGCTGGCATTGCCTGATTCGCTGGGTCTCACGGATCTGACCGCGACCGTCGACTTCACTCTGGCAATTGCTGTGGTGCATGAGTTGCCGGCTGCCGGTCCGTTCTTCCGCGAGGTGGCCCGGGCTTCGAAGCCCGGCGCGCGCCTGCTCTTTGTCGAGCCCAAGGGACACGTCACATCTTCGGCGTTTGCCGACGAATTGAGGGCTGCCAGCGACGCCGGATTCACGGCAGTAGAGTCGCCTTCCCTGAGCCGCAACCACGCCGCGCTGCTCGAAAGGACAGGGGACATCGAATGACTGGTAGCGCTTTCTTGTGACCCTTTCAGGAACTGGAATATCCGAAACGGCTGTAAACGGCAATGGCGCCCCTTTAATTCCGGAGCTATTTCTCCTATAATCGAGCCGTGCACAAAATAGTACGCGCGTAGTCGAGGAGTTCAAGATGACCGGGGATGCGAAACGCGTGTTGATCGTGGACGACGACGAAGATTTCGTCGCCGCCATCGCCAGCTTTCTCGAGGCGAACCGCTACGCGGTCCTGAAAGCGCACAGCGGCGCCGAAGGCGTCAGGCTGGCGAAACTGGAGCGGCCGGACCTGATTCTGATGGATATCATGATGAACGAGCGAACCGAGGGATTCTTCACGATCCAGGAGATTCGCCGGACTCCCGAGATGGGGAACGTCCCCATCTTCGTGATCAGCGCGGTCTGCGGGCGGCTTCCGGATTTCGAGATTCCGCAGGGCGGAGGTTGGCTGGCGCACGACATGTTTCTCCCGAAACCGGTGGACATGAGCCATTTGCTGGAGAAGATCCGCCAGCGCATCGGGACGCCGGCCTAAGCGCAACTCCATGGTCTTCGGCTTCGCGCCCCAAAAAATGTCGCTCAAGGCCAGGCTGATTCTGAGCTACCTGGTTATCCTGGGGATCGGTGGATTAGCTACATCACTGGTCGGCTCCCGGATTGTCAGTTCCACCATCATGACGCAGGCGCGGCGGGCGGTGGATCACGATTTCGCCACCACCCGGACGGTGTACGACCAGAAGCTCGAGGCCCTCAAGCTGGCGGTCCAATTCACCGCTTCCGGCGCCACCATCCAGCGCGATCTCGCCACCGGCAACCGCGTTTCGCTCGCTGCCTACCTGGAGCGGATTCGCCGGGACGCCGGCTTCGACTTCCTGAGTCTGACGGATCCGAGCGGACGGGTCGTTCTGCGGGTAACCCAGCCCGGCCACGCCGGGGATGACGCCTCCTCCATCAGCGTGGTGAAGGCCGCTTTGTCGGGCAAGGTCTCGGCCGCCACCGAGCTGCTCTCGGCCGGGCAGCTCGGAAATGAGGACCCCAGCCTGCGGGAACGCGCCCGCTTCCGCACGGGCTCGGGCGAGGTAACAGCGGGCATGACCCTGGTGGCGGCCTCGCCGGTGGAGGCGCCGCCGCGCGCCATACTCGGAGCTTTGTACGGCGGCGTTCTTCTGAGCGGCAACCCCGCCATCGTGAACCGCGTCTGGGAACTCCTGTTTCGCGGCGACCGGCCGGCTTCCATGGAGAGCGGCGCAGTCACGATTTTCCAGAACGATTACCGGATCTCGACCAACGTCCAGGCGGCGAGCGGCGCACGGGCGGTCGGCTCACGGGCCCCCGCCGAAGTCAGAGACCCGGTCCTTACGCGGGGCGAAAACTGGAGGGGACGGGCGAACATCCTGGGGAATTGGTACATCGCCGAATATGCCCCCATTCGCAACTACGCCGGGCAAGTGATCGGCATGCTCTCCGTGGGCATCCTGGAGAGTACGTACACCGCCATCCGGGACCGGGTGATTCTCTCTTTCTTCGGCATCGCCACCCTCGGCTTCCTTTTGATCATCGGCATCACCTACTACATGATCCGCTACATCACCCGCCCGATCGGCGAAATGGTGGACGCCACGCACAATATCATCGCCGGCCGGTTCGACCAGGAGGTCCGTTCGGACTCGCCGGGCGAGATCGCCCTGCTGGCGGAGTCCTTCAACGCCATGCTCAAGAGCCTCCGCCAGATGCGAGGCGACCTGGAGGAATGGGGCCGGACGTTGGAAGCCAAGGTGAAACAGCGGACCGAGGAACTGGTGGCCATGCAGGCCCGTGTGGCGCAGTCGGAGCGTCTGGCTTCGGTGGGTATGCTGGCGGCGGGCGTGGCGCACGAAGTCAATAATCCCCTGGGCGGCATTTTGGCGCTGACCGGCCTCACCGTGGAGGACATGAAGGAGGACGACCCTAGCCGCGAGAATCTCGAAGAAGTCATCAAGCAGACCGAGCGTTGCCGGGACATCGTCCGGGGTCTGCTGGAATTCTCCCGGCAGTCGGAAGCCAATACGGAGATGGTAGACCTCAACAAGGTTCTTCTGGATACGCTTTCGCTGGTGGCCAAGCAATCGCTGTTCTTCAACATCAACGTGGTTCAAGAGCTGGATCCGGAGCTTCCTCCCGTTTTGGCGGACCGCTCCCAGTTCCAGCAGGTTTTCATGAACATTCTCATGAACGCGGTCCAGGCCATGGACGAGCGGGGCAAGATCACCATCGTCACGCGCCACGACGACGCCCGGGGCGTCGAGGTGACCATCTCCGACACCGGCCAAGGCATCCCTCGGGAGCAGATCGACCGCATCTTCGATCCCTTCTTCACCACCAAGGAGAGCGGGAAGGGTACGGGTCTCGGTTTGTCGATCGCCTATGGAATCGTGACCACGCACGGCGGAACGATCACCGTCCACAGCGAGGTCGGCAAGGGCAGCGCATTCACGATTAGCATGCCCGCCGCCGAGGGCGCCGGCCCGGAAGCGGCGGCGTGACGAACACTGGCGAACCGCCGAGTTTGCTCTAATGTGGCCAAAGTGATCCGCCCGGCCGGCAGGCCGCCGAAAACGATGGCCCGCCCCACTGGCCACCGCCGCGGGCCGGCGGGCTTTCGCCGTCTGTGGCCTGCCGGCGGGAGGCCGCGGGCTACATGGCTGAATCCGAATTGAAGGTATCGGCTATCGCTTTCCAGCTTCCGTCGGCCTGCTTGCGGTAGATGGTCAGATACTTTCCCTTGTCGGTCATCGGCTTTTTCGTCTTCGGATTGGTCATGGTCATGGTGTACGGGCCTTGCGTATAGACCATATCGCCGCCCTTGGACGCCTCCACGCGCGTCGCCTGGAACGTCAGCGAGAAGTTGGGGTCGGCGAGATCCGGTCCCAAGGCCGCCTTAATCGCCTGCTTCCCGTCGAGAATAGGATGCCCAGGATAAAGCCCCGAGGCGTCATCGGCGAAGTAGCTGACGAACTTGTCGGCATCCTTGGTCATGGTGTCCTTTAACCACGCCGCCTCTACATCTTTGACCGCGCGGATATCCGCATCGCGGGTGTCCGGCGCCGCCGCCGGAGGACCCGAGCAGCCGGCGGCCAGAGCCGCCAGAGTCAAACACCCGATCAAGCAACCGTTGCGTAGCATCTTTGTTTTCTCCTTGCGCGAATAGTGGGCCGGAATGAGGAACCCGGTCCGGGCTATTATACTTCAGCCTGCCTGTCCCCGAGCCGCGTTGTGCACAGGCGGTAGAATAGGGTCGGAACCTCCGCCCTGGTGGACGCCATGGAGACCCTGGCCGACCAACTCGCCCGCCAGACCCGCGAAGCGGAGTTATACCGGCCGCTTGACCGCGACCGCGTCGAGTGCTTCGCCTGCGGGCACCGGTGCCCCATTTCGCCCGGTTTCGCCGGAGTCTGCAAGGTGCGCTTCAATCGCGGCGGGAAGCTCTACGCGCCTTACGGCTATGTCAATTCGGCGCATTGCGACCCCATCGAGAAGAAGCCGTTCTTCCACGCCTTGCCCGGGACGCGCGCCTTCAGCTTCGGCATGCTGGGCTGCGACCTGCACTGCGCGTACTGCCAGAACTGGGTGTCCTCGCAGGCGTTGCGCGATCCCCACTCGGCGCTCGATTCCGCGATGACGGCGCCCGAGGAGTTGGCCGCCCTGGCCGTGCGACAGGGCGCTTCGGCCGTGGTCAGCACCTACAACGAGCCGCTAATCACATCCGAGTGGGCCGTGGCGGTGTTCCGCGAGGCCAAGGCCGCGGGCCTGATCACGGGATTCGTCTCCAACGGCAACGCCACGCCGGAGGTCCTGGAGTACCTGCGGCCCTGGGTCGATTTGTACAAGGTGGATCTGAAAAGCTTCGACGACCGGCGCTATCACGAATTGGGCGGGCGCATCGGGCCGATCCTGGATTCCATCCGCCGCATCCACGATCTGGGCTTCTGGCTCGAAGTGGTGACCCTGGTCATCCCCGGATTCAACGACTCCGACGCCGAATTGCGCCAGATTGCCGAGTTCCTGGCCGGCGTCTCCCCCGATATACCCTGGCACGTCACGGCCTTTCACCAGGACTACAAAATGCAGGAGTCGGAGAACACCCCGGCGACGACGCTGATTCGCGCGGCGGCCATCGGCCGCTGGGCCGGCTTGCGCTACGTATACGCCGGCAACCTGACCGCGCGGACAGCGGGCCTGGAAGATACGGATTGTCCAGGTTGTGGCGCAACGCTGGTGGAACGGCGAGGGTTTCGCGTGCTCCACAACCGGCTGTCGGCCGGGGGGACGTGCCCCCAGTGCGGGCGCGCCATACCAGGCGTGTGGGGCGCGCCGCCCCGCCGCCGCGAGGAGGACGCCGGACGGCTTCCCATCCGGCGCCACTGAGCCATGACTGCGGTCCATATTTCGCCCTACAGCGGCTCCTGGTACCCAGCCGCCGCTTCCGAGTTGGAACATCTCCTGGACGGCCTCTTCGAGCAATCGCGCCGGCGCAACCCGTTCCTCTTTCCGGACGGCCTCGGATACGTGGTTCCGCACGCGGGGCCGGCCTATTCGGGGACCGTGGCGGCCGCCGTTTACCGCGCGATCCAGCAGCAGAAGCCGGAGCGCGTCGTACTGCTCGCCTTTCCGCACCAGGGCGGCCTCAGGGGCGTGGCTGCGCCCGATGCCAGAGCCATCGCGACGCCGCTCGGCGAAGTCGAAATCGACCCCGCGTTCGGAGGGTTTCCGGCCGTGGCCGAAGAGCGCGTCTGCGATCATTCCTTCGAGATTCAGTTGCCCTTCCTGCAGCGGGCCGCGCCCGGGGCGCGCGTAACTCCGCTCTATGTGGGCCGCATACGCGACGCGGAGCGCGACGCCGCGGCCGAAGCGCTGGCCGCCGCGTGGCGCCCGGGCGTCGTGTTCCTGGCCTCGTCGGATTTCACGCACTACGGGCGGAACTTCGGGTTCATGCCCTTCCCGGCCGACCACGCCGTGGCCGGAAGGCTGCGCGACCTGGATTACGAGTGCATCGAAGCGGCCGCCACTCTCGATCCGGCCCCCTTTCTGGAGACGCTGGAGCAAACCGGCGCCACGGTGTGCGGTTCCGGACCCATCTCGTTATTGCTGGGCGTGATGCGGCGCCTGGACGGTGCCCTGTATCAAGCCGTTCTGGACTACCAGACCTCTGGCGAGATCACGGGCGATTTCCATACCTCGGTGAGCTACGCGGCGCTGGGATACTTCCCGCGCAAGGCTTTCGATTTGGGCGCCGGAGATCGCGAGGCGCTGCTTGATAGCGTCGCCGAAACCATCGGCCGCCTGCGGGAAACCGGCGAGCGGCGCGCCTTCCCCGCCCGGTGCGGCTCCTCCGCCCTCGCTGCGCGGCGGGGCTTGTTTGTGAGCCTGCACCAGGGAGAGGAACTGCTCGGCTGTCTGGGCAACTGCGCGGGCCAAGCTACCCTGGCGGAGGACGCTGCCGACCTGGCCCTGTCCGCGGCGCTGGAAGACCCGCGCTTCCGCCCGGCCGCATCGGTCCAGGGCCCGATCGATATCGAGATTTCTGTGCTCACGCCGTTCCGCCGGATTTCAGGCGCGGAGGAATGCATTGTGGGAAAGCATGGCCTCTTCCTCAAGCTGGCTGGACAAGCGGGTCTCTTGCTGCCCCAAGTGGCCACGGAGCGCGGCTGGACCGCGGAAGAATTCTTGCGCGCCGTGGCGCGCAAGAGCGGGCTAGGCCCGCGGGCATGGCACGACCCTAAAGCTCGGCTCTACGTCTTCGAAGCGCAGGTGTTTTCGCGTTCGCGCGCGGTGGCTTGAGCCATGTTACAGTCAGCAGGCCAGATCCTCGCGGCCGATCCGAAGGTTCTCCAGGTTGCCCAGCACCGTGAGGGCAATGTGTCTGGTATCGAAGAACGTTCGCGCGATGGTCCGCACGTCCTCGGCGGTAACGGCTTCGATGCCGCCCACCAGCTCGTCGAGCGTGAAGAAGCGCCCAAAGTACATCGCCTGACGGGCCAGGTTGGACATGCGGCTGCCGGTGGATTCCAGGCTGAGCATGAGCGAACCCTTCAGATAATCCTTCGCGCGGCGCAATTCCTCCGCGGGGATGAGCTGGTCCTTGAGCTGGCGGAACTCGTCCACGATCGATGCCACCACCTTGCGCGCGGAGGCGAGCGACGTCCCCGCGTAGATGGAAAGGCAGCCCGTGTCGCTGTAGGGGCTCAGTTCGGAGAAAACGGAGTACGCCAGTCCCTGGCGCTCGCGGATATTCTGAAACAGCCGGGAGCTCATCCCGCCGCCCAGCAGCGTGTTGAGCGCGTAGCACGCGAACCGGTCCCGGTGCGGTAGCGGGTACGAGGGAACCCCGAGACACAGGTGTACCTGCTCCAGGTCTTTTTTGTTGCGCAGCGCAATGCGCGCGTGCGTGGTGGGCGCGGGGCCGGAAGGCTGCGGCGCGCCGTGCGGCAGCGATGCGAAATGCTTGCGCGCCAGGTCCACCAGGCGTTGGTGCGTCAGGTTGCCGGCGGCGGTCACCACCATGTCCGAGGAAACATAGACTTTCGCGTAATAGTCTCGGGTCGTCGCGCGGTCGAAGCTCTTCACGGTTTCCCGCGTGCCCAGGATGGGCTTGCCGATGGGGTGGTCCTTCCAGAAGTTATTGGAAAAGATTTCGTGGACCAGGTAGTCCGGGCTGTCCGCCTCCATTTTGATCTCTTCCAGAATCACTCCCTTTTCCTTCTCGATATCCTCCTCGCGAAAGAGCGGGTGCAGCACCAGGTCCGCCAGCACCTCGAACGCCACCGCCAGATGCTCATCCAGCACCTTGGTGTTGAAGCACACCAATTCCTTGGAGGTAAACGCGTCCAGATTGCCGCCGATGGAATCCACGGACCGCGCAATGTCTTCGGCCGAACGGCTCGTGGTACCCTTAAAAAGCATGTGCTCGATGAAGTGCGAGACGCCGTTCTGCTCGGGCCTTTCGCGCCGCGAACCCGAGCCGATCCACACGCCCACCGACACGGACCGCACGTGCGGCATCCTCTCCGTGATGACGCGGACGCCATTGGCCAGGGTCGTCATCTCGACGTCGCGCGCAGCGCTGTCTTGGGCTGTCATGTTTTCTTTGGGGCCGAAAGGGAGCTACCTCTGTTGTAGCACCGTCCGGGCGCCGCGCGCGATGCCCGGGCTCTTGGCGGATTGGTCTCGTTGGAGGGTCGTTGGAATTGAGGGCGGCGGCGGCGCAACAACGCTTTTTTGGCTCGTGCGAGTCGGGAAGCGTGGCTTGACGGGGCCACTATGTTCTGCGATTTCACGATGCGGGGCGGCTATATGGCGAGTGCGAAACTACTCACCCACTTGGCGCCCACGGCGATCTGGGCGGCAAGAAAACGTCACCGCGTTTGGAGCGCTCTATTGTGGCACCGGGCGCGGCCTGCGGCCTTTCCTGGATTCCTTGGTGATTGCCTTTGACGATATCGCGGCTGCCAAGTTTGCCTTGTCTTCGCTCACCGCGGTCCACCTCCTCGTGCTACAATCTCGCTCTGATATTCCAGGAGCGGTCGGAATGAGGCACCCGGAGGACCACCAAGGCCGGGAGTATCCGGTAATGCCGAACTTGGTGGTGCGGGAATCCACAAGCAAGGCGAAATGACGTCCGTCGCGGGACCGCATCCGCGGAATTGGCCGGCGGCCGGCGATATGTGGGCGTGCCAAGAACTCTCCAAGACACGTTAGCGCGTCCCGGCTGAGCGCTGCTTGTTGGACTAAAATCGCTCGGCGTCAACCGTCTATGGCGACCATCGGCGCACAGTCGTTCGCGAGTGTTCCGCCCAGTCTTACACGGCGGTTTGCGTGGGCCGTGGCCTTTTCCCTGTTTGCCGGATCGGTAGTCAACTATATCGATCGAGCCGTTCTCGGAGTCGTTATGCCAGAGGTGCGCAGTGACCTCTCGCTCTCGAACGCCGGCTACGGATTCGCTGTGAACGCATTTCTCTTGACGTATATGGCGTCGTACGTCCTGGGGGGCCGGCTTGCGGATCGGCTAGGGTGCCGCCGCACATTCTCGCTGGCTTTAGTGCTCTGGTCCTTTGCAAGCGTGGCGCATGCTTTCGCACAAGGTTTGCGGAGCCTATGCATTGTCCGCGCCATGCTTGGCGCGGGAGAGGGGATATTCTATCCCGCGGCCATTAAGGGGGCGACGGAGTGGTTTGCGCCAAAGGATCGCGCGAAAGCCATCGGTCTGTTTCTCTCGGGGCTCAGTGTTGGTACTTTATTAACCCCGCCGATCGTTGCTTGGATCGTTGTCCACTACGGATGGCGGTCCGCCTTCGTCGCGACAGGCGGCATAGGTTTCCTTATACTCCCACCTTGGCTCTTGATTCATCGTCGAGTTCGGAAGAACTTCGGGATGCCGGACCCCGCGCCGGCGCACGTCGCCAGCGCATTTGTGGAAACGAACTCCGACGAGGGCACCACGCTAGGCGAGGGATTCAAACGGCGCAAGTACCTGCTAATGCTGGTAGCTCGCGCGCTCACCGATGTCACTTGGTACTTTTACCTCTTCTGGATACCAGGGTACTTTCAGGAAGTACGCGGCTTTGACGCCCAAATGGTGGGGCAGTATCTCTGGGCGCCTTATTTTGGCGGAGGTATCGGCGCTCTCACAGGCGCGTGGGCCAGCAGCGCCCTCATGCACCGCGGATGGGGATTAGACTCCGCACGGAAGAGCGTTTTGTTTACATCGGCTTCACTGTGTCTCGCCGGGCCATCGGCTTTCTTGGTGAGCCGGCCCATGGCAATTGGCCTTGTCGCTGTGGGGCTTTTCGGATGCCTGTCTTGGTCCTCGAACCTGCATACCGCCATCACGGAAATCAGTCCGAAACGGCACGCCGCGACGCTTTACGGCATCACCGGCGCAGCTGGCGCGCTCGCGGGCGCGATCTCCCAACCCTTAATCGGGCGGGTTGTTGATATACGCGGTTACACGCCCGTTTTATTGGGCGTCGCGCTGCTTCACATTCTGGCCGCCGGAGCGGTGTTTGGCGCCGGGCGGATCGAGCCGTATCGATGTAGTTCGGTCATATCCGCTGTGTCCGCTCCCTAAGAACTCATGTTCCTTACAGACCATAGGAAGAGATGGGCTTGCTGCACCGCAGCAGGATAGTGAGGCGACATAGGATGCGCACAGCCAAAGTTGACCCGCGACATGCCTGGCGAAAAACTCCGCCTGCCGGGCCGGAAGGGAGCGGCGCTAGCGCGTGTGGAAACGGACGTCCAGGACAGGCTCTCGCTCCCGCGTACGGCGCCGAGCCAACGGCGTTTGGTGAGAGGCGGCAGCCATGACCGAGCGAGAACGGATTCTTGCGGCGATTAGGGGCGCGGCGCCAGACCGGTTGCCGTGGACGCCCCGTCTGGAATTCTGGTATCGTGGCCGTCTCCGCAATGGCACGTTGCCACCCGAATTGCGATCTCTAAACCTGGTAGAAATCGCCGACCGCCTCGGAGTCGGTTATTATGCCTCAGTGCCCGACTTCACCGACTGCGTCGGGGATATCCCAAACATGGACCGGGGCCTCGGACTGTTGGATTCCGCGGTGATTCCCTTCGAGGTTGAGCTCGAGAATGTAGACCGCCGCGTCACTCAACACGGCAACGAAACTGCGGTCGAGTACCACACTCCGGTTGGTTCGATCCGCACGGCCATAGTGTTCACCGAGGAGATGCTCGGCGCCGGCGCCTCTCAACCGTATCTCGCGGAGCGAGCGATTCGTGAGCCGCGCGATATCGATGTCGTGGGATACATTTTTTCGCATTCCAAGGTCAAGCCACGCTTAAAACACTACCTTGCCCTGCGCGAAAAGGTCGGTGAGCGGGGCGTGGTTGTGGCCTTCGCCAATGGGGCGGCTTGTCCAATTCACTTCATCATGAAGGAACTGCTCACAACCGAGCAATTCTTCTATGCGATGGCCGACTACCCAGCGAAGCTGCAATGGCTGGCCGAGCAGATCGATCCCTTCTTTGCGAACATAAAAGAGATTGCGGCATCTACTCCGGCTGAGGTCGTTCTCCTCGGCGGCAATTACGACGATGCCATCACCACTCCGGCATTCTACAAGAGGCACATCCTTCCCGCCTTGCATGATTATGGGGAGCTGTTGCACCGCAGAGGCAAGTACCTTATGACCCATACCGATGGTGAAAATCGCCGGTTGGTGCAGTTGTATCTGGAGAGTGGGTTCGACATCGCGGACTCGGTTTGCCCCTACCCAATGACCAGACTTCACCTGAACGAGATCCTTGAAACCTTTGATGGCAGGATAACCGTGTGGGGCGGTATTCCTTGCACCATGCTCTGCGCTGACAGCGCTTCGACGGATCAGTTCCGCCGTTTTATCGAAGAGTCTGTTGAACGGTATCGTGGCCGGACGCGGTTGATACTGGGCGTCAGCGACATGGTAACGGTGGACGCCGAGTGGGACCGCCTCAATTACATCACGGAGTGCGTGCAGCGCCACGGTTGAGCCCCAGAGTTGAGGGCGGGGATTCCGGATTCTGCCGCTCCCCGCACGGGTGTTTCGTCCGCATCAAGAGGCTGTCGGGCCGACTCTTATCATGACCTCGCCAACCTCTATCCAATATACTGGGGAGGAATGTCTCAGCCTCTGGTAGGCATGGACCTTGCGGAACTCGGCGAGGCCCTGGGCCCGGATGAGCCGGCGTATCGCGCCCGGCAGCTCTACGAAGCCATCTACCGCCGGCGCGTCCAGGACCTCAGCCAGGTCTTGACGCTGCCGGCGCGGAGGCGGGAAGCGCTGGCCGCGCGCCACCCGTTCGAACCTTGCGAAGTCGCTGCCAGGTATGCATCGAGCGACGGGACGCGGCGCTACCTTTTGAAATTGGCCGACGGCCGCACGGTGGAGACCGTGCTCATGCCCGAGGAGACGCGCGACACGGTCTGCATTTCGAGCCAGGTGGGATGTCCGCTGGACTGCAAGTTCTGCATGACCGCGCTGCTGGGCTTCGAGCGCAATCTGACGGCTGGCGAGATCGTCGGCCAAGTCCTGTTGGCGGCGGGCGACGCCGGCACGGACCGGAGCGGGCGCCTCAACGTCGTGCTGATGGGCCAGGGCGAGCCGTTGCTGAACCTCGCCAACGTCGTCAAAGCCACGCGCATCCTGCTCGACCCCGCGGGCTTCGGCCTCTCGCCGCGGCGCATCACCCTTTCGACGGTGGGGATGGTTCCGCAAATGGCCGAACTGGGACGGGAGCCGGTGCGGCCCAAACTCGCGGTTTCGCTCAGCGCCTCCACCGAAGAGATGCGCCGCGAGTTGATGCCCATCGCGCGCAAGTATCCTCTAAAAGACTTGCTGGAGGCGTGCAAAGCCTATCCGTTGCGCCCCTGGGAGAAACTGACTTTTGAATACGTGCTGCTCCGCGGCGTGAACGATTCCGACGCCGACGCGCGGCGCCTGGCGAAGCTCCTCGCCAATCTGAACTGCAAGGTGAACTTGATCGCCCTGAATCCCGGCCCCGAGATTCCCTATGAGACGCCCACGCCGGAGAGGGTGGCCAGTTTCCAGCAGCTCGTGCGCCGCTCGGTCCCCTGCTTCATCCGCAAGCCCCGCGGCCTGGATATCTACGCCGCCTGCGGGCAGTTGAAACGCGCTCTGGCGTGACGGCGCACTCCCCCGGGTCTATTTCGTCCTTTTCAACCACCGAATTTACTCCAGACGCTCCGCAATGCGCTTCTGCAGGCCGCGGTCCGAAGGAAGGAGTAGCGCCGGTCGGCCAACAAGGGCTTACAATCACGCGGCTTCCCTCCCAGCTTGCCGCACGATGCGATTTGCGCTACGCGTGGAACATGGCGTTCGGCCTGGTGCGTCGCGCTTCGCGATCCATGCATAAGAACCCAGGCTTCACGGCGGTCGCTGTCGCTTCCCTGGCCCTCGGCATCGGCGCCAACACCGCCATCTTCAGCTTGGTCGACCAGCTTCTGCTTTGGTCCGCGCCGGCGCGCGACCCGGCCCGGCTGGTTTCCGTCAAAGGCGGCTACAGCGACTCCTATCCGTTTTTCCGAGAGTATCGCGACCGCAACCAGGTGTTCTCCGCATTCTTCGCGAGCAGCTACAATCTGCCGGCCGGGATTCGCCCGGAAGGCGCGCCCGCCGTAGAGGTGGGACACGTTCAGTACGTCAGCGGCAACTATTTTGAAGGGCTCGGCGTCGGCGCGGCGGCCGGACGCGCAATCGCTCCCTCCGATGACGTCGCGCCCGGAGGCGCGCCCATCGCCGTTCTTTCTTACGGCTACTGGCAGCGCCGCTTCGCCAGCGACTCGAACGTAATCGGCCGCAAGCTATCCGTGAACGGTTACCCGCTTCAGATCGCCGGCGTCGCGCAGAAGGCCTTCGGCGGCTTCTTCAACGGACAGGAGGCGGACGCATTCATTCCGCTGACGATGTTCCCGGTTACCACGCCCTCCGCCGCGCGCGCCTGGAATACGTCGAACATGTACTGGCTCACACCCATGGCGCGCCTGAAGCCGGGAGTCTCTCTGTCGAAGGCCCAGGCCGCCATGCAGGTGCTCTGGCCGCAGGCCGCGGAAACCGTCAACAGCGCCTTGGTCAAGTCCGGTGGCAAGGCGCGAAAGTTCCGTGAATCGCAGATCGCGCTGGCCCCCGGCGCGCGGGCTTCCTCATTTAGCCGGGACTATATGCAGGACCCGCTGAAAACGCTGGCCCTCGCCACCGGCTTGGTTCTGCTGATCGCTTGCGCCAATGTCGCCAACTTGCTGCTCTCGCGCGCAACGGCGCGGCGCAAGGAGATCGCCGTCCGCCTGGCCATGGGCGCCACGCGCGCGCGGCTGGTCCGCCTGCTTCTCGGCGAGAGCCTCGCGCTCGCCGTGGCGGGCGGTGCGATCGGACTCGTCCTGGCTTACTGGGGCGTCGCCGCTCTCGCCAGGGCCGAATTGCTCAATCCCGATTTTCGCTTCCGCCCGAGTCTGCTCGTCTTGGGATCGTCCGCGGCCGTTACGCTGCTCACCGCCGTTCTGTTCGGCCTCGCGCCGGCGCTTCGCGCCACCGGGCTGTCCCTCGCTGAAACCATCAAGGACAGCGGCTCGGCTGGCCAGAGCGGCTCGTGGTTGCGCGCTGGCAAAGCGCTCGTCGCTCTCCAGGTGGCCCTGTCACTGGCGCTTCTCGTTAGCGCGGGCCTGTTCATTCGCACGTTACGCAACTTACGCAACGTGGATCTCGGCTTTCAGCGCGAGAACGTCGTCATCGCCGACATCGACCCCACCAACTTCGGGTACCGCGGCCAGCGGCTCCGCGCGTTTTACGACCAGGTACTGGAAGGGACGCGCCGCGCGCCCGGCGTCCGCGCGGCGGCCCTGTCAGGCATGACCCTCATGGGCGACTACATGCGTTCGTCCAGCTTCTCAGCCGAGGGATACCAGCCGAAGGCGGGCGAGCGGATGATTGCCATTGAGGACTCTGTCACTTCGGGCTACTTCGCCACGCTCGGGATTCCGATCCTTTTGGGGCGTGATTTCCGGCCGGAGGACGAACCTGCCGTGACTCCCGGCGAGAGCCTCATCGGCTCCATTGGACGGTTCAGCGGCGGCAGCAGCGGGGAACCTTCCGCCAACGCGTCGCGCCTGTGCATCATCGACGAAACGTTAGCGCGCCGCTTCTTCGGCGGCGTCAGCGCGGTCGGACGGCACATCAGTTACGAGGACCGCTACAGCGCAGAGAATGCGCTGGAGATTGTGGGCGTCGTCAAGGCGGTGCACCACGGCAGCGTCCGGCGCGGCGACCCCGAGGGAACCTTCTACATTCCGAGCTGGAGCAATGGGGCCGAAGTCCGCTCACTCGAGGTGCGTGTGGCCGGCGATCCCGCTCCCGCAATCGCCGCGATCCGCCGCGTGGTTCGCGAACTCGACACGGACGTGCCCGTTCTGCGCACGCGCATGCTCGGCGAGTATGTGGATGACCACTTACAGCGCGAACGCATGGTGGCGGTTCTCTCCGGCTTCTTCGGAGCGCTGGCGCTCGGCCTCGCCTCCGTTGGCCTGTACGGAGTGATGGCCTACGCCGTCACGCAACGCACCCGCGAAATCGGCATCCGCATCGCGCTTGGGGCGCGCCGCGGCGATGTCATCCGAATGGTGGTTCTCGAAGCCATGGCGCCCGTGGCGATTGGCCTTGTGTTTGGCATCGCGGGCGCGCTGACGCTCAGTCGCGTCTTCGCAAGCCTGCTCTTCGGCGTCGCTAGCGCCGATGCCGTCTCCATCGCGCTGGCGACAGCCATAATGCTCGCCGTGGCCCTGCTTGCCGCCGTGGTCCCCGCACGCCGGGCCGCCCGCGTCGAGCCCCTGACAGCGCTTCGCTACGAGTAGCTTTTAAGGTAAACCTCTATTTCGTCCCCTTCAATCGCCGGATTTCCTCCAGCCGTTCCGCGATACGCTTCTCCACGCCGCGGTCCGACGGAAAGTAGTAGCGCCGCCCAGCCAGCGACGGCGGCAGACAGTCCATGCCCACGATCGCGTCTTCGAACTGGTGCGCGTGCTGGTAGCCTTCACCGTAGCCCCACTCTTTCATCAGGCGCGTCGGGGCGTTGCGCAGATTCATGGGGACCGGCTCGGCTACGGTCTTCTCCACGTCTTCGTGGATAGCGCCCATGGCGCGGTAGGCGGCGTCGGATTTCGGCGCCACGCTCAAATAAATGGCGGCTTGCGCCAGCGCCAAGTCGCCTTCGGGGATGCCCAGAAAGTGCACGGCCTGCATGGCCGCTACGGCCTGCTCCAGCGCGCGCGGATCGGCCAGGCTAATGTCCTCGATGGCCATTCGGATCAGGCGCCGCGCGATGTACAGGCGGTCTTCGCCTGCCTCCAACATGCGGGAGAGCCAGTAGAGCGCCGCATCCACGTCGCTCGACCGCACCGATTTGTGCAGCGCCGAAATCAGGTTGAAGTGCTCTTCCCCGCCCTTGTCGTAAAGCAGCACCTTGCGGTTGATGGCGTCCTGCACCGCCTCGGCAGTTAGTGCGCCCGGCCCAGAGGGCGCGCCCGACGCCGCGGCCGCCGCTTCCAGCGTGTTGTACGCCTGGCGCGCGTCGCCGTTCGAGTAAATCGCTATCTGTTCCAGCAGCTCGCCGGAGGCCTCCAGGCCCATGCCCGGAAGCGCGCGTTTCAGCAGAGTCCCAATTTCCGGCACGGTCAGCGCGCGCAGCGCATAGACGCGGGAGCGCGAAAGCAGCGCCGCAATCACTTCGAATGACGGATTCTCGGTGGTGGCGCCGATCAGAATGACGTCGCCCCGTTCCACGTAGGGCAGAAACGCGTCCTGTTGCGCCTTGTTGAAACGGTGGATCTCGTCGATGAAGAGGATGGTCCGGCGGCCCGCGCGGCGCAACCGCTCGGCGGCCGCCATCACCGCCTTGATTTCCTTGATCCCGCTGAGCACGGCGCTAAAGGGAACGAACTCGGAATCGGTAGCGCCGGCGATGATCCGGGCCAGCGTCGTCTTCCCCGTCCCCGGCGGCCCCCACAGAATGATGGAGCTGATCTCGTCCCGCTCAATCTGCCGGCGCAGGGGCTTACCAGGCCCCAGGATGTGCTCCTGGCCGATGTAATCTTCCAGGCGCTCCGGCCGCATCCGCTCGGCCAGGGGACGGCTCTTATCCGCGGCCCGCGCTGCCGGACCGGGTTCGGGCGGATCGGTATCGAACAGGTTCATGCGCGCAAGGCCCTCTGCCGCCGCGCTTCGTACAAGAGAATGGCGGCCGCCGTGGCGGCGTTCAGCGATTCGACTCCCACGGTGGGAATGGAAACGTCCAGCGCGGCCGTGCGCAACTCCCGGCTCACGCCGCGGGCCTCGCTGCCGACGATCAAGGCGCACCGCGCCGTCAGATCCACGTCGGCGATGGGGCGCGCCTGGGGCCGGTTCCCGGCAGGCACGCCGGCGTACAACTCCACCCGGTTCTGCCGGAACGCCGCGCGGGCCAGCGCGGCGTCCAACCCCGTCAAATAGGGAACGCGAAACAGAGAGCCGGCGGAAGCGCGCAGCGTCTTGGGATTGTGCGGGCTGGCCGAGCCTTTGAGAAACAGCACGCCCGTGGCCCCGAACGCTTCGGCCGCGCGCACGATGGCGCCGGCGTTGCCCGGGTCCTGCAACCCGTCCAGGACCACCACCAGCGGCTGCCCGCGGAACAACTGCTCCAGCTTCCACTCCGGCGGCTTCACCAGCGCCATGACGCCCTGACTGGCCTCGGTTCCCGAGATGCTCTGGAAAAGGGCGTCCGGAAGCACCGCCACCCGGATGCCCGCCAGCCGCTTCACATGCGCCTCCACGGTGGAGCGCACGCCTTCGGCGGCCAGCACGGCGCGCACTTCGCAGTCGCTGCGCAGGGCTTCCTCCAGCAGGTGGAACGTCTCCGCCACGCACCAGCCTTCCGCGGTGAGGCCGCCGCGCACGATGGCGCGCCGCACCTCCTTGAGCAGCGGATTGGCGGCGCTCGAAATCAGCTCGGCCTTCGGCATCTTACAATGTGGGTTCCGACGTTCAGAATAGCGCAGATGAAACGGGGCATACGGAGAGCGGCCGGCGTGGCGGCGGTTTTGGCCGCGGCCGCGGCGCTCGCCTCCGTCGCGTATTTCTCCGTCCGCATCGAGCGGCAGTCCGCGCGCGACGAAGCCCGGCCCGCCGACGTCATCCTGGTCCTGGGCGCGGCCGAATATCGCGGCCGGCCATCGCCGGTGCTCCGCGCGCGTCTGGACCACGCGCTGGAATTGTACAACCGTAAGCTGGCCCCGCGCATCATGACCACGGGCGGCGCCGGCGGCGAGCTGCTCTACACCGAAGGCGCCGTGGGACGGTCGTATCTGATCGGTAAGGGCGTGCCCGCCGAAGCCATCGTGGTGGAGACCGAAGGCGAGAGCACGGTGCATTCCACCGCCCTGGCGGGCGAGATCATGCGCCGCATGGGCTTGCGTTCCGCCATCGTGGTCAGCGACGGCTATCACGTCTACCGCGTCAAGAAGATCTTGGAATCGACCGGCCTGGCCGCCTACGGTTCCCCGCGCAAGGACAGCAATCCGCACACGTGGCGCGAGCGCTGGAACTGCGTGAAGCAGGCCATCGGATACTTACTGTGGCGCGCCGGCGTAAAGGTGTAGCGCGTTTTGTGGCGCCGCCGGCCTTGCCGGCGGTGGGGTTTGAAGCTGGGTACTGGGTCAGTTTCCGGAACGCGGTCACCCGACTACCGGCCAGGGAAAACCGTGGATTTCAGGTCTGAATGGCCGCAAAATAATGAATTGCTACCGGCTCCTCCTCACGACCCGATAAGCCTCTCCCCGCACAAACTCGGCCGGCGGCAACCGCACGGGAGGACACGCCCCCGTCTCCTCCACCCGCGCCGCCCAGTCCGTCCATAATTCGTGCGTCGGCTTCCCGACGGCTAGCGCGGCAACTTCAAACTCGTGGCCTGCATCTTGCGGATCGCCGTATCGAACAGACGCTTTCCAACGGCCCCCGTTTACGGAAACTGGGCCGCCGCCTTGCGGCCACCAGCCGTCGAGGTCCCTGCGATGCGCCAGGACCCACAGATACCCGCCGTCCGGCATTTCCGCCGAGCCTTCCACCTCGCCGGCCTGGCCCACCGTTTCGCCGGCGCGCGGCGAGAGGATCTCGATGCGGCAACGGCCGGATTTCAGTCCGCGGCGGAAGCGAGCCGCGGCGCGCAACATCGGCTTCGGGGCCAAGCCCTTGACTCGCTCCTTCCAGGCGCGGCGAAACAACGGCTGGGCGTTGTAGTTCTGCTCCTGCCAGCCGTCTCCGAATGGGTTGAAAACCGGCGCCTGGGTCCGCGTGAAGAACGCCGTGGTCGCGACGACTTCATCCAGCCGGAACATCGCGTCTTCGCGCAGAAACCGAAACAGGTTATGGACGGAGCGAATATGGATATCGTCGAGGATAAGCAGCGCGCCGGCTTCCAGATGCGGATAGAGAAAGTAGTACTCGAGGTCTGGAAACGGGTACGCGTGCGGTCCGTCCAGCAGCACGAGTTGCAGTTTCTCCGGGAGCGCCGCGCGCGGCAAGGTGACCTGGGTCGGCCCTTCCACGAAGGTGACCGCGCCCGCGCGCAATAACGGCGAGCGGCGGACGTTGGCGACGCTCCCGCTCCCGTCGTCCAGGGCGAACACGATGTGCCGCTGGCTCAGGTGCGAGAAAAGCAGCGTGCTGGCGCCGGAGCCGGTTTCCGCCGAGCAGCGGATATCCCGCCCTCGGCAATGCCGGACGATGGCGTCGAACGCCTGCCGCGAAAACGTGCCGGCCCCGTGCAGGCTGGGAGCGATTTCCGCAATGGCGCGCGCAATCGCGTCCGGTGACAACGCATCCATTTCATTTCCCCACAAGCCCCGCCACGGAATAGGCCACGTACTTCGCGCTTTCGAACGCAGGCATCCGGCCGGGCAGGCGGTTCTTGGGCTGAAGAACGATGTATTGGATGCCGAGCGCGCCATACTTCGGAACATCGCGCGGCTGGAAGCGCTTGGCCATCGTCTGCTGCCAGCGGAACCACCATTGGTCGGCGAAACCCGGGAGGTAGTTGACTTGGCCCCCGCTCTTCCAGTCCACGTACACGGCGCGGAGAGCTTCGGCGCGAAATGCGCCTGGGTATGCCTGCTTGCCCGCGTCCGGAAAGAGAAACACCGCATCTTTGGGCGTAGATCCCCGCGCCCAGACGGCGAGGTGATCGAGTTCCGGGTCGGGCGTCACCGTGTTGCGCGGCGCGCCGCCCAGGGCCGGGATGGCCAGGAACGCGGCCAGCCCAAGCAGGAGCGGAACCGGCTGCCATCCGGCCCCCATCCAGCCCTTGGCAGGCCGGGAATCCGCCCGGCTCAGCCAAACCGCGAGCCACGTGACCGCCGCCAGTCCCAACGTCACGGCCCCGCCTCGAAACGGAATCGGTTCCGTCACCACCGGCTGAAGCACGGGTAGATACGCCACCGCGAACCACGCGACGGATTCGAAGGGACTGCGCCCCGCAGCCGCCAAAACGCCGGCCGAGGCCGCGAGGAACTGCGTAAAAAACGTGACGAACAGCAGGCAGCGCATCGGCTGAACCTGCGGTACGAGCGCCCAATGCCACCGCTCCAGCAGCAGCCACGATGCCGGCATGCTCAGCATCCCGAGTATGGGGAGACCGAGCAGGAACAGCCGCAGCTCAAAACCGGCGTCCCGCCGCACGCGCAGAAACGCCGCCAGCAGCGCCGCAAACAGGATCGCGTAATGCAGGATCACCGCCGGCTTCCAAAACGCCGGTTCGGAAATCCAGTTATAAGGCGCGCGCAGCCGTTGCAGCTTTTCGAGTGCGGGCGTGAGGCTCCCGAAGAAGGTCTGGGCCTCGCCGCCGCCTTGTTGGGCGTGCGCGGCAACGGCCAGGACCAGCGCGCCGCCCAAGAGAGGCGCCAGCCCCCACAGGCGCCTCCGCATGACTTCCCGCCTGGAGGGCCAGAGCGCCAGCGCGCCATAGCAGGCCCAAAACGGCAGCGCCGTCGGCGGGTGGAACAGAAACGCCGCGGCGCCGGCGATGCCCGCCGCCAGGAAGCGGTGATGGGTCGCAAGGCCGATGGCCGCGATCGCGAGTGGAAGGGCGAACGCGCGCGGCGTAGGCTCGTATTCGAAGGTCAGCACCTGCGGGCCAGCGATGGACGCGCCGAGCGAACAGACCGCCGCGATGAAGAGAGCCAGCGGTACAAACCCGGTGGCCCGCCCCAGCGGCCGGTCGCCTGGCCAAGCCTGGAGGCCTAGCCCGCTGGCCATCAGGTACAGCCCCCAAATACCGAAGGCCCGCGCCACGATCTGCTCCAACGCCAGTACGTAGCGAAAATCGAGGCGCGTCGCGGCGCGCAGCGCCAGCGCGGTTTCATCGTACAGCGTGTAGGCGACATGGGGCTTGGCCGCCAGGATTTCGTTGCGCAACAACGAGGGATCGTGCAGATGCTCCAGAATCGGCGCGTAGATCTGGCTATCCTGCTGGAGCCAGGTGTGGCCGGGAAACTGAAAAAAAGTCAGGAGGGCGAGTCCCAGGCAAGCGGCCGCGATCGGGAGGGTCTTCATTTGGCCGGTATCTTATCCAGTTCCTGCTGGGCCCAGATTCGGCTGGGCTCCAGTTCCAGCGATTTGGTCAAGGCCCGGCGCGCTTCGGCGTCCTGGTTCAGCTTGTGCAAGCCGATCCCCAGCCAGAGATACGCCTCGGCGTTCTTGGGATCGAGCTCGATGGCCTTGCGGAAATCGGAGACGGCCCCTCCCGCCCCGCCGCCGAGCTGCGCGGGAAGGTAGTAATTGCCGACGCCGCGAGCCAAATAGACGGACGCGGACTGGGGCGCCATCTCGACGGCCTTACTGATTGCGGACTTGGCGCGCGGGCCGTAGCTGAGCCCGCTGAGGAGGTCCGCGATGGCCTGGCCGCAGAGCGTCCCCAGCAGCCGGTAGTTCTCCGCGTCCGGCCGGAGCGCGACGGCCCTCTCGGCCGCCGGCATGCCCCGTTCGGCCGCCTGTTGGGCCTGCTTCCTGTCGTGCAGCTCCTGCTGTACCTCCGCCAGGTACGACCACGCCAGCGCCATGCGGTGTTGAGCGTCGGCGTCGTTGGGGGCCTTGGCCGCCGCGGCGGAGTACTCGCCGATGATCTTCTGCAACGCCGGGCGGTCCTGGCGGTCGCGCGCCATCTCCAACGCGGAAGGAGCGGGCACGGCCATGAGCGCCGCCATCAAGAGTGCCAGCATGATATCCCCATCATGACATGCGATCAGAGCGCGGCGACGCGCCGCTGCGTCAGCGCGAAATAGCCCGCCAGCGCGATCAGCAGCAACCCATTGACAACCACCACCATAGGAGCCGTAAAAACGGGGACGAGCCAGCCGGACGCCAGGTTTCCGGCCGTCATGCCGCCGCGAAAGGCCAAATTGTAAACGCTCATCACGCGGCCCCGCATCTCATTGGTGACGATAAGCTGAACCAGGGAAGTGACCGATGCGAACACGGCCATCATGGCGGCCCCGGAGACGAACAGCGCCCCAAAGCTCATGGGAAGGGAGCGCGAACCGGCGAACACTGCGGCCGAGCAGCCCAGAACGGCCATCATCGCCAGCGTCACGCGTCCCTTGCGCCGCATGTTGCCCAAGGCCGCAATGGTAAGCGCGCCCACGATCGACCCCATGCCCGAAACCGAGACGAACATGGCGAACGTAGCCGGCCCTCTGTGGAAGACGTCCTTGGCGAACACCGGGAGGAAGGTCCGCATGGGGATGAAGAGAAACGTCATGAGGAAGGCCAGGATAATCAGGCCTTGCATGGCCCTCTGCCCGCGAATGAACCGGATGCCTTCCTTCATGCTGCCGAGCACCGTCTCGGTGGTTTTCGCCGGCAGGAACCGGACTTTCAGCAGGCTGAGCGCAATGATGGGGGCGAGAAACGAGACCCCGTTCAGCCCGAAGCACCAGGTTTCACCCAGCTTGGCCAGCACGCCGGCGCTGAAAGCCGGGCCGAGCATCACCGCCGCGTTGAACTGGATGGAATTCAGCGCGATGGCATTCGGCATGTCCTCCTTATCCACCAGCGTGGGGATCAGCGCGGAATAGGCCGGGCCGCCAAACGCCGGCCCGAAGCCCGCAATCAGGGAGCATGTCAGGATCTGCCAGACCTGCACCACGCCCGTCCCCACCAGAATGGTGAGGAGAAACGCGCAAATCATTTGAATATACTGCGAAACAATGAGAATGCGCTGCCGCTCGACCCGGTCGGCCACTACGCCGCCGATCAGCGAGAACAGGAACATGGGGAGGGTGGCGAGCACCGGGTCGAGGGCCAGCAGGAAAGGGGAATGGCTAAGCCTGTAGATGAGCCATCCCTGCGCGACCTGCTGCATCCAGGTGCCGACGCTGGAGGTGAAGGCGCCAATCCACACGAGGCGGAAATCGCGGTAGTGAAAGGCCTTGAAAACCCGTCGGAGCACGGCTGGATTGCGGCGGAACCCGAAGAACGGATTGTAACAGGTTGTGGGACATGCCTCCCGGCTTGTCCGGACCCTATTTTCAGCGTTTCCCCCCGTTCGCTCCTGTCGCTTATAGCCCCAGGCTCACGACCGCCATAATCAGTGAAGCCGCCGGGATCAACAGCAGTGCCTTCTTCAGGCGCGTGGGGTCGTCGCCGGCGATGCCCCCGATGATGGGCGAGCTCACCACCAGGCCGAGCCACCCGCACACCAGGGCGATGCCCGTGGCCGTCGACGCCAGGGCGTTAAAGCGGTCGTTCACGACGGCCAGCGTGGTGGGGAACACCGGCGCCATGGCGATGCCCGCCAGAAACACGGAGGACTGCGCCATCACCGGGCTTTTGGCTTGGAGCATCAGGTAAGTGGTCACGGCCATCAGCGCCGACGCGGCCACCAGGACCGTCTCCGGCCTCACGCCGGTTAAGATCGGCGAAACCGCCACGCGGCCGAGCAAAAGTCCCAGCGCGAAACCAAGGGAAAGGATGGTCAGCGCTTTTCCCTCTTCCAGCCCTTGCGCCACCAGGTGTCTCACCAGCCAGTTCCACACTCCGACCTCGCAGGAGACGTACATGAACAACATCAGCGACAACAGCCACAGCGACGGCTGCGAGACCAGCGAGCTCACCGCCGAAAACTGGAAGCTCACCTGGCCTTTGGGTGGAGGCATGGCGGTGATGCCGCTCACGCCCACCGTCACGGCCACGATCGACGTGGCGAAAACCAGCAGGCGGGAAACATTATTCCGGAAAAGCTTGGCCGCCACCAGCGGCGTGACCAGCCCGCCCAGGCCGAAGAACAGGTTCAGCAAATTGAATACGCCGGCGGGCTTCAGGGATCCCAGCTTGATGGCCGGCGGAAGCCCGTTGGCGCCGTTGACAATGGCGCCGCCGCCGGCTCCCAGCGCCAGCAGAACGACCAGCAGCATGACATAGCCTGTTGCGGCCCGCAATGCCAGGAGCGCCAGCGCAACCAGTATCAGGCCTAGCATCAGGCCCGTCTTGACGCCGTGCAGGTCCATCATCGGGCCCACGGCGAACGATCCGATCATCAAGCCGATGGCTTGCGCCATGGCGATGTTGCCATTCTGTTTCGGCGAGAGCGAGAACCTTCGGGAGATGTCGGGTAGAATCGTGCCCAGCATGGCCGCGATAATCCCGTAGACGAAGATCGAGAGGACGGCGGAGAGAATGAGCATAGCGTTAGAAATACTAGCAGACTGCGCAACGCCACGCTTGCCATCGGTCGGCCCGACCCCTGGTACAGCCCCCAGCCCCCGCGTTACGCCGCCGTCAGCCCCAGCCCCGGCTTGTCCGGCAGCATTAGTTTGCCCTGCACCACGCGCACGCCATGGAAGGGGTCGTTGGCGATGAGTAGGTTGCCGTCGAGATCGGCGTAATCGACCAGCGGCGAAAGGTGCGCGGCGGCCGTGACCGAAACCGAGCTCGAGATCATGCAGCCCAGCATGGTGCGCATCCCCAGGGCCTTGGCCACCTGGATCATGCAGTGCGCCTCCAGCACGCCGCCGCACTTATCGAGCTTGATGTTGACGCCATCATAGGCGTCCTTGAGCTTGGGGATATCCGCGGGCCGCTCGCATGCCTCATCGGCGATCACCGGGATGTGTACGCGGGCGCGCACCCAGCGGGTCTCCTCGATCATCGCGGCGGGCATGGGTTGCTCGATGAACTCCACGCCCTGCTTTTCCAGCCAGTTGATTTTCCGGACCGCTTCTTCCTTGTCCTTCCACCCTTCGTTGGCGTCCACGCGCAGGGGCTTCTTGGTCACGCTGCGCACCGCCTCGATGGTAGGCTCGTCCGTGTCCAGGCCGACTTTCACCTTGAGGATCGGGTAATCGGCGGCCTCGCGGGTCTTCTCTTTCGTGATCTCGGGCGTGTCGATGCCGATGGAAAACGTGGTGAGCGGCGCGTCGCGGGGGTCGAGTCCGAAATAGGCATACAACGGGATGCCCAGCTTCTGCCCCACCCAGTCCATGAGAGCGATATCGATGGACGCTTTGCCGGCCCACTCTCCGGGCACGCGCCGGAAAACCTCGGCCATGGTCTTGGCGAACTGCATGGGGCCGGCGGAGAGCAGCAAACCGCGGACGGATTCCACGGCTTTCCGGGCGGACTGGGCGTCTTCGTGATAACGCACAATGGGCGCGCCTTCTCCCCGGCCCGTGATGCCGTCGCGAGAATAGGCCGTGTGCAGCGTGTCGCGGTACTGGCTGGACGACATGGTGGTGGTCCAGGTGTGCTGCAAGTTCAGGCGCACGATCTTCGTTTCCAGCGCGGGCGGGGCGGCGGGAGCGCCGAACGCTCCGGCGGCCGGAGCCAAGGGAGCCGCCGCGGCGGCCACAAAACGCCTGCGATTCATTTCACCCTCCTGAGGGCCACCAGCAAATTCGCCCAATGGGGCTCCTCCAGATCGTCGATGCGGATCATGGGAGTCTGGTACGTCGTGGCGCTGATGAACTTGCCTCCCCCCAGGTACATGCCCGT
Organism: Bryobacteraceae bacterium; assembly: GCA_050012095.1. Lineage (GTDB taxonomy): Bacteria > Acidobacteriota > Terriglobia > Bryobacterales > Bryobacteraceae > BOG-224. The sequence continues at coordinate 44,197 of JBEKHV010000003.1, read as the reverse complement.
ATGAGTAATGTGTTGCGCCGAGCTTCCGAAATACAGCAGATCGCCCGGCTGGAGATCTTGCCGCTCCACCGGCGCGGAGCCGCTCCAATCGGCCTGCGGCTGCGCGTCCCTCGGCAAGTTCACGCCGCGCTGGCGGTTCAGCATCTGCATGAACCCGGAGCAATCGTAGCCGAACGTGGAGGTTCCGCCCCAGGTGTAAGGCAGCCCGAGAAACCGCCTGGCGAATTCCACCAACTCGGCGGTAGTGAGCGGCTGGGCATCGAAGGCCACGTCGCCAAGCTGCACCCATCCGCCCTGGCCGTCCGGCAGTCGCACCGGCGCCCACCCGGGGGGGTCCTTCGGCTCCGAGACCGCCTCGAGGCGCGTTTCGAACGGCACGGTCACCAGCGGCGCGTGCCTCGTGACATCCGGCTCGCGGTAAATGTGGGCGAACAGGCTTGTCACTCCCGCCACGCGGCCGCTCGCCGCGTAGGGCGCCCCGGGCCGCAGATGGTCGAGCGGCATCCAGCCGGTGTAATCGTCGGCGGTGCGGACGCGCGCCCATCCTTCCTGCCGGTCGAGGAGCGCCACGTTCGCGCCGTAGATGGCCTGCGAGACGACGTCCGCCTCCAGCGCAGGCCGGGAATACATGTTCGCCACCGGTCGCAGGACCACGACGTTGAGAAGAACCGCCGCCAGCAGCGCCATTGTCGCAAGTCCAGGCATCGTCCCCTCTTTTTCAGCGTACCCCAAACTACCCGGGCGGCCTACGGGCCCGCCACCAGCCAGCGTAGTTTCAGTTTGTCGAACCTGTGGAAGCTCCTGTCGAAAGTAACCAGCGTATGTCCGGCGGCGGAAGCGAATGCGGCCAAATAAGCGTCGGTCCAAAAGTTGGCGCCCGGCACCCGCGCTTTCGTCAGCACCCGCCACGAAGCCTCCAATCCCGGCGGCTCCGCGGCGAACAGAATCCGGCTGTCTTCGTAAAACATATCCAACAGCTGCCAGGCGCGGGATGGCGTGAGCGCATCCTCCGCCATCACCCGAGGGTTCGTTAGCAGGCTCATGAAGCCCGTCTGGGTGACGCGGCAAAAGGCCAGGGAGTCGTCCTGCGCTTCCTCGAACCACCGTCTGGCCGCGGCGTGATGGATGTGCTGCTCCACCACCAGCGCGATCCAGACGTTGACGTCAGGCAAGCAGGTCATCAAAGTCGAATCCGGTGAGATCGAGCTTGCGGTGGCTGCGCAGCCGGATCAAAGGGAGCCGCGCGCGGCGCCCGTTTGGACCGCCTGCGGCCGGTTTCCGGCCGCCGATCTCGGTCTCGATGGCGCGCACGACGAGGTCCTTAAAGCTATCGCCTCGCAGGGCCGCAAGCGCCTTGGTGCGCCGGAACAGGTCGTCGGGCAGGTCCACCGTGGTTCTCATATTTACATAATCTCATAAATACATAAGAGGAAGAAACCCGCTCCGGCGCTGACAGGAGACGCGCATGCGCGTGAAACGCCGCTGCCCGGCCGCGCCGCACAGCCCAATCGCGCTACCATACCGAACAATGAGGTCGCACCGATGAGCAAGTTCGAAATGACGCGACGAGCGTTTGTGGGAACCATGGCGGCTCTGCCCCTGGCGGGCCAGAACGGCGGCTGGACCGAGCTGTTCAACGGCCAGAGCCTGGATGGCTGGCGGCCGCAGGCGGGGCCGGCCTCCTGGAAAGTCGTGGACGGCCTGCTCTCGGCCGACGGTCCCATGTGCCACCTGTTCTACACGGGCCCGTTCCATGGCGCCGACTTCAAGAATTTCGAGCTGGAAGTCGAGGCCATGACGCAGCCGGGCTGCAACTCCGGGGTCTACTTCCACTCCGTCTACCAGGACACGAACTGGCCGCAGAAGGGCTGCGAGGTCCAGATCAACAATACGCAGCCGGGCGAGCACAAGAAGACCGGCTCGCTCTACAACCTCCGCAACATCTACCGGCAGTACGTCAAGGACGACGAATGGTTCAAGCTCAACGTCCTCGTTCGCGGCCAGAGCGTCCAGGTGCGCCTCAATGGAATGCTGATGGTGGATTACGTCCAACCCGATCCGCCTTTCATCCCACCGGGGGGCATGGAGAAGCAGCGTTTTGTGGACCACGGCGCGTTCGCGCTCCAGTGCCACGACCCCAACTCCAAGGCGCAATTCCGGAGCGTCCGCGTGCGCCCGCTGGCGGACGATCTTCCCACGCCGGGCGCGGCCGCGGTGGCCGACGACATCTTCAAGAAGATCATCGACCTCGGCTCGCGCGGCTATCCCATGCTGGATCTCCACGTGCACCCCAAGGGTGGGCTTTCCGTGGAGCAGGCCGTGGCCAAGTCCCGGCGGGATGGCATCCAGTACGGTCTGGCGGTGAACTGCGGACTGGCGCAGCCCGTCACGGACGACGCCGGAGCGCGCCAGTGGATTGAAGGACTCCAAGGCCAGCCGGTTTTCGTGGCCATGCAAGCCGAAGGGCGCGAGTGGATCCAGATGTTTTCGAGGAGCGCCGTTTCGCAGTTCGACTATGTCTTCACGGATTCGATGACCTGGACCGACAACCACGGAAAGCGCATGCGCACCTGGCTGCCCGAAGAAGTGGGCGCGATCGCCGACCCGCAGGAGTTCATGAGCACGTTGGTCGATCGCGCCGTCGGAATACTGGAGCGCGAGCCGGTGGATATCTACGTCAACCCCACCTACATACCGGATCAATTGGCCAAGGATTACGAGACCCTGTGGACTGACGAGCGTCGCCAGAGAGTGATTACGGCGGCCGTGAAGAACGGCGTGGCGATTGAGATCAACAATCGCTACAAGATCCCCAGCGCCTCTTTCATCAAGATGGCCAAGGCGGCGGGCGCGAAGTTCACCTTCGGGACCAACGATTCCGGTCCCGACGATTTGGGCCGGTGCGAGTACGGGCTGCAGATGGTGGACGAGTGCAAGCTGGCCGCCGCCGATTTCTGGGTTCCTCTGGAACCCGGCTCGACCAAGGCGGTCGACCGCAAGGGCGGCATCCTGAAGAAAGCCTGAGGCCCGCGAGGCCGGCTTCCGCGTGTTATAGTGTTGCCATGCCGAGCGGGTACTTGCCGATCCTCATCTTCCTGGTGATCGCCATGGCTTTCCCGGTCGTGGCCATCCTGTTGGCCAAGCTCATTCGTCCCTTCGCGCCGCCGTCTGTCGCCAAGCTGGAAGCGTACGAATGCGGCATTCAGGCCGCCTCCGACTCGCGCGGACGTTACACCGTGCGGTTCTACATCATCGCCATTCTGTTCGTCATTTTCGATGTGGAGACCATCTTCCTGTTCCCCTGGGCGGTCCGCTACAAGCAGATGGGCTGGTTTGGAGTGGCGGAAGTCGCGGTGTTCCTGGGCATTCTGTTCGTGGGTTACATCTGGGCCTATAAGAAGGGCGCCCTGGAATGGGTCTGAGCGCGCCGCCGCTGCTTTGAGAATCGCCCCGCAACCCACTACCATAGAAGCTTGATATCCGCAAAAGCGTCCCCCGCGTATTGGCCGCAGGTCTATCTGTGCGTAGGCTTGACGACCATGGCGACCCTCCTGCTGGAGTTGTCGCTGACCAGGATTTTTTCAGTGGTCTTCTACTACCACTTTGCCTTCCTGGCGATCTCCATCGCCCTGTTTGGGTTGGGCGCCGGAGGCATCTTTTCCTACGTGGCGGCGGGCCGGCGGGGCGCCCTGTTCGCCCGTCTGGGCGCTCTTAGCGCGCTGAACAGCCTGCTGGTGATCGTCGCGCTGGTCACGATTCTGGCGCAGCCCGCCAACCCTACCCAGTGGAATTTGACGGTGGTGTACTTCATCACCGCGCTGCCGTTTTTCGTGGCCGGAATCATCGTTTCGCTGGCCATCGCCGAGACTATGGAACGCGTGGACCGCGTCTACTTCTTCGACTTGATGGGCGCGGGATGCGGATGCCTGCTGCTGATTCCGCTGCTGGACGGCTTCGGCGGCCCTAACACGGTGATTGCCGCCGGCATCGCCTACGCCGCCGCGGCGGCCGTCTGGGACACCATGGCGGGGTCGGTGAAGGGCCGGATCGGCAGCGTAGCCCTGGCCCTGTTCCTGGTGGCCTTTTTGACGTACAACGAGCGGAGTCGCATTCTCGACGTGCATCACGCCAAGGGACAGGATCTTTCCAACGAGTTTTTCCAGAAGTGGAACAGCTTTTCCCGCGTGGCCGTGGTTCGAATTCCGGAAGAAAACCGCGACGAGATCCGCATCGACGCCGACGCCGCCACGGGCATCGCCTGGTTCGATTTCGACCGCCTCACCGCCGCGCAGCGCCACGACCTGCTGACCGGCGGGCCGGCGCTCCCCTATGTCCTTCGGCCCGGCGCCAAGGCCCTGATCGTCGGCCCGGGAGGCGGCTGGGACGTGGCCCGCGCGCTGGCGTCCGGGAGCCGCGACATCACCGGCGTCGAGATCAACCCCATCATCGCCAGCACGATCATGCGCGAGCGGTATCCCGAGAAGAGCAACTACCTCTACTCTCGCCCCGGCGTATACATCTATGTGGAGGACGGCCGCAGTTTCGTGCGGCGGAGCAAGGACAAGTACCAGGTTTTGCAGGCCACCCTGGTGGACACCTGGGCTTCCACCGCGGCGGGCGCGTTTGCGCTTTCCGAGAACAGCCTCTACACCAGCGACGCTTTCCGCGACTATCTTTCGCATCTTACCGACGATGGCGTGGCGGTGTTCACGCGCTGGGGCCTGGATCCGCCGCGCGAATCCCTGCGGCTGGTGTCGCTGGCCATCGAGGCTCTCCGCCAGTTGGGCGAGACGGAGCCGTGGCGCCACGTGATCGTCGGCCGCGAGGGTTCCGTCCAGGGCTGGGGCGCGCGCGACACGGTGCTGATCGCGCGCCAGCCGTTCAGCGAAGCGGATATCGCGCACGCCCAGGCGGCCATCGCCGAGAGCAAAATGCAGGCTATCTACCTGCCCGGCGCCGGCATCCGCAACCCCTTCGGTGACCTGCTGTTGAGCCCCAATCCCGAGGAATACGAGCGCAACTACGCCTACGACATTTCGCCCATCAGCGACAACCGGCCCTTCTTCTTTTACACCGTGCAGCCCAGGGACCTGTGGGCCTATGCGCGGAACGCCCCGATCCACGCGGCGGATTACAAGAGCAACCGGGCCGTGCCGCTTCTGTTCGGCCTGATGGCCATCAGCCTGCTGGCGACGGCCCTGACGCTGGCTCTGCCGCCGCTCGTGCTGGGAACGCGCCTGCCGCGCCAGCGCGGCGTGCGCGGGTTCCTGTTGTACTTCCTGTTCATCGGCGCCGGATACATTCTGATCGAGGTCGGCCTCATCCAGAAATTCGTGCTGTTCTTGGGCCACCCCGCCTACGCGCTGACGGTGGTGATCTTTTCCATGCTGGTTTCGAGCGGGGCGGGCAGCGCGCTCAGCCGGCGCGTGGTGGGAGACAGCGAGGGCCGGCTCATCAAGGCGCTCGGGTGCGTGGCTCTGCTGGCCTGCGTTCTCGCCGTGGCGCTTTCCTGGCTGCTGACCGCGCTGGTCGGGCTGCCGCTGCCGGTGAAGATCGCGATCACCGCGCTGCTGATCGCGCCGCTGGGCTTCGTCATGGGCATGCCGTTCCCCACGGCGTTGCGGCGCCTGGAACAGTGGCACGCGCCGTCGGTGCGCTGGGCCTGGTCCTTGAACGCCGCCGCCAGCGTTATGGGATCGGTCGGGGCGCTGGTTCTTTCCATCTACCTGGGATTGATCCAGACGCAGATCATGGGCGGCGTGCTCTATCTGGCCGCGCTGGCCGTGGCCGCGCGCGTCCACACCACCCATGACGCTGCGCCCGCCCCCGTGGCCGGCCGCGTCGTGCTGGGGCAGTAGCGCTAGCCGGTAAACCCGTTCGCGGCTAAACTCGTCTACAGGAACAGAGATGGAGCCGACAGTCGCGTCCCAGCCGGTCTTTGCGGCCCGGGAGATTCCGCGCGTGGAGATCCGGGATTTCGAGGAAGTCGTGCGGCTGCATTGGCCGCGCGTCTTTCGGTTTGTCCTGGCCTCGGTGCGCGACCAGGATGCGGCCCAGACGCTGGCGCAAGACTGTTTTCTGAGAGCGCACCGGGCGTGGAAGCGCTTTCGGGGCGAATCCAGCGTCCGAACCTGGCTGATGCAGATCGCCGCCAACCTGGTGCGGGACTATGCGCGGAGCCGCCGCCTTCAGTTCTGGAGACGGGCGGGGCTTTCCGCGGTGGATATCGGCAAGGCGGCCGATTGGCTCGCCGATGGCGAGGTCTCCGCGGAATCGAGAGCTTTGCTGGCGGAACGGGTCCGGGAGGTTTGGAATGCCGCCGGAAGTTTGCCGGAGAGGCAGCGGACCGTGTTCCTGTTGCGGTTTGTGGAGGATATGGAATTGCTTGAAATCGCGGCGGCGACGGGCATGAAGGAAGGCACGGTGAAAACGCATTTGTTCAGGGCGCTGCAAACGGTTCGAGAGAAGCTCGGGAGGACCGCATGAGCGAGGGTATGTCGGCGGAGAAGGTTTCCCGGTGGCTCGCCGGTGAGCGCGCACCCGGCGCGGAACGGCACGTGGCCGAGTGCCCGGACTGCCGCGCGGAGCTGGCTCGCATGGAGACCGTTCTGTCGGGCTTTCGCGGCGCGGTGCGGGAGTGGACCGCGCGGCAGCCGGGATCGGAGCATCCCGGCTCCTTGCCCTTCGAGCACGCGCGCCGCTCGCAGGTGGTCCGGCGGGCGAGTTGGGTTCTAGCCACCGCGGCGGCCCTGGTTCTGCTGGTAATTCCGGTGTGGAAAGACGCTAGAGACAAGCGGCTCGCGGCCGAGACCGCCCGGGCCGACGCGTTATTGCTGGAGCGGGTGAATTTCCAGATTTCGCAGCCGGTTCCCGCGTCGCTCGAACCGCTCCTCGGGACGTTCGCGTCCGAAGCCAATCGTGGCGGATCAAGCGAGATGGATACGAATCAGTAAGGAGATAGGTAATGAAACTACGATACGTAGGACTGGCGCTGCTCCTGGCTGGGGCCACGGCGCTGGCGCAACCGAACCAACAACCACCAAGCAGCCCGCCCGCCGCGGCGCAGCCGCAGACCGATCAGCAGATTCGGCAACAGGTACAACAGCAGGTACAGCAGCAGATGCAACAGCAGATGCAGCAGATGCAGCAGCAGCGGCAGCGGGACGCGCAGCAGAAGTATCAGATGCAGCAGCAGATGCAGCAGATGCAGCAGCAGATGCGGCAGCAGATGCAGCAAGAGCGGCAGCAGATGCAGATGCGGGCGCAGCAGCAGCAGGGCCGCCCACCCCTGGAACGCGCGCTCGGTGGACCGCAGGGAAAGTGGTGGGACAATCCGGAATTAGCGCAGCGCCTGGCCCTCACCTCCGATCAGCAGAAGAAGATGGACGACGTCTTCCAGCAGGCTCGCTTAAGATTGATCGATCTCAACGCGGCCGTCGAGAAGGAAGATCTGACCATGGAACCCCTCGTTTCGGCCGAGCAGCCGGATGAGGCCAAGATCGTGGCGCAGATCGATAAGGTCGCACAGGCGCGGGCGGAATTGGAAAAGGCCAACGCGCGGATGCTGCTAGGGATCCGCCGGGTCCTGACCCAGGACCAGTGGAATAAGCTGAGAGCCGAAACCGCGAACCACCCGCCTCAGGGAGCCCCCCCCCGGCGTGGTCCAGGCGGACCTCCCGGTCGCTGAACGGGGAGTGGGGTGGGTCGGGGTGCCCTCTGGGCCCCCTGCCTCGCGCCGGAGGCGCGCTCCGCGCGCCCAGCAGGCCGGGAGGCCCGCTCCACTCACTTACTGGTTCACGTGCACGACCTTCGCCGGCGCAAACCCGTTGAACCATGTCGCGGAAGCGTTACTATACGCCCCGATGTTCTCGGAATAGACCAGGTCTTCGATCTCGAGCGGCGGCAATTGCTCCGCTGCCGTGATGGCGTCCATGCCGTCGCAGGTCTGCCCGAATACCGTGCAGATTTCCGGTTCGCCCTTGCGGAACGCCTTCACCCGGTACGAGCAGTGGTCGAATACGATGCCGGAGAACGTGTGATACACGCTGTCGTCGATGTAGTAGCACGTTCGGCCGTCGCGGAAGGCCTTGCCGATGACGCGCGCCACACACGTAGCGGCGGTGGCCACCAGGAACCGGCCCGGCTCCGCGAGAATCTCGATATCGGGCGCGAACAGTCTTGCCACTTCGGTGTTGATCTTCCGGGCCAGCGGCGCGAAGGGCTTCACGTGCGCGTCGTAGCGCACCGGGAAGCCGCCGCCGATATCCAGGATCTTGATTTCGCGGCCGCGCGAGCGGGCTTCGCGCATCACCGCCGCCGCGATGTTCAGGGCCTGTACGAAGTTATCGAAATTCGTGCATTGGCTTCCCACGTGAAAGCTCAGCCCTTCCACCACCAGCCCGACGCGGAACGCTTCCAGGATCAGGTCCACGGCCTCGGAGGCGTCGCAGCCGAATTTGGACGATAGCTCCACCATCGAACCCGTATTCGGCACGCGCAGGCGCAGCACCAGGCCGGCGTGCGGGGCGTACCGCTCGATCTTGCGCAGCTCCTCGAGGTTGTCGTAGGTGAGGAGCGGCTTGTATTCGTCCAGCGCCTGGAGCGTCTCCTTGGGTTTGATGGGGTTGGCGTAGATGATCTTGTCCCAGATGAAATCCTGGCGCTGGCGGGCCGGCAGGTTCTTGATGTTTTCGTATACCAGCAGAAACTCGGGAAACGACGCCACGTCGAAACTGGCGCCGGCTTGGTACAGCGTGCGGACGATTTCCGGCGCCGGGTTGGCCTTCACCGCGTAGTACGCCTGCACCTTGGGCAGGCGCCGCTTGAAGGCTGCGTAGTTGCGCCGGATGACGTCGTGATCCACCACGACCAGAGGCGTCCCATGCTTTTGGGCGAGGGTCTGAAGCTGGCGGGCAGTCATCGCTCAGTCGAACACCGGCTCGGAGCCATCGAGCATCTTCACCTGGTTGTGGGCGAAGTACTCCTTGGTCAGCGCCTTCACCATCGCGCCGCGCTGGCCGTAGAGGCGCCGCAGCTTGCGCGGCTTATGCCGGGAGAGCGCGTACTGCGTCAGCAGCGGCATGGCGATCGTGGTATCGGTGTAGCACACCACGGCGTCGGGCAGGCGGTCCGGGTCGATTTTGCCCCAGCTCACGGCCTCGCTGGGAGTGGCCCCGCTCAGGCCGCCGGTATCGGGCCGCGCGTCGGTCACCTGGAGGAAGTAATCCTGGCCGAATTCCTTGATGCGCAGCACTTCCTGAATCTGCGGCTCGGTTTGAAGCATGAAGTTCTTGGGACTGCCGCCGCCCCACAGCGCTACGCCGCTCTTGCCGCCGGAGCGCTTGGCCGCCAGCACGAACGCGGTGGTTTCATTCACGTCGATGGCGGGGTTCAGGCGCAGCTTGTTGCCGCGCAGCTCCACGCCGGCCACATTCATGCCGATGGTGGAATCGCCCGGCGAGGACGTGTAGCACGGCACTCCCGCACGGTACGCCGCCGCCAGCACGGAAACGTCCTTTAAGCCGGCCTTGCGTTCCCATTCAGCCGCGTACCGGCCCAGAAGGTAGTGCAGCTCGGCCGTGCCCATCTCCTTTTGAAACTCGGGCTGAACCAACAAGGCGCGCAGGATTTCGTCGGTGGCCATCAGGCAGTCGCTATAGCCCAGGAGCACGTCGTAGACGCGGACGATATCGTTGTCGCGCAGCTCGGTGTCGTCCATCTTGTAGCTGCCCACGCGCACCGGGAAGTTCAGCGCGAAGTGCATGTCGTGGTACAGGATGGCGCCCGTCGAAACGATCCAATCCACGAACCCGGCCTTGATGAGCGGAACAATCGAAGAGCACCCCAAACCGGCCGGAGTCAGCGCGCCGGAGAGGCTCATGCCGATGGTCACGTCCGGTTCCAGCATCTTCCGCGTAAAAAGCTGGCAGGCTTCCTTGAGCCGCGCCGAATTGTAGGCCAGGAAGGCGCTATCGATCAGGTCGGCAAGCTTCTCCGTGCCGCGGATGTTCTTGGGAAGAATGCGCTCGCCGGAAAGATACCGGTCCCGGTTCGGGCACTTCTTCTTCTTCAGCCACTCGGGCATTTCCGCGAGATCCTCGCGGCGGCGGTGATGCGGGCTTGGGTTCTTAGGCATCTTCGTAAGGGCGGCGAACCTCCAGTTTATAGCACGCGCGCGTTTACGAAGGCCGCACGATCAGAACTTGTACCCGATGCCCAGGCGGATCACCGGCCAATACTTCAAGTAGGGACCGGCGTCGTTGTTGAGCTTGGCTTGCTGCGCCTGGAGGTTGCTCATCACCGAAGGCGTGCTTTGGATGGACGCGCAGCCGCTTGTGGCGCTGATGGCGCAAGCATCGCCGGCCAGATTCAGACTGATGACGGGCGAGCGCGTGAAGATTACGCCAAAATCGAAATTGACCGAGAAGTGGCGCGAGCTGCGGGGGAGCAGGTTGCCGAACCCGAAGAGGAGCTCGGGCGCGACCTTCCCGGCGGTGAAGGACCCCGTGCCGGCGACCGGGTTGTTCGCCCCGCTGAAGTAGGTGACGCTGTTCAGCGTGAAGGTATGGCCGGCGGGAATGGCAGCGTTCCCGGTGGCCTTATTGCCGTCGTAAATCGCCATGCCGGGACTGATGTGGAAGCCTCCGGCGATGTACTGGTCGAAGAGAAGTTCGGCGGATTCCAACTGCAATTTGCCATTGAACGTGATGTTGCTGCTGCTGCTGGTGCTGCTGCCGCTGTAACTGAAATAGTTGAAACCGAATCGCACGTTGGACTTACGCGCGACGGCCGTGGCGGCCTGAACTCCGACGCCCAGCGTTCCGGCGTTGACGCCGATGCCGAACTTGGGCAACGCGTCGTTGCTCTGCGCAAAGCAGAGGGACGGGAGCAGGCTGGCGAAGCAGGCCAGGACCGCGGGGAACATGAACTTCTTTCGTATTTCCATTTCGTATTTCTCCGCTCTTCTCACTTCTCTGGTGGTGCGAGACGCCTAAATGTCCAGGATTACCGAAGGATACCCGGTATCGATGGAGTTCGTCAATCGGATTCCGATCAAAACATTTTATGCCCGTCACGTGGCCGAACCGCGGGGAGCGCCGCCGCCCGCCAGCACCGCGCCGAGATCGGCGGCGGAGAGCCACGCGCCGGGGCGGGCGGCGGATCGGTTGGCCAGCGCCTCGCATTTTTCCCCGCCCGGATCGCCCAGGCAGGTGAGCACGAGCGCCGCTTCCGAGAAATCCTCCTCCGCGGTGTAACTGCTGACAGTCACCACGCACCGCATCCCCGCGGCCGCGGCCGCGCGCACGCCGTTCTCGGAGTCCTCAATGACCACGCATGCGGCCGGCGAGGCCGTCAACTTCTCAGCCGCCAACAGGTAGATATCGGGCGCGGGTTTCTTGGCCTTCACGCAGTCCCCGGCCAGAACCAGGGAGAACCGGTCCGCGGTCTCCGCCCCCACCGCATGGCGCAGCACGGCGTCCACCGATTCGGGCGCGGATGTGGAGGCCACCGCCAGCGTCCATCCGGCCGCGAGCGCCTCCTCCGACAGTCTCTTCACGCCCGGACGCGCCGGTATCCTGCCGGAGCGGATGATCTCCTTGTAGATTTCCGATTTCCGTTTGTGCCACCGGGCGACTGTTTCCCGCCGCGCGTCTTCACCGGCCGGAGCATCGGGCCAAAGCTCCAGATACCGGGGCTCCTGGAACAGGCTGGCCATGCGCTCCTTCCCGCCGCCGATCTTCAGCTTGCGCCCGTACTCCTCCTCCGACCACCGCCACGGTACGCCGAATTCTAACCACATCTGGTTGAACGCCGGCAGATGGCCGTATCTTTCGGTGTCTCCAAGTACACCGTCGCAGTCGAAAATCAGAGCCTTCACGCGGCCCTCCCGGCGCTGCCGAACACGCGCATGAAATAAGCCACCTGCTCGACCAATTTCTTCTTCACCGCCGCCAGCAGTTTCATAGGGTCGTATTCGGAAGGCCGCTCGTTGAGATACGCGCGGTAGCTATCGGCCAGCGTGATCTTGAGCTGCGTCGAGATGTTGACCTTGGGGGCGCCGCTCCGGATCAGCTCCTGAAAGGTCGCCTCGGAAAGACCGGTGCCGCCGTGCACCACCAGCGGAACCGGCTCGGCCGCGACGATCTGTCGTACCCGTTCGAAGTTGATCTTAGGCGCGCCCTTGTACATGCCGTGCGCGGTGCCGATGGCCGGCGCGAAGCTATCGATCCCGGTGGCGCGAATGAATGCCACCGCCTTATCGAGAGGAATCACACCGCCCTCCTCCTCGGAGCCGAGGCCATCTTCCACGCCCTTCACGGCTTCCAGCTCCCCTTCCACCGCGACGTGGCGCGCATGGGCCAGGGCCACCACCTCCTTGGTCTGCGCGAGGTTCTCCTCGTAGGTGAGCTTGGAAGCGTCGAAGAGGACCGAGTTCCAGCCCGCATCCACGCACTCGCGGATCACTTCGCGGTCCGGGCAATGGTCCAGGTGCAGGGTCGCGGGGATGGGCGCGCGGCCCGCCATTTCGGCGAACATCAATTGCAGCAGCTTCGCGCCCCACACCTTCACCGTCTTCACCGAGACCTGGACAATCACCGGGGACCTGGTCTCCACGGCCGCCGCGAAGACGGCGTCCATGGTCACCGAGTCCACAATGTTGAACGCGCCTACGCCGTAGCGTTTTTCAAAAGCGTCCGCCAAAATGCTCTGCATCGAAACAACCGGCATTTCGTTCTCCTTATTGACTCCGCGCGGCCAGGGCCTCCGGCAGCGGCGGCAGCCCGTGGCGCAGGCGCGCCAGCACGGCCGCGCCCAACTCCGAGCTTTGATCGCGAAACTTGTACTCGAAATCTCCCGTCCACCGGCGCTTGGCCGCAAGGTAACCGGGGATGCTCGCCCCTCCGCCCGTGGTAACGATGCGCTTGCCCAACGCCACCAGCTTCCCGACCTCTTCCAGGTGCTGGCGGTGATACAACGCGTTTCCACGGATGACGCTCAACAGCAGGTCGTCGCGTGTGGTCCCGAGCGTCAGCCCGTTGAAGCCGGCCTTCATGCGCTCCAGCGAGTAGCGCGACCCGCCCAGGTACGGGATGTATTCCGGCAACGCGCTTTCGCGGGCGTCGCGGCGCGGATCGTCGAAGAAGCCCGCAAGCGCTCCGGGGACGTAGCGCTCGTAAAAGAACCGTTCATCCATCTCGCGGCAGAACGTCTGCTGGAACCATTCCAGCGCCTTGCCCCCGGTGTTGAGAACGAAAAAGGTCATCCAGCGTCCCGGCAACACGTGACAGCGCAAATTGAAGCTCGGCGAGGCGATGGGCCGGTCCACCGCGACGTAGGTGATCTCGCAGGTGCCGCACACCGTACCGATATCGCCGGACTCGGTGACGCCGCAGGAAAGCGCCCCCAGCACGGCGTCATTGCCGCCGCACAGGACGTCGCAATCGAGCGGCAACCCGAGCTCGTCCGCCGCCTGGGGCGCGATGCGCCCCGCGGATTGGTGCGAGTGCAGGAGCGGCGGCAAGCGTTCGGAGGAGATGCCGGCCCCCTCCAGCGCCGCGCGGTTCCACGTGAGGTCGTTGCGGGCGGTGTTGTACAGGCCGGTGATGGAAACGGTGGATGGGTCGATGGCCCAGGCGCCGGCGGCCCTCTTCACCATGTAGGTATTCGTATGCCCAAACTTCGCCGCTTGCTGGAACGTCTCGGGCCGATGCTCCCGCAGCCACAGGATGGAGCAGAGCGACGACCCGCCTGAAACCGGGAGATTGCAGGTCTCCCGCAGAAAGCGGTCCTCGCCCACGGCCGCGCGTATGGCCCGCGCCTGCTCGTGCGACCGCCCGTCGAAAAACAGCATCGCGGGAGACAGCGCCCGGCCGTGCTCGTCCATGGCCGTCAGCCCCGGCGTGGTGACCGACCACGTCAGCGTCCCGACCCGGCCCAGGTCCCGGCGCACTTCGGCGCAACAATCCTTGAGGGCCTGCCACCAGGTTTCCGGATCGATCTCGGCGCCGCCGTCGCCGGAGAGGCGCACGTCGTACCGCCTGGAGGCTTCGCAGCGCTTGTCGAGATCCGGCCCGAAGACGGCCAGTTTCAGCGCCGTCGTGCCCACGTCCACCGCGAGGATATCGCGCGTCACCGGATCAGCCCCTCGGCGCGCAACTGGCCGGCCATCGCCTCGGTTTGGGCCGCGGTCAGCGGCAGCAGCGGACGGCGCGGGATGCCGCCGCGAAGGCCCGCCAGGTTCATCGCCGCCTTGACGCCCGGCGGCCCGCACTCCCCGGAGATGGCATAGTTGACGCGCGAGACGCGCTCCTGCAAGGCCGGTCCGCGCGCTTCATCCCGCGCCGCGCCGCTGGCGAACAACTCCAGGGCCAGCGCCGGAAACGAATTGGCCAGCGACACGGTTCCGCCCAGCGAACCGCCCATCATGGCCCGGAACAAAAAGTTCGCCGAGCCGGCCAGCACGTGGAAAGACTCGCTTTCGAATTCCAGAAAACGCTCGATTCCGCTCGCGGCGCTATCCTTCATCCCCACGATGCGCTGGTGAACCGCCAGCCGCGCGGCCAGCGCGGGAGTGATGGTGACGCCGCAAAAGCCCGGAGCGTTGTACAGGATGACGGGGATCGGCGAACGGTCGGCGAGCGTCGAGTAGTAGCGGTAGAGGACCTCCTCGGTCATCTGCTTGCGGAAGTAACCGGGCGGCAGCACGAGCCCGAAATCGGCGCCGAGATCGGCCGCGCAAACGAGGTACCGCTCGGTCTCGCGTTGCGCGTCGTAAGCCGCGCCGGCCATCACCACCTGGTCCGGCCCCTTGCGCTTGACGATCTCGCCCAGCACCCGCAGTTTCTCGTCTTCGGCAAGGCTGCGGTTCTCACCGTTGGAGCCCAGCGCCAGGTACCCCCGCAAACCGCTGGAGCGGTAATACTCCATGTTGAATCGCAGGGCGGCGTAATCGACTTCTTCCTTCTCATCGAAGGGCGTGGAGATCGGCGCGAAGACTCCGGCGAGCCGCGCGGCCAGTTCAGTGGCAGGCATGGAACGAAACGCTCTCCTCACGAGTGTAGCCCGCTTTTCGCCCACGGCAGGCAGGGGGCCGAGGGCGCGGGGCGAGCGCCTGGAAATGGATTCGACTTTTCCGAGGACAGCGCCTTCGGTTTGCGTCTTCATTTCCATGGGTTTGTTTCACATGACTTCTTGTATTTTCAATAACTTGGTGGGTTCGTTTGGTATCTCCGGGGGCGCCAACGGGCCGGCGCCGGGCGTTGGCCGACGACGAAACTCGGGCTGGTCGGAGTAGAATCATGGCTCCCGGCTCCAGGATAGCGCGGAGGTCCAGGGCGGATGAGCATAAGTGGAGCGTTGTCAATAGATAGGGCTTGTGACCGGCGATGACGCCGCAGTCCAGTGGCCGCGGGATCCGACAAGCGCCCCGGCGACCTGGGAGAGAAACCTGCCGTCGTCATCCAGTGGACGACAAGGCGGCCCCCAACTAAACTGGGTACATGGCAGCGTGGCAAGATTTCCTAAGCAGCAGACCGGAGGTTTGCGGGGGTGAGATCTGTGCAACGGGAACCCGGATTCCAGTCACGGTAATCCTCGACACTCTTGCGGAAGGCGCCACAAAGGACGAGATTTTGGCGAGCTATCCCTCGCTTCGCCTCGACCACATCGATGCGGCTTTGGCGTACGCGGCGGAATTGGCGCATGAAGAACGTCTCGTGCCAATCAGGGCAATGTGAAGTTCAAGCTTGACGAAAACCTTCCTGTCGAGCTGGCGAAAGACCTTCGCAGTTTGGGTTACGATGCCGATACGGTCGCCGAGGAAGGACTTCGCGGCGCTGCGGACCCGACCGTCGTGGATGCCGCCTGCGCCGCCGATCGGATCTTATTCACGCTGGACAAGGGCATCGCCAATCTCCGGCGCTATCCGATCCAACGACGTGCGGGAGTAGTCTTGTTTCGGCCGGACACGTCTGGCCGAAGAGCCGTCATCGCGTTTGTGCGCGGCCGCTTACACAAAGTCATCGAGATGGACCTTGCCGGACGGCTGACCGTCGTCGGACCATCTCGTATCCGGTTTCGATAGGCTGCCCCTGCAAGCAGCGTCCGGACGCAAGGCCCGCTGTAGAATCCCAGCGGAGGCACCTCTGGGGTCGGCGGAGCCGAGAGCGTTTCTCCGCCCTAATCCGGTTGGACTTCCCACAACGGGACTTCTGGACCGCGAGGGCCCACTTCAACGCGTCAGGCGTTACGCGCCCAGTTGCATGCCGAGACACAAACCGACGCACGGCCTGTCAGGCCGGCGTTCGATACCCGCGCTCCACGTCATCCGATTGACGCCGGGTGGCGTTGCCCAGATCCGGAGCCAAGTGGCACCAGACCGATCAGATTCCAGTTCGTGGAACCGCGAATCACGCGCCAGGTGCCAGCCTTCGCAGCGCTGACGGCCCGCGAGTTCACGAGCGAACCTCCGTAGGCCTCACTGGACTCGCTTAACCGAACAACCCATAAATCGTCTTTTGTCGGGCAAGCTCCCGGTCCGGATCAGTTAGATAGTTGATTAAATCTTCGAGTATGATGACCTCGAATGCGGGGTTATCGGAGCCGATTTGGTACGCTTTGTGGGTTGCACCGAAATGCTGCCTGGTCTCGCCGGCGGATTCGGCAAGCAGAGACCGCAACTCGAACTTTGAGGTGTGGTCCCCGGTGCATTTCCAACAGACGGCAAGGCGCACGTGCTCTATAAACTTGATCTGCCGGTCAAAGTCGCGCGCGAGACTGTCAAGATCATACTTGTACTCCACTACCTGCGTCGCGGACTCGAAGGGCGTCATAATTTGAGGGCTGATCCCGAGGCGATTCTTCTCCTCGTCGAAGTGGAACGAATCGTCCTTGTACGTTATTTCATATAGGGCGTCATATCTATCGTTTGTGGTGGCAGAGAGGAATTGGTATCCTCGGAGAACCCCGCTGCCAATAAGCTCATGGAACAGAGCGACCACGTCCTGCTCTTCTCTTGGATTGGAAACCAGAGAAACTCCAGGAACCGCAAATGCGATCTTCAAGCTCGCCTTACGGCGCCAATCATCCTGTTCCCGAATCCAGTTTTGCAGTTCTCGGTCTGGTACCATCTGGGCGGTGCCGGTATCTGCTCTCAGATGGCTTCTGAAACGGACGAAAGCCTGGACCGCGCCCACCGCGATCTTCTCGGCTAGCGCTTGGTACTCAGGCTGAAATACCTTGCGCCCCAGGTCGGGGTTTCCCCGGGTGAAGTGGACAATGACGTGGCATTGGTGTTGATAGCCGATGGCCCGTCTCAGCGGAATTTGGATTAGGTCGCCCTGCACCATGTGGTCGGATGCCATCTGGAGCCCGCCTCGCAATATTCGTTGGCGCCGCCGCAACTTCAGAATCTCGTCGGAGTACTTGTCCCACACATCGAGCGAGTTCACAAACGCACCGTACACGACGACGCTGTGTTGACGCAGCAAGATACGCTCCTCATCGCTCAGATCTTCAATGCGGAGGTTGCATTGCAGGTCGAGCAGGTCGCCCGTGTCCCAGATGTTGTACAGGCAGTTTAGGCGTTTGTACTGGTCGTCCAGTTTCCGCATTTTGATCTGTGCGTCGCCGTCGATCCTGTTCAGCGCTGTCACCAGTTCACGCAACTCGGCCGATTTGATCCCCGGTATCTCGTGTGGGTAGTAGTACTCACTCTTGCACGCGGCCAATATGGACTTGTTCCCGATTGAATCAATAACCTCGACGGTGATTGTGGGCTTCGATGCGGTCCCTGTAAGGAATACCTGGCCTAGGGGTGTCCTGATCCGCAGGACGTCATGCCACTGTTCGGCGGTCTGCGCGCCCAACCACCCGAGATCGTTGGGCCGCTCACCTGATTCGTGGCCGACTGTAATCTCGACGCTCGTTCCAGACATCTCGTGCTGAAGCTCCGGCACATCCCACTCCGCCACCTCGAACGTCGGGCGCGGTATGGTTCCGGTGCTGTCATTGACCCATTGGCGACCTGCCCGAATCATCGCCGCTGCCTTGAAACCATCCTGTTTCGTTTGCAGCTTGATAAACGAGAATCCGTAGGCGAGGAATGTGGCGCCGACACCCTTCTGGCCCCGATACTCGCCGTCATGCTTGAAGCTGACGTTAGGCCGGAAACAATATTTGAACTGCTCAAGATCCATGCCGACCCCGTTGTCCACTACACGGACGATCCGATTCTGGACATCTACGCGAATCCATATCGTCGGCTCGTACGGGCTGTTGGAGCGTTGTCTAGCGGCACCCTCGACGGCGTCGAGGGCGTTTTGAATCGACTCTGAAAATACGTCAAAGTAGTGCGTGTAGCACTTGAGAATGTTGATGACTTGCAGTTTAGCGGCATCGCGCTCGAACGGGCGATCACCTCCTGCATTCTCAAGGGGGTCGTGTCCCTTGAGGCTGTAGATAGCCGCTGGTGTCGTCGCCATAATTCCGGGTTGTACCACAGCGCTCTTCCGAATGCACGCCACAGCACGGCGAATCAGAAACTCAACGGGATGGCCATGCCGACGACGGTAGGAAATGGTGTCGCCGTGCGGAGCAGGAGGTTACTATCGCATTGAGGGCATCCACGTCGGGCTCGCAAATCGCAAAG
The DNA here is from genome assembly GCA_050012095.1 of Bryobacteraceae bacterium. Taxonomy (GTDB): domain Bacteria; phylum Acidobacteriota; class Terriglobia; order Bryobacterales; family Bryobacteraceae; genus BOG-224. Next base: position 25,548 of record JBEKHV010000003.1, on the reverse strand, counting down.
CAGCCAGGTCGATAACGGCGCTCCGGTCGGACGTGTAGTCGCCGTCCCGTACTTCCGCCGGCTGGGGCCTCCCAAACGGCGTTCGAGGACTCCACCACCGTGGAAAACACGGCACAACGCCATGCCTGCCAATTCCACCCAACCGGCAGCGGCGCTGTCAGGCCGCGACACGGGGACGAACTTCTTCCTGAATCCGGGCAGCCGCCGCGTCCTCGGCTATGGCGAGGTCATATTTCGCCTTGCAGGTTCATCCACATCCGATCGGATGTTCCGAAATAACGGGCCAATCGTAGAGATGTGTTGGCCGTAATACCCCGCTGCCCCCTGACGATTCCCCCGATTCGGTTTGCGGGCACTCGCAGGGCGAGGGCCAGCGCGTTGACAGTCAATCCCGCTTCGGTCGGCAGTTCCTTGAGAACCTCGCCAGGATGAAGCGGCTGAAGCCGTCTTGATTTCTGAATCGCCATCTCAGTCCCTTCTATTTAATCTCGCGTAATATAGCGACAGCGGCGGTTGGCAACCGCCGCGCAGGATGCCATCCTGCCCCACAATGGCGTGCCGCCCTATTATGCGGGGCTCAGTAGTGCACCGTCCCGGTCATTTTATTGCCACCCCCAGTGCCGAGACGAATCTCGGCACGGCAGGCAAAAGTGCCTGCGCCACGTTTGTGGCGCACGCTTCAGCGACGCTTCAGCGTGCCGCGCCGGGGATTTCACGCGCCGCGCAGTGGAACCCGGGCCGGGAAGCGTGGGCGGGGACGCCCGTCCCCACCTCGACCGGACTGCATTGTGAGGCAAAATCCCGTACAATAAGACTCAGGAGTGTTTCGCCCATGCCCCAGCAAGCAAGGCGCACCGCCCGGATCGAGGCTCGCATCACGCCCGGCGCGCTGCGCGTCGTCCGGCGCGCCGCCGAATTGCAGGGCCGCAGCATCAGCGATTTTGTGGTTGCCGCCGCTCAGGAGGTGGCGCACAGGACCATCGACGAAGCCCAGGTCCTTCGCTTGTCCGTCGAGGACCAGCAGCGCTTCGTCAAGCTGCTTTTGAATCCGCCGGCCCCGGCGCCCGCCCTGAAGCGCGCGAAGAAGGCTCATGCCCGTTTGATCGCATCCCCGCGATGACGAGTTCGTTCCTCATCGAGCCGCTTGGGCCGAGCCACGATCGTGCGGAGTTCACGTGCGGCGTGGCCGCGCTCGACCGCTATTTCCGGGAGCAGGCCGGCCAGGATGTGCGCCAGCGCGCCACGGCGTGTTTTGTGGCCCGCGAAATCGCGACCGGCCGCGTTGCCGGGTTCTATACGCTAGCCGCGGGCGCAATTCTCCTCGCGCAGTTGCCCGCCCGCCTTGCCAAACGCCTGCCGCGCTACCCGGCGGTTCCCGTCGCTCGCCTGGGGCGACTGGCCGTCGCGGGCGCCTATCATGGGCTCAAACTCGGAGGCGCCCTGTTGTGGGATGCCGTGGAGCGCGCGAGGCGGTCCGAAGTCGCCGTTTACGCGCTGGTCGTTGACGCCAAGGATGAACAGGCGGAGAGCTTCTATCTCCACCACGGCTTTGTTGCGTTCGGCGGCGCGGCGCGAACCCTCCTCCTCCCCTTGCCGAAGCGGCGATCATAGAACTTAGACCGCGCTGACGCCTGGCTGTTCGAAGGAAAGCTCGCGGCGGGGACCCTGGCGGTGGTTGGATCGGCGTGGCTGGCGTATCGCCCGGCGAGAGTATCCTGATTGGGCGGCGCGGTCTCCTATAGCGGCAGGCGCCGCGGGAGCGGCTTCCCGATGCGGGCCTGCAAGCGCTCCTCGCGGCGGCGGATGGCGGGCGTGTCTTCCAGCGCCAGGGCGTTGCGCGTCATCTCCAGCGCCATGGCGTAATTGCGCTCGCGATGCTCATAGTGCTTGGCCAGCTCTTCGAGCGCGCGCACGCGGTAGGGGTTCCGCGAAGCCGCCAGCTCGGCGGCCGCCGCCAGCGCCGCGTCCTCGCGCCCCAGGCGCTTCTCCAGGCTGGCGATGTCCCACAGCGCGCGGAAGAGCAGATCGTCCGGCAGGCCCAGTTCCACGGCCCGCCGGAACAGGCCCAGCGCTTCCTCGCGCCGGCCGCCCTGGTCGAGCCAGCGCGCCAGGCCGATCAGATCGGCGCCGTGGCGGAGCGGGGCGTCCCGCGGGGAGCGAAACGCAAACGGCACGATGGCGGTCAGGCAGGCCAGCGAAAGAATGTCGATGGCGTTGTGGTGGAAGATGGGAACCACGCGGAAAGCCTCCCGCTTCCGCAGAAACTCGAAGTAGCAATAGGGGATCATCTCGCCGGGGAGGTCGCCTTCGCGTTCCACGCCGAGAATCCGGTTTTCCAGGTCCACCAGGCGGCAGCTTTCCAGGCGCAGCTTCCACAACCGCCGCGCGCCGAACAGCAGATCGAGGTGCTCCATGCGGCCGAACGGATGCCGGGCGCGGGCCATGGTAAAACGCGTTTCGAGCAGCGGCTGGTCGAACGCCTTGCCGTTGTAGGTAATCAGCACGTCGAAGCCGGCCAGGTATTCGGCCAGCCGATGCAGTTGGGAAGCCTCCTCGCCGTAATCGCGCATGAAGAACTGGCGCAGGCGGAAGCCGGTGGCGTCGATGGAGCCCACCCCCACGAGAAAGGCGCACGTGCCGGCCCCGCCCGCGAGGCCGGTGGTTTCCGTGTCGAGAAAGGCCCAGCGGAACGGGTGCGAGCGGGCGATCGCTCCCGCGGAAAGCGGCGCGAGTAGGTCCGCCGGCAGCTCCGCCAGATCCGCAATGCCCACGCTGCCGTGGCGGCGGTGGCGCTCCCAGATTCTCTCGGTTTCGAAGTGCTCGCCGTGCGGCGTGCGGACCACTTCGCCGCTCAGGAGGTCCTGGATGAAACTGCTGGAGGTTCGCGCTGGAGGCGGAACCACGGAGAGCCGGCCCGAGGCCGGCGCGGTCCACTTGCGGTCGATGCGGGCCACCCGGCGGCGTAGATCGGCAAGCTGTTGGTGGAGATCCTCCATACTTCGCTTTTTCTTTGCCTAGTATAGCGCGCCGGCGCCACGCCATGCTCCTGGGTTCGCACCCCCCTCCAGACAGCGATTCACCGGCGTTTGCGGCGCTGAAAAGCCTTAGTCCGCGGACCCGTAAATCGGTACTTTCGGATCTTTTGCGAGAAATCCCCGTGCTCTACAATGTGGGTGCGGATGTGTATTCGGCGCTGCGCTTTATTCGCCTGGCTGGCCGCGTTGCCCTTGTGCGCGGGGACGATTTCCCTCTCCGGGCAGTCCACGGTGACTTTGCACGCCGGCGACGCGCTGGTGTTTACGATATCGGACTACAGCTTTCAGAAAAACGCGGCGGCCTTCGGCGTCTCCGTGGACCCCTCGCGCGTGAGTTTCACGCTGGTCACGGCGCCGCTCGACGCTTGGGCGTTCAGCGCGGAGCTTACCTCCCTGGACGGCTCGATTTCCGCGCTGTTCGATAATCTGGCCCTGACGGCCGGATCGTACCAGGGTACGCTCTACCGCGGGCCTGTCTCCAGCGCATCCGGCTCTCTGCCACTGGCCGCCGGCCTTTCGAGCGAAATATTCGCAGGCCCCGCGACGCTGCTGACCTTGCGGGACACGGCCGGAAACGCGACTCTCGGCCTGGCGCCGTATCTGTTGACGCAGGATCTCGAAGTCACTTTTTCGAGCGGCGGATTCAGTGTGGGCGGAACCGTGGCCGCGGTCAGCCTGGAGCAAGCCAGCCTTGGGCCGCCGATGGCTTCCCTGGCCAATCTGGCCGCCGACCCCGGGCCAGACACGCCCGAACCCCGGCCTCTCCTCTTGACGGCCCTGGGCGGCGTCCTGCTGTTCGCCGGGCTGCGCGTTCGCACACGGACCAACGGCGGCGAGCGCCAGTAAGAGTCTGTCGAAAAAGCCTTTGGCGGGCTGAATGCCTGCCCCGCCAGGCTTCGCAAGAAGATTTCCCGGCGTCTGAGCGGAAATGATACAACGGGCGTATGCCTTCCTTTCCCGTCGAGACGCCTCACGGACGGTACTCCGTGGTGGTCGAGCGCGGCGTCATCGCCAGCTTGGGGCGGCGCCTCCCGCCGAGCCGGGGCAAGGTCTTCGTGGTTTCGACCTTGGATGTGTGGCGGCATCGGGGGAAAGCGCTGGCCGAGGGGCTGGCGGGCGTGGATTATGAGCGGATCCTGCTTCCCGGCGGCGAGGAGCAGAAGCGCCTGGCGCCGCTGGAGGCGGCCGCGGAAGAGATGGTACGCCTCGGCGGCGACCGATCGAGCCTGGTGGTGGGCTTCGGCGGCGGCGTGGTCACCGATATGGCCGGCTTCCTGGCCGCCATTTTCATGCGCGGCGTGGGGGTGATTCAGGTCCCCACCACGCTGCTGGGGCAGGTGGACGCGGCCATCGGCGGCAAGACGGGAGTCAATCTCATTTCCGGCAAGAACCTGATCGGCAGCTTTCACCAGCCGCTGGCCGTGTGGATCGATCCCGCGGCCCTCGATACCCTCCCCGAGCGCGAATACCGCGCCGGGATGTACGAAGTGATCAAGGCCGGGGTGATTCGGGACGCCGGGCTGTTCCGGTTCCTCGCGGAGCAGAGCTCCGGCGCGCTCGCCCGCCGGCCCGAGGCCGTGGACCGCATCATCGCGGATTCGGTCCGCATGAAGGCCGAAGTCGTGACCGCCGACGAGCGCGAGCACGGTCTGCGCAGCATTCTCAATTTCGGTCACACGTTCGGACACGCGCTGGAAGCCGAGACCGGCTACACTCGTTTTCTCCACGGCGAGGCCGTGGCGTTCGGAATGCGCGCCGCGGTTTACCTGGGCCGGACGACGGGGCATCTTTCCGCCGAAGACGCCGTCGGGATTCTGCGCCTGATCGAAGCGTACGGCCCGATCCCCCCGCTGGACAGCATCCGCGCGGAAAACCTGCTCGCGCGCTTGGTCCACGACAAAAAAACGCTGCGCGGCACCGTGCGTTTTGTCGTGCCGGTGCGGATCGGCGAAGTCCAGGTGGTTTCCGGAATCGGCGAGAAGGCGGCGCTCGCGGCCATCCGGTCGGCCCTGTCATGAAGGGAACCACGCCGCCCGGCGTGCGCACCGAACAGGAGGCCGCCGCCTGGGTCCGCGACATGTTCGCCCGCGTGGCGCGCCGCTACGACCTGGCCAATCATCTGCTCTCGTTCAACCTGGACCGGCGCTGGCGAGCGAACGCCGTGCGGCGCGTGAGCCGCGTCCTGGAGCGGCCCGGCGCCCGTGTTCTGGACCTCTGCTGCGGAACCGGCGACCTGCTTCTGGCGCTGGAAGCGTGGGGCGGCCGCAACCCCGCGCGCCGGCCGGCGCCGGCCCGCACGGTCTTCGGCGTCGATTTCTGCCACCCCATGCTGGTCGCCGCGCGCCGGAAGACCGCCGGACGCCGCGCCGCCGTGTTCGAAGCCGATGCGCTCCGCCTTCCGCTGCGCGACGCCTCGCTCGACCTGATCACCGTGGCGTTCGGCTTTCGCAATCTCGCCAATTACCAGGCCGGGCTGGAAGAGATGCGGCGCCTCCTGCGCCCAGGCGGCGCGGTTGCGATTCTGGAGTTTTCGAAACCGCCCAACGCCGCCTTCGCCGCCGTCTACCACCTCTATTCCCGGCGCGTGCTCCCGCTGATCGGAGGCGCACTCTCGGGCGCGCGCGACGCCTACCGGTATCTGCCGGAGTCGGTCGGCAGATTCCCGGAAGCGCCGGACCTGGCGGGCGCCATGCGCCTTTGCGGATTCGCGAACGTAAGCTACGCTTACCTCACCGGCGGAATTGTGGCATTGCACGTGGGTGAGAGACCCGCTTGAATCGGCCGCAAATGCGGCGCTGGAAGGGGTAAACGGTGAACGGGTAGCGGTAAACGGGTAGCGATTGCTACACTTGAATCTTGACGGCGGCGTAGCTCAGTTGGTTAGAGCGAGGGTCTCATAATCCCTAGGTCGGGCGTTCGAGTCGCCCCGCCGCCACCAATCTTTCCAACGACTTCCGGACTGGTCACGCCCATGAAGGTATCGATCCTGATGCCGGTCTACAACGAGCGCGCGTCGGTCGAACAATGCGTTTTGCGCGTGGCGGCGGCGCCATTGCCGGAGGACCTGGAGCGCGAGATGATCATCGTGGACGACCAGTCCACCGATGGCACATGGGAGATCCTCCAGAGCCTGGCCGCCCGTATCCCTCAGATCCGGCTGTACCGGCACGCCTGCAACCAAGGCAAGGGAGCCGCGGTCAGAACGGCGGTTGAAAAAGCGGCCGGCGACTTCGCGCTGATCCAGGACGCCGACCTGGAGTACGATCCCGCGGAGTACCCGCAATTGTTGCGGCCCTTGCTGGACGGCCGTGCGGACGCCGTTTTCGGCTCCCGCTACATGGCCGGCGGACAAACCCGCGTTCTGCCTTTTTGGCACTCCATCATCAATAAGGGTCTCACGCTGGTTTCCAACATGTTCTGTAACCTCAACCTGACGGACATGGAAACCTGCTACAAGGTTTTCCGCACGGACCTGCTCAAGAGCATCCCCATCCGATCGGACCGTTTCGGGTTCGAGCCGGAGATCGTCATGAAGAGCGCCAAGCGGAAATTCCGCATCTACGAGGCGCCGATCAGCTACCATGGGCGCACCTACGAGGAAGGGAAGAAAATCGGCTGGAAAGACGGCATCCGGGCGCTGGGTTCCATTCTGAAGTATTGGGCGATTGACGATTTGTATACCGCGCCGTATGGCCGCGGCGTGCTCAACAATCTCACGGGGACCCCGCAGTATCTGAGCTGGCTGGCGGCCGAAATTCGGCCGTACGTCGGCGACGAGGCGCTGGAGCTGGGCGCAGGTATCGGGAACATCTCCGGCCGCCTGATCGCGAAGCGGGCCTTGTACGTGGCGGCCGAGAAGGACCCCCTTCATCTCCACGCCCTGCGCAACCGGTTCCTGCGTACGCCGAACGTGGTGGTACGGCGCGTCGATCCGGAAGCGCCGGAGGACCTGGCCGGCCTCGAAGGTCGTTTCGATACGGTCCTTTGCCTGAACATACTGGAATACCTGGACGACCCGGGGCGGGCGCTGGGTTCCATCCGCGCCACGCTCCGGCCGGGCGGCCGGGTGGTGGCTCTGGTTCCGCAAGGGCCGGTCCTGTTCGGCGCGCTGGATCGGAGCATGGGGCACAAGCGGCGATACACCGCCGCGGAAGCGCGGCGGCTCCTCCAATCCCAGGGTTTCACGGTGGAGTCCGTCGCGGGGTTTAACAAAGCCGGCGCTCCGCCCTGGTGGGCGTACAGCAAAGCGCTCTCCTCGAAGCACATCAGCAAGTTGGTGCTCAAGGTATTCGATAAGACCGTCTGGCTGTGGCGCCGCCTGGACCGGGTACTGCCGTGGCCCAGTCTCAGCCTCATCCTCGTGGCCCGCAAACCCGCGGAGGACGCGCCTCACCAGCCGGGAGCCAGCCGGATCGCCGCAAATTCCTAGGCCAGAAGCACGCCGGGATGGGAGAACCCGGCGCGGGCGGCGGCGGGTTCGCGGGCGGGAGTCAGGCACACGCGGATTTCCATCCGCTCGTTTCCGCACTGAATGGGAAGTACGATCCAGTCCCCCTGCCCGATACTGCGCGACGTGAAATTGCGGCCGTAAATCACCGTGGGGATGCTCAATCCCAGGGGCCCGACGCGCTCTTCCACCATGGTCTTGAAGTTGCCGACGATCATGTTGGTAATCTCGCCGACAGCGTCGAGCACCTCCTCATCCACGGAGTTGACCTCGGTCGTCAGTAACCGGGCGCACATTTCGCGGGCGAAGGAGGAACTACACAGGAACCAGCCGGCTCCACTGTAAGGGCCGGCCAAGCCTACCACCGACAACACTCCGTCGCCGATGGTGGGCGCAACCGATTCGCTGCGCGCAGGCCCGGCTTCGATTTCGAGGCCCAACATGGTGGAGAAGACGCCGGCGACCGCGGTCCGCAGGAATTCGATAATCTGATGGGTTTCGATCATGAGAGTATCCCAACAAGCTTTTCCTTGATTTCGTCGGCGGTAAAGGGCTTGCGAACGTAGCCGATGGCCCCGCGCTGGACAGCCTCCAGCACTTTAGCCTGGCTTCCCTCGGTGGTGACCATCATGACGGCGATATCCTTCCATTCCGGGTGCGCCTTCACCTCGGTCAGGAAGCGCAATCCGTCCATGTTGGGCATGTTGATGTCGGAAAGGATCAACCGCACCGTTTGCCTCCTCAGGCTTTCCAGGGCCTCCAGGCCATCTCCGGCCTCGCGGATCTCGCCGAGCGGAAGCTCAGCCTGTTGCAGCACCCTCCGCAGGATTTTGCGAATGGCCGCCGAATCGTCGACTATCAATACATCCATGTGCGGTTGTTCTCTGCCGCTCTTATCGGCCGTATCGCAGAAGATCCACCCCGGCCCCGGCGGATGGACGCAAGCTAACGCCGGCAGGGGTTGTTTCCAGCACGCACCGCTGCGCGCCGGAACGGCCGGTCACCCGTACCGCGCCGGCCAAGCGCGTGATCTGAAAGACGGTTGGCGCGCCGTAGTGCTGCCGTAGGGTTTCGGGATGCCAGCCGGCGGCGTCCACAACACGGATTCCACCGGAGGAGTCGACCATAATGGCCATATCCGAGGGGGCGTCCTCGCCGGCCGCGCGGGTGGCGGCGTCGAAGATCCCCACAGCGTCTTCCAGGAACCGGCTCATGCCATAGCTTATCGGACAAGGACGGAAGTTCTCCGCTCATAAGCGCGTGGCAGGGCGCGGCGGAGTCGCGGGCCGGTTTTCCATCATGGCGCTGAATTGCCGCGCCAGAACCTCCGCCTCCACGCGTCCCGACGCCCCCATGCGGCCGTTCGTCCGAAACTCATGCTTACGGACTTCGACGACGGCCAGCTTCCCGTCCTGCCGGAGGACCGAGCCTTCGATAGACAACTGCAGAAGGCATTCGCCGCCCAGCGCGACGGGCCAGGCGATGGAGGCGCGGACGCTCATGCCGGCCGCGAGCGCGGCATCGGTCCGGAACGCCACTCCCTGGCTGCTGATATTTACCACCTCCCCGTTCCCCTGCTCCGCCTTCCGGTCCCGGCCGGACGCCCAAAAGCGGAGCGGCAGGTTCAGGGGAAAGCGCCGCCGCGTTCTTCGTTCCTCCGACATGCTCGCCTCCCGTGCCGTCGCCTGTCTTATCGGCGCCTGGAGCTGGATTGTGGCGCCAAACGGACGATGAGGAGGATATGAGCGGGAAACAGACAGCGCGCCTGAGGCGATACTACCGCCGCCGCGCGGCCATCGAGGCGCTGATTGGGGCGCTCGAGGAATACCAACGCGGGGGCCGCGCCGCGCGTGAGGCCCAGCCGAAGAATCCGCGGGGCGGGGACATTCACTGGGAGCGCCTTCGAGTGAAGCGGTTCGTGATCCCCTGGCCGCGTTGCTGAACGGTGGTGCAATCCGTTCCGGAGGCTGCTATTCGGGCCTGTTAGGGCGCCTCGTGGGTTACAATTTCTTGTGTTTTCCACAAACGTGTGGAAAAGCCGCCTTCGTCAGCCGCGGCTTGCTGGAACCAACCCGCCTGGTTCCCGAGGCTGCTCAGGCCCGGATCACAGGGCGCTTCTTGACGTAGTCGCCGCGGCTGAAGTACTTCTCCAGCCAGCAGTAGAGGGTGATGAAGAGGTAGCGGCTGCCCATTTCCCGGATCTTGAGCTTCGATATCCCCGACCGCCTGTTTCGCCAGGTGATAGGCATCACCGTCCAGGAATACCCGCGAACAATGGTCTTCAGCGGCAACTCCACGGTCAGATTGAAGTGCGGCGAAAGAAACGGGCGGCAGCCGTCCAGGGTCTTGCGGCGATAGGCCTTGAAAGCATTCGTAAAATCGTTGAGCGGAATGCGGAAAAGCAGGCGGAGGAACAGGTTGGCAAGGCGGTTGATCGCCAGCTTGTGCAGCGGATAATCGATCACCCCGCCGCCGCGCACAAAACGCGAGCCGAAGACCGCGTCCCAGCCTTCGCCCAGCAACCGCCAGTACCGCGCGACATCGCGGGAATCGTCGGATTCGTCGGCCATCATGATGACCACCGCGTCGCCGCGGCTGGCATCGATGCCGCAGGCGACGGCGTTGCCGAAGCCGTTCGCGCCGGTATTCGGAACGGGGCGGAGAGTGGGGATGCGCAGGCTGAGGTCTTGCAGCGCCTGCCACGTGGAATCCGTGCTGCCGTCATCCACCGCCACTATTTCGTGGGGTATGTTCTGGAGGCGCAATTCGACGTGGAGGTGCTCGACGGTGGCGGGGATGGCGGACTCCTCGTCCCGGCAAGGGATGACGACCGAGAGGAGTGTGAGCGGCTCGCCGGAGGCGGGCGCCGGCTGATTCTTCACAGGCCGCTCCGCTCCAGCCAGTCCGGGTTGCCGCGAGCGTGCGCGGCGATCTCCGCGAGGAGATCGCCGATGGGCGTCTCCACCCGCCAGCCGAAGTCGCGCTCCGCGTCGGAGTTGTCCATGGCGACCCACGGGATGTCGTAAGGCCGTTCGCGCGTGTCCGCCTGCGGGCGGCGCGTCTCGAAGCGCGCGTCGCACCAAGCCGTCAATTGCGCCAGGGACAGGCAGTTCGCCGGGCCGCCGCCGGCCGTGTAGATGCGCTGGCCCCCACCCGCGCCGGCGCGTATCTGCGCGTCGAGCAACGCCGCCAAGTCGCGGGGGTGCAGTGCGTCGCGGGCCTGTTTGCCCTTTCCATCGAAGCCGATGTAGCGCAGCGGCCTTCCGCGCAAGTGGGCGTTGATCCAGTAGGAGAAGATCCCCTGGTCGGGAACGCCGAACTGGCCGGCTCCGGCCAGCACGCCGCAACGGTCGATCCACACCGGAAAATCGAACGCCGCTCCCCATTCCAGCGCGAGAATCTCGGAAGCCAGCTTCGTGCTGCCGTATAGCGAGACCGGCGGCCGGGTGGAAAAATCCACGCCAATGCCTCTGGCGCAAACGCCCGGCGGCAACTGCGCCGCATCGTCCAGCCGGTAGGCGTCCCCACAGTCCTTAAGCGGCAGCGCGGCCAGAGCGGCGATGGAATAGACCCTGCTGCTGGAGAGCAGGATCAGGCCCGCTTTGCGGGTTTTGCAGTACTCCAACACGTTCACCAGCCCAGCCAGATTGTGCTCGAAAAGCTGCCGGCTGCTGAAGGTCCCGCCGACGCCGGCCAGCACGCTCGGGTTGGCGGCGGCGTCAATGACCCACTCGGCCGTGGGCAGCGTTTCGAAGTCGCTGGCCGCACGGATGTCGCCATGCTGCGCCGCAATGCCGAGTTTTCGTAGCCGGTAGCGGTTGCCCTCCGACCCCGCGCGCATCAGGTTGTCGATGCCCGCAATCGAAGAACCGGGCCGCCTCTCGAGCAGAGATTCCGCCACGGAGCTGCCCACAAAACCGCAGATCCCCGTAATCAGGAATTTCATCGGACCGCCTTCTCCAGGCGGGCCATCCAACTGCCGGCGATCTCCTCGAAAATGGTTGCGAGAGGCTTGGAAATGTCCCACGCGGGATAGTGCGACTTCATCTTGCGCAAATCGCTGTAGTAGCAGATATGGTCGCCAGAGCGGTTCTCCTCCACGTACTGCCACGTCATGGGGCGGCCGGTTACCCGTTCGGCCATGCGGAAGGCCTCCAGAATGGAGCAGGCGTTCCCCTTGCCGCCGCCCAGATTGTACACTTCCGCGCACCGCGGCGCCTTCCAGAACTCGAACATGAAACGGGCTACGTCCTCGGAGTGGATATTGTCGCGCACCTGCTTGCCCTTGTAGCCGTAGACCTTGTATTCCCGGCCCTCCACATTGCACTTGACCAGGTAACTGAGGAACCCATGGAGTTCCACGCCGGAATGGTTGGGGCCGGTGAGGCATCCGCCGCGCAGGCAACAGGTCGGCATGTTGAAGTAGCGGCCGTACTCCTGAACCATCACGTCGCCGGCCACTTTGGAAGCGCCGAAGAGCGAGTGTTTCGACTGGTCGATGGGGAACTCCTCGGGAATGCCGTTTTCGTACGCCGGATCGGCGTAATCCCAGCGCGTGTCCAGCTCACGCAGCGCAATGGCGTTGGGCCGGTCGCCGTAGACCTTGTTGGTGGACATGTGGATGAACGGCGATTCGGGGCAGAACCGCCGCGCCGCTTCCAGCATGTTCAGGGTTCCGAGCGCGTTCACCTCGAAATCCAGAAAGGGAATCGCGGCGGCGCGATCATGCGAGGGCTGGGCGGCCGTATGAATGATCAGATTGGGGCGCAGTTTCTCCACCAGCGCCAGAACGCCATCCCTGTCGCGAATATCGAGCGCCCAGTGGCGGTAATCCGGTATTGCCTTCCGCAGGCGTTCGAGCACCCAGGCCGTGTCGCCTTCCGGGCCAAAGAAAACGGCGCGGTGATTGCTATCGATGCCCTCGACGTGAAAACCCTGGGAGGCGAAAAAGGAACAGACTTCGGAGCCGATCAGCCCGCAGGAACCGGTAACCAAAACAGACGCTGACATTGTTTAGATTATATGTCCTCGCTGCGGCGGCTCCTATTCATTTCGGAACGGCCCCTCGCCCGTAATCCGTACGGCCCGAGCGGTCAGCGTCCAGCCCGGATTTCTCACAAGGCACGCAAGAGTGCGCGCGCCACGAAGGTCTCCGACAGCATGCCGGGCGGGGCTTGTAGCGCGGACACTTTGTCTGCCGCGCCGAGACTCGTCTCGGCGCTTGGCGTGTGAGAAAGGCGGGCCAGCGCTCGGCGCCAGCCTGGCTGACGCCTGCAACCCGAAAGCTGTCTAGTTGAAGTACTTCGCGTTGATCTCCGCGAAGTGCGCCTGCTCCGCCGGTACTTCCTCCAGCGGGAAAACCGAGTTGGTGGGGCAAACCGGAACGCACGCGCCGCAGTCGATGCAGTCGACCGGGCTCACATACAGGTGCGGCACGTCGGCGAAACCGGCCTCATCCTGCTTGGGGTGGATGCAATCCACCGGGCAAGCCTGAACGCACAACTCGTCCTTCGTACAGGTGTCTGTGATGACGTAGGCCATATATCGGGAAGGGTGCAATTCCGGCGCCAGCGCCCCGAGCGCTGTAACTATCGGAAAACACAGGGGCGAAATGCGACAGTCCGGGGTTGGACGTGGGTGAAGGCGCGCAGATTCCAGTATGGCGGTATGGCAAATCGCGCAACTGTGCCATGACACGCTCCGCTCTCCGACGTCAGAATGCGGCGGGGGAGCGAATACCCTCCGATTCCAGCGCCACCGCCATCTTCCGCAACGCCGTCTTGTGGATCTGCGAGACGCGGCTTTCATTGACCCCTAGAACGTCTCCGATTTCCTTCATCGTCATGTCGTTGGTGTAGTACAGGAACACCACTTTCTGGTAGCGTTTCGGCAGGGTTCCGATGGCGCGCTCGAGCGTGGTCCGCAGTTGCGCCCGCTCGCACATGCGGTCCGGCCGCAAGTCCGGCGCGGCGGGGAATTCCTCGGCGAGATCGCGCGCGCGATCGGAGTTCGAGCTGGATGAGGGTGCGAGGCCGGTATTCCGCAGTTCCATCGACATCCGCCGCCATCGTTCCACTGAAACGCCCATTTCCTGGGCCACCTCGTTTTCGTTGGGCGCCCGCCCCAGCCTTCCGGAGAGCTGCCGCGCCGCTTCTTCGGCTTGCTTCTGCCGCTTTCTGAGGTCGCGGGACGCCCAATCCAACTGGCGCAGGCTGTCCAGTATCGCGCCCTTGATGCGGTGTTTGGCGTAGCTCTGAAACGACGCGTTCCTGGAAACGTCGTATTTCTGCGCCGCGTCGATCAGACCCAGTACGCCGGCGTGAATCAGATCCTCCAGGTCCACGTGCACCGGAAGGTTCTCATGCACGCGAATGGCGATGATTCTCACCAGCGCGAGGTTGCCAATCACCACCTGGTCGCGTACTTCCCGCCAATTCGTCGCCTGCCGTCCGGTGCATTCGAGTTGCTCTCGCATTGGGCGCCCTCCCCGGCTCCGTTTTGCCGGTCCGGAATCGTTCCGGACTGCGCCAGAGAATGCACCGGCAGTACCATTGATATTTCAGATATAAATACCTTATTTTCTATAAGATTCGGGCGAGGGCAACGTTCCGGAATGGAACGCGTTTCAAATCGAAACGCAGGCTTGTTTCAAAACGGGATTCGGATGGGTTACCAGCCGGCTTTGTAGGCTATGAGGGTCTTCAGAGCCAGTCCGGCCATAAGAATCCAGACGCCGATGCGCAGAGCGCCATCCAGCGTAAAACAAGCCATCAGGGCGAGCGCCGCGTAGGCCCCAATGGCCCAATAGAGGCGGGTGGTCATAGTGAGCCGGTTCGCATTGCCGAGAGCTTCTACCCCAACAGATCCAGCGCGGCCTGGAGTTCGCCGCGGGCGTGCTCGTCGCCTGGCCGCGAGGTGGCTGCAATTCCCATCCGGTACGACTGCCGCGCCTCCTCCGGGCGGCCCAGCCGCTCCAGCGCTTGCCCGAGTTGATAGTACGTCGCGGTATAGCCGGGATCGGCGTCCACGAGGGACCGGAACTCGCGAACCGCCGCTTCCAGGTCGCCTGTGTTCCGATGCTCCATGGCCAGGCCATAGCGCGCGAAGCTGTCGCGCGGGTTCCGCTCCACCATGCTCCTGAGGATCTCGAGACGAGCGCTTGCCATCGCTTGTGTTACTATACCTCGGAAATGTGTTGCCCCTATTTCCAGCCGGTGGAACCGCGGACGCGCGGCGCCGGCCCCGAAGCGGCCATGCTGCCGCTGGGGGACTGGTGGTCCGGAGCCTGCCGCGCTGCTCCGGGCGCGCCGTGGGACCCGGACGAGGCCACGCTGCGGTTCTGCAATCTGGGCTACGCCCGCGGAGGCTGCGCCCGCTTCCCGCCGGCTGACGGTCCGGACGCCGTGCGCTTCACGATGCGCGGCGACGATGGCGTCTGGCTGCGCATCGATTACGTTATGGAGCGGGACCACCACCCGTTTGCGCACGGCGCCCTCGCCTACTCGCTGCCCGGCGGCCGTCTCGCCGAGCCGCCGGCTGGCGCGACCCTCCAGTGTCAGGCGGAATCGTACGCCCACAGCTATTTGCGCCGCCGCGCGGCCAGCCCCGTCACTCCTTGTACATGTACTTAATGCTCGGCTTGTAGAGCAGCAGGTTCGGCCCCTCTACGCGGGTCACCTTCAGGCAAGATTTGTCGTACCACTCGATGATCCCGTGCAGCGTCTCCCCGTTAAGGAGCACGAACACCATCGGCGTCTTGGCCTGCATCTGCTTCACGTAGTAATAATTCTCCGCGTTGGTCTGGTCGGGCGGCGCCTGCTTCTTCTTCAGCGCCGCCTGTTGTTGCGGGGGGTGGCGGGCCGGCGCGATTTGTTCTTTGATGTCATTGAGAGAAGGACGTATGAGTCTGCGATTGACAGCTTCCACGGATGGCCATCCTTTGAAGTGGACTATAATTAGGCCGCGCCGCGAGTCGAGGCAGGGCGGCCCGGTGGATTGAATGTCCGACTTGACCTCATAAATAGCACAATGCCTCATGTGAAGCAATGCCGCGCTTTGGCCGCGATCCGTCGCATTCCCGGATACGTGCGCACCGCCGCAGCGTCCCGGCGGACCAAGAGGCATGGCCCCGCCATGTATCATGAGAGCGGCATGGCCCAAGCCCGCTTTCGCTTCTACGCCGAGCTGAACGACTTTCTTCCCCCCGCGCGGCGTTATGCCGAGTTCGCCTGCGAATTCCTGGACATCGCCACGGTCAAGGATCGGATCGAATCCTTCGGCGTTCCGCACACCGAAGTGGACCTGATCCTGGTCAACGGGGAGCCTGTGGACTTCGCCTCCCGGGTGCGCGATGGCGACCGCGTCAGCGTGTACCCGGTGTTCGAATCCTTCGATATCGCCCCGCTGGCGCGGTTGCGGCCGGAGCCGCTGCGCAATCCCCGATTCGTGCTCGACACGCATCTTGGCAGGCTGGCGGCTTATCTGCGCATGATGGGGTTCGACGCGCTCTACCAGAACCGCTGCGAGGACGGGACCTTGGCGGAAATCTCGCGCGGTCAGCGCCGCATTCTGCTGACGCGCGACGTGGGCCTGCTCAAACGGAGCGCCGTGACCCACGGGTACTTCGTCCGCGAAACCGATTCCCGCCGCCAGTTGGAGGAGGTAACGCGCCGCTTCGACTTGACGCGGCTGGCGAAGCCGTTTTCCCGCTGCCTGCGGTGCAATGCGCTCCTGGAGCCGGTTTCCAGGGAGGAGGTTCGGGAAGGGCTGCCGCCCCGCGCCGCCGCCCGATATGAAGGATTCCAACGCTGCCCGGGATGCCGCCGCGTCTACTGGCAAGGCGCCCACTACGACCCCATGTGCCGGCTACTGGAATCGGCCGGCTGAGGCTCTGGATGGCGGCGCGAGGCGGCGGTGATCTGGCCACCGCCCGCGCGCGATCTGTAGCGAGGGGCTGCTGGCTTATTGAAACACGGTCAACGTCAGTTTGACGTAATCCACCGAAGTGTTATCCATCAGCGCCACATCGATCTTCCTGGCGGCGCCGACGAGCGAGTTCAAATAGGCCACGTTGGCAACGCTCGCAGGGAGTGTGACCGTTTTGACGTTCAGAGTCGTATTAAGCCACGGCTGGAGGAGGACAAAAGTGTCGGGGTGGTTGGCGTCGAACGGCGCCGTACCTACGTAGAGCTTGTCGTACTGGGCGGGACTGGCAGCCGCACTCTTAGTCCTCATGATCATCATGTCCAGAACGGCTGTACAGATTTTGCGGGAGTCGCGGATCAAAATCGACGCGACGAACGTTTTATTCGGCGGGACAACGCCGCCCACTGCATCGTCGAACACCCGTACCGGATGATCCGGGAACGCGGCGAGCTGGGGGCTCACCCAGGGAAGAGGTCCGCCGGGGGCGAAGCTGTCGATATCGCCGCTGATCACAGGCGGGAGAGCGATTACTCCGTTTTGTTTAGGGTCGCAAGGAAGCTGATATTGCGCAGTGCATAGTCGGGCCAAGCCCGCGACGAGCAAGGCCGTGGCAAAAAGCGATCTGCATTTCATCGTTGATCTCCTCTTAGATCTCGCAACTACTCGGGCAGGAATCGCCATGAAGCCACAGAGCGCCGCCGTTGAAACCGATTGGGGAAACCACGCAGGCGAGGCAGGAAAACGGCGCCAAGAGGAACAGGCAAGTGAACAGCGTGAGTGGAGTTGCGCACAAACAATCCCTGGGATTCTGGCCGGGACTCCTTTCAGACTACGAATTGCCCGCCAGGGTTATGTCTCAAACCTGCGCATTGAGTCTACGAGGTTGCACGGCCCGAGTCAAGAAATTCCGGCTCTGTGCGTCATGCAGCGCCCAAGTACGGTCACGGTGCTGTGAATTTCCACAAAAGTGGAAAACTTGGGGCTCGCAGTGGGTATTATTCAGGTCTACAGGTGCCATTCGGCTTGTATCAAGACACGCATAGAGTCATACTATACGCGGCCCGAATCCAAGGAGCGCGATCCCCGGTCCATCCGGCGCAGTACACTTCGCGCAAGACCCTATCAGATAACGTTAAGTAAGACGAACGGGAGTGGACAACCGATGAGGCGTCGAAACGTATCCAGACGACGGCCGCAGCCACTCCGTGTCGGGGCGATCTGCTTGATCCGCTAATACAAAGGAGAGATCCCACAATGAAAAGAAATTTGGTGATCCTAATTGGAGTACTGGTCTGCCTGTTCATCACCGCGACCGCGCGGGCCGAAGGCAGTGTTACGTCGGATGGAAAGGGGAATTGCGTCACGGTCACATTCTATTATGACGATCAAGGCAAGTATATAGGCGTAACTACAACTGTCGCGATGTGCGACCTTCCCGCGGGCGTTTATCCATTCCGAATAGCAACAACAGGGCCAGGAGGAGAATCGCCTACCGGCCCGACTCCGTTGGACCCAACGACGCTGAGACCGTTGGCGGCAGCAAGCGCCGACGCCAAGCTCAGTCTTCGCGTGCTGGAAGTGGTTCGCGCGGCTGATCGGAAGATCGCTCAAAGCAAGCCGGCGCCGCTGGCGCGCGACTATGTGGAAAAGCTGCGAAAGGGGAAACAGATCACGGTCGATGTCCCGAATGGATATTTGTCGCCCAAAATGATGGACGCGATGAGAAAATAGGTGTTATCGCCCAACGGCGCGGTTGCTGCGCCACGCGCCGGATGAAGGTTACGGAACGCCGGCGGCGCCGAAGTCCTCAATGCTCCGGTTACGGTGGTGCCGGCCGCCAACAACCAGCCAATCGTCTCCAGCGGGCTAGACGCCACGTCCGTCACCGGCAGGGCGGGTTCGCGATCAACGACTTAGCATGGCCACTGCGGCCCCCGGTCCCCGTCGGCGATGTGGCCGATTTCAGTGGGATGCCGGAGATTCCCCGCGGCGGAGCACTGTGCTACGATGCAATAGGACTTCGCTCCGGCGTGGTTTCTAGACTCCCTTTCCCGAAGTGAACCACCCTACATGAATTTACGCTCTGTTTTCAGTTTGTTCTCGTCGGACCTCGCCATCGACCTCGGCACGGCCAATACTCTGGTGTTCGCCAAGGGGAAGGGCATCGTCGTCAACGAGCCTTCCATCGTCGCCATTAACAAGAACAACGGCGAAGTCGAAGCCGTCGGCAAGGAGGCCAAGGACATGCTGGGCCGTACGCCCGGCAACATCGTGGCCATCAAGCCCATGAAGGATGGCGTCATCGCCGATTTCAAAGTCACCGAGCGCATGCTGAATTACTTCATTCAGAAGGCGCACGGGCGCAAGATCCTGGTCCATCCGCGCATCGTGATCGGGGTGCCCAGCGAGATCACGCAGGTGGAGAAACGCGCGGTCATGGATTCGGCGTATCGCGCCAAGGCCAGCGAAGTGCACCTGGTGGAACAGGCCATGGTGGCGGCCATCGGCGCCGGCCTGCCCATCACCGAGCCTTCCGGCAACATGGTCGTGGATATCGGCGGCGGCACCACGGATGTGGCCGTGATCTCGCTCTCCGGCATCGTGTACTCCCGTTCGGTGCGCGTGGCCGGCAACGAAATGGACGACGCCGTGATGCAATACCTGAAGCGCAAGTACAACCTGCTGATCGGGGAACGCACGGCGGAAGCCATCAAGATTGAAATCGGCTCGGCCTTTCCGCTCGACAAGCCGCTCAGCATGGAAATCAAGGGGCGCAACCTCATCGAAGGCGTTCCCCGCACCATTGTGGTGCACGACGAGGAGATCCGCGAAGCCCTGGGGGAGTGCGTGGCCACCATTATCAACGCCATCCGCGTGGCGCTGGAGCGGACTCCGCCGGAATTGAGCGCCGATATCAGCGACCGCGGCATCGTGCTCACCGGCGGCGGCGCTTTGCTGAAGAACCTCGACAAGCGCATTCGCGAGGAGACCGGGCTGCCGGTTTCGATCGCCGACGAGCCGCTGGCCTCCGTGGTGCTCGGTACCGGCCGCATGCTGAGCGATTTCAAACTGCTGCGGAAGATTTCGATAGACTAGGGACGGAAGGCGGCCCTTGGCGGCATGGAATCGTTCCTCAATCGGTACCGGAACATCACCGTTCTCCTTCTGGCGATTTTCGCTCAGCTCATTCTGCTGGCGGTGCAGGTCAAAAACGGTAGCGACGTCCGCATCATTCGCGTGTGGACGGTCACGGCCGTGACGCCGGCGGCGCGCGTCCTGGAAGCCATACGGGGCGGGGGCGCGGCGCTGGTCCGCAACTATCTCATGCTGCAGCGCGCGGACGCGGAAAACCGGCGGCTGCAGGCCGAAAACGGCCAGCTCAAACTGGATAACATTTTCCTCAAGAACGAATTGAATACCGCGGATCGGGCCAAGGCGCTCCAGGTGTTTCAGGCCCAGACGCCCTCCAGGACCCTGGCCGCGACCGTCTTCGGCACGGGCGCCGGGGCCAATTCGAAGGTGGTTTTCGTGGACCGCGGGTCGGTCTCCGGCGTCCGTCGCGGCATGGGGGTGATCACGCCGGACGGCATTGTGGGCAAAGTGCTCGCCGTTTATCCCATGGCCTCGGAGGTGGTGCTCATCACCGATCCCGATTTCGCGGCGGGCGTGATCTCGCAGAAGAACCAGGCGCACGGCGTCGTGAAAGGACAGGGCACGCCCCTGTGCAAAGTGGACTACGTGTCGTTTGCGGATAAAGTGGAGCCCGGCGAGTGGCTCTACACCGCGGGCGACGACCGCATTTTTCCCCGCGGCCTCCCCGTGGGTGTAGTCAAGTCCGCGCGCGACGGCCAGCCCTACAAGGAAGTCTACATGGAGCCAAGCGGCTTGCGGCGGGGATTGGAAGACGTGCTGATCGTTGTGGATAACGTGCACCAGGCGATTCCCGACGAGCCGCCGGCCACGCAGCCGGTTTTCATCGCTTCCCCGCCCGCCGCCGCGAATCCGGACCAATCCGCCGCCGGAGACGCCCAGTCGCCGGCTTCGGAAGCCGGTACCGAAGCCGACAAACTGCGGACCATGTACAAAGCCGCTGGAGACGCGCAGAAGCACACGTTCGGCGAAGGCGCCCCGGGGTCCAAGCCTCCCGATTTCACCCGGCTCGGTCAGCCCCCGGCCGCGGCGCCCGCGACGGTTCCCAAGCCGCCGCCCGCTCAGGCCCCGGCCGGACAGACGGGAGGCCCGCCGGCCCGATGAGCTATTCGAGCGGGCACATCCTCCTCAGCAGCCAGCGCGAAGGTCAGGTCTCGCGTTTCCCCGCCTGGGTGGTGATCGCCGTTCCCCTGGCCGCCATTCTGTTCCAGGTCTACATCCCGCTGTTTTTTCAGTTTCTGGGCTACCTCGAGATGCCGCTTCTCGTGGTGGTGTACTTCGCGCTGATGAGGCGCAACCCGGTCGCCGGCTTGCTGATCGGGTCGGCGGTGGGCTTGGTTCAAGACAGCCTTTCCAAGAACCCGCTGGGCATGTTCGGGATCGTGAAGACCCTGGTGGGCTACTTCGCGTCCTCGATCGGAGTCCGGCTGGACGTGGACAACGTCGTTATGCGGCTGCTGCTCGCGTATTTTTTCTTCGTGTTTCACCAGTTCTTCTACTGGGTGCTGGCGCGAGCCCTGCTGCGGCAGCAATTGGCGTTCGAGGTGGAGAGGACGCTGGTGGTCGGTCTGCTCAACGCCCTCGTGGGGATAGCGCTCTATCATTTCCTGGACAAACTGCGGGAATCGTCGTGACCTGCTGAGCCTCGCGTAATAGCGCGGCGCGCCGTTGTGGGGCAGGATGGCATCCTGCGCGGCGGTTGGCAACCGCCGCCGTCGCGAGGTCGGAACGCCTTGTCTCGGTCCGAATCGGCCGCGAGTATCGTGCGGCCGGCGTGAGGAGCCCGCCAGACGGGACCGTCTGGTCCTGGATCGGTCGCCACGAGAAGCACGAGAGGTTACTCGCAAGACCGTAAATCGGCCGAGGCGGCGAATCCGGGGTCGCGGCCCCGATTCGCGTGCTACCTTGGTTCTATCCTCGTGACCCACGCCGGTTTGACTCTCGACGAACAGCTCGCCTACCTGCGTAAGGGCATGGCGGAGATCATCCGGGAAGAGGATTTGCGCGAGCGGCTCATCGCGGCCGCCAAGGCCGGCCGGCCGCTGCGTGTCAAGGCGGGGTTCGACCCCACCGCGCCCGACCTTCACTTGGGCCACACCGTCCTGCTGCGCAAGATGAAGCACTTCCAGGACCTGGGCCATACCGTCATCTTTCTGATCGGCGGCATGACGGGGATGATCGGCGATCCCTCCGGCCGCAACGTCACCCGTCCCCCCATGACGCGCGAAGCCATCGACGCCAACGCGGAAACGTACAAGGCGCAGGTGTTCAAGATCCTCGATCCGGAGAAGACGGAAGTCCGGGTCAATAGCGATTGGCTCGCGCCGCTCCAGTTTCTGGACATCGTGCGGCTGTGCTCGAAATACACGGTGGCGCGCATCCTGGAGCGCGACGATTTCGCCACGCGCTACAAGGACGGCGTACCCATATCCGTCCACGAGTTGTTGTACCCTCTGGCCCAGGCGTACGATTCCGTGATGCTGGAATGCGACGTTGAAATGGGCGGCACGGACCAGAAATTCAACCTGCTGGTGGGGCGCGAGATTCAGCGGGACTATGGCCAGCCGCCGCAGATTGTGGCCACCGTGCCGATTCTGGAGGGCCTCGATGGCGTCAACAAGATGTCCAAGTCCCTCGGCAATTACATCGGCATCGCCGAACCGCCCGCGGTCATGTTCCGTAAGGTGATGCAGATCAGCGACAAGCTGATGTGGCGCTATTACCTGCTGCTCACCGATCGGAGCGAAGCCGAAATTCGGAAACTGCGCGCCCAAGACCGGCCCATGGAGGCCAAGATCGCGCTCGGAAAGCTGATCGTCTCCGACTTTCACTCCGCTGCGGACGCCGCCCGCGCCGCCGAGGAGTTCAACCGCGTGGTGCGCCGCAAGGAACTCCCGGCCGATATCCCAACCGTCCCGATTCCGGATGGCGTGTACGCGGCGGGCGGCCTGCGGGTGGACAAGTTGCTGGCCCGCATCGGCCTGGCGGAATCGGTGAGCGACGCCGTGCGCAAGATCAAAGCCGGCGCGGTGGAAATCAACGGCGAGCGCGTCAAGGACTTGGCGCTCGCGGACCCGGCCCCGGAGCTCGTAATTCAAGCCGGGAAGAACTGGCGCCGGGTAACAATCTAGACTAATGAGCCGCCGATAAACGCCGATGAACGCAAATGGAAATGACCAGGATTTGATCGGCGTTTATCGGCGTCCATCGGCGGCCATGTAACTCCATGCCCAGAAAACTCTATTTTTGGAAACTGAAACAGCGCGAAATCGCACTGGGCGAGCGCACCGCGCTGATGGGCGTCCTCAACGTGACGCCCGACTCGTTCTCCGATGGCGGCAGGTATTCCGACCCGGACCGCGCCTTCGCGCGCGCCCTGGAGATGGAAGAAGAGGGCGCGGACATTATCGATATCGGCGCCGAATCCACGCGGCCCGGCTCCGCTCGCATCCCGGCGGCCGAGGAGCTGCGGCGGCTGGTCCCGGTCCTGAAACGGCTCAAAGACCGGCTGACCATTCCCATCTCCGTGGACACGTACAAGGCCGAAGTGGCCGGGCGGGCCATGGAACTGGGCGCGGAGATCGTCAACGACCCATCCGGCCTCACCTTCGAGCCGCAACTGGCGCGCTCGGTCTCCAACTTCAGCGCCGGCCTCGTGCTGAACCACATGCGCGGGCGGCCGGAGACGTGGGCGAAACTCGGGCCGATGTCCGACCCGATGACCGCCATCGCGCGCGATCTGGAGGCGGCCGTCAGCCGCGCCCGGCTGGCGGGAGTCGAGCGGTCGCGGCTCGTGATCGATCCGGGAATCGGATTCGGCAAGCGCAAAGAGCAGAATTCGCTGATCCTGGGCCGTCTGGCGCAGCTTGCCGGCCTCGACGCGCCGATCCTGGTGGGGCCTTCGCGCAAGCAGTTTCTGGCCCGCCCAACCGCCGAGGAGACCCGCTGCGCCACCGCCGCGGCGGTGGCTGCCTGCGTGCTTGCCGGAGCGCACATCGTCCGCGTGCACGACGTCCGCGAGATGCGCGCTGCCGCGGATGTGGCCGATGAGATCCTTCGGACCGGGAGCGGCTAAGTCCGCTCCCGGAATCCTTCGGCTTACTGCAACGCGGAGGCGCGGAGGAGGTAGAGTGCGCGGAGAAACAGCCATTCTCCTGCGTTTTCTCGGCGTTCTCAGCGTCTCCGCTTTGAGGTTGGGCTTTCCCGCGCCAGCGCTTTGCGGACGGGTTGCGATCGCTCGCGCGCGCGGCCCACTGGTTCCGTCTCGGCTATAATGTGACGGAGGCTGTCCCCGCTCGATGGACATCAAGAAGAAGCTGCAGGACGAGATCGCCGCGCTGGAGTACGAGCTGCGGAACGAGCTTCCCAAGGAAATCCTGAAAGCCCGGGCGCACGGGGACCTCAGCGAGAACGCCGAGTTCCACGCCGCCAAGGAGCGCCAGGGTTTCGTGAACGCCCGCCTGGGCCAGTTGCAGCAGCGCCTGGCGGAGTTG
This sequence comes from Bryobacteraceae bacterium, assembly GCA_050012095.1. Classification (GTDB taxonomy): domain Bacteria; phylum Acidobacteriota; class Terriglobia; order Bryobacterales; family Bryobacteraceae; genus BOG-224. The sequence continues at coordinate 1,498 of JBEKHV010000003.1, read as the reverse complement.
TCCATGATCGATTTCTCGAAGATCCCGCATGGCCGGGCGGGCCTCGGCTCGATCGTGGTGGTGCTCGACGGCAAGCGCGACGAAGAGGTCACGTACATTCTGGTTACCACCGAAGAGGCCGACGCGGCCCATGGCAGGATCTCCACCACCAGCCCGATCGGCCGCGCTCTGCTGGGTAAGGAAGTGGGCGACGTCGTTCGGTTTCAGAGCCCCGGAGGGTTGAAAGAGCTCGAGATTCTGAAACTGACCACCATCCACGACGCCGCTGAGCTATGACTGCCACGCGCGCGATCGGGTTGTTCTTCGGGGCGATCATCGACCGCATCGTGCGCTGGCTGGCGCTTTCCCGCATTCATCCCGACGCTCTCACCTTCATCGGACTGCTGATCAACATTTGGGCCGCCTGGCTGTTCGCCATGGGCAGCTTCCGCTGGGCCGGCGTCGTGGTGCTGGGCGCGGGGCTTTTCGACATGGTGGATGGCCGCGTAGCGCGCGCCACCAGCCAGGTGACCCGTTTTGGCGGATTCTTCGATTCGGTGCTGGATCGTTACTCCGATTTGGCGCTGTACTTTGGCCTGCTGGTCTACTACGCCTCCATCAACCGCTTCTTCTATATTGTGCTCACGGCTCTCGCGATGACCGGCTCGGTCATGATCAGCTACACCCGCGCGCGCGCCGAGAATGTCATCCCCAAATGCAAAGTCGGCTTCCTGGAGCGGCCGGAGCGGGTCGTGCTGATCATCCTCGGCGCGCTCGCGAATCGTATGGCCGCCGTGCTGTGGGTCATTGCCGTGCTGTCGAACCTGACGGTGGTTCACCGCATGATCTTTACCTGGCAGGAATGCCGGCGCCTGGAGGACGCGCAGATGCGCGCCGTACCAGGGCCCGCCGGCGTGGCGGGCCCGGCGCACGGGCGCGCGGGGAAATAGCCCGCGGCGGGCGGGTCCGGACCCGTTTTCCCCAGATCGTGCCGAACCCCGATCACGCCACCTTTCAAATTCCCATCTCCCATCCTTTCAATCACTTCCGCTCCCCGCCTCCCCGCTTCGCTTGTGCTCGTCGGTTACTCTGGAAGCGCCATGGCAACTCCCGCGCAATTCCACGCCAATCGCCTCAACGCGATGAAATCCTCCGGCCCCCGCACAGACGCGGGGAAGGCCGTTTTCCGCTTCAACGCCCTGAAACACGGCATTGATGCGCACGCTCTCGTCATCCCCGGCGAAGATCCCGCCCAACTCGAAGCCCTCGCGCTCGATTATGATCGCCAATTCCGTCCCGTAGGCCCGTTGGAAACATTCTTCATCGAGACCCTGGTCAAATCCGATTGGGACCGCCGCCGCTACGCCCGCATTGAGGCTCAGCTCATTCGCCTCTCGGTGGCGCCGCCGGTCTTCCATGAGAAAGCGGCTCCTGTCAAGCACTAGGTTTTTGGCCGGGCCAGTGAATTAGCCTGATCGCCGACCAACGGGAGGCGCGGTTAGCCTACAAACGTCTCCTT
>JBEKHV010000002.1:0-165541 GCA_050012095.1 Bryobacteraceae bacterium | reverse complement strand
GCGGGCGTCCGGCGCGTCGTAATTGGCGACGACCACTTGATACTTGGCCCACTCGGGCTTGAAGGTGGAGAAGTTCCCGCCCGGCGGCGGTGCGGTGACTCGCTCCACCTGAAAGATGCCCGACTCCGCCAGCATCTTCAACAAATAAGGCGACGTCTCCTGCCAAGCGTGAGAGGCCGTGCCCTGCTCGCCGTCGAGCAACATGACGCGGATCGGCCCGGCAGCCGCCCCGGGGAAGGCCCAACACAGAACCACCGCCGACAAAACCAACAGGCCCCTTCGCATCTCTTTGCTCCTCGACGCTATACCTTGAGATCCTAGCCCCTCATAATCCCGCGTTGCGCTTTGCAGCCGCTTGTCTTGGTTGCACCGACCACGTCAGCCTTACAGTGAGCCGAAAAACACGCAGTCGAATTTGAGGACAACTGAAGGCGCAAAATACCTTGGCCGGCCGATCATTTGACGCTGCGCGGGCGAGTACTCGTGGCAAGGGCGCTCACGAGCGTCACCAGTTCCAAGGGCGCTATGGTGAAGGCCACATCGCCGCCCTTCATTAATACCGTCCCCTGGTCGGCATCCCGCACGGCCGAGCTCGAACGGTACAGTCTGAAGCTGAGCGCGCCCACGTTTTCGAGTTCCCCGACATGATAGGTAATTTTGTAGGTTGCGGCCGGCTGATAGTTAGCGGCACCCGGGCTTACTCCCGGCCTCCGGTCCGGCGCACTGGTTAGATTGACGACGTTCATACCCCATGACCCGTCAACATTCTTTCCGGCGGCCCCGACAATTGCGGGCCGGTCGCCATGGGTCAGGGTCATCGTTCGATAACGGTCCTCACGGGCATCGTCGCTGGTTGACGAACGAAACACACAACCGTCTTTGAAGCCGCGACGCAACTGCTTATAGTAATAATATTTGAGAAATGGCTGGTGATCGCCGGTGGTGGGATCATACCCCATAATGCGCGTGGCGTTGTCGCGGGGATCGTATGGGAGATAGGCCTCGAAATGCATCCACACGCCGCAGCCAAAATTAAAATCGTTGCATGCGCGCGCCACGCTACCCGCCGCAAGAGCGGCATCGTTGTCGCCCTCGGGACCGTTGGCCGCCGATTCGTCCTGCCATGATTCCTTTCCCGCGACATTACTGAGATCGAAGTACTCGGGGGTGAAAGACATATTGTACGAATGGAGGTCGAAGCCCGCCAAGTCGGCAAGCGCGGTAGGATCGTCTTTAATGTTCTGGATGTAGCTCATGCCCTTGCGATCGACGTTGGCGCATTCCGGAGAGACTATTCCTACCTTCTGAAGCCCTCTTTTGTCCAGCGCCGCGCGAAACTCCTTGACGACCTCCGCGGCCTGGGAGGGAGCATATAGATTATCGGCATCGGGTTCATTACACGTCCCAACGTACTGAAACGCCAAACCACCCGCCTTGCAGTCCGCGATTACCTGCGCATGATAGGCGGCATAGACATCGAGACCGTCTCTTGCGGGAGATCCCCAGGCGGCATACTGCCATATCATACGAGGCTGGACTGAGTTGATGTCCTCGTAGAGCAGTTTGTATGCGGACAACATTTGGGCTCCGGTGTTAGAACCTGCCCGGTTGCCCCAAAGACGGCAGACCCGGAAACCAAGGCCCTCGTTGCCCCAAAGCATCTTCGCCATGTCCAGACGGGTGGCGCGAGGCAGAGCCGAATAATTGCGCGGCCCGGAAGGATACCCGGTAAATCCAGCCCCCATGCCAATCAATGTCTGCCGCGATCCTAAAGCCGCGGTGACGGTCATGCTCGAAGCAGTACCAAGCGGTTGAGGGCTGGATTGCCCCGCCGCCATCCCCACCCCAGGCAGGATGGCCAGGAAAGCCCTTCGGCCGATAGCGCTCACCAGGTCAGTCTCAACGTAAGCTGAAGAGTACGCGGCGAGTTCTGGGAGTTTTGAGTGCTCAGTATCCCATTGCTGCCCGGCGTGCTGAGACCAGGGTTGTTCAAGACCTGGAAAAAGTCAACATTGAGTCGTAGCAGAACCGCTTCCGTCAAGGCGACGCTCTTGAACGCCGACGCATCGAGATTGAACCTCCATGGGCCCGCCTGGGCGTTCTGATTCATCCACGGATGCACGCCCGTGCTATAGCCGGTTGGCACTACGGTGCCGTTCTGCAACTTGATCCACACCTCCTGGCTCTCCCAGTATGTGGAAAGATTGGTGTTGGAAGGAGCATTGGCCGGCAGGGCCGTTTGGCCGTAAGTAATCAACGGCAGGTTGGATGGGGTGTAGGTGGACGGTATGCCGCAGATTCCCGTGCACTGACCGGCCGCGTTCGTCCGGTTGATGAGCGGAGGCGAAATGTATCCATTCCAGGTAAGGTAACCCGGGATGCACACGCCGCTGGAACAATTTTGAATCGGGTATTGCGTGGTTCCGTAGGTCTGCACTTGCCCGACCACGCCATAGTTGGTGGTCGGCAGAGACCAAAATGTGCTGGTATAGGAACCTGTACCGGCGATCTGCCAGCCGCCGATCACGGCGTTAAGGGCCTTGCTCGCATTGCGGCCCAACAGCTTGCCCCTTCCGAACGGCAGGTCTACGACCCAGTTCCAACGCAGTTGGCTCCGCGGCACCATCGTATCTCGTGTGTAATAGAGAGAACGCTCCAACGCGTCGAAATCCGTTGGAACAGCGCCCGGTAGATAACTTGCGGTAGGCAGAATCGTCGGCCCACCGCCGTTAGCAACCATGGTCGAGCTTGTGAGCGCATTGGTCAGCATGTAATAGAACTCAAAACCATAGCCATGCGAAAACCTGCGCTCTGCCTGCAGTTGCACGCTGCTGGCGTTGGAATAACCTTTCTTGATGACATCGGTAATATTTCCCCATGTCGTCGTGTCGTAGGGACGCTCCGCCGTCGAAGCATACGTTCCGGTGGGCTTCGGCAGACCGGTCGTCGTATACCACACGAAATCGCTTGGCGAGTTGTTGAAATTGTACCTCTGGGGGAGATTGTAGGCATGCGTCCCCACGTAGGTGGCCGTGGCCACGATACCCGGGAGAATCTCGTGTCCTAAAGAAAGGTTCCACTCCTGGGCCGTGCTGGGCGGCTGGTCAGGATCCACATAGGTAATAGATTTTGAGCCCGGCGTGATTCTCACCAGAGCGGGATTGTCGAGGATGTGTTCATTATTGACGCCTGCCACGTACGGGGGAACCGACCGAAGGGTATAATTCGGCAGACCATCCAGGCCTGGTATAATCCCAGCAAATGCCTGGGTGTCAAGGTTGTACTGAATGCTGTAAGAATAGGGCGCAGACCCGCCCACGTAGCTTGCGCTGTCGAACGAGCGATTGGCGACCTCTGAGTCGTACATACCGAAGCCCCCGCGCAACACCAGTGGCCTTTGGGTATCGCCGATCCGGTACGCGAATCCAAGCCGCGGCTGAAATATCCAGTGGTTGGGATTCACCAAGGACGCCGAAATGCCGGCTTGGGATGGCGTCTCAAATTGCACGCCAAGGCCTTGGTAGGCGGCGATAGCGGCTGGATTGAGCACTTTGGCTGCGTACATATCGGCGAGGGACCGGCCCAAAACTAACTCATCCGTCTTCTTATCGAACGTCGTTGCAAGATTACCTACCTCGGTCATCCCGGGTAAGTCCTCGTAACGCAGGCCGAAATTGAGAGTGAGTCTGGACGTTGCCTTCCAATTATCCTGAACGTATGCGGCGTACTCAGGATCGCGCCAGTAGAACCCAGGCTGGACGGCGCCTTCGTTGATATATTGGAATGCACCGAGGAACATGCTCGCGGTGCCATATCCGGTTTGTGGAAGGGCGGAGTACGCCGATCCGCTAGCCGGATTGAAGAGGGCCGTGAAGTTGGTATTGTAATTGACGTTGTCCGTGCTCTGGTCGGTCACGGCCTCGAGATACTCTTGGTGGAATCGTCCGCCGAATTGGATCTCATGTCGCCCGTGGACGCGCGTGAAATTCTCGTCAACGACGAAAATATCCGTATAACTAAAGCGCTCCGGCTGCGGCGCATATTCCATACCGAAATTCCCGCCAGTATTTGCATAGGGCACGAAGGGGTTGTTTAGCGGATCTGGCATGCCCAGATAGTGGGCTAGGTTCCCGATGCCCGGAACATCAACTGCGCCTGTGAGCTTGTGCTCGCGCGAGAAAGTGACCAGCGTCTCGCTCAGAAAAGTCGGCGAAAATGAGTGGGTCCAGTTCCCGGCGACGTTTTGATCGAAATACAAATTGTAGACCATGCTCGTAGCGTTGTCCGTTGTTGGCACGGCTCGTGGGTATGTGGTATCATCCCTCGTAATCGTGAATCTGCCGAAGAGCTGGTCGCGAGCGCTGACACGGTGGTCAATGCGGGAAGTGCTCATGTAGTCTGGAGTGACCGTGTTACCAAGCCCAAAATAGTTGCTGGCCAACAAAGGGTTGGCAGCATTCGTGGGCACCGGCGTGTGGTCGAATAGATACTTGGACATGGGGCTTTCGCGGGCCACCGGGATTGTGTTGTTGGGAAACGGCGTGCGCGTCCAGGTTGGAGCCGGGCCAGTACTCCACGGGTCGTAAATTACCTGCAGCCGGCCCAGGCTGTCGAGCAAACCGCTGAAGTCGCCCTGCCGCATGGCCATAGTCACCAAGGCCGTGCTCAATGTCGATGCGCTGACAACGCGCTCGAGCTCATACGTGGTGAAGAAGAACGTGCGGTTCTTTCCGTTGTAGATCTTCGGCAGGTACACCGGGCCGCCCACTGAACCGCCGAATTCGTTGCGGACATAGTGCGGGGCCTTCGTGTAGTAATCCTGCCGGCGGCGTGCTACCCCTATCCCACTGTTCCGGGCGGTCTCGAACAGTGACCCGTGAATACGGTTGGTCCCGCTTCGCGTCGAGAGGATGATCTCTCCGGGGCGGTCGGACTTGGCTGAGGAAAGGCTTGTGTCCACCCGCATCTCCTGGAGGCTGTCCACACCAGGCAGGCGCCCACTGAAATCGCCCGTGTCTCGGTTCTTGATTATGGCTCCATCCTGGTACAGTTCTACCGAGTCGCGCAATCCATTGAGGATTGGGTTGGTGTCGCCGTCTTGTCCTGAAAACATGCCAGGAGTGGTGACCAGCGCCAGATTCGCCAGGTCGCGCCCATTCTCCGGCAATTGTTCAATCCGGGTCCGCTCGAGATTCGTCGATACGGTTGCATCCGCTGTCGTAACCAGGGGAACCACCTCCCCGGCTACGGTCACCTGCGTGGTCACCGCCCCCACCTTCATAACTGGGCTGATTTCCGCCGTCTGTCCCACCTGCAACAGAAAGTTGCCCTTCCACGTCTCCATGCCCGGCGATTGCGCCGTGATCGTGTAGTTGCCAGGCACGACCGGCGGGAACACGAACAAGCCGACATCGTTGGTCTTCGTCGAGTTCTCCACCATGGTGCCGGTATTGACAATGGTTATGGTCGCTCCCGGAATGGAGGCCCCGCTAGTGTCCTTAACTGTGCCTTGAACTCTGCCGCTGCCGGTCTGCTGCGCCGTCACGATCAGAGCGGACATAAGGGTTAGCGCTACTAACTGGAATATTCGCCGTAATAGCATGACTTCTCTCCTATCTCCCGGCAACCCCCCACCGGTCTTCCTTCCTCCTGGCCTGACCAACGACGTGGCCGGCCTCATCGGACAGCACTACCTTTACGGCAGATGCGCCCATATCGACCCCCGGAGGAAAATGGTTCACCGAGAGAATGGTAGCGCTACCATTATGGTTTTGCAAGCCTTTTTTTGAGATCAGGGTTCTTGAGTGTCAAGGGCGGAGTAAAGCCAGACCACTGTAGCGGCGGGAAAGTAGACCAGTTCATGGGCATTTGGACTTTGGTTTGAAGGATTTGCGGGGCGGCTGAAGCGGAGGCCCGCGACCTGCCTTGCGAGGCGCGTTTAGACCGTAGCGGAAGCCGTCCCGCAAACCGGCGGGACGGTTTATCGGAATGGTTTCCTGCCCGGAATCAGTACTATGCCCCGGGTGGCTACAAAACCGTTGCCCTTACTCGCGCGGCAGTCAGAGGCGTCTTCGCGTTTCCAGGCGGCGCATCGGAATGGCGACGGACAATGCTGAAAGGGAAAAGCTGTGTTTGCGGTTCCAGAGTTCTCTCACGCTGCCGCGCCCGCACGTGCTCGATAAGCGTCGTTGTCGCGGCGCGGGCCATTTCGGAAATCGGCTGGCGGGCCGTTGTCAACTCGGGCCAGATCGAGCGCGCGAAGTCGGTGTCGTCGAATCCGCAAACCGTGAGGTCCGCCGGCACCTCCAAATGGCGCCGGTGCGCCACCGCGACGGCGGCTGCCGCCATATCGTCATTGCTGGCGAACACCGCGGTTGGCGGCTGGGACAGGTCGAGCAGGGACTCACAGGCGGTCAGGCCGGAGCGGTACGTGAAAAGACCCTGGGCGATCAGGGATTCGTCAACGCCCAGTCCAGCCTCGGCAATGGCTGCCCGATAGCCACGTGTACGCTCCGCGCTGGCGATCTGATCGGGATTCCCCGCGATAAAACCAATCCTGCGGTGTCCGAGCTTCAGAATGTGGCGAGTCATTGCCGCCGCAGCGCCGAAATCGTCAATGCGGACCGAAGGCGTATCGGCGAACCTTGCGCCGCCGGCCACTGAGACGGCCGGCAAGCTGGCGGAGCGAAGCGCCGCATACAGGCGAACGGAATCGCAGAGGGGCGGAGGCAATATAACGCCCTGCGCTCCGCTCGCCAATAGTTCCTTGATCGCCTGCTTTTCGCCGCCAACCTGGCACTTCATAATGGCGAGTTGCGCATGCAGTCGCTGCGCCTCTCCAATGGCGCCCACCAAGAACCGGCTGAGATAAGCGGCGCTGGGGTTGTCGTAAAAAAGCGCGAGCTTGATCGCCCGGCCTCCCGCTAGCGCCCTCGCGGCCGAGTTCGGTGAATAGTTGAGAGCTTCAATCGCCTCGAGCACGGACTTGTGCCTGGCCGCGCGCACGCTCGAAGGATCGTTGATCGCCCGAGACACCGTCATCGGCGAAACGCCAGCCCGACGAGCGACGTCGGCGATGGTGACTCTGGTTCTCGATGGCGAGGACGTCTGCACTATCCGCTCATCGCCTCAAGCTCGGGCCCTCGCGTTTCGTGGACCATCTTCACCACGAACAGGATCGCGATCACGCCGCAAGCGGCGCAAAAGCCATAGGTAAGGCTCCGGCCCATGTTCGCAGCCAGCCGGGGGAACAAGGCTCTAATTGCAAAATTGGAGATCCATCGCGCCGCGCCGCTAACGGCCAGAGCCGCCCCCCGGATTTGGTTCGGGAACATCTCTCCCAGCATAACCCACATAATGGGGCCCCAGCTAATTTCTTCCGCCTGGGTTAAGCTGACCGCCCCGCCTCCAAGCCGGTCCGCGTCCCGTCGATGACGCCTCTGTCCTAGCCGAACATGAAGCCTCCCATAGCCGCTATGCAGACTATCAGGACTATGAACGGCAGATCTCCCGTCGCACTGTTTTGGTCTGTCAAGCTGTCTTCTCCGGTTTGTGATCTCAAGAACCCCGATCCCCAAAAGGGATTTGCAACGCCGTATTGGTAGCGCTACCATGTTGACTTGTCCTCGAGCGCTGAAATCTTCCTTCAAAGGAACCGCTAAATGGCTTCATCCTACTTCGCCGATATCCCCCCGATCCAGTTCGAGGGTGTGGACTCCGTCAGTCCGTTCGCTTACAGGTACTACGACAAGGATCGCCTTGTGCTCGGGAAGCGGATGGAGGACCATCTCCGGATGGCGGTCTGCTATTGGCACACGTTCTGTTCGGAAGGGGGGGACATGTTCGGTCCCGGGACATTCAATCGGCCGTGGAATGCGGGGCCGATGGACCAGGCGCGGGCAGGGCACAAGCTGAATGAGGCGTTTGAGTTCTTCACGCGGCTAGGGCTGCCGTATTTCTGCTTCCACGATACGGATGTAATGGCCACGGCGACAACCATCCAGGAGCATGTGGACAACCTGGCGCGGATTGGCGATTGCATTCAGGCCAAGATGGCGGCGACCGGCGTCAAGCTGCTTTGGGGCACAGCGAACCTGTTCAGCCATCCTCGCTACATGGCGGGGGCTGCGACCAACCCGAACCCGGATGTGTTCCGCTTCGCGGCGACCCAGGTCCGTCACTGCATCGAACTGACGCAGAGGCTGGGCGGAGAGAATTACGTGCTGTGGGGCGGACGCGAAGGGTACGACTCGCTGCTCAACACGGACCTTAAGCGCGAAAAGGCGCAGCTCGGCCGTTTCCTGCAGATGGTGGTCGAGCACAAACACAAGATTGGCTTCCAGGGGACCATCCTGATCGAGCCCAAGCCGCACGAGCCCACCAAACATCAATACGACTTCGATGTCGAGACGGTGTACGGTTTTCTCGTCGCCAACAGGCTGGAGAAGGAGGTCAAGCTCAACATCGAGGCGAATCATGCCACGCTGGCGGGCCACAGCTTCGAGCATGAGATCGCGGCCGCGGTCAGCCTGGGTGTTTTCGGCTCCATCGACATGAACCGCGGAGACCCGCAGAACGGCTGGGATACGGATCAGTTCCCGAATGACGTCCGGGAGATCACCATCGCCCTTTACTACATTCTGCAGGGCGGCGGTTTCCAGACCGGGGGTAGCAACTTCGATGCCAAGGTGCGCCGCCAGAGCGTCGACCCCGCGGACCTGTTCTACGGACACATCGGAGCCGTGGACACGGTCGCGCGGGGACTCCTGAACGCGGCGGCCATCATAGAAGGCGGCGAGATCGCCAGAAACCTGAAGGAGCGTTACGCAGGCTGGGAGGGCCAACTGCCTCGGGCGATCCTTGACGGGAGACTGTCGCTCGAATCGATTGCAGACGGGGCGGTCGCCGAGGGCATCGCGCCGCAGCCCCGCTCGGGCAGGCAAGAACTCCTTGAGAATATCGTCGCCCGCTATTGTCTAGAGGGCAGCGGGAAGGTGCGCAGCAGCATGCATTCCGAGCCGGATTATTTCGACGCCGTCGTCGCCCGGGTGGCGCGTTAAGAGTTGTCTAGCGTGGTCCGAGGCAGCAAGACGGAAGTTCCGAATGGCACTCACGAGACGCAGACGATTCAAAGGAAATTGGCAATGAAGGAATTCCGAGTACAAGCGCTTCTATTTCTGTTCGGTGTGGTGGCTGCCTTCGGGCAGGCTCCACAACAGGAGCCCTACTCCTGGAAGAACGTCCAGATTGTCGGCGGCGGGTTCGTCGATGGGATCATCTTTCACCCCACCGCGCCCGGTGTCCGTTACGCCCGCACCGACATAGGCGGCGCCTATAGATGGGATGCCACCGCTCACCGTTGGCAGCCGATGATGGATTGGGTGCCTTACAAGGACCGCAATCTCATGGGGATTGAAGCAATCGCAATCGATCCCTCAGATCCCAATCGCGTTTACCTAGCGTGTGGCAGCTACACCAACGCGCATAGTCCCAATGGCGCCATCCTTCGCTCCGATGACCGCGGCCACACGTTTCTCCAGACTGATGTGCCCTTCAAATTCGGCGGCGGCGAAGACGGTCGCGGCAACGGTGAGCGCCTATCCGTCGATCCCCACGACGGCCGCATCCTCTACCTCGGGACTCGCCACGACGGACTCTGGCGGTCGCGGGACCGCGGCGCGACCTGGATGCGCGTCACCAGCTTTCCCGACGTCACCGAAGCTCCTCCACCCCCGCCAACTTCACCCCCGCCCGCTCCTGTCCCCAGCTACAACATCCACGAGCGCCATTCGCGCGATCCGGTCGTCAGCAGCGGCATTATCTTCATCAAGTTCGGCCCCAGGACGGGTTCGCGAAGTCCAAGCGCCGCTACCGGTACGATCTATGTCGGCGTGTCTCTCATGAATCGACCCAACCTCTTTGTTTCCACCGACGGTGGCGAAAGCTGGCGGGGCGTCCCTGGCGCGCCAACGAAATATCGGCCCACACGGGCCGCTCTTTCGACCGACGGATTCCTTTATGTCGCTTACGGCACGTCGCCAGGCCCCTGGTCGCGGATGGCCGATGGAGCTGTCTGGAAGCTCAATACTCGCACCGGCGAGTGGACCGACGTCACTCCCGACCGCCCCATTGCGGGCCGCAAACAGTTTGGCTACGCAGCCGTCTCGGTCGATGCGCAGCACCCAGGCTCCCTTATCGCCAGTTCTTTCGGCCGGTCACACTCCGCCGGCGGCGAAGACATTTTCCGTTCCACTGACGGAGGCGCGAACTGGAAACCGATCTTCGGTAGCGGCGGCCTTTACGATTACAGTTTGGCGCCCTACGTGAAGAGCACCCCCATCCACTGGCTGTTCGATATCGAGATCGATCCAACCAACTCCGACCATGCTGTTTTCACCACCGGTTACGGCGGCTGGGAGACCTTCGACCTGACTGGCGCAGATCGCGGCAAACCCACCCACTGGAGCATCCTGGCCTCCGGCATCGAAGAGACGGTGGACTACGACCTCAACAGCCCCGCCCAGGGCGCGCACCTTATCACCGGTTTGTACGACTACGGCGGCTTCGTTCACTGGGACCTGGACCACCCGGCGCCAGAGGGATCCCCCGAGCCGCCGCGCATGGGTTACACCATGGGTGTTGCCTCCGCCACCCTTCGCCCCGAAGTCATTGTCCGCGTGGGCATTGGCGCTTCGTTCAAACCCGGTGAAAACATCGGCTATTCGCTCGATGAAGGCCGTACATGGAAGGCCTGCGTTGCCGCGCCCACGCCCGAGAGCCATGCCGGATCCATAGCCGTCTCAGCCGATGGAAGCACGTGGGTGTGGACCCCGGATCAGGAACCAGCCCACGTCACCCATGACCTCGGGACCACCTGGACCGCCGCGACGGGACTACCCGCAGGGGGCCGCGTCATCGCCGACCCAGTCGACCCGCGTTCGTTCTACGCTGTCTCGCTCGCAGACCTAGCCTTCTATCGCAGCAGCGATGGAGGAGCCACCTTCACCGCTCAGCATTTCACGCTGTCGGACGCCCCGCCCGCACCCGCCCCGCCCTCAGGCGGCGGGGGCCAAGCCCGCATCTACGCCGCGCCCGGCCGCGCCGCGGACATCTGGATGGCCGCCTACGGCGGTCTCTACCACATCCTTCCGCCTGGGCAACAGGCAAGCGGCGACAGCATCTCATTCGTTCGCCTCCCGGGCGTCGAGGATTCCCGGGCCTTGGGCTTCGGCGAAGCAGCGCCTCACGAATCCTATCCGGCCCTCTACCTCGCCGGAACGGTTCACGGACAGCCTGGCGTCTTCCGGTCCACCGACGAAGCGCGAACCTGGGTCAGAGTCAACGACGACCAGCACCAGTGGGGCGTGATCCAACAAATTATCGGCGATCCGCGCCTATACGGACGAGTGTATGTAGGCACTTCCGGCCGCGGCGTTTTGTATGGCGATCCTATTGCGCGCTGAATTGCCGCCAGCATCGCTTTTCAGAAAGGTACGGTGTCCGGCCATGATAAGAAGACCGTGTTTTTATTTTCTGCTCGGTTTCGGCTGGCCTCTCGTCGCCCAGCAGCCGACGTATCTCAATCCCGATCTGGTGCCCGAGAAGCGGGCCGCGGATCTGGTTTCTCGCATGACTCTGGGGGAGAAGGTTCTCCAGATGCAGAACAACGCCCCCGCGATTCCCCGGCTGGGCGTTATTCCGTACAACTGGTGGAGCGAAGCGTTGCACGGCGTGGCGCGGCAGGGCATCGCCACGGTCTTCCCGCAAGCCATCGGCATGGCCGCCACGTGGGACACGGACCTGATCCACCGGGTGGCGGACGCGATCTCCACCGAGGCGCGCGCCAAGTACAACGAGTCGCTCCGCACCAAGTCGCGCATCGGAGGCCTGACCTTCTGGTCGCCAAACATCAATATCTTCCGCGACCCGCGCTGGGGCCGCGGCCAGGAGACCTATGGCGAAGATCCTTACCTGACGGGCCGCATGGCGGTCGCGTTCGTTAAGGGGATGCAGGGCAGCGACCCGAAGTATCTCAAAGTGGTCGCGACGCCGAAGCACTTCGCCGTACACAGCGGGCCCGAGGCCACGCGTCACACGGTGGACGTGCATCCCTCCGGCCGCGATCTGATGGAAACGTACCTCCCGGCGTTTCGCGCCGCCGTCACCGAAGGCAAGGCCTACTCGGTGATGTGCGCCTATAACGCCGTGGATGGCGCTCCCGTGTGCGCCAACGCGGACCTGATTCAGAAACGGTTGCGCGGCGAGTGGGGGTTCCAGGGGTACGTGGTGAGCGATTGTGGGGCCATCGGGGACATCTTCAGGGGTCACAAGTACGCGGCCGGCATGGCGGACGCCTCCGCCATCGCCGTGAAAACCGGAACCGATTTGACGTGCGGCTCGGAATACCGTTCGCTGGTGGACGCGGTCAAAGCTGGGTTCATCACGGAGGCCGAAATCGACCGCTCCGCCGAACGGCTCTTCACGGCGCGCATGAAACTGGGCGAGTTCGATCCGCCGGAGCGCGTCGCCTACGCCAGGATCGCGATTGCCGAGAACGATACGGCCGAGCACCGCAAGCTGGCGCTCGAAACGGCGCGCAAGTCGATCGTGCTGCTGAAGAACGGCAACCAGACGCTGCCGCTGAAGCCTTCGGTGCGGAGCATCGCCGTGATCGGGCCCGGCGCCGACGACGCCGTCGGGCCTCTGGGGAATTACAACGGAACTCCTTCTTCCCTGGTGACGCCCCTGGCGGGCATTCGGAATCAGTTTGCCGGCAAGGCGGAGATCCACGCGGCGCTGGGCAGTTTGTACGCGCCGGGCAGCGTTGTGAATGCGCCGGCGGACGTGTTCACCGCCCCCGCGGGCGGCGGAAAAGGGCTGCGCGTGGAATACTTCGATAACGCCAACCTGGAAGGCCAGCCGCGCATCACGCGCGTCGACCCCCAGGTGTTCACGCCGTACGACCAATTGGATCCATCGGTGACCAGCGCGATTCCGCGGGCGGGATCTTCGGCCCGCTGGACGGGGTTGCTCCGCGCTCCGTACACGGGCGCATACTCCATCGCGGCCGGCGCGGGCGCCGCGACGCGAGTCTTTATCGACGGCAAGGACATTTTTGCCGGCGCGGCGCCAGCGGCGCCCGCCGGCGGTGGTTCCAATCGCGGGCAGGCCAGTGTGGACCTGGAGGCCGGCCGCGCTTATGACGTGCGGATCGAGTATCGGCCGGCCGCCGGCAGGAGCGGCGCCGGAGGCGGTCCGGCCTTGCAGTTGCAATGGGCTCCGCCAACCGGCGCCTTGCGGGCCGAGGCGATTGCCGCCGTGAAGAATTCCGATGTGACGGTGGCGTTCGTGGGAATCAACGCCAATCTGGAAGGGGAAGAAATGCGGGTCAGCATCCCTGGATTCGAAGGGGGCGACCGCACGTCCCTGGACTTGCCCGAACAGCAGGAGCAATTGGTGCGGGCCGCCATCGACACCGGCAAGCCGGTGGTCGTGGTGTTGCTCTCGGGAAGCGCTCTCGCCGCCAACTATGAACAGGAGCGCGCGAGCGCCGTGCTGGAAGCCTGGTACGGGGGCGAAGAGATCGGAACGGCGATCGCCGAGACCCTCGCGGGGGCCAACAATCCCGCCGGACGCCTGCCCGTGACGTTTTACAAAAGCGTGGATCAATTACCGGCGTTCGCGGAGTACGCGATGAAGGGCCGCACCTACCGGTACTTCACGGGCGATCCGCTCTATCCGTTCGGTTTTGGTCTCAGTTACTCCACGTTTCGTTATTCCAACCTGAGCGCGAAGAGGTCGGGAAATGGCGCTAGCGTTTCCGTCCGCGTGAAAAACGATTCCAACCGCGAGGGGGACGAAGTGGTGCAGCTTTACGTCGGCGGCGCCGGCGGGCCCGACGACCCCATCCGCAGCCTGCGGGGGTTCCAGCGCGTCCATCTCGCCGCGGGCGAGACTCGCCAGGTGCAGTTCACCTTGACCCAGGAGGATCTGCCGAAGGCCCGGACGCGGATCAGCGTGGGTGGCGGACAGCCGGCGCCCCAAGTCCCGCACCTGGAAGCGACCCTGTGATCCTGTGGCATTGCGCACTCGTGCGTGCCGCGTCCCCACTCTTGGGGACGCCTGGCGGCAAAGTGCGTCTAGACCTGGAGCTCGATCCTACAGGAAGACCATACGCATGACCATACCGGCGCTGTTGTTGCTTGCGGGAACGGCCCAGTCCCACATCACCCCCCTCGACTGGCTCATGATCGGGCTGTACTTCAGTCTTCTGCTGTGCGTGGCGTGGTGGGTGGTCCGCAAGGGTAAGGACTCCGCGACGGACTACTTTTTGGCCGGACGGAACCTGGGGTGGTGGATCATCGGGGCCTCGATCTTCGCTTCCAACATCGGGTCGGAGCACATCGTGGGCCTGGCGGGTTCCGGCGCCGTGAGCGGCGTCGCCATGGCGCACTACGAATTGCACGCCTGGTGCCTGCTGGTGCTGGCGTGGGTCTTCGTGCCGTTCTACATGCGGTCCATGGTGTTCACCATGCCGGAGTTTCTGGAACGGCGGTTCAGCGCAAACTCGCGTTACGTGCTCAGCGTCGTGTCCATCGTCACCTTCGTGATCTCGAAGATCGCCGTCGGCATTTTCGCCGGAGGCGTGGTGTTCGGGACGTTGCTCCCGGAGATGCATGTGCAAATCGGACCGGTCTCGCTCGACAGCTTCTGGATCGGCTCGGTGCTGGTGATCGTGCTCACGGGACTCTACACCACGCTGGGCGGCATGCGCGCCGTGGCGTACAACGACGCCGTGCAGGTGGGCGTGCTGATTCTCGGGTCGGCGCTGCTGACGACGTACGGGCTGATTCAGCTTGGCGGGTGGGGCGAGCTGCGCCATTGGGCCGGTTCCGACATGTTCAACCTTTGGAAGCCGCTCATTCCCGCGGGAGTGCAAAACACTTGGGCTCCCGTGATCGCGACCAATGCGGCGGGGCGCGTAATCAAGCAGGCGTGGTATTTCAACGGCAACTACCCGTGGCTGGGCATGCTGTTCTGCGCGCCCATCATCGGGCTGTGGTATTGGTGCACGGACCAGTACATCGTGCAGCGGGCGCTGGGCGCGCCCAACGAAACCGTCGCCCGCCGGGGCAGCATCTTCGCGGCGTTCCTCAAACTCTTCCCCGTCTACCTGTTCATCGTTCCGGGCATCATCTGCTTCGCGCTGGCCAAGAGCGGCAAAGTCCCCGGGCTGGCGCAGATGATCGGGCCGGATGGCCAGTCCATCCCCTCCGTGGCGAACGGCGCGTTTCCGATGATGGTGGAATACCTCCTGCCGCCGGGCGTGCGCGGCATCGTGGTGGCGGGGCTGCTTTCGGCGCTGATGGGTTCCCTCGCCGGCGTGTTCAACGCCTGTTCCACGCTCTTCACGGTGGATCTTTATCAGAAATGGAAGCCGGCGGCCACCCAACATCAGTTGGTGCGAACGGGCCGCATCGCCACCTCCGTGATGGTCCTGATCGCGCTGGCGTGGATTCCGGTCATCAAGAATGCGTCCGGCTTGTACAACTATCTGCAATCGGTACAGGGTTACCTGGCGCCGCCCATCTTCATTGTGTTTTTCTTCGGAGTCTTCTTCAAACGTCTGAACGCCCAGGGCGCCTTTTGGGCCATGGTGGCCGGGTTTGCGTTGGGCCTTTTCCGTTTGCTCGTGGACACGCCCGTGACGCTGGGGCTGGGCGGGTACCAACAGGGATCGTTTCTCTGGATCGTCAACAACATCTATTTCCAGTACTTCAGCGTGCTGATCACCATCGTGTCGGCGGTGGTCATGGTGGTGGTGAGCCACATGACCGCCGAGCCGGACTACGCCACGATTCAGAGCCTCACGTTCGGGACCGTGACCGAAAAGGACCGCACCCGCACGCGTGCCAGTTGGAGCCGGAAAGAGGTTCTGGCTTCGGCGCTGGTGCTGGCCTGCATCCTCGGGGCGTATCTGTATTTCCGGGGCTGAGGCTAATCGGCGCCGGCGCGTCTATGCCCATATGCCGTGCTCGTCGAAGCCGGGGATCTCGTCGGCGCCACGCCTGTCAATATCTGGAAGAGCGGCGCAGTGGCGGCCAATTTCCAGCAACTCCTCCGCCAGATCCGGTGCACATACCCAGCCCTCCTCCTGGCGGAGCTGCTCTCGAAGCGCATAGATCACCGCGCCGGTGAGATTGCGGCCGGTCTTCTTGGCCAATCTGCGGGCCAACTCGTCCGCTTCCGGGCTCTTGATGTTCAGTGGCACTATCCACCTTTTTCCTATACTTCCACATAACCTCGAGGTTCGTCAGGGGGGTGCGCTGAGGCTCAACGGCCGGGACACTGTGCACCTCAATCCATCTCTTTGTAAAAGTCACCGCTTTCGGCTGCTAGCAGGCCGAGATGGAAGCGGATCGTGCGCTCGAAGGCTCCCAGCGAAATCCGCGTCACGATCCAGGTGGCAGCGCCGATCGCGATGGTCGCGGCCAGCACCGTCGCCCGCGACCGGAATAGAAGGAAGTCCTGCACAGCGACGGCGACAACCATGCCAATCATGCCCAGGATTATCAGCGGCATCTGGTACGCGCCCTGCGATGTGCCTGGCGGCTTGGTGAACGGGATTCCAGCGATGAGCCTCAGTTCCAGGCTGAGATAGGCCGACGCGGCGGCCGCGCTATACGCGATGAACAGCGCGGCATCGGGGATTCCCCAAAACCAGGCCAACGCAACGAGCAGGACCGCATGCGGAATAGCGATGACCGCCAGCCACAACCGCGCATAGACGCCGCGCGCGAACTTCCCGAAGGCGCTGGAGGGGACTACCAGAAAGATCCAGGAGGCCTTGTAATCGCCTCCAAACGGGAGAGCGGCACAGATCCGGAACAGCGCCACTCCGGCGATGTGAGGCAGCGCATGGACCATCGTGAGTTGCCGCGAGAACGGATCCACGCGCAAGCGGCCTGAAACCAACGCCACGACGGGCATGATCACGATAGGTGCCAGCATGATCATCTGCCTACGGAATTGCCAATCCCTCAACATCATTTGGGACAGATACTCGAAGCCGGCGCGGCTCGCCGGTCCACCCCCCAGCCAGGCGACGATGTCGCTGATCCGCGGCCTACGGCTTCTCACTCTGGCGCGGCGCGAGCCTCCATGCACAATGGTAGAGACGCGAATCAGATAGTCGGCGGAAAGCGCGCGGAGTCCGAAAACTACGATGAAGGCAGCCGCGGTGACGAGCGCCGCGGCCAAGCCGGCGCGCGCCCCGGTCCCAGCGGGCAGCCACTGGGAAACGCGCATGTGGGCGAGATACGTCCGCAAGCGAACCAGTATCAAGATCACGACCCAAGGCGTCAGTTCGGCCGTCTGGGCCGCGGACTTCAAACGGGCGGGTGGCACGAACCGCACCAGCCATCCGAAAACGGCGCAGCACAACAGGGCTATTGTCAGTCCCACCGCGAAGGCGGCCAGCATATGTAGGATCGGGTAATACCAGCGGGCGCCTTTCAACGCCAGCCCAGCGAGCGCCGGCGCTATGTTCATGCCCGAAACAAGGTAAAGCACAATGCGTAGAAGATGGCTCAGCTTGGCGGCGGTGTACGTCGCGCCAGTGACCGGATGGTGCGCCAGCACGAGGCCTTCCACCGGATTCACGATGCTGTTGCCGGTCTCGGAGATCAGAATGCCAAACAGGAAGAACGCCGGGAGGGCCAGGGACGCCACAAAGTAAATCGCAAGACGCGGCTGGGCCATCAAGAACAGAATGCTCCCAAGCCCCGTCACGATGAAGTACAACACGGCCACGACTCTCAAAGTCATGTCGTCGCGTCCGAGCTGGTTCAGCATTTCATGGCGGTCGCTGAGCTCGCCGAATAGATCCATCAGCAACCAGTAACGCCTGGCGTCGATGCCCAGCTTCGCCAGCATACGGGATACGGCCGGGCCGCGCAGGAACCGCCTCACCGCCGCTCGGATGGCGTTCATGACCGCAGCGCCGAAAGGATGCGAGCCACGCCGGGAGCCACGCTCGCCGCATCCGTGAGCTTCCGGAAGACGTCTTCAAGCGTCGCCTGGCCCGTCGCCGCCTTGAGGCTCTCCGGCGAGCCGCCCCCGATCAACTTTCCCTCGTGAATGATCAGGACGCGGTCGCAGACCTTCTCGACCACATCCAGCACGTGCGAGCTGTAGAGGATCGTTTTGCCTTGGGAAGCCAGCGCCGCAATCAGATCCTTGACCAGGATCGCCGCATTCACGTCGAGCCCGGAAAGAGGCTCATCCAGCAGGATGAGGTCCGGGTTATGCAGGAGCGCGGCGGCGATCAAGATTTTCTGCCGCATCCCCTTGGAATACGTGTCCAGGCTGCTCACGCGGTCGGAGCTCAGGGCGAAAGTTTCGAGGATGTCGCGGATTCTGGTCTGGAGCGCGTCTTCCTCGACGTCGTGCAGGCGGCCGCACAACTCCAGAAACTCCTGCCCCGTCAGGCTCTCGAACAGCACAGCGGTTTCGGGGACATAACCGATGCGCTGCTTGATACTCACTGCCTTCTCAGGCAAAGACAGGCCCAAGACCGAGACGGTCCCGGCCTGGGGAGTGAGTATGCCCGCGACGATCTTAATGCTGGTGGTCTTCCCCGCCCCGTTAGGGCCGAGCAACCCCACGACCTCGCCTTTGTCGAGCGTGAACGAGACGTTGTGCAGCACTTCGGTGTGATCGTAACTGAAGACGACGTTGTTGAAGCAGACGATCGGTTCCGGCACGGAATCGAGACCTCCGGGCAAGCCGATATCGTAGCTCAGCGCGCGGGGAAAGGGACCATGGCCGCCGATGAACGCCGATTCACGCCGATTAAAAAACGATTTTCTTATCCGCGTGAATCGGCGTTCATCGGCGGCTCATGGTACGAGTTGCACTGCCGTTTCCAAGTGGCAGGTCTGCGGGAACAGGTCGATGAGGGTCATCTTCTCAATCCGGTATCCGGCGCCGCTCAGTCCCGCCAAGTCGCGCGCCAGGGTGGCGGGATCGCAAGCCACGATCGCGATGCGGGGCGGGCGAAGGGCCGTCAGCCGCTTCACCACGGCGGGGCCCAGACCGGCGCGCGGTGGATCGAGGAGCACGAAATCCGGGGCGCAGTCGAGCGATCCCAGGTATTCCTCCGCCGTGCGTTGTGCGGCGCGGAGGTTAGCCAGCCCGGCTCGCTCGGCGTTGAACGCCAGATCGCGCACCGCGCTGGAACCCGACTCCACGGCAGCCACCTCCCGGAAGCGCCGCGCCAGCGGCAGCGAAAACAGGCCTACGCCCGCGTACAGATCGAGCGCCGTCTCGCCCTCGGCGCCTTCCAGGGCGGAATCCACCAGCCGATCCAGCAGAAACCGGTTCACCTGGAAAAAGGATCCGCGGCTCACGCGGAAGCGGCCTTCGTAATCGAGCGCCCCTTCGACCAGCCCTGGAATGGCCGTGGCGCACCACTCGAAGAAGCGGCGCGCCACGGGCCGGTCCGCATCGCGGATGTTCAGTTGCACGCCGCGCTCGTCGGTGAAGATTTCGAGCAAGCGCACGAACCGCGGCCAGCGGGCATCGCGCAGCATCCCATCCAGCGCGTGGATCGCTTCGTTGATCTTGGGCGACGAAATGGGGCAGCATTCGATAGCGCACAGCTTGTGCGAGCGCGCTTCGCGGTAGCCGAGGCGCGCGTCCTCGATATGCAGTTGCGCGCGGTTGCGGTAACCCCACGGTTCGCCGGCGATGACCGCCATCTCCTCCGGCGGCTCGATACGGCCTATGCGCCGCAGCGATTCCGCCAGAATGGCGCGTTTGGCGGCAAGCTGGAATTCATAGGACGCGTGCTGGTACTGGCAGCCGCCGCATCGGCCGAAGTACGGGCACGGCGCGGCGACCCGCTCCGGCGCCGGCTCCAGTACTTCGAGCACGCGCGCGTGGATCAACCCGGGCTTCTCCCGTTCCACCCGCGCCAGGATGCGCTCGCCCGGCAGCGCAAAGGGCGCGAGCACCGCGCGGCCATCGAGGCGCGCCAGCGCGTCGCCGCCGTAGACCAGTTTCTCCACCGTCGCTTCAAAATTGCTTACGATAGGATTTACCCCCGTTTCCTTACCATGAGAACACGAGTTTTTTCAGGCATGCAGCCCTCCGGAAACCTGCACATCGGAAACTATCTGGGCGCGCTCCAGAACTGGGTGCGAATTCAGAACGAGTACGAGTGCATCTTCTGCATCGTGGACCTGCACGCCGTCACGCTCTACCAGGACCCCGCCGAGCTGCGGTCCAAGATCCACGAGATCGCCGCGCTGTACTTGGCGGCGGGTATCGACCCCAAGCTCAGCTCCATCATGGTGCAATCGGCGGTTCCGGCGCACGCGGAACTGGCCTGGATGCTCACCTGCGTGACTCCCATCGGCTGGCTGGAGCGCATGACGCAGTACAAGGCCAAGGCCGCCAAGCAGGAATCCGTGGGCGACGGCCTGCTGCAATACCCCGTGCTCATGGCGGCCGATATCCTGCTCTACCAGGCCGGAATCGTGCCCGTGGGCGAGGATCAGGCCCAGCACCTGGAGCTGACTCGCGACATCGCGCAGCGATTCAATTCCCTGTACGGGGAAACGTTCGTCGTACCCGGAACCAGCCTGCCCGCGGTGGGCGCGCGCATCATGGGGTTGGACGACCCCACGCAGAAGATGAGCAAATCCGAGACTGCCGCCCATCACGCGGTAGCATTGCTCGACCCGCCGGCGAAGATTCGCAAGACCATCATGCGCGCCACCACGGATTCCCAGCCCGCCGTGGATTACGAAACCGCCGGCCCCGGCGTGCTTAACCTGCTTGCCATCTACCAGGCCTTCAGCGGCTCTACGGACGCCGAGATCAAGGCCCGTTTCAACGGTATGCGCTACGGCGATCTGAAGAAGCAGGTGGCCGAGATGGTGATTTCGCACCTGGAGCCTTTCCAGGAGCGCTACCGCCGCATCGTCGGCGAGCCGGGCTACCTGGACGGAGTGTTACGCGAGGGCGCCGCGCGCGTGGCCCCCATCGCCAACGAAACCGTGCGCACGGTGAAAGAGCGCATGGGGCTGTACACGTAGGTGGCGCACGCCCTCCTTTGCGTGCCGCGTCGGCATTCTTGCCGGCGCTTGGCCAGCAGCAATACGGTTCAATTAAGGGGGCGCGTTCCGACACTTCCCAGAACGCTGTTTACGTCCCGCCAGGCGAGATTGCCGGCGGAAAGTCATATGTGTTGTATTGGGAGTGCGCCGGCGACGTGGAGTTCAGGCGCGAGATAAGAGCCGATCGTCGGCGCATTCCTGATACTCGTCGGTTTGAGGTCGAAGACCTTGCTGGGAGGTATTCTGATGAGGGTGTCGAAATTATCATTTGCCAAACGAATTACATGTCTGGCGTTAGTTGCCACCAGCGGAATCCTCGCCGCCCAGACCGCGGCTCCCTCAATGGGGAAGTTCTACATCGTCGGGATGGGCACAGCTCCAGACCTGATCACCATTCGGGCTCAGAAAGTGATCGCTCGCGCGGATGTCCTGATTGCCGAAGAGGGCGCCCTCGAAAAGGAGTGGGCCGACCTGGCAAGAGGGAAGGAGGTCTGGCAATGGCCGCATAATTTCAGGCGGTTCTACGGCGTGGACCCGAAGGCGCTGAAGGATGCGAATCAGCGGGCGCAAGCGGAGAGTCTCGACACGATCCGCCGCCAGTTGATTGAAAAGATCCGCTCCGCCGTGGTAGCCGGCAAGGTGGTGGCATGCCTGGAGGGCGGCGATCCGATGATGTATGGGATGACGCTCTTCCTGGAGATGCTGCCGGCCGGCGTGCCCAGCGAGATTGTGCCCGGAATTGGCGCCTTCCAGGCAGCCAGCGCCGCGCTGAAGATGAGCCCTCCCTACGGCTACGACACGAGCGCTGTCATTCTGACGATGGGGGATTGGCCGGGCCGGGTGGACACCAACGAGAAGCTCATGGCAGCCGGGAGCACGATGGTCTTCTACACCTTGGCCTTGGACTATCCGTCGCTGTTCGCTCAGTTGAGGCGTTTTTACCCGACCGACACGCCGGTGGCGGTTGTGAGCGACGCTGGTGACTCAAATCTGCAAAAGGTGTTCCGCAGCACTGTCGGACGGTTTCTCGATGAGGTGGATTACCGGAGTCTGCCCGCGGAGAGGCACATGCTGTTCGTGGGCAAGTTCCTGAATGTGGGACAGGCCAGGAAGGACTTCCTCGCCCCGCGCACCCCGGCGCCCGAGGCCCGGAAATGACTGTCGATTCTCCGTTTCAACCGGTAGTGTGAGGGCCTACCTGAAAGACAAACTGCCAGCCAACATCAGGTAGGGATACGTGTAGCCGAAGCCGGCCTTGGCCTGTTTCAGGTAATCGCCTGCAAACAGATGCCCGTAGCCGGCGCCGAACTTCCAGATTTTCGACCATTGATAGAGGGCCACGGCGTTGATCTCCGATCCGATGTGGTTGCTGGTGGCCGAGCGGTTCAGCGCCGCCGAGCCGCCGGCCGAGTTGTAGAGCGAGTCCTGCACGGTGGCCAGGTAAAACTCGTTGAAGTCCGTCCGGAGTTTGATTTTCTTAGCCAACCGACAGTCGAAGCCGGCGCGCCAGTTCTTGAGATTCTTCCAGCCGAACTGATCGATCATGCCGTAATAAACATGGTTGCTGGGGTAGAACTGATCGAACGTGCCGCGAACGCCATCTTTATTTGCGGAATCTCCGGAGGCGTGGTTGTACTCCACGCTGACTCGCGGTTGAAATGCGGAACCGCCGATCGTCCAGCCAGCCACGTAGCTCTGGCCAACGGCGGCCACCCGGTCCGCCGAATACGAGCCCCGCTCGAAGACTACCTCGATCGTGTAGTCCAGGCGTCCGGGGGCTTTGCCGAACACACGGGCCCCGGGACTGGCTACTAACCCGTCGCCGGCGATTCCCGCTTCGCTCTTTACCCGCAGCGTTTGTTTGAAGAGCAGATACGGCTCCACAGTCACGCCCGGTAGAACGTCGCGGATCGACCCATAGGCGCCATAGACATGCTCGCCGGGCTTGTGCCGGTCAAACCTGGTGGGATCGATCTGTACCGCCGATCCGGCGAACAGGTCCACCTTGGCTCGGCCGCGAGCCAGCGAAAGGTCGGCCGCGTCGAACGTCCGCGACATGCCCCAATCGGCGGGGCCGATCAGCCGTTCGCCGCCAAATAGCAGTTCCTGTCGCCCAACCTGTACGCCCACGTGCACGCTGCCGTCGAAGCTCACCGCGACGTAGCCTTGGCGCAGGTCCATGGGATTGTAAATCGTGGCGGGCGCCGGCGCTGTGTTGTATGCGCCGGCGCGGGCATCCTGCGCCTGAACAAAGAACTTCAGCCAGGATACCGGCTTGACGCCGAGGTCCACACGGAGCCGGCTCAAGTAGTATCGATCGGGACTGGAGTTGGTTATCGACGTCCCCGACGGGCCCTCGAACCGCCCGCGCACCTGCCCGCCTAATTGCACCCAGCCCGGCAGGCTCTGGGCGGGCGACCGATCCACCAGAAGCGTACCGGAAGGAGCGTTTGTGGCGGCGTCCGGCGCGCTCCCCTCGCTGTCCGATGATGCCCTTGCCGGCCCCGCCAGCGTGAGCGCCAGTGCGGCCAGCGCCGCGATCCCGAAGATCCGATTCAAGGTTCGAATCATGGTCCCCGTCATCGGTGAGAGCTTCCTTCTCGCCACCGCAGATCCATTTCATGGTGAGTCAGATCCAATTCCCTCCGGATTGAGCATGGGATAGTGGCCGGTGGGCAAAGCGGGACTCTAGCGGGCCGCCAGGCGTCGCGAAGAGTCGCGACGCGGCAAGCTGGAGTGTTCACGCCACGGCGGCTTTCACCGCCGCCGCCGCATCGGCGGTCGGGACGTCGGTGGAAGTCTTCGACTTGCGCTCCACCAGCTCCACCTTGCCCGCCGCAAGCTTCTTGCCGACCACCACGCGCCACGGTACGCCGATCAGGTCCGCGTCTTTGAACTTCACGCCGGGGCGCTCGTCGCGGTCGTCGAGCAGAGCGTCCAGACCGAGCCCCAGACAGTCCTGATAGATCTTCCGCGCCGCTTCCATCTGCGCCGGGTCGGAATTGTTCGCGGGCGTCACCACCACCTGGAACGGTGCGATGGAAGGCGGCAGGATCATGCCGTCCTTGTCGTGATGTAACTCGATGGCGCAGGTCAGAATGCGCTCGATGCCGATGCCGTAGGAACCCATGATAGGAGTAACTTCTTTGCCGTCGGCGTTCAGGACGCGGAGTCCCATCGAATCGGAGTATTTATAACCGAGCTTGAAGATGTGACCCACTTCGACGGTCTTGTGGACCTCCAGCGCGCCGCCGCAGCGCAAGCACAAGTCGCCGGCGGCCACCTGGCGCAGGTCGTGAATCTCAGCTTGGAAGTCTTCGCCCAGGGTCACGTTTCGAAAATGGTAGTCGTCTTTGTTCGCGCCGGCGATCATGTTGCGCCGCCCGGCCAGCGCTTGGTCGGCGAAAATGGGCATGTCCTTCACGCCCACGGGACCGAGCGAGCCGGCCTCCGCGCCGAACCACTCGACGATCTCGTCGGGACGCGCGGGACGGAATTCGGGGTCGTGGACCATCGCTCCGAACTTGGTCTCGCTCAGTTGATGGTCGCCGCGCAACAGGGCCAAAACGGGCTTGCCGTCGGCCACCAGCACCAGGCTCTTCATCTGCGAAGTCTGGGGCAGGCCGGTGAATTCGGCCACTTCGGCGATGGTCTTCCGGCCGGGCGTGTGGAACTCCTCCGGCGTCAGGTCGCCCGCGGGATCGGCCAGGGAAGGCGCCGCGGGCGTGGCCACGGCCTTCTCCAGGTTCGCCGAATACCCGCACGCCTGGCAGGAGGCGACGAAATCCTCGCCCGCGTCCGAAACCACCATGAACTCGTGCGACTGGCTTCCGCCCATGGCGCCGGAGTGCGCCTCGACGGCTGTGTACTGAAGGCCGCAGCGGTCGAAGATACGGCAGTAAGCCCGATAATGTTTGTCGTAGGCGGCATCCAGCCCGGCCTGGTCCATGTCGAAGGAATAAGAATCCTTCATGATGAACTGGCGCACCCGCAGCAGGCCGGATTTGGGGCGGGGCTCGTCGCGGAACTTGGTCTGGATCTGATACCAGATCTGGGGAAGCTGCTTGTAGCTGCGCAGCTCTCCTCGCGCGATGGATGTCATGATCTCCTCGTGCGTCATGCCGAGGCACAGGTCGCGCCCGAAACGGTCCTTAAGGCGGAACATGTTGTCGCCCATGATGTCCCAGCGGCCGGATTCCTGCCAGATTTCGGCGGGGTTCAGGGCCGGCAGATACATCTCCTGGGCGCCGATGGCGTCCATCTCTTCGCGCACGATACGCTGGATCTTGAGCAGCGAACGCTGCGCCAGAAACAGGTAGTTATAAAGACCCGCCGAGAGCTGGCGGATATATCCGGCGCGCAGCAGCAACTGGTGGCTGGCAACCTCGGCCTCGGCCGGGTTCTCGCGCAGCGTCGGAATAAACAAGTGGCTCCAAAGCATAGAATTGGAAGGGAAAAACCAATTCTAGCATGGTAAAATCGGAACTTCTCCCAACCAGTGGCAAGCATCGGAGGGTCTGCTCAATGACGGCAGTGGAACAAATGTCGCGGCCCCTGGCCGAAGTCGATCCGGAAGTCTACGAGGCCATCCAGCGCGAACTCCAGCGTCAGCACTCGCAGCTCGAGTTGATTGCCAGCGAGAATTTCACGTCGGAAGCCGTGCTGGAAGCCACCGCCAGCGTCTTCACCAACAAGTACGCGGAAGGCTATCCCGGCAAGCGGTATTACGGCGGCTGCGAGTTCACAGATGTCGTCGAGAACCTGGCTCGAGATCGCGCCAAGAAGCTTTTCCACGCCGAGTACGCCAACGTGCAGCCGCATTCCGGCTCCCAGGCGAACCAGGCCGCCTACGCCGCCGTCTGCACGCCCGGAGACACAGTCATGGGACTGAACCTGGCGCATGGCGGCCACCTCACGCACGGCCATAAACTCAACTTCTCGGGAAAGACGTACCAGATCGTCCCCTACGGCGTGCGCCGGGAAGACGAGCGCATCGACTACGAAGAGGTGGCGCGCCTGGCCCGGGAGCACCAGCCCAAGATGATCATCGCGGGCGGCAGCGCCTATCCGCGCACACTCGATTTCGCGCGCTTCCGCCAGATCGCCGACGAAGTAGGCGCGGTGTTCCTGGTGGATATGGCGCACATCGCCGGGCTGGTGGCCGCGGGCCTGCATCCCAACCCGTGCGAGTACGCCGATATCGTCACCTCGACCACGCACAAAACCTTGCGCGGCCCGCGTTCCGGCCTCATCCTCGCCCGGGAGAAGTTCGCCGCCGCGATTGACAAGGCCGTGTTCCCCGGCGAGCAGGGCGGCCCGCTAGTCCACGTGATCGCGGCCAAGGCGGTATGTTTCCAGGAAGCCTTGCAGCCCGGGTTTCTCGAATACCAGGGGCGGGTGCTGGCCAACGCGCGCGCCCTCGCCGGAACGCTCATGGAAGCCGGCTTTCGCGTGGTCTCCAGCGGCACGGATACGCACCTTCTGCTCCTGGACGTGTTTTCCAAGGGCATCCGGGGGAAGGAAGCGGAGCAGGCGCTGGACCGTGCGCACATCACCGTGAACAAGAACGCCATCCCGTTCGATACGAATCCCCCCATGAACCCCAGCGGCATCCGCCTGGGTTCGCCCGCCGTGACCACGCGCGGGTTCGGGGAAGCGGAGATGCGCGAGGTCGGGGCGCTGATCGCCGAGGTGCTCAACGACATCGCCAACGCGGACACGGCCGCCGCGGTGGGGCGCAGAGTCGGCGCTCTCACGGAGCGCTTTCCGCTCTACCGCTGGAAGCTCGAAACGGTTCAGGCATAGAGTCGCGCGCCATGGCGCTGCACATCGTTATCGACGCCCGCCGCATTCGGGATTTCGGCATCGGCGCCTACATCCGCGGATTGGTCCACGCGCTGGGCGCCATCGACCCGGTCAACCGATACACCTTGGTCTGCGCGCCCGCCGACGCGCCCAGCCTGGCCGATCTGCCGCCGAACTTCCACTTCACCGTGTACGCCCGCCGGGATGAAGACGTCGCGGATCACGTCGCCTTTCCCTGGTTCCTGCGATCGCTTTCGCCGGACCTGGTGCACATCCCTCTCAACCGTGTGCCGTTCCTGATGTTCCGCCCTTACGTCGTGACCATACACGACTTGGGGAGCTTGTTGTTCCCCGAGGGACCCTCCGCCTGGCGCATGCAACTGCGGCGGTATCGCTTCCGGCGCGGACTGGAACGGGCGGCCCGCGTCATGGCCGTTTCCGACGCTACCAAGCGCGAGGTCGAGCGCGCCATGCGCGTGCCTCCCAACCGCATCCGGCGGGTCTACGAAGCCCCCGACCCGGAATTTTGCCGGGGGGATCGTACCACCGGCTCGGAAGAGCGCCGCCGCACCATGGAGCGGTACCAGATCGCGTATCCCTTTCTGCTGTACGCCGGCAACATCCGGCCCCACAAGAACGTGCCGCGCCTGGTGGAAGCCTTCGCCGTGGTGCGCGGCCAACTGGCCTCGCACCCGGTCTACAAGGACCTGCGGCTGGTGATCATCGGCGACACCATCTCTCGGTACCCGGCCGTGCGCCAGGCGGTTATCAAGAGCCGCGTGGAGCAGGTTGTCCGATTCCTGGGGTTCGTGCCGCTCGATACTCTGCGGTGCTTTTACGAATCCGCGGCGGCGTTCGTGTTCCCCTCCCGCTACGAGGGCTTCGGTTTGCCGCCGCTCGAGGCCATGGCGTGCGGCGCGCCCGTGGTCACTTCCAACATCAGCTCCCTTCCGGAGGTGGTGGGCGACGCCGCCATCCTGGTCAACCCGCTCAACGTCTTCGACATCGCCCGCGGTATCCGCGACGCGCTGCTCGACGACGCTTTGCGCGCCGACCTGATCCGGCGCGGCTACGAACAGGCGGCGCGCTTCAGTTGGGAACGGACCGCGCGCGAGGTGCTGGATATCTACAAGGAAGCCGCGGCCGGCGAAGGTTAGGCGTGGGTACGGGAGCGGCCCCGTGCGGCAACATAGTTTTATCCATGTCCGAATCCATTGGGCCGCGGTCCGCATCTTTCGAAAATGAGACCGTCTACCGCCCGAATCGCCCCGAAATCATGGTGAATTCCGCCCGAACGATCCCGCGTCCCCTCATCGCCGCCCTCGCGCTCGTAGCCGCGTGCGCCGCCGCCTACGCACAGGGCAACTACGAGGTGCAGGTCTACGGTTCCGAC
The DNA here is from genome assembly GCA_050012095.1 of Bryobacteraceae bacterium. Taxonomy (GTDB): domain Bacteria; phylum Acidobacteriota; class Terriglobia; order Bryobacterales; family Bryobacteraceae; genus BOG-224. The sequence continues at coordinate 137,221 of JBEKHV010000002.1, read as the reverse complement.
CTGGTCGCCCCCGGGGTGACAATGGTCGAGCTGCACAGCAATTTCACCGCCGCGGGCGTCAAGGATATGATCGACGGCGTGCTGCCCACCAACCACGCCGAGCACGAGACGCTCGAGATCACGCACGGCTTCGACGAGTGGTTCGAAGTGGGATTCTACCAATTCACCAGCATCCAGCCCGATGGCAGTTGGAACTGGGTGGGAACGCATATCCGCCCGCGGGTGGCGATCCCCGAACGGTACCATCTGCCGGTGGGACTGAGCCTTTCTACCGAAATCGGCTACCAGCGGGCCAAGTTTTCGACCGATACCTGGACCTGGGAGATCCGTCCGATCATCGACAAGAAAATTGAGAAGTGGTACCTGTGCTTCAATCCGAGCATCGACCGATCCTTCCACGGCCCCACCGTGGTAGGCGGGCTTGCGTTTTCCCCGAACGTGAAATTCAGCTACGACGTGACCAAGAGGGTTGCGGCGGGTTTGGAGTATTACGGTTCCTACGGCCCGGTCACGGGCTTCGATCCGTTGCGGGATCAGGAGCAGCAGTTTCTGCCGGCGATAGACGTGGATTTCGGCGCCAAGTGGGAATTCAATTTCGGAGTCGGCGTGGGAGTCACCCGGTCCACCGACCACCTGCTCATCAAGACCATCCTCGGCTACCGGTTCCATTCCAAGAAGAACTAGGGGATGAAATTCATCGGCCGCCGATAAAGGCCGGTCAATGCAAATTGAAGAACAAAGAGCTTATCGGCGTCCATCCGCGTCTATCGGCGGCTGGAATTCACCGAACCCAACTGTCCGGGTGGTCGCTGCTACAATGGGTTTCTCAGTTTCGAGAGAGGAGCTCGCTGACGTGGACGAAAAGGAGCGCGCGCGCGCTTTAGACTTGGCCCTGAACCAAATCGAGAAGCAGTTTGGGAAGGGATCGATCCTGCGTCTGGGGTCGAAGGACGCTATCGTGCCGGTTTCGGTGATTTCGACCGGCTCGATTTCCCTGGACGCCGCCCTGGGCGTGGGCGGCCTCCCTCGCGGCCGCATCATCGAGGTCTTCGGACCCGAATCCTCGGGCAAAACCACTATTGCCCTGCAAGTGGTTGCCGAAGCCCAGAAGAAGGGCGGTATCGCGGCCTTTATCGACGTGGAACACGCGCTCGATCCGGCCTATGCGAAGAAGCTGGGCGTGGACGTGGATAACCTGCTGGTTTCGCAGCCCGACTACGGCGAGCAGGCGCTGGAGATCACCTCCCACCTGGTTTCCTCGGCGCAAATCGACGTGCTGGTGGTGGATTCCGTCGCGGCCCTTGTTCCCAAGGCCGAGCTCGACGGCGAGATGGGCGACAGCCACATGGGCTTGCAGGCGCGGCTGATGTCGCAGGCCCTGCGCAAGCTCGCGGGCGCGGTCAACAAATCCCGCACCTGCTTGATTTTCATCAACCAGATCCGCGAGAAGATCGGCGTCATGTTCGGCAACCCGGAGACCACCACCGGCGGACGCGCCTTGAAGTTCTACGCTTCGGTGCGCCTGGACATCCGGCGCATCGCGGCCATCAAGGACGGCGACAGCGTGGTCGGCAACCGCACCAAAGTCAAGGTGGTGAAGAACAAGGTGGCCTCGCCGTTCCGCGAAGCCGAATTCGACATCATCTACGGCGAGGGAGTTTCGAAGGAGGGCGATCTGCTCGATCTGGGCGTGGCGCAGAACTTGGTCGAGAAGAGCGGCTCCTGGTTCAGCTATAAAGGCGAGCGCATCGGGCAAGGGCGCGAGACCGCGCGCCAGTTCCTGAAGGACAACGCGGACGTGCGCCAGTCCATCGATGCGGATCTTCGCAAGTCACTGGGTCTGACCAGGGCGGAGCCGGCGCCCAGCGGGGAATCGCCCATGCCGGCGCCGGCTGGCAAGCCCGTGCCCGTGCGGCGCTAATATTGCGGGGCTTGGCTGCCCCGCCTTGGTCATGACCGAAGAGGAACGGCGGCGCGCAATTCACTCGCGGCTCGGCCGTTTTCGAGACGGGCCCGGCCCGCGTTCCCCCATCCCCTCCGGTCTTGGGCCGCTCGATGCCGCTCTGGGCGGCGGATTTCCCCGCGGGCGCATCGTGGAGTTGTTCGGGCCTCCCGCCAGTGGTAAGACCACGCTCGCGCTCCAGGCCGTGGCCCATATGCAACGTGGCGGTCTCACCGCCGCCTGGATTGACGCCGACTGCGCCTTCGATTCCGCATACGCCGCCGCTTTGGGCGTCGCTCTCGGCCGGCTGCCCGTGGCCCGGCCGGATTCGGCGGAAGAAGCCATGGAGATCGCGCGCCAGTTGGCGGCGTCGGCGACCGTCGATTTTCTTGTCGTCGATTCCGCCGCGGCGCTGGTGCCCCGCCTGGAACTGCTGTCGCCGATTGGCGAGAGCGGCCCGGGATTGCAGGCGCGCGTGCTGGCGTCGGGACTGCGCAAACTGGCCGCGGCGGCGGACAAAGCCGGCGCCACAGCCCTGTTTCTGAACCAGACGCGTGGCCGCCCGGAGGCGGGAGAAGAGGAGACTACGGCCGGAGGTCCGGCGCTAAAGCTCTACGCCGCTGTGCGCGTGGCCCTCATCCCCGAACTCAAGCCCCGGGTACGCTTCCGAATCTTGAAAAATAGGGTTGCAGGGGCGTTCGGAGAGGGCGAACTCAAGTGGTCCGCGCACTTCGGGTTCGCGCAATGCCCGTAAATTGGGCTTCCGGAGAGGGCGGCGCCGCGAAAACCGCGAAAAATCGAGGGTTTCATGCGTATTTCTCTTTACATCGGCCCCCCCTTCCCTTATGATGGATTACGATCAAGGCGCATTGTTCGCGAGAACATAACGGCTCTTGAATGTTTTCGATGGGACGTGGCGCGGGATGGCGCGGGGCGCGCCCGCTTCATGTTGGTCTTCAACGACGGGAGAATTAAAGGAGATTGACGAGAATGACCCAGACGCAACTGGTGAAATCGCTCGCAGCAGGTTGCGAGGTAAGCAACAAAACCGCCAAGGCCTTAATTGAAGGCCTGGCCAAGATGGCGGTAACCGAAGTAAAGAAAAACGGCCTGTTCGTGCTGCCCGGCATCGGCCGGCTGGTGCGCGTGGATCGCAAAGCCCGCATGGGACGCAACCCGGCGACTGGCGTAGCCATCAAGATTCCGGCCAAGAAGGTCGTGAAGTTCCGGGTGGCCAAGGCCGCCAAGGACGCGATCGTTCCGCCCAAGAAGAAGTAGCTGGCGGCCGGACCGTATCCCTGAAAATGCGAAGCCCCGCGCGGCCCATCGGGCCCGCGGGGTTTCGTGTTTGGATCTGTTGAAGCCGAGATGGAACCTGCCCAAATTGCGGGCGCTCCACGAAGCTAGCCTACGGCTTCTTCTCTTCGACCTTCTCTTCGTCGCCCTTCAAGGCGGACTTGAAGTTGCGGATCCCTTCGCCCAACCCTTTCCCCAAATCGCCGACCTTCTTGCCGCCGAAGAGCAGGATCGCGACCAGAGCGATAACCATGATTTCGGGAAAGCCCAGACCGCCAAGCGCTCCGGCGATCTGCATGCTACTGGGTTCCATACGGCCTCCTTACATCACTCATTGTAGAGACGGGCGCGGGCGGCGTCAACTCGGTTGTGTCCGATCCCGCCGAACGGCCCCGGGGCCCCGTCAGCGTTCTTGCCGGCTTTCCTCTCAATCGAGCTTGAGGTGTACGCTAGCCTTCATTCCCGGCTTAACCGCCGGCAAAGTATTCACAAACTCGACGATGACCTGCGACCCGTCGATCCCCTTCACGTCGCCGGAGAGCGCGGCGTCCGTCAGCTCCGGAATCAGCACCAGCGCCTGCATGCCCGGAACGATGCGCTTGAGCACGGGCGGCTCCGGGTCCAGAACCACCTCCATGTAGGCCAAATCCGTGGCGATCGCGAACATCTGGTTGCCGGCATCCTGGGCGGGCTGCCCGACTTGGCCGTTACGCGCGACCACAAGTCCGTCCGCGGGCGCGTACACGTCGGCCGCGGTCAGGTCTCCTTTGGCCGCCTTCAACTCCTGGTTCTTCTCGTCCAGGTCTTTCTTTTCGCCTTCCGCCAGCTTCTGCAGGCTATCGACGTAGGCGGAGGCGGTGCGCAGGCTATTCTCCTTAAGCTCGAAGTCGTGCTGCGCGGCGTTGTAATCCGCTTGGGCGGCGTTATATGCGTTACGAGAAATCGCTCCGAGCCGGTATCGCATCTGCTGTTTGGCGTAGAGATCGCTGGCCTGGGAAAAAAGCGTGTGGGCGCGATCGAGGTCGGCGCTGGCGCGCGACTGTTCCATGCGGGCGGCGTTGGCGGCGGCGTCGGCCTTATCCACCCTGGCCTGCGCGCGGTCCACGGCGTCGGACGCGTTCTCCACCGCCGATTCGAGACCCTGGGAGCCGACTCGCGCCAGCGTGTCGCCCTCAAACACTTCCTGGCCGACATCCACCAGAAACGACTCGATCGTCCCGGTGGAAGAGGACCCCACGGCCACGACGTGCTGCGGCCGGATGATTCCAGCAAGCGTCGCCAGCGCGCCGGCGGGCAGCGTCACCGGCCCCGCCTCTCGCGCGGCGGGCGCTGGAGCGCTGCGCCGGTGCAACGCAATCCAGACCCCGGCAAGCGCCCCCGCCAGTATCGCCGTCAGGGAGACAGCCAGAAACCACTTCCCGCGCATACCCAATGTTAGGGTAGCACCGCACTCATCTTCGTCGCCGCCCTTCACCGCCGAGAAAACGCGGAGAAACAGGATCTCGCAAAACCTCAGCGCCCGGGAAGACCACGTGTCTCGGCCACCTCTGCGCCCGAACCCCGGAATCCATCCAAGCCCGCATACGCCGCAGTTCTCACCTTGCGTTTTCTCGCCGTCTCAGGGTCGCGGTGCCCTCTGGGTCCAGTGAATTCCAATCATTGTCTTCTCCGCGATTTCTCCGCGTCTCCGCGTCTTCGCGGTGAAGGGGCGCCGGCGGATTACGAGCCTATTCCACCGTGATCCCGCGCTCCTCGAGCAACTGGCCGGTCATCTCGTAGAGATTGATCAGGTTGTAGCGGTAGTTGATGGATTGCTGCAACACGGCGGCCTCGGCGGCATTGAGGTCCGTCTGCGCCATCAGCACGAAGAACAGTTGCTCAATACCCAGGTCGTACTTCTTCTGCTCGGCGGCGAACCGCTTGTCCGCGTAGTCGCGCGCAAGCTGGGCTTGCTCCAGGCTGGCGCGTGCAGCTTCCAGATCCTCCACGGCGTCCAGGACCTGGAGCCGTAGCGTCTGTTCCAGCTTGCGAAGGGTCAGCTCGTCCTGCTTCTTGCGGACCTGCGCGTCCGCCAGGTTCGCGGCGGCGGCGTGGTCGCGGATCGGGAAAGTGAGTCTCAAGCCGACGGAATAGGAGGGCGAAGCGAAACTGAACATTTGGCTGAGCGCGTCGCCCAGACCGCCGGGGGCACCCAACGGCAGATAGGTTCCGCCTAAGCCCTGGGATTCGTAGTTTCCCATCAGCGACAAGCTCGGCCGCAGCGTTTCCGCCGCCTTGCGAATGCCCAGGTCGTCGACATCCAGCGCAGCCGCGCCGGCCAGGTAGTCCGGACGCGCTTGAAGCGCTTTGCGGGCCGCTTCTTCCCTGTCGGGCGGCGCAATCATGGGGATGACAAGCGGCTCCGTCAGCACGATGGGAAGGTCCCGCACGGCGGGGTCCAGGTCAGCCCCGATCTGCTGCCGCAGCGCGTTTTCCTGTTCCGCCAGCGCGCGCTTCGCCTGGATCACCGCCACTTGGGCCGATGCGTAGTCGGATTTCGACTGGAAGATATCCAGCGGCAGGAGCGCCCCGGCGTCCACCTGCTTTTGCGCCCGGTCGAGCCCGGCCGCGCGCAGCTCCAGGAATTTGTTGGCCAGCGCCAGGTTTTCTCGCGCTCCCACCACGTTCCAATAGATGTTCTCGGCGTTGGCAATGAGCCTCGTCACCTGATCGCGCAACTGATAATGGCCGATCCGCAGCGTAGAGCGCGCGACCATCAAATTCAGCTTCGTGAGGGAAGCTCCGCGATTGCGCAGCAGCGGTTGATCGAATTGCACCGTCAGGTTGGAGCTGAGAATCGGATTGTACGTGCTGAACGCCTGGTTGGTGGAATACCGTTGGGCCTCGTACTCGACGCTTAAGTTCGTCCCCGAAGGAAGCAGTTGCGAATAGGTCCCGCGGAACGGCTGCTGGAGCGTCTTGACCGTGGGCTCGCCGTCCAGCGCGCTGATCGAAGTCTGCGTGGAACGGATGCTGCCGAAACTGGCCAAAAAGTTTGGGTCGTAATCGGCCATGGCCCGGGTAATAGCGTTGGCCGGCATCTCCACTTGCAGCCTGGCCAGAGCGATATCGGCGTTATTCTGGAGCGCGAGTTCGAGATAGGCGCGTAGCGAGAGTTCCAGGTTGCCGCCGGCGACGGAGTCGGAAAGGCGCCGTAGCGGCTGCAACTCCACACGCGCCGGCGCCGCGAAATGCTGCCGGAACCAAGCCGGACGGGGAAAAGCGGAGACCGGATCCGCCGCGCCAGCAGGCAGCCCCCCCGCCCCGATGCACGCGCACAATAGAATCGCTCTTCGCATGACAATCCTCACTCCTCTTCCGGTGGGACAGGCCATCGTTTTCCGTGGCCTGTCACTCCCGCCCCCGCACGCCCATTCCACAAGGCGCCAGCACCACCGTTCTCTGCCCCCTCGGCTGCCCGAACTCCGCCACCAGCACAAGCCCACAAACCACAACCAGACCAACCCTCCGATTTCTCCGCGCATTCTCCGCGTCTCCGCGTCTCGGCGGTGAACTCTTGTTGGCGCTCCCGCGTCAATTCAATCGCACCCGGTCATACCCGTCGTACTGGCTCATATCGGAAAGAATGACCCGGTCGCCCACCTGCAAGCCTTCCAACACCTCAATCACGTTCACCGAACTCCGTCCCAGCCGCACCTTGACTCGCGTAGCCTCTTTGCCGTCTGGGTTGAGCCGAAACAACTCCGTCGCGCCGTTCTCCGCGGCATTGGCCGGCTTGCCCACGTAAACCACGTTGTCCAGGCGCTCGATCTGGATGGTCCCGTCCACGCTCAGGTCGGGCCGCGCGCCGGGCGGAAGCGTTCCTTCCAGCCGCACGTCCACCACCACCGAACCCTCCCGGACGGACGGGTCGATGCGCGAGACCTTCCCCTGAATGACGCCATTGCGCGTATCGATGGAAGCGAGCTGGCCGATCTGCACGTCCTTGGCCTGGGTCTCCGGCGTTTTCAGCTCGGCCTTCAGATTCTTGGGCTGCACCACGATGGCCAGATCCGTCCCCGGCCCCACGCGCTGTCCGCTCTGCACCAGCACCTGCTGCAACACGCCGGAAACGCCCGCGCGCACGCGGAGCGTGCTCAACTGGTCCTGCCGCAGTTGCACCAGGTTGCGCATCTGCTGCACGGACGTCTCCTTGGCCGCCAATTGCGCCGCCAGCGAATCCGCCAGCGCCTTGCCGCGCTCCTGTCCCATGGCGTAACGCGTCGCCAGCGCATCGTAATTGGTCTTGGAAACGTTGTAGTCCAATTCGAGCAGCAGGCCCTGCTTGTATAGAATCTCGTCGTGCTCGCTCTTGGCCTTGGCGTTCTTATAATCCGCCTCGAGCGCGGCTTGATCGGCGCGCTGGTTCAGCCGGGACGTTTCGTTCTGCGCCTTGAGGTTCGCCAGCTCCGCCTCCGCGGTTTGCAGGTTGGATTTGGCGTCGACTTCCTGTTGTTCCATGTCCCTGTTGCGCAGCTCCACGAGCACGGTGTCCGCGGTGACGTTGATTCCGGCCAGAACCGGGGTCTGCGCCACGAGGCCGTCGTACGGCGGCTGAATATGGACGATCTCCTCGGGCACGAGCGTCCCCAGGCCGCGCACCTCGCGCAGCATTTGCCCCCGCTTGACGGTATCCATCCAAACCGCGCCCTTGTCCACCGAGGGAGCGGCGGGTTTCAGCCGGTAGAGGTAAGCGCTGACGCCCCCCACCGCCGCCAGCGCTACCGTCCCGAACACGATGCGCTTGATGAGCCGGTTGCGGCCTGAATTCTTTCTCGGTATATCCATTTCGCACCTTTAGACCAATAATCGCGTGCACCCGGGATGCCAGCGCAAGCCCAACAAGCTTTTACGTCGCCCCGCCCCGCGATGTTCCATACCAGGATTGTACTGTCCGGAAATGAGAATTGGCGGACAGGACGCCCGGGCGAGCCCGCTGGCCGCTCCGCAGGCTCCACGCCATCAGTTCGTCGCCATCTCGACGTTTTCTTCCACAATGCGGCCGTCGAACAAACGGATGGTCCGGTCCGCGAAGTTCGCATATCGGGGATCGTGCGTCACCATGCAGATGGTCGATCCCGCCTGGTGCAATTCGCGCAGCAGGGTCATCACCGCCTCCCCGTTGGCGGAATCCAGGTTGCCCGTCGGCTCGTCCGCCAGCAGGATGAGGGGCTCGCCGCTCAGGGCCCGCGCCACCGCCACCCGCTGCTGCTGCCCGCCGGAGAGCTGCGAGGGGTAGTGCTTCATGCGATGCGACATGCCCACCCGCTCCAACGCCTCCAGCACGCGCCGTTTCCGCTCCAAGGAAGGCATGCCCCGGTAGGTCAGCGGCAACTCGACATTCTCGTAGACCGTGAGGTCGCCGATGAGGTTGAATGCCTGGAAAATGAAACCGATTTCGCGATTGCGAATCCGCGCCCGCTCGGAAAGCTTCAGCCCCGTAACCGCTTTGCCGTTCAAATAGTACGCGCCGTCGGTGGGGGCGTCCAAAAGACCCAATATGGCCAGCAGGGTCGATTTGCCGCAGCCCGACGGCCCCGCTATCGACAGGTACTCCCCCTTCCGCACCTCGAAACCGACGCCCGCCAGCGCGTGCGTCTCCACTTCGTCCGTGACAAATACCTTGCTCACGTTTTCTAATTTGATCAGTGACTGTGAACCGTTGTCCATCAGGATTTCCTTCTTGCCTTCCGCCAACGGCAATTATGCTCCCAACCGCTCAGATGCGCTGAGCTCTACATCATTCGGCGCGGAGAGCGGCCATAGGATCAAAACGAGTCGCCCGCCAGGCAGGGATGAACGCCGCGACAGAGGCCACGGCCGCCAGCAACAACAACACGAGGGCAATGCTCACCGGGTCTACTGGTTTGACGCCGAATAGCAGCGATGCGATCCATCGGCTCGCGCCCCAGGTCGCAACGACGCCTGCTGCCATCCCCAGCGCCACCGCCGTCAGCACTTGTCGAAGTAACAGGGCAAGGATCTGATTTCTCCTGGCGCCAAGAGCCATGCGCAGTCCGAGTTCGGGCGTCCGCCGCGCCGTCGAGTAGGCCGTTACGCCGTTGAGTCCGATCGCAGCCAGCACCAACGCGAAAACGCCGAAGAGCGTCAGCAGCAGCGCATACAGCCGCTCCTGGTATAAGCTCTCTTCGATCAAACGCTTTTGGGTCTTCACGTCCGTCATCACCAAGTCGCGGTTGGTGCGGAAAATCGCTTGCCGCACCGCTCCGGCCATTGCCGCCGGGTCGCCCGCGGTGCGGACCGCGAAGGCCCTTCCAGTAAACGGGTTGTGCGCTTGCGCCCAGGGAACGAACACCGTCGGCACGGGCGCTTTTCGCAAACTGTCATATTTCGCATCCCGCACTACCCCTACAACTTCCACCTGGAAAGAGCGCTTGCCCTCGTGTCTCAGCAGAACCTGTCCGACGGCGGGCCTTTCGCCGAAGAAACGGTGCGCAGCGGACTGGTTCATCACTATCACTTTGGCCGAAGAGTCGGTGTCCTGGGCGTCCAGCGGACGGCCTTCCACAATCGACATACCCATCGTCTGGAAGAATTCCGGGCTAACGGTGTTCATCCAGACATTAATGGGGCGGCCGTTCTCCAGTGCCGGCGAAGACAGATCGGTGCCGGTGTGCCACCCGCCGATCAGCGGGTGCGAAAGGGCCGTTGCTGAGACCACGCCCGGCGTCGAGCGGACCGATTCGAGGACGCGATCATAAAGTGCCCCCACCTGTTCCGCGCCGTAGCCCAGCTCGCCGGCATCGAGACGGAATGTTAGAACGTTGTCGCGGGAGAATCCGACATCCACCCGCGCCAGATTGTTCAGCGTTCTCAACAGCAGGCCGGAACCTGCCAGCAAGAGGACCGACAGCGCCACTTGCACAGCGATCATCGCCCTGCCTGTCAGAAGGCCGCCTGCCCAAGCCGAACGGTGCGACCGCGAAGTTTGGGCTCCCTCCTTCAGGTTCGGCGCTATATCCGTGCGGCTGGCCTTGAGTGCGGGCACGAGACCGAACAGCACGGCGCTCGCAACTGACACCAGCATGGCGAAGCCCAGTACTCGGAGGTCCGGCTCCAAGTTCAGAGAAACCCTCTCATAAGTCGCAGTCAAGTGGGCTGCGATGAATCGCGAACCCGCAACTGCGAGGCACAATCCAACCAACGCTCCCAGAGTGGACAGCAGCAGGCTCTCCGTCAGCAACTGGCGCACGATGCGTGATCGGCTGGCTCCAAGCGAAAGCCGGACGGCCATCTCTCTCTGTCGCGCCGCGGAACGCGCGAGTTGCAGGTTCGCGACGTTCATGCAGGCCAGCAGCAGCACCAACGCGACGACTCCGAACAGAATCATCAGTGGGCGCTCGACGCTATCCCGCAGAGTGCCCAGCCCGTTGTCGCCCGGTAATAGAATCATTCGCGGATTCCGGGCCTGTTGGAGCGCAGGGACACCGGATTCTGAGAGCATGCCTCGAAATAGCGCAGTCAGCCTCGCTGCCGCCGCCTCTGTTGTAACTCCGGCCTGCTTCCTGGCCATGAGCTGAACCCACCAAAGATTTGGGGCCGTTTTGGGTTTGCCGAATTCGCGCGGCAGTACCTCGTCTAGGGCACCCAATGGCAGCAACACCTCGGTGGGACCGCCCCACCCGGCTGAGGCGATGCCGTGAAAGCCGGGCGCGGAAACACCAACGACAGTTGCGGGAACGCCGTTCACGCGTACGATCTTCCCCAGAATCGAGGTATCTCCCTGGAGCGAACGCTGCCAGAAGTCGTACGTCACCACGGCCACTGGGGCGCTGGATTGATCGTCCCCTTCCGTCAGCGGACGCCCCAAGGCCATTCGCACCCCCAGTCCTTCGAAGAAGTTACCGGTGACCAGCGTACAGTGTGCCGCATGCGTGGTCGCGCCATCGCTGATCCCGACCTTCCCAGGAATATAAAACCCGAATACATCCAGCGCGTCCGAAGCCGACGCCCTAAATTCCCGCAGGGCTACAAGCGGGAATGTACTGTTGATCCACTGACCAGTTGCCGGATTCTTCCTGTCGATGCCGTTTTGCGTCGAGACGTTGAGGCCCGCATCCGCCTTCCAGTACGCTACGACCAAGTCATGCGGGTCGTGCACCGGCAGCGTGCGCAGCAGTACCGCATTAATCACGGTGAAGATTGAAGTAGTCGCGCCGATCCCGAGGCCGAGCGAAAGCACAACCACAGCTGTGAATCCTGGGTGAGCCCGCAACGTCCGCAGGGCGAGCCTGAGGTCGCGGGCGAGTTCGTCCAAAACGCGCCAGCCCCAGACCTCGCGGCTGGTCTCTTTGAGCGCCGTGGCGTTGCCGAACTTTCGCCTGGCTGCGTAGCACGCCTCCTCGGCAGGCATGCCGTTCGCACGGTTCTCCTCGGCCTGCATCTCCAGGTGCGACTGCATCTCCTCCGCGAGGTCGCGATCCAACAGATCGCGATGCCAGAGGGCCGCAAGGCGGCGGCGCATCTCGTCCCACCGCTTCATGGGAACTCCTATGCGGGCTCGATCACCCGCCCGATCGCCTGGCTCACCCGCCGGTACGCGGAAATCTCGGCGGTAAGCTGCTTACGCCCCTCCTGCGTCAGATGATAAATGCGGCTTCGCCGCTTGGGACCGGCCTGCGTCCACTCGGCCGTCACCCAGCCCTTGATCAAGATCCGCTGCAACGCCGGGTACAACGAGCCCTCTTCGACCCGAAGCACGTCCTCGGAGGTTTGTTGAATGCATTTCGCGATTCCGTAACCGTGCATGGGTCCGAATCGTTTCAGGATCTTGAGGATCAGCATCTCGAGAGTGCCCGGCGGAATCTCGGAGCGGGGTTTCTCGTTGCCCAACATAGTAGATTATCTATGCATAGATTATCCTTGGTTTACAGCGTTGTCAATGATTTTTTCGCGGCGGGGTCCAACACGGAGGGCGTATATTGCGGATTGGAGCCGTTTCTCTCATTTCTTCCATTCATCAAGAAGCTGAGCGCGGCCGATGCCAGATGACGGCGCAAGCCGACGAGGCCATCCGCGTGGCCTTCGGATTAGCGTCGCCAGACTCGAGCTTCGGTCCTTCCTAAGCCATCGCAATGGCTTCACTCGTACCGTAACGCCACCGCCGGATCGATATTCAGAACGCGGTGCGCGGGGATGTAGCCGGCGGCAGTACTGGCCGCGCCGAGAACGGCGACGGCGGCAATCAGCGTAATTGGATCGCCCGGCGGAACTTCGAACAACAAATTCCGGATCACGCTTCGAAGCGCAAAAATCGCTGCTGTACCGATCACGGCGCCGGCGGAGGCCATGAGGATGGCTTCGCGCACGATCATTCGAAGCACGTCTCGCGGCGCCGCGCCGAGCGCCATGCGCAGCCCGAGCTCGCGCGTGCGGCGGTTCACGCTATAGGCTGTGACGCCGAAGACACCGCTTGCGCTGAGCAGCAGGCCAAGCAGCCCGGCGCCGACGATGAGGGCCGTCAGGAATCGTGTCTGCGCGCCTTGTTGCGCGATGGCCTCTTCGAAGGAACGGATGCTCATCTGCGCATCCGGCGCGATTTCATTGAGCCGCAGGCGTATTCTGCCGTTCAGTCCCGCCTTGCCGACTTCGTCATAACGCACGATGATCTGATGAAGCATATCCGTTTGGGACACAGGCATATAAATCTCCGGCTCCGGCGGGAAGAGCAGCTTGTTCCGAGCGTCGGCCACCACCCCTACGATCCGCTGGTCCATTGGGAAAACGTTCCGGTCCAACGCTCCTCCATCCGGGAACAGAAGGCGCGCTAGCGATTGGCTGACGATGGCTACCGGCGCGGATTTCTCCGTGTCCTGGGAGGTGAACACCCTGCCCGCCAGCAGAGGAATCTGCATCGTCGCGAAGTACTCGCCGGTCACCACCTTGCCTCGCACCTGCGTGGGCGGCGATTTCGGCGCGAGTCTGACCCCTATCGTCATCTCCCCTCCCACCAGCGGAGCGGGGAATGCGATAGCGGCTTGCCGCACGCCAGGAATGGCCCGAATCGCCTCCACCATGCGGTCCCAAGCCCGGTGCTCCTCATCGTGCGCTACTCGTCGGCCCAACCAGCCGCTCACGCTGAGCAGGTTCTTTGGATTGAAGCCCAAGTCCACGTGCATGAGCCGGATGAAGCTGTTCATCATTAGTCCGGCGCCGCCCGTAAGGACCAGCGCCAGCGCCGTCTCCGCTACCACGAGCGAGATCCGGACGCCGCGGCCGCGCCGGGCCCCCATGCTGGCGGACGAGCCGGTCAGGCCTTCGAGCAGGTGAACCTGGGAACACCTCAGCGCCGGGAGCAGACCGAACGCTATGGTTGTGCCCAGCGACATCGTCAGGGCGAACCAAGCCACGCTTGAGTCCAGGCGGACCTCGTCGCCGCGCGGAAGCTCAGGTGGCAGAAGGCTACGCAAGAGGTTCAAACCCCAATCTGAAAGGAGCAATCCGAATGCGCCGGCCGCCAGCGCCACTACCAGACTTTCAACGAGGAATCCTCGAACGAGCCGCCAGCGCGTCGCTCCCAGCGCCGCCCGCACGATGGTCTCGCGGTCGCGGTCCGTCAGCCGCGCCAGCATCAGGTTGGCCACGTTGGTGCACCCGATCAATAAAACGAAGGTCACCGCGCCGAGCAAGGTGATGATGATGGAACGCACCTGCCGCGTGGTCCACCCGCGTACGGAGATAAGCTGGACTTCCAAGCGGTCCCGGTTGGTTTGCGGATACTCGCGCGCCAGGCCGGCAAGAACCGCGCGCATTCCGTCGCGCGCCTGCGACGGCGTCACCCCCGGTTTGAGCCGCCCTATGGCCGCATAACCCGAGTTGTTGCGGCCGCTTGCCTGATCGACCGCTAGCGGCAGCCAGATCGAGACGGCTTTTGGATATGTGAACTTGAAATTCGCTGGAAGGACGCCGATCACGGTCGGCTTCGGGCCGGGCCGGAAGTCCAGTTGCTTTCCGAGGATGTTCGGATCGCCGTTGAATCGTTTCCGCCAAAAGTCGTAACCGAGGATGGCCACCTGTTCGGCGCGCCCGGAGTAACCTTCCTCGGGCAGAAACGTCCGGCCCAGCACGGGTTCTACGCCAAGCAGGTCAAATAGGTTGGTCGTGGTCGCAGTGGCGTCGATCAATTCCGGATATTCGCCGATCCCAACCGGCACGAGCGACCCGCCGGTCAGGGCCATATCCTCGAACACGCTGTTCCGCCTCCGCCAATCGAGGAAGTCGGCGAGCGAGGGACCGAACGTAGCCGGGTGGCCCCGCCATCCGCAAAACACGTTGTACAACCGGTCCGGCTCCTTGTACGGAAGGGGTCGGAACAAAACCGCATCCGCTACGCTGAAAACCACGCAGTCCGCGGCGATGGCCACGGCCAAGGTGGCGATTGCCGCGATGGTGAAGCCCGGACTCTTCCACAGCGCTCGCAGAGCATACCGCAGATCCTGGCCGGCCCGCTCCAGCCAGCCCCAGCCCCACATGTCGCCGCTAACCTCTCTCAAGTGCGCCGGATTTCCGAATTGCCGCCGCGCGGCGAAACGCGCATCTTCAACGCACATTCCCGCTTCCCGGTTCTGGCTCTCCTTCATCTCCAAATGGAACCGCATCTCCTCTTCAAGGTCGCGGTTCAGTTGTCTCCGGCGGAACGGGTATAGCAGCCTGCGCCAGATCTCTCCGAATCGTTCCATGGCGCCTGTTCCTTCGTTGTCCAATATAGTAGATTATCTATGCATAGATTATCCTCGGTTCACAGCGCTGTCAAGGATTTTCTTTCGCGGCGCGCAGACACTACCCGCGGCAGCGTGGCGTCTGCCATACAATGAGTACTGAAATGTCCCCCGATTCGCCCGACCTGAATGAAGTCCGGAGACTCGTACTTCGCGGTCTTTCAGGGAGGCGTGCGCGCGTGTATCTGTTCGGGTCGTGGGCCCGCGGCGACGCCTCGCGCGTTTCGGACATCGATGTCGCGGTGCTTCCTCTGGAGCCCCTGCCCCCGGTTCGCTGGCTGAGATCCAGGAGGCTTTGGAGATGAGCCTGAGCCTCTATCCAGTGGACCTGGTCGATCTGACCACTGCCTCCGACGCTTTCCGCGCCAGAGTGATAGCCGAGGGCCTCCCGTGGACCGACTGACCGAAAGACTGCACGTCGCCCGGCAGGCCCTCGGGACCTTGCGAGAGGCGCTGCGCGAACCGAAGACGCCTATGAACCGGGACGCATCTATCCAGCGATTCGAGTACACGCACGAAGCGGCTTGGTAGGCGGCGCAATTATATAATATTCAGATCTTAGAATTCTGTTCTAGTGTATGCTGGTTCTCATCCCGGTTCGAAGGATTCGACCGTATGCGAAATATCGACCGTGCGCTCATAGCGCTCCTGGTAACCGCCGCCGTCGCGGCGGCCCAACCGGCTGGCGGCTGGACCAGCGTCAAGGCTCTCTCCTCAGGCGCCGATGTCCGCGTCTCCGTGGCAAAGTCCAAAACGGTCAGCGGCAGACTGGAGAGCGTTTCCGACACTTCCCTCACGATTAACCCGGGCAACGGTTTGCAGTCCATCGACCGGGAACAAATCACGCAGGTTTCGGTCAAGACGAAAGCGCGCCGGATGAGAAGCATGTGGATCGGCCTGGCGGTCGGAGCCGGAGCCGGCGCGGTCCTGGGCGGGGCGGCCGCATCGGAATGTTCGAAGGGCATCTGTTCGGGGCACGGCGCGGCCCTGATCGCCGGAGGGATCGGCGGAGGCGCGCTTGTCGGCGCCCTCATCGGAGCGGCAGTCTCCCACGGGGGCTGGCGCGAAATCTACAAGCAATAGCTTTCCCCACTGGCTTCGCTCGCGGCGTCAAGCCACCTATCTCCCCAAGTTCCACACCCAAATGGCGCTGCGATCACCGGCTTGATGGAGCGCTGGTTGGCTGCCATGACGGATCGGGCGGACGGCTCCTTGCCCCTCCCACGATAGTTCGCCGCCACGGCCGCCGGGCGTTGCGGCCCTGCCGTCGCGCCATGAATTACAATCACTACTCCATGCGGAAGTTCACCAGCCTGCTCCTGCTGGCGCTTGCGCCGGTCTGTGCCCAGGCGCAGAAGAGGCCGGTCACCCTGGAGACACTCGCCTCGAGCGGACGCGGCGGCGGCCGGGGAGGGGCGGGCCTCCCGGCCGCCTGGGCACCCGACGGCAAGACCTTCCTTTTGCGCCAGGGGTCCAGGTTGCTCTGGTACGATCCGGCCACGCAGGAAACACGGGAGTTGATTTCCACGGCGGCGATGGCCGCCGCGGCGGTCCGCGTGCCCCCCGACGAAGGCCCGTTCGATTGGAAGAACCGCCGCGTGGAAACGGGCGGGCTCCAGTTCTCCGATTCCGGCAAGGAACTGCTCTACCCCTCCGGCGGGGATCTGTTCGCGATCCACGTCGATAGCGCAAAGTGGGATCAGCTCACCAAAACTCCGGTGGCGGAAGCCGATCCCAAGCTCTCGCCCGATGGCAAGACCGTGGCGTTCCGGCGCGGCTGGGACCTCTACGCCGTGGATGTGGCATCCGGCAAGGAAACCCGCCTCACCCAGAACGGCTCGGAGACGCTTCGCAACGGCGCCCTGGACTGGGTATACCCGGAGGAACTCGACCTGGGCACGGCGTACTGGTGGTCTCCGGATTCGAAATCCATCGCCTACCTCCAGTTCGACTGCAGCCGCGAGCCGGTCTTCCCGCACGAGGACCTGCTGCGCACGCGCGCCGTCTTCGAGCCCCAGCGCTACCCGCAGGCCGGCGAGAACAACGCCGACGTGCGCCTGGGCGTGGTCCCCGCCGCCGGCGGCCCGACCAGGTGGCTGGAGACCGGCGATACCCGCGATTCGTACCTCATTGCGCGGGCGGGATGGATGCCGAATTCGCGCGCGGTTTACCTGCTGCGCCTGAACCGCCCGCAGAACCAGTTGGAAATGATGGCTGTGAACGCGGCGAGCGGCGCTTCCACAGTCGTGTTTCGGGAGACCGACCGGTACTGGATCAATCTCTTGGGCGACGTGCGTTTTCTGAAAGACGGCAAGCGCTTTTTGTGGACCAGCGAGCGCGATGGCTTCCGCCACATCTACTTGTATTCCAACGACGGGAAGGACGTGAAACAGTTGACCCAGGGCGCCTGGGAGGTCACGGCCATTGACGGCGTGGACGACGCCGGCGGACGCGTTTTCTATACTTCGAGCGAGGCCTCGCACATGGAGAGCCAGCTTTACAGCATCAGGCTGGACGGCTCCGACAAGCGCCGCCTCACGAAGGAGGCCGGGACCCACAGCATCGCCATGGGACCGACGGGGGCCTACTACCTGGATACGTATTCCAGCTTGCAATCGCCTCCGCGCGTCACGCTGCACACCGGCGACGGAAGGGAGTTGGCCGTGTACCGCGAGGCCGACCGCTCTTCAATCGACCCGTACGAGATTCTGCCGGTGGAGATTGTCTCGTTCCAGGCCGCCGACGGCTCGACGACGCTCTACGGCCGCCTGATCAAGCCCGCGGGGTTTCAAGAGGGCAAAAAGTACCCGCTGGTGGTCACCGTATACGGCGGGCCGGGGGTGGATCTGCCCATCCACAATTCCTGGCAGGGCGTGAACCTCGACCAGGTCTACGCGCAACACGGCTACGTGGTCTGGCAGTCGGAGAATCGTGGCGGTCAGGGGCGCGGACACGCTTTTGAAACGCCCCTCTACCACAACCTGGGCCCCACCGAGCTGGCGGATCAGGTGGCGGGCGTGCAGCGCCTCATCTCGCTCGGCTTCGTGGACCCCGAGCGAGTTGGCATCCGTGGCTGGAGCTATGGCGGCTTCATGACCGCCAACGCCCTGCTCAACGCCCCGGACGTGTTCCGCTGCGGCGTGGCCGGCGCGCCGGTCACCGATTGGCTGAACTACGACACCATTTACACCGAGCGTTACATGGGCCTGCCGAAAGACAATCCGGAGGGTTACCGGGACACGGCGCTTCCCTCCAAAGCCGCGAACCTGAAGGGCCGGCTCATGATCATGCACAACCTCGAGGACGATAACGTGCTGTTTCAGAACTCCCTTCAGCTCATCGGCGCGCTGGAGCAAGCCGGCAAGACCTTCGATCTCGTGTTGTACCCGCAGAAAGCGCACGGCGTCAGCGGCGCGCTCGTGCGCCAGGAGAACGCCGCCATGCTGGAATTCTTCGACCGCTGGCTGAAGTAGCGCGACGCTACGGCCGGAGAGCCGAGGGATGCGCGGCGGCAAGGCGGAGAGCGGCGGCGACTACGTCGTCGAGGCGGCGCTCGACTGGTGGCGATAGTTCGGCGCTCAGCGCGAAGTCTTCGCCAGCTACGGTGATCATCACCGCCTCGGCGGCGCTTCCGTACAGCTCGCGGGCACCGGCCAGCAAGGCTTCGGGCGTGGAGTGATGAGTAAAAGACGCTGGGCCGCCGGCGAGCGGCTCGATGCGCCGCTCCCGTATGGCGCCCGGCTCGCCGCCCGCACGGGCGTCGATGAAGACGGCGAACGCGGCGCGGCTGAGCGGCTCCATGAGCTCCGGAGTGAGCTGGTGAAGGCAAAGAACTTCCACTTCGGGATCGCGCACCAGATCGCGCAGACGTTGGGCGGCGCGCCAGCCCGCGCCATCGTCGCCGCGCAGCGGGTTGCCGTAACCGACGATCAGAATGCGAGCCATAACCGGCGAAGAGAGGCAGACCACGAAAAACGACGGCCGGCCCCGCCGCTACCGCTCGATGCCGAGAGAATCCGCTACCCGCACCAGCGTGGCGACCAGCCGCTCCACGTGCTTCTCGGTGTGCGCGGCGGTGCAGGAGATGCGCAGCAGATTCTGCGCGGCGGCGGGGCGGAGCACCGGGTTGGTGTAGATGCCTTGCTCGAGCAGCGCCTTGCAGAGGCGGCAGAGGTCCGGCTCCTCCTGGATGACCACGGGGACGATGGGGGTCTCGCCGGGCAACACGTTGAAGCCGCGCGCGTGCAACTCCTCGCGCAGTAGACGCGCGATGCGCAGAAGATGCAGGCGGCGCTCCGGCTCGGCTTTCAGGATGTCGAGGGCCGCGGCCACCGCGGCCACCGATCCCGGAGGGAGGCTCGCGGAGAACACGAACGGCCGCGCGGTGTGCTTCAGGTAGTCGATGACGGCGCGCTCGGAGGCCACGAAGCCGCCCACCGAGGCGAGCGACTTGCTGAACGTGCCCATCACGATGTCCACGTCGTCCAGCACGCCGAGGTGCTCGGCCGCGCCCGCGCCGGTCGGACCCAGCACGCCGATGCCGTGCGCCTCATCCACGTACACGCGCGCGCCGTACGGCTTGGCGAGCCGCGTGATGCCGCGCAGGTCGGCGATGTCGCCTTCCATGCTGAACACGCCTTCGGAGACGATGAGAATGCGCTCATCGGGCGGGCAGAATTCCAAGCAGCGCTCGAGATGATCGAGATCGTTGTGGCGGAACCGCGCGGTCCGGGCGGGCGACCGCAGCGCGCCTTCCACCAGGCTGGCGTGCAGATTGTGGTCGCAAATCATCACGTCGCCCTTCTCGGTAAGAGCCGAGAGGGTAGCGTAGTTGGCCTGAAAACCCGTGCCGAAAGTAAGGGCGGCTTCCTTGTGGACGAAAGCGGCGAGATCGCGCTCCAGCTTGACGTGCAGGTCGAGCGTCCCGTTGAGCAGGCGCGACCCGCTGCACCCGCTGCCATACTTCCGGATGGCCAGAACGGCGGCTTCCTTCACCTTGGGGTGCGTGATCAGATCGAGATAATCGTTCGATCCGAACATCATCACCTTGCGCTTGCCGATGCGCACTTCACCCGGACCGCAGCCCTCGCGATCGCTGAAAACCTCGAACCATAAATAAAGCCCGGCGGACTGCAACTCACTTGGACGAGTGAAATTCCGGCATTTGTCGAAAAGGTCGGTGGAGCCACTGGCCTTCCGCTTGCCGGCGACATCGCTACTCGATAAGCGCATGGTCTTCAGTTCCAATCGTAGATTCGATACGTCTTGTAGCGCTTCGCTCCCATGGCCGCCAGGGAGCGGTTCATCATTACATTGTCTTCCAATATCCAGGACATTTCACAGGCGCCATAGCCCAGCCGCCTGGCGGCGCGAACGAGCTCGGCGTAAAAGCCAGCCGCAACGCCGGTGGCGCGGTACTCCCCGACCACGCCCAGCGCAAGAACGCGGAGACTTTTGACCCTTCGTTGATGATATAAGATTTTGAGCAGGCCCGTCGGAAACAGTCTGCCGCCCGCCGGCTTGAGCGCCTGGTTGATGTCCGGCAGCGCCAGCGCAAACCCCACGACGCGGCCCTCTTTCTCGCCGATCAGCACCAAATCGGGTTTGAGGATCTGCTTCATCTCCTTGCCCATGAGAAGGAACTCCTCACGAGTCATGGGGACGAAGCCCCAGTTGCGCTCCCAGGCCGAGTTGTAGACTTCCCAGACCCGTTCGACTTCGGCCTGAAAATTCCGCATGTCGATGGGACGGATGCGAATGCCTCCGGCGGCGAGCGAACGGCCGGCCACGCGCTCGATTTTCTCCGTCTCGACCACCGCCGTGCCGCTCAGATAGGCGTACAAGTCCTTGGCCTTCCGCAAACCGATCCGGTCCATCAAGGCCGGGTAATAATCAGGATTATAAGACATCATGATCATGGGACTGGAATCGAAGCCCTCGATCAACATGCCGCACTCGTAATTGGTCGACGGATTCACAGGCCCCCGCAGGAATTGCGCGCCGCGGCCGAAAACCCACTGCCGGGCTTCGGAGAGAAGCGCGCCGGCTACCGCCTCGTCGTTCACGCTCTCGAAAAAACCGAAAAAACCGGCGTGCTCTCCGTGAAACCGGTTGTGGTTGCGGTCCATGATGGCAGCCACCCGGCCCACCACCCGGCCGCCGCGCATGGCCAGGAAAAATTCGGCCTCGGCGTTGACATAGAACGGGTGCTTGCCGCGATCTAACAATTCCTTGACTGCGATCCGCAACGGAGGCGCCCAAAACGGGTCACCGCGGTACAGGGTATAAGGAAGTTCCACGAACTCCTTCAACCGCCTCTTACTATCCGCGCGGACAATCTCGATGCCGCCCAATCGCCAAGCCCCTTTACGATAGCTTTCTGTAGATCAGCGGGGCCGCGACGATCAGAACCACCGCCAGCACGACCCCGGCCAGCACGTCGACCGAGTAATGGTATCGAAGATAAACTGTAGCAAAAATGAGGACCGGAGTGTAGAACAAATAGACCCGGAACAACCGATTTGACGCCATCCGGCTGCCCCACCACGCCAGGATGGTGAGTTCCGTGTGCCCGCTAGGGAAGCAGTCGTAGTGGGCGGATTCCAGAAGGTCCAGATCGCGCTGCATGCCGGCGAACAGCCAGAGGCCACGTAACGGTATGCGCTGCAAATGATTTAGGAGGAACCGGGGTCCCCGCGCCGGGACCAGCAGGTAACCAACATAGGAAGCGAGGAAGCCGAGCGCGATTAAAAAAGCATAATATTGGAACTCGCCGTCTTTTCGCTTTGCCCACAGCAGGGCAGCCACAAACAATACCACCGGCACGAACAGCGTGTAGACGACTTGCAGAAACTCCGTCAGCGCGGGGGTCTGGATGCGCTCGAGCCAGACGGTAGGGTTCGCGTTCCAGACGCGAAAATCGAGATTGGCCAGCGCCCGATCCGCGTCCCAGCCGCGCACCGCGGGAATCAGTAGGGCCATCTCCTTGTAACAGGCCGCCACGTAAAGGAGCGGATACCAGTAGCGGAAGATCCGGGAGGCCAAATTGGGCCGCTTGACCTCGAAGATCAGTAACGCGGCGGCGGCGGCGTGCAGAGCGAGAAGCGCGGGCGCGGCGGGAATGCGGGGCCACCAGCCGAGGATCACCAGGGTGGTGAAAGAGCCGTAGGCGAGGATCAGCTTGTCGACGGGCCAAAAGCGCCTGTCCAGAGGCGGACCCTTCAGTACTTCAGCCAACCGGCCTCCTTATACCAGGCGAGTGTTTCCGCGAGACCGTTCTCGAGGGTGACGCGCGCCTCAAAGCCCAGCTCGGCGGATGCACGGGCGGCGTCACAGGTCCAGCAAGGCCAGCGCGCCTCCACCACCTTATCGCGGGACACGATGCCGGCGCGCCCCGTGACCAGCCCCCAGCCCTCGGCGCAGGCAGCGAAGGCCCACGCCGCGGCGTACGGCACGGAAATCACGCGCGGCGGCGTGCGGCCCATTACGCGGGCCGCGACGACGCCCAGTTCCCTCCAGGAGGCCGGCTGGGAATGCGCCATGAAATACGTGCGCCCGGCGGCCCGGGGGCTGCGGGCCGCCAGGAGCAGGCCCTCCACCAGATCCTTCACGAAGATGGCGCTGAACCGCCGTCCGCCGCCGGCGATCTCGACGGACCAGCCACTCGCCACGGGTTTCAGAATCCGGAAGACGTCCGTGTCCCGGGGTCCGTACACCACGGGAGGCCGCACAATGACGGCACCGGGCAGGAGCGCGCGCACGGCCCGCTCGGCCTCCAGCTTCGACTTCCCGTACGCGCTCACGGGGCGGGGTTCGGCATCCTCGGCGATCAGCTCGCCCGGACCGGCCGCCGCGAGCGAACTCACGTGGACCAGGCGGACCGGCCGGCCCGCCAGCGCGCGGACCAGCGTCTGGGTGGCGCGCGCGTTGCCGGCGCGATAATCGGAAGGGCGCAGGGCCTTGGTGACGCCCGCGAGGTGAATCACCGTATCGACGCCTTCGAGGGCCGCTTCGATTCCTTGCCCGGCCGCCAGGTCGCCGAAGACGGCCTGCATGGGAGGCGGCAGAGGACGCGCCAGCGCTCTCCGGCGCACCAGGCAGCGCGCCGGCTCTCCGGATGCGGCCAGCCTCTCCAGCAGATGTCCGCCGATAAAGCCGGTCCCACCCGTGATGAGCAGCATTATTGCGGCGAGCCGCGGAAGGCGACTTCGCCGAAGTAGCTTTCCGCTGTAGTCCCCGTGTGCTGGGAGTTGATCTGGATGCGCAACCCCTTGACGCGGGGCGCAGGCCTGCCGTAGGCGCGCTGGTAATCCAAAGCCACGTCGTGCGTCTCCGCGATCCACTGGTTCAGGGCGGCGCCGCCCGATTGGCAGACGATGGCGAAGACGCGCACCAGAGGGATGAACCCGGCGCTCTGAGCGGCGCCCTTGGGAGCAGTGCTATCCCAGATGTAGGAAACTACGCTGCGGTCGGCGAACGCCACCAGCACCTGGGCGGCCTGGTCGTCCGTTGCGGCGCGTCTAAAATCGCCGCGGGCGGGCAGCCGCGCCACCTTCCAACGCCAGCTCAGATACGGCAACTGCGCCGGATCCACGTCCACGCCGCGTTCCAGCGCAAAAGAGGACTTTACGCTCTTCAGATGCAGGCAGCCATCCGGTTCGTCGCGGCAGACGGAAACCTCCGGCGCGCCGTGGGTCACTTTAACCTGCCAATCCGAAGGCAGCCGCCCGGAGGTCCAATTCGCCGTGCTCAGGACAATCAGAGCCAGTTGCGAAGCGCGACCGAGAAAAGCAAAAGCTAAAATGGAGCAAAGAAGAAAATACCTTTTCAAAAGACCACTCCCAGGGACCAACGCGTAGTAACCTCACATTCACTATCGCATGGCGGAGGGACCGAATGCCACGAGGGGGTTTCCGGCCTTGATGCGGGCGTCAGGCGGCGCGCGGCGGATGTGGAGTCATAGCGAGGCCGACGCGGAATACATCGGATGGGCACAATGCCTCGCCAAGCGCCGAGACGAGTCCCGGCGCGGCACGAGCGCTTGCGCCACAGCGCCGGCGGCGAAATAGAAAACTTCCGACTTGTGATAGACTTTTTAGCCAAGCGCCGCTCGCGGTTGGGCGGCGCATTTCACTCTCGGAGGTTTCTCATGCGCATGCTGATGAACGTTCGGTTCCCCA
The DNA here is from genome assembly GCA_050012095.1 of Bryobacteraceae bacterium. Classification (GTDB taxonomy): domain Bacteria; phylum Acidobacteriota; class Terriglobia; order Bryobacterales; family Bryobacteraceae; genus BOG-224. Next base: position 113,027 of record JBEKHV010000002.1, on the reverse strand, counting down.
TTGAACCGTTCAACACCGCCGTCAAAGATGGAACGGCGGGACAAAAGATGCAGCGAATTCTGGAGGCCATCAAGCCCGAAGCCGCCTATTTCAACGAGGAGCACGGACGGCGTGGCGGCATCCTCGTCGTGAACGTCAAGGACCCTTCCGAGGTTCCGGCGCTGGCCGAGCCGTGGTTTCTCACATTCAACGCCGAGGTGGAGTTACGGATTGCCATGACGGCCGAAGATCTGGCGCACGCGGGCCTGGAGACGCTGGGAAAGAAGTGGGGCTAGGCGGTCCGGGCGACCCGGCGGACGCTCCGGACATAAGTATCCCGTAGAATCGGCAGCGGTTGGCGAAAAGAAGGCGGTTGGCGTTCCGCGGGGGGATATTTATGCCCGAACTCCGCTTCCCAGACCGGCTACTCCCATCTCGACGGGGCACCAATGGGATTGGGCGGGCTTCCCTGAAGTCATGCCCATCCGGCACATCGAATTTGGCGGAACGAACCCAAATGGCGTTGATTCTATAGGGTCTCCAGAGGGGTTGCCGGCGACGGCCGCAGCGCCGACAGGATCGGCTGGGGGCGCATCGCCGTCCATTTCTTCCTCCATGCGCTCCCGCTGCGCGCGGCGCAGCTCGGCAAGGGCACGGAAGTAGCTGCGTTCGGCGGCGGCCTGGCGGCGGAAGATCTTCTGGAGCGCGTTGCCTTTGACGGCGTCGTTGTGGAACACGTCGCCGAGAGGGGTGTCGGAGGGTGGCTGGGCCTTCGGGATTCCACCCACCGCCGGCAAGGGGGCGCCCCCTGGGCCCGGCGCTACTTGCGCGACCAGGACGCGAATGAGCTGGGCCTCGATGCGGGCGTAGCGGCGGCGGCCCCAATCGGCGCCGACCAGGGTGTCGATCAGATAGGCTTCCATGGGGTCGGCGGGTTGGAACCGGCGTTGGTACTCGAGCGCGAGGGCTTCGAGTTGGGCGGGATCTTCGCCGGGGATGACGAGAGCGTGCGCATCAATGCCGTGTTTCAGGGCGTTGAAGCGGGAAACGGCCTTCCCCGCGTCTGTGCGGGGGCCGGAGGATTTCATCGCGTTGAGGCGATTGGCGTGGATTTGCGCGGGAGTTGCCATGGCGCTTCCAGAGTAACCGACGAGCGCAAGCGAAGCGGGGAGGCGGGGAGCGGAAGTGATTGAAAGGATGGGAGATGGTAATTTTAAAAGTGGCGTGACCGGCTATGCATCGAAAGCCGCCGGCAGGGCGCGGACGATCCGCACCGTCTCCATGCTCACCCGGACCACCTGGCCGACAAGGCGGACGATGTACTGCGGATCGTCCTCGCGGTTGGGGTCGGAACGGATGCCGCTGCGCTCGTCTTCGGTGACGCGGTACTGATCGACGACCCATTCGAGCGCGGAGCGGTTGCCGAGGCGGTACTCGAAGACTTCCGAAGGGATACCCGCCAGGGTGAGCGAGGAGTTTACGGCGAGCGCGGTCTTGTCTTTCGAGAGGCGCATCTTGTCTTCGACGCGGTAGCTGATGGGGTAGGCGGGGTTCTCGACCCATTCGAGGGGCCACGGGTCGAGCGTTTCGTATCGCGGAATTCGCGCTCTGGGTACTACAGGCAACCCGCCGTGCCACCGATAAGCGACAATGGAGGCCTAGAAGGCAGAATCGAAGCCTGCCGGAAAGCGCTGGGGGAACCGTATTCAGCCAGAGGGCACTGGCACAGTCGGCTTGACAGCCTACGCCGAGAAAGGACAATGGACCATCGGCGCAGCCGATGCGCACCAAGAAGCGTTGGCAGAACTGGCAATCATGGCCAAACCAAGTTCCCTGATGATCATTCTCGCGATTGGGCCGCGATTTAGCAGGGGAGCTGAAAGTACACGGTGTCGATAGAACAGAACTACGACGTCAGGTTTGTTGCGTCGCTTGCTCTAAGGGAGAAGCAGATCCAGCAGAACTACCGCCCCATCATCGCGGTGCACAAGTGGTTCGCCCGTCGGCCCGGGACATTGTTCAGGGGGTTGCTGCTGTCCGAGTTTGGCAACAAGCCGATAGAGGATACATACTATCGTGCTAACAGCTTTGAGGAAATCACGATCGCCGACCCGTTCATGGGCGGAGGCACCCCACTCCTTGAAGCAAACCGGATCGGCTGCAATGTCATCGGGACCGATATCAACCCAATGGCTGCCTGGGTGGTCCGCGAAGAGATAGAGGCGATTGACCTCAGGGCCTATGCAAGAGAAGCGGAGAGCCTGCTCGATCAACTGTCCCAAGAGATAGGCCACCTCTACAAAACTCGGTGCCCAATCACTGGGCGAAAAGACGCAGACGTCAAGTACTTCCTCTGGGTAAAAACGGGGAACTGCCGGAAATGCCGGAGGGGCTTTGATCTTTTTCCCGGGTATGTGCTTGCTGAGAATGCACGCCACCCGGCGTACGTTCTGGTGTGCCCGTCCTGTGGCGACCTTAATGAAGTAGCTGACCCCCGTCATCCCGGCGACTGCCGTTGCAAGACGCCCCTGACCACGGAAGGGCCCGTGCGTAGGAACAGGTGCGCCTGTCCGCACTGCGGGTACATCAACTCCCCCCCCTTTCATGGTGGGGGGCCTCCATCGCACCGACTTTTCGCCATCGAATACTATAATCCCGACCTCAAGGACCGGCCGGGGCGTCTCTTCAAGAAACCTGACCGCGATGATCTAGCGAGAGTCCAAGATGCGGAAGCGTCTTGGGAGAGCCTGACACCTTCATTCGTGCCAGAAGACCCGATTCCCGAGGGCGATGAGTCTTCCCGACCGCGCCGCTGGGGTTATGAGCGTTTCAGGGATCTCTTCAATTCGCGCCAACTTCTTGGCCTAGAAACAAGCGCGCGCATCATTGCCCGGGTCAGAGGTCTCCGACTGCGCCGCGCGCTGGCAACGAACTTCTCGGATTTGTTGCGGTACCAGAACATGTTGTGCCGCTACGACATGATGGCTCTCAAGTCGCTTGATGTGTTTTCCATCCACGGCTTTCCGGTAGGCTATGTCCAGGTGGAATCCAATTTCCTGGGTATCCGCAATGGCAATGCCCTTCCGGTGGGCTCTGGGGGGTGGATCAATATCATAGAGAAGTACACGAAAGCGAAACGGTATTGCACAGAGCCCTTTGAAATCGCCTTCAAGGGCAAAAGGAGGCTGACGATCCCTATCCGGGGTGAGTGGATTGGCGAGCGAAACCTCGAACGCCCAGGGGCGGCTGAGCGGGAAATTGATATCCGTTGCGCCTCAGCGACCGATATTGCGCTGCCACCATCGAGTCTCGACGCAGTTTTTACCGACCCACCATATTACGGTATGGTGCAGTACGGCGAGCTCATGCACTTCTGCTATGTGTGGCTTCGGAAGCTCATGGGAGAGGGCTTCCCTGGGCTTGAGCTCGTGACGACGAGGCACGCTCACGAACTCACGGGGAACGAGACCGCAGAACGCGGCATGGTGCACTTTGCTGAAGGCCTCGCGAACGTGTACGGGCGCATGGCGCAAGCGTTGAAGCCGGGCGCCCCGCTCGTGTTCACCTATCACCATAATCAACAGGACGCCTATCTAGCCGTTGGCATGGCGATTCTCGACGCAGGGTTAACCTGCTCAGCCTCGTTGCCGTGTCCGGCCGAGATGGGTGGATCAATCCACATTCACGGAACTGGATCGTCCATCCTAGACACGGTTTTTGTCTGCCGCCAGAGCGGCGCAACGCCGCGATCCTGGTTGTTCCCAGACGCCGCAGGACTCGCCGAGATCATGTCAGCCGAACTGGCGGACCTGCGCGCGGCCGGTATGAAACCGACGGCTGGCGATATTCGCTGCATGGCACTTGGGCACATTACCCGTATGGCAATCTGGCGATTGAAACCGGTTTGGAATCCGATGCTTACCACCGCCGAGAAGTTCGCTATCTTCCGCAGAGGCATGGATCGCATCGCAAGCGTGGATGATGTACAGAGGAGACTCAAAGGGGCGGACGAGCCGGAGCCTATGGCGCCTGGCGTCCTCTTCGCCCTAAAGGAAACGAGGAATCCAATCGATGCCGTTGCGTTTTGACGCGAACTACGGCAATGCTGGCCTTGCGTTCGAACCTCTTGTTGACGAGGTGTTCGCCGAACTCAAATCGAGTTTCATTGAAATGCCACGGGGCGGCGGCTTCGTTGACTATCCGACGTTCGAGAAGGGTTACCAGGAGCTGAAGCGCTCAACGGAAGCCTTCGCTAGCATCACCAACGCGACTGTGGAGTCGGCGGTTGAAGCGGCGCCCATTGCCTTCATCGTATTCCGAGCCATACTCGGTTTTACACCGCCCGAGTGGGCCTACGTGACTACTGAAATGACTGGTGTTGCCGTTGGCCAGGGCGCGGCTCGGTCCATCGATCGCAACATGCGCGTGGCGCCGTTCAGGTCGCGCTCGTTGGGTGCAACGTTGACCGATCAGCGAATACGGGCAATGATTGATGCTGGAGTAAAGACTCTCCTTGCTGGAGTGAATACCGCAGTTCCCACGGTTCTCCACCGTCTCGATAAGGCCGACACAAGCCAAGGCGTCAAGAGCCTTCAGCCGGTTGCCGACCTTGGCGTCCCGTATCCAGTTCTTCTCTACGAACGGTTCCTGGGGCGGCCATTCGCCTCGCACAGGGATTCGGTGAGCGAACTTGTTGGCGAAGTGGTCGAAGGTGCGATCAAGGACGTACTCTCTGCCGCAAAGGTGAGTTTTCGAGAATCAAAGCGGGCGGAGCGGATCACCGGATTTGATCAGGCCCCTGACTTCATCATTCCGGATGAATTCAACCCTGTCGCGTTGATCGAGGCGAAGCTGACTGAGGATGACGGTACGGCCCGGGACAAGGTGGCGAGGGTTCAGCGCTTGCGCGCGTTGCGAGATCAGGCGGACCACAAGTACGATGTGATTGCCTGCATTGCCGGCCGAGGCTTCAAGGTCAGACGCGAAGACATGCGCCGGCTCCTTCAGGCAACCGACGGGAAGGTGTTCACGCTCTCGACAATGCACTTGCTCATCGACCAGACCCGGATTCGCGAGTACCGATCCCGAGGATAGAACACGCAATCCCCCCAACGGTGACACCGCAAGTTGAATGGTTGCCCGACAGTCCACGGGACGATGGCAACGGATGCAAGAGAGTTCATCTCGTGTGTAATTCGTGGTTGCCCTCCGTGATCTTCAGGGCCAAGCCGGCGGCCAGGTCGGGGACGCGTTTGCCAAACTCCTCCACGGCCTGCTCGAACTCCTGGATGGCCGGCTCGGTGTGGGCGTAGAAGCGGAACAGGAGGTCGGAAAGCTGGCGCGAGTCGGCAAGGTCGGCCTCCATGACCTTGTTGCGGTCCTGGAAGAGCACGGCGCGGAGGGTGTCCTCGAAGATGGTGTTGGCGAGGGGATAGCCGCGGCGGATCTTACGATCGATTTCGCGGTCCAGATCGTCGTGCGAGTCCTTAGATTCCCAGAAGCCGCGAGGGTAATTGTTGGGGTCGAAGACCGTGCCATCGGGCCGGATGCGGTGGCCGCCGGCTTGGGAACCCGATTCGGCAACGAACTGCCAGCCATGCTGGCGTGCGGTATCGGCCAGGAGGTTCTCGAAGGGGCGGCGGAGACCGAGTTCGTGCTCCACGCCCTGCGAACGAAGCGCCGCCAGGGAGCGGTGGTATTCGCGAATCAGCGGGCTCGAAGGCGAGATGGCTGCGGGGGACCGCGGCATGGGAGAGACGATTGTAACAGCGGGAGCTAACGGGCGGCGGGATGGGGCTTGGAGGGGGATCGACAAACCGCCGCCGGCAAAGACCGGCGGCGCTACATCCACGGCGTCCCTTTGATTTCCTGGCGTCCCTATAATAAATAAAACAATGCGCTAAGAAATGCCTACCGTTGCCGCCGTGATCCCGGTCTATAATCGCTTCCAATACCTGGAGGAGTGCCTGGCTTCGGTTTTGGGGCAGAGCCGGCCGCCGGACGAAATCATCGTGGTGGACGACTGTTCCCACACGCCGGTGGCCGAGTTTCTGGCGCGGTCCCGCTATGGCGACCAGGTGAAGGCGCTGCGCACCGATCGGAACCGGGGAAGCCCCGGCGCCCGGAATCTCGGTTGGCGGAGCGCGGAAAGCGAACTCATCGCCTTTAACGATAGCGACGACGTGTGGAGACGCGACAAGCTGGAGCGGCAACTGGCGCACCTCCAGAGCCGGCCGGAAACGTCCGGGGTTTCCAGCGCGCTGGAGGCATTTTTTCCGGATGGCCGGACCGAGATCTGGGCGGCCGACCGCCCCGCGTCGTTTGCATTGTCCGACAGCCTGATATTCTCCCAGCTCTCCGTTCAGTCGCTGCTGATCCGGCGCGACGCTCTGGCCGCCGTGGGCGGCTTCGACGAACGGTTCCGAAACCTGCAGGACTGGGACCTCTCGATTCGTCTGGCGCAAGCCGGTTTTCGCATCGATTGCATGGCTGGCGATCGTCTGGTCAGACTGCGGCGCAACGACGAGAATCTCAGCGGCAGGCCCTGGCGCGTTCTGCGCTATGAGACGCAGCTCATTCGCCGGCACGCCGCGCTACTCCAGCAGGTATTCGGGCGCGGCGCCACGCGGGTGCAGTTCGGAAGGGCGTTGATACGCGCCGGGTATCGGATCCGCTTCTCGGGCCGGGCCACGCGCGCGGCGGCCCGTCTGCTGGAGTGGTCCGCGCCAGGCAGCGCGCTGCGGATTGACGGCGTCCGGAGAGACCGGCTTGCCGGCGACGCCGGGAAGCGTTGAGGCGGCGACTAGCGCGCGGATGAGCTGGGCCTCGATGCGGGGGGTATTCCCGGCAGCAGGGGCTAAAGCCCAGTTATTGGCGAGGCTTGCGGCACGGCTCAAGCCGTGCCCTGATACGAGGCGTATCCTTCGGATGGAAAGAGGGAGCAGTACGGCGGAATGCCGCGCCGACATCTGGAAGCTTCCGAGGTGGGATGCCAACCCACCCTGGACAGGCGGTTTCGCATAACGGAAGCGCCTGCCGCACGAAGGGGTTGGGCCTCAGCCTGGAATCGGAACGCGATCTACCGCCCTGCCGACCGCTGAAGACTGTTCCCGTGATCCGTCGCAAGCGGGCGAGGGGAACCGAACCGGGCGGTAGAGTATTTGGGTTACGGCAAGGCTTCAGCCCGACTCTTCGGTTGCCAGGTAGGCTCCTGTAAGCTCATCCACCCGCTTGCGGGCCTCAATCAGTCGATGGGTCGATTCGCTGGTGGGATTGCGGATGAGGTCTCTGTCGGCTTTCGTCTCTTCGTCCAGCGCTTCAAGGAGCGCCGTCCCAGTTGCGAACAGCGCATCGACTCCCATAACATATCTCCAGCGACTTCATTTTGAATTCATTGAAATCCCCCCGCAATAATAACTTCCGATAGTACTGGGCCATCGGCCCATCGCGGCTCCGCCCCACGGTGGAACCTTGGTGAAGTGGGGTACGGTTGTTTTCAGGTAGGGCCTGAAATGTGCGTTGACGGATCTTTCAGGGTATACTCAACAGGATACCAGAGTCCTGAGTGGAACCGCCTGATGAAGGAGTTCGCTGCCCGCACTGCGGCAGCCAAAACACGCGGCGTTCGCAAACGCGGCTTTTGCGCGATTACCTGCTGCGATTACTGCACCGGCTTCCGTACCGTTGCCTCTCGTGTTACTACCGTTTCCACAGGCTCGAATCCCGCCAGAAATAAAGACACTGAATCATTGACTCACGCCAGCAGTTCCGCCAGATCCCAAACATTGGTCCGTGTTGTTCGCTTCCATCGCGGGTGTCAGGCGCAGCGAGCGGTGAATCCGGCAGAAGTTGTAGTGGGCGAAGTATGGATTAAATCACACACAGAACTTCGTCGAAACCGGCATTGTCGCGCAACTTGCGTTCACGTTTTGGGTTCCACACGACAGCTTAGGCGTCGTAAATAAATAACATTTACATTTACCGCCCTGATGTGTTATCACGTTGGGCATGGACACCGATGCCCAACTCGCCCAGTACTTTGCTGGCATGTGGCCGCATCTGGACGAGACGGGGCTGACGCTGGCGGTCTGCCATTTCCCGCCGGGCACGAGCAAATGGAACAAGGTGGAGCACCGGTTGTTCTCTTTCATCTCGTCCAACTGGCGCGGCGAGCCGCTACGCAATTACGAGACGGTGGTGCGGCTGGTCGCCGGAACGACGACGGCCAAGGGCTTGACAGTGACCTGCCGGCTGGATCACCGCAAGTACCCCGTCGGGCGAAGAATCACAGATGAAGAGTTCGCGCACGTCAATCTGAAGCCCAACAAATTCCACGGCGAATGGAACTACACGATCCATCCCCGCAACTCACGCAAGTTGTAAATGTTATTTATTTACGATTCCTAACGGGCGGCGGTATGGGTGGTGGGTTGGGATTGACAAACCACGGCCGGCAAAAGCCGGCGGGTCTACACGTTGCGCACGGCAAGGGGCCTAGCGGGTTTGGAAGGATTCGCCCGCAACCGGGGACGCCATTTCCGCTTGCGGCCTGCCGCAAATGCGCGGCGGACCTCCTGGTCTGCCTGGGACTCGCGCGATCCAGCCGAAAAAGGCAGACCAGGAGGTCCGCCCCACCGGCGCGCATTTTCATCCTGGCGGATGAGGGTCGCCTTCATCATGCGACTGATACGAGGCACCAGGCTGATCTCGCTTCGTACCAACTGGTTGCCTTGACCGTTTTCAGTCCAACTTCGGAATTCAGGTTCAACGGGGTCCGGAAGGACGGGCTTGCCGCGACGCTGGAAGGCGCTGACGGACGGGGACAGGCCGACTCCAGCGGCGATCCCGGCGCTACCGCATCACATGGAGGACTTCTCGAGCTTCAAGCGGCGGGCCGATTCACAATCGGCCGCAGGTTGCCAACCTGCCCCACATTTTCGACCGGCCTACTCGGCCAGGGATTCTTCGCCGGCGTTCTCGGTGAGGCCGCCGGCGTACTCCAGGCGGGTCTCCTCTTCGTAACCGGGGATGTTCTCCAGCGGCTGGTCGGCGATGGGCTCTTCCACCACATCCTCGCCCGCGATTTTCACCCGGCGGTAGTACTCCATGCCGGTACCCGCCGGGACCAGGCGGCCCATGATCACGTTTTCCTTCAGGCCGCGCAAATGGTCCACCTTGCCGTTGATGGCGGCTTCGGTGAGCACGCGCGTGGTTTCCTGGAAGCTGGCGGCGGAGATGAACGAATCGGTGGATAGCGAGGCCTTGGTGATGCCCAGCAGCATGGCCTTGCCCTGCGCGGGACGGCCCTCCGCTTCGACGACCCGCTGGTTTTCGGCGCGGAACTTGAACTTGTCCACCACTTCCTCGGGCAGGAATTCGGTGTCGCCGATGTCCTCGACCTTGACCCAGCGCATCATCTGCCGGGAGATCGTCTCCAGATGTTTGTCGTTGATGTTGACGCCCTGCAGGCGGTAGACTTCCTGGATCTCGTTGACCAGGTATTTCTGCAGCTCCTTCTCGCCGAGCACGTCGAGGATGTCGTGCGGGTTGCGCGGACCGTCCATCAGGGGTTCGCCGGCTTTCACCCGCTCGCCCTCCTGGACGTTGATGTGCACGCCGCGCGGCAGGGAGTACTCGCGCTGCTCGCCGTCGTCGCCCACCACGAAAATCTTGCGCTGGCCCTTGCTGACCTCGCCATACTTCACCGCTCCATTGATTTCGGCGATGATGGCGGTTTCACGCGGCTTGCGCGCCTCGAACAACTCCACGACGCGCGGCAGACCGCCGGTGATGTCCTTGGTCTTGGTGGTTTCGCGCGGGATCTTGGCCAGCACATCGCCGGCGTGGACCTCCTCGCCTTCATGAACCATCAAGTGCGCGTGCGTCGGCATGAGGTATTTCTTGGCCTCGGAACGCGAGCCTTGGCCGACGTCGGGGCGCACCAGGATTTGGGGCTGCCGCTTCTCGTCGGGCGAATCCGTTACCACGAGCTGCGACATGCCGGTAATCTCGTCCACCTGTTCCTGCAAGGTGAGGCCGTCCACCAAGTCGCGGAAATGGGCCACGCCGCTGACTTCGGTCAGAATCGAGAAGGTGTACGGGTCCCATTCCAACAGGATCTGGTTGGCTTTGACGGGAGCGCCGTCCTCGAGGAGCACGCGGGCGCCGTATACCACCGGATAGCGTTCCTTTTCACGGCCCTTTTCGTCCACCACGGCCATGATGCCGTTGCGGTTCATGGCCACCAGGTCCCCGCCCTTGGCGCGCACGGTCTGGATGCCGAGGTAGCGGGCGAAGCCGTCCGACTTGGCGTCCTGGGTGGATTGCTCGCTGATGCGCGTGGCGGTGCCGCCGATGTGGAAGGTGCGCATGGTCAACTGCGTGCCGGGCTCGCCGATGGATTGCGCCGCGATGACGCCCACGGCCTCGCCCAGCTCGACCAGCCGGCCCGTGGCCAGGTTGCGGCCGTAGCAGGCCACGCAGACGCCGCGCTTGGATTCGCAGGTCAGCACGGAGCGGATTTTGACGCGCTCGATGCCGGCCGCCTGGATGGCGGCCGCCAAATCCTCGGTGATCTCCTGGTTTACCGCGACGATCACGTTGCCTTCGTAGTCCTTCTGGTCTTCCAGCGCCACGCGGCCCACGATGCGGTCGCGCAGAGGCTCGATGATTTCGCCCGATTCGATAATGGGCTCGACGTAGATGCCTTCGGCGGTGCCGCAATCGTTCTCGGTGACGATCACGTCCTGGGCCACGTCCACCAGGCGGCGCGTGAGATAGCCCGAATCGGCCGTCTTGAGGGCCGTATCGGCCAGACCCTTGCGGGCGCCGTGGGTGGAGATGAAGTACTGGAGCACGTTCAGGCCTTCGCGGAAGTTGGCGGTAATGGGAGTCTCGATAATCTCGCCCGACGGCTTGGCCATGAGGCCGCGCATGCCGGAAAGCTGGCGGATCTGCTGCTTGGACCCGCGCGCGCCGGAATCGGCCATGATGTAAATGGGGTTGAGGTAGCGGCCAGTGCGATCGTCCTCTTCCATGGCCTGGAACATTTCGTCGGAGACCTTCTCGGTGACCTTGCTCCAGATTTCGATGATCTTGTTGTAGCGTTCGCCGTGGGTGATGGCGCCATCCTGGTACTGATTTTCGACGGCCACCACTTCCTTTTCGGCGGCGCGCACCAGGCCGGCCTTTTCGCTGGGCACCACCATGTCGTCGATGCCGATCGAAATGCCCGCGCGAGTGGCGTACAGGAAGCCGAGCGCCTTGACCTCGTCCAGCATTTGCACGGTGACGTGCAAGCCGAATTTCAGGTAGCAGTACTGCACGAGCTGGCTGAGGCCCTTCTTCTTGAGCAGGCCGTTGACGAAGGGCATGTCCTGCGGCAGGTGGTCGTTGAGAATCACGCGGCCGACGGTGGTTTCCATGTACTGCTTGGTGAACTCGATCGGCTCGGTGTGCAGGATATTCTGATTGTCGAAAGCGTGCGCCAGCTCGATCACGCGGCCGGTGTAGCGCAGCTTGATGGGGGTGAGCGTCTCGACCTCGCCCATCTCAAGCGCGATGAGCACGTCGTCGGTGGAAGCGAAGGTGCGTCCCTCGCCCTTGGCGCCGGGGCGCGATTTGGTGAGGTAATAGCAACCCAGCACCATGTCCTGGGTGGGAATGGTGATGGGCGCGCCGTGCGCCGGCGAAAGAATGTTGTTCGACGAGAGCATCAGCGTGGCGGCCTCGATCTGCGCCTCGGGCGAGAGCGGGATGTGGACGGCCATCTGGTCGCCGTCGAAATCCGCGTTGAAGGCGGTGCACACCAGCGGATGGATCCTGATGGCTTTGCCTTCCACGAGCACCGGCTCGAAGGCCTGGATGCCCAGGCGGTGGAGCGTGGGAGCGCGGTTCAACAGGATGTGGTGATCCTGGATGACCTCTTCCAGAATGTCCCACACCACGGGATCCTGCTGCTCCACCAGCTCCTTGGCCTGTTTGATGGTGGTGCAGTGGCCGCGCTGCTCCAGGCGGTGGTAGATGAAGGGCTTGAACAGCTCGAGCGCCATCTTCTTGGGGAGGCCGCACTGGTGCAGTTTCAGCTCCGGGCCGACGACGATGACCGAGCGGCCGGAGTAATCCACGCGCTTGCCGAGCAGGTTCTGGCGGAAGCGGCCCTGTTTGCCCTTCAGCGTGTCGGAGAGCGATTTCAGCGGGCGGTTGTTGGCGCCGCGCAGGACGCGGCCGCGGCGGCCGTTGTCGAACAGGGCGTCCACGGCCTCCTGGAGCATGCGCTTCTCGTTGCGCACGATCACGTCCGGCGCGTGCAGCTCGATGAGTTTCTTCAGGCGGTTATTGCGGTTGATGACGCGGCGGTAGAGGTCGTTCAAGTCGGAGGTGGCGAAGCGGCCGCCATCGAGCGGCACCAGGGGGCGCAATTCCGGGGGAATCACGGGCAGCACGTCGAGGATCATCCACTCCGGCTTGTTGCCCGACTTGCGGAACGATTCGACGACGCGCAGGCGCTTGGCGTACTTCAGCTTCTTCTGCTGCGAGGACTCGGTGCGCATCTTCTCGCGGATTTCCTCGCCGAGCTTCTCGACGTCCACCTTCTTGAGCAGCTCCTTGATGCCCTCGGCGCCCATCATGGCGGTGAATTTGCCGGGGTGCTCCTGATCGAGCTGCCGTTTGCGTTCGTCGTTGACGACCTCGCCGCTGGTCAACTCCGCGACCTCGCCCGGCTCCACCACGACGTAGGCTTCAAAATACAGCACCCGCTCCAGCTCGCGGAGAGTGATGTCCAGCAGGTGTCCGATGCGGCTGGGGAGGCCCTTGAAGAACCACACGTGGGAGCAGGGGCTAGCCAGCTCGATGTGGCCCAGCCGCTCGCGGCGGACGCGCGCCAACGTGACTTCCACGCCGCACTTATCGCAGATCACGCCGCGGTGCTTCATGCGCTTGTACTTGCCGCACAAGCATTCCCAATCCTGCGTCGGACCGAAGATGCGCGCGCAAAACAGGCCGTCGCGCTCCGGCTTGAACGTCCGGTAGTTGATGGTCTCCGGCTTGGTGACTTCGCCATGGGACCAGCTTCGGATTTTCTCCGGAGAGGCCAGAGAAATGCGGATGGAATCGAAATCCGCTATCAAGTTCGCCCGATCGTACGGAGAGGATCTCAAAATAGCCTCCAATTCCAAAAACGTTTACCGTTTTCCGTTTACCGTTTACCGTTCTTACGGTTAACGGATAACGGTTAACGCTGTTTAGTCCGCGGCCAGCGCCGTGTCCGGCGCTTCCTGCGGCTTCTTCATCAGCTCCACGTCCAGACACAGCGATTGCAGCTCGCGGATGAGCACGTTGAACGATTCCGGAACGCCCGGTTCGATGGCGGCTTCACCCTTCACAATCGCTTCGTAGATTTTGGCGCGGCCGTACACGTCGTCGGACTTGGCCGTCAGCAGCTCCTGCAGAATGTACGCGGCCCCGTAGGCCTCGAGCGCCCAGACCTCCATTTCGCCGAAGCGCTGGCCGCCGAATTGCGCCTTGCCGCCCAGCGGCTGCTGGGTGATGAGGGAGTAGGGGCCGATGGAGCGGGCGTGAATCTTGTCGTCCACCAGGTGCGAGAGCTTCATCATGTAGATGTAGCCCACCGTCACCGGCTGTTCGAACGCCGTGCCCGTGAGGCCGTCGTACAGAACGGTCTTGCCGGAGCCCGGAAGCTTGGCCTCGGCCAGGGCCTTCTTGATCTCGCGCTCGGTGGCGCCATCGAAGACCGGCGTGGCGAAATGCAGGCCCATGGCATGGGCGGCCCACCCCAGGTGCGTTTCCAGAATCTGGCCGACGTTCATGCGGGAGGGCACGCCGAGCGGGTTCAGGACGATCTCCACCGGCGTTCCGTCGGGCAGGTACGGCATGTCCTCATCGGGGAGGATGCGCGCGATCACGCCCTTGTTCCCGTGACGGCCGGCCATCTTGTCGCCCACCGAAAGCTTGCGCTTCATGGCGATGTAGACCTTGACCAGCTTGATCACGCCCGGCGGCAGCTCGTCGCCCTTGCGCAGCTTGCCGGTTTTCTCGTCGGTGATCTTCTCCAGGACGGCGATCTGGCGCGAGGTCATCTCCTCGATTTCATCGATTTGCTCGTTGAGCCGCGGGTCCTTGTTGGGAATGCGCATGCGCTTGAGGTCGCGCGATTTGAGCTTCTCGATGATCTCGCCGGTCAGCTCGACGTCTTTGGTCAGCAGGCGCTTGTTGGTCTTCTCGTCGTGCAGATCGGCCAGCAGCTTCTTGCCTTCCAGCAAGGCCGCCAGGCGCTTGGCGCGCTCGTCGTGCAGGATGCGCTTCTCGTCGTCGAGATTGCGGCGTAGCCGCTGGATCTGCGATTCCTCGATGGCGCGGGAGCGCTCGTCTTTCTCCTGCCCCTTGCGCGAGAAGATTTTGCAATCGACGATGGCGCCCTCGATGCCAGGGGGGCAGTACAGGGAAGCGTCCTTGACGTCCCCCGCCTTTTCGCCGAAGATGGCGCGCAGCAGCTTTTCCTCGGGGGTGAGCTGCGTCTCGCCCTTGGGCGTCACCTTGCCCACCAGGATGTCGCCGGGCTTGACGGTGGCGCCGATGCGGATGATGCCGCTGTCATCCAGATTGCGCAGGAAGGAATCCGCGATGTTGGGAATGTCGCGCGTGATTTCCTCGGGCCCCAGCTTGGTATCCCGCGCTTCAATTTCGAACTCCTCGATATGGATCGAGGTGTAGTAATCGTCCTTGACCAGCTTCTCGCTGACCAGAATGGCGTCTTCGAAGTTATAGCCGCGCCAGGGCATGAAGGCCACCAGCACGTTGCGTCCGAGCGCCAGCTCGCCCAGGTCGGTGCATGGCCCGTCGGCCAGCGCCTGCGCCTTGACGACGCGCTGCCCGGCATGCACGATGGGCTTCTGGTTGATGCAGGTGTTCTGGTTGGAGCGCTTGAATTTGGTGAGCTGGTAGATATCCGCGCCCACCTCGCGCGAAAGCTGGCCCTCGTGGGCGGTCCCTTCCACGCGCACGATGATGCGCTCGGAATCCACCGAATCCACCACGCCGGAGCGCTTGCACAGCACCACGGCGCCGGAATCGCGGGCCGTAACGCTTTCCATGCCGGTGCCCACGTAGGGAGCGTCGGCGCGCAGGAGGGGCACGGCCTGGCGCTGCATGTTGGAGCCCATCAGGGCGCGGTTGGCGTCGTCGTTCTCGAGAAACGGGATGAGGCTGGCGGCCACCGAGACAAGCTGCTTGGGGCTGACGTCGATGTATTCGAAATCCTCGCGCGGCTTCAGCAGGAAGTTGCCGGCCTGCCGGGCGCTGCACAGGTCCGGAACGATGCGCCCCTTTTCGTCCAGCTCCACATTGGCCTGGGCGATCAGGTACTTATCTTCTTCCCACGCCGAGAGGTACTCGCAGTGGGCCTGGTACTCGGCCGGCTGCTTTTTCGAGCCGAGCTTGCGGTTGGCCGCCTCGGCCTCCGCGCGGGAAACGATGTCGCCGACCTTGAAATCCGCGTCGCCGGGATTGAGGATGCGCACCTCGTCGATCACGACGCCCTTGAGCACCTTGCGATAGGGGCTCTCGATGAAGCCGTACTCATTGATGCGCGCGAAGCAGGAGAGCGACGAAATCAGACCGATGTTGGGGCCTTCCGGCGTCTCGATGGGGCAGATGCGGCCATAGTGCGTGGGATGCACGTCGCGCACCTCGAAACCGGCGCGCTCGCGGCTGAGACCGCCCGGACCCAACGCCGACAGGCGGCGTTTATGGGTGATCTCGGAAAGCGGGTTGGTCTGGTCCATGAACTGCGAAAGCTGGCTGGAGCCGAAGAACTCGCGGATGGCGGCCATGACCGGCTTGGCGTTCACTAGGTCGTGCGGCATGGCCGTAGACATCTCCTGGTAGACCGACATCTTCTCCTTGATGGCGCGCTCCATGCGCACCAGGCCGATGCGGAATTGGTTCTCCAGCAACTCGCCCACCGCGCGCACGCGGCGGTTTCCCAAATGATCGATGTCGTCCACGGCGCCGATGCCGCGGCGGAGCTTCAGCAGGTACTTGATGGTGGCCTTGAAGTCCTCGGCGTCGAGCGTGCGCTTGTCGAGGGTGGTGGCGTCGGCGCGGTCGAAGAGCTTGATGTTGAACTTCATGCGGCCGACACGCGAAAAATCGTACTTGCGCGGATCGAAGAACATGCCCTGAAAGAGCTGGGTGGCGGTGTCCAGCGTGGGCGGGTCGCCGGGGCGCAGCTTGCGGTAGATTTCGATGAGCGCGTCGTTCTGGGTCTTGATGGCGTCTTTGCGGATGGTGGCGGAGATCACCGTTCCGACTTCGTCGCGCTCCGCGAAAAAGATTTCGAACTCCTCGATGCCGGCGTCCATGAGCCGGGCGAGCGCCGCGGCGGTCAGTTCGCTGTTGGCGTCGATCAGCACTTCTCCGGTGGACATGTCCACCACGTCGGCCACGACGTGAGCGCCTTCCAGGTCGTTGGAGGCCACTTCCACCTGCTGGATCTTGGCCTTGAGGATCTCCTTGTACAGCGAGGGCGTGATCTTCTTGCCCTGTCCAACGATGGTCTCGCCGCCCTTGGCCGTAATGGCGTGGGAGAGCTTGAGCCCCGTCAGACCCTCGTCGACGTTCCAGAACAGCTTTTTGTCCTTGATGGCGACGCGGCTCACGCGGTAGAAGGCGCGCAGAATCTGCTCGTCGGTCTTGAGGCCCAGCGCCCGCAAAAAGACCGAACCGTGGAATTTCCGTTTGCGGTCGATGCGCACGAACAGGATGTTCTTGTTGTCGTATTCGAACTCGACCCAACTCCCGCGATAGGGAATGATCTTGCCGAGGAAGTAGCCCTGCGCCGGCACCTTTTCGAAAAACACGCCCGGCGAGCGGTGCAACTGCGAGACGATGACGCGCTCGGTGCCGTTGATGATGAACGTTCCGTTGTCCGTCATCAGGGGGATCTCGCCGAAGAAGACCTCCTGTTCCTTGATGTCGCGGACGCTCTTCTTCTGGGTCTCGGGGTCCTTGGAATAGACGGTCAGCCGGATGGTGACTTTGAGCGGCGCGGCGTAAGTCATGCCGCGCTCCTGGCACTCCAGCATGTCGTACTTCAACTGCAGGCCCACGGGGTCGCCGCACTTGTTGCAGAAGGTGACCACGTTCTTGTTGAACGTGCCGCAGCGCTGGCACAAAATGTCGCCGGCGTGAAAGGGGTCGGTACGGATGGTGGCGCCGCAGTTCCGGCAGGTGGAACGGAGATGATGCAGCCCCTTCAGATTGCCGCACTTGCATTCCCAATTGCCGATGGAGTAATCGACGAACTCCAGGTCGCTGACGCCGCGGAAATCCGAGATGGGGAACACGGATTTGAAAACCGTCTGGAGCCCGATATCCTCGCGCTCGTTCGGCAGAAGATCCATCTGCAGGAAGCGCTCGTAGGAATTCCTCTGAACCTCGATCAGGTTGGGAATCGGTATGGAGGTCTTGATCTTGGAAAAATCCACCCGCTCAGGGGCGGCATCGTGATGCTGCATATCCATTCCTAATCTCCCGACGGCCGAACAGCCATTGCACTGAGACAGCGCTTACCAGGGCATCAACAGACGATCTTCGGAGGGCGAGGCCTTCCGAAGCGCCAAGGAACGATCAAACAGGGGCGGGAATCGGACTGGGTCCGGAACGCTGCCGACGAGAAGAACGGGGATCCGGAGCGCGCGGGCGGAGAAATCCTCTTGCAGCAATTGCGGCAAATGGGCACACAAAAGCCCCTTCATCGCAGTCCCGCCCGAACTGCAATTTCAGTACCAAAATTCAGAATCGTAAGCACCAATTGGGATCGAGTCCGGCCGATCGAACGCCCAACTACTTATCTTAACAGGGCTTTACGCCCCGCGTCAAACCCCAAAATCACCGCTCCGGGGACCTCGGCGGGAAGCCAGCCTCCCCGCCCCGGTAGTCCCGCGCTACTTTACTTCGACGGTCGCGCCCACGTCGGTGAATTTCTTCTTGATCGCCGCGGCTTCGTCCTTGCTGACGCCTTCCTTGACGGACTTGGGGGCGCCATCGACCAAGTCCTTGGCTTCCTTCAGGCCCAGGCTCGTGACCTCGCGAACGGCTTTGATCACATTGATCTTGTTGGCGCCGACACCCGTCAGGACGACGGTAAATTCGGTCTGTTCCTCGGCCGCCGGGGCCGCCGCCGCGCCCCCGCCTCCGCCCCCGCCCGCCATGACCGGAGCAGCGGCCGCGGCCGAAACTCCCAGTTTCTCCTCGAGCAGCTTGACGAGCTGGGATGCTTCCAGCAGCGTCAAGCCCTGAATCTGTTCCGCAATCGCGTTGATGTCCGCCATTTTCTAAACTCCTGTTCGTTCAAAAACCGTTGTCACCTTGGGGCAGGCATTTCGGCCTGCCGCCGGCCGCCCGCAAAGGGCCGCCTCGTTACGCCCCAAACTTGCTCTCTTTCACCCCTTGATCCACGACCACCGCGAGAGTGCGCCCCACGGCGTTCACCGCCGCCAGCAACCGCTGGGCGGGGGCGGCGATCACAAAAAGAAGCTTCGCGAAGATCTCTTCCTTGGCCGGCATGGCGGCCAGCGCGGCGATCGTCCGAATGTCGATCACACGGCTCTCCACCAAGCCCGCCTTGAAGGTGAAGGTGGGGTTGGCGCGCGCGTACACCGTCAGCGCCTTGGCCAGCGCAACGGGGTCGCCGGGGGTATAGGCCAGCGAAGTCATGCCGCGCAGCCCCTTCAAAACCGGCTCGGCGGCAGTCCCCTCGGACGCCCTTTCCGCCAGGCTGTTCTTCACCACCCGGTACTTGCCACCGGCGGCGCGCACCGCCTTGCGCAATTCGAAATCCTGGCCGACGTTCAACTTTTCGTAACCCGTGACGAAAACGTTGCCCATCCGCGAGAGATCCTTGCGCAGAGCTTCGAGATCCTTGTTCTTATCCGCTTTCTTCTTCATCGAAACACCTGTCGGGACCTAGACCGCCGCCGCTTTCACGCTGAACGGCGTCGTATCGATCGCCACGCCCGGACCCATGGTGGAGCAAAGGGTGGCGCTCCGCACGTACTTGCCCTTAGCCACGGCGGGCTTGGCCTTGATGACCGCCGTGATCAACGTGGAAGCGTTCTCCACGAGTTTGTCGCTCGAAAAGCTGGTTTTGCCGACGGGAGCGTGGATGATGCCGGTTTTGTCGACGCGAAACTCCACCTTGCCGGCCTTCACTTCCCGGACCGCCTTGGCGACATCCATGGTCACGGTTCCGGTCTTGGGGTTGGGCATGAGGCCACGCGGGCCGAGAATCTTGCCGAGTTTGCCGACTGAGCGCATCATGTCCGGAGTAGCGACCACGGCGTCGAACCCCGTCCAGCTCTCGGACTGGATCTTCTGGACCATATCCTCGCCGCCCACGAAATCGGCGCCGGCTTCCTGCGCTTCCCTCTGCTTGTCGCCAGCGGCGATGACCAGCACCGTCTTGGACTTGCCCAGACCGTTGGGCATGATCACCGTGCCCCGCACCATCTGGTCCGCGTGCTTGGGGTCCACGCCGAGGCGCAGATGGATCTCCACGGTCTCATCGAACTTCGCGAACTTGATTTTCTGGAGAAGCGGAACGGCCTCTTCGATCCGGTATTCCTTGGGTTCGACCTGTTTCCGCGCGGATAGGTAATGCTTGCCTTGTTTGCGTGCCATGTTACCTCATTGGTGCAAGCGGTCCGTTCCGGTACGGCAAACGAACCTCCCACTGAGCCTTTCAAGGGGACAAGAAAAGTGTAGCAAACCGGGAGGGGGCATGTCCACTGGGGCGGAACCGGTTAGTGAACTACGGATGACGAACCGGCGCTACACCGGTTTGACGAATGCGTTTTCGAAGAAAATCGAAAACCACGCGGCATCCGGGGCGCTCGGGTACTTCGCCTACAACCTCATCAAGATTCACCGCACGCTCCGCATGACGCCCGCATTGGCCGCTGGCGTGACGGACCATCTCTGGCACGTGGCGGACTTGGTTCCGGCATGGGGAGCCTGGAACGGAGGGAGGAAAGAGCGGCGTAGGTGATAGAATCTCAGAGGCAACGGAAATGTCCAACGAATCCAAAGCCTACGGATTTTCAATATGGCGCTTCTTGATCGGCGCGCTTGGTTTTTTGTCGTGTTCGACTTAGGGAACCGGATTGCGAACCATTTCAGCATTCACGGCTACGGTAACGTCCTGCTCGTCTTGGCTGAAGTTGGAGCCATGCTTCTAGTCTTGAGAGCTGCACATGGAAAGATGATCTCAAGAGTGCGCCGAAGGCCAAGGTAGGCAGCCGGCAAGGGGACGCCTCCTGGGCCCGGCGTTACTCGAGGACGGGCAGGAAGGCTTCCGGAGTCAGGGGCGCGACCGGCGATCCGCGAAACCCTTTCGGGTCTCGCGTCACGATGAAATCGCAGCCCGCGACGCGAGCCGCAGCCGCCGTGACCGAGTCCTCGAAGTCCGGCAACGACAACCGCAACGCGTCTTGAATTACCGCTCCGTCGACGGCGGCCACGTCGAAAACGCGCAAGATCACAGAGACCGTCCGCCTGGCTCTGGCGGCGCCAAGTTCCTTTTGAACCAGGTAATGGATCGTCGTGATCGCGTGAGCGGCCAGAAACCCCTTCGCAAGACCGGTTTCGACCGCCGCCCAAACTGCGGCGCTCCCCTCCACATGCGGCCGCCGGTCCAGCAGCACATCCAACACCACATTGGTATCGACCAGCGCCTGCCTCATTGGTTCTTGTGAGCCAGGTGGCTCCGGTACTCGCCGATGTCGGCCTTCTTGAGAGACCCTCGTAGCGAGCGCAGGATCGGGGAGTCCCGCGGTCCCCGATGCGGCGGCGCCGCAACGGCGGCAAGGTAGGCCTCCACCATCTTGGATACGGAAACCCCCTGCTCCCTGGCATAGCGCCGGGCACGCGAAACCACCCCAGCCTCAACGCTCAACGTAAGCTTGGACATGCGTACGTATTATATCAGGAAAGTGATACGTATTGCTGTTGCAAACCACCGGCGGCGCTACTGGTCCAGGACGCAGATGTCGTCGAGGTTGCGATACTTTTCGTCGTAATCCAGGCCGTAGCCGACCACGAACTCGTCGGGGATCCGGAAGCCCACGTAGGTCACCTGCACGGGGCGCTGGCGCCGCTCCGGCTTGTCCAGCAGGGCGGCGATGCGGATGGAGCGCGGCTTGCGCTGCTCCAGAACGCGCAACAGGTAGCTCAAAGTGACGCCGCTATCGACGATGTCTTCCACCACGAGCACGTCGGCGCCTTCGAGCGAAGCGTCCAGGTCCTTGGTGACCTTGACTTCGCCCGAGGTGGTCTTGCCTTTGCCGTAGGTCGAGATCCCCATGAAATCCACGGTGACATCCTGCTTCATGGCGCGCGCCAGGTCCGTCATAAAGAAGGTAGCGCCCTTCAGGATGCAGACCATGTGCAGGTTGCCCCCGGGGTAATCGCGGGAAATCTGCGCTCCCAATTCACGGATGCGGGATTGAATCTTTTCGGAGGGTATCAGGACCCGCAGCTTCGGATCGGTCATGGAACTCTCGCGTCAGATGCCGCCCGCCAGCCGCACGCTCTGGGGGCCGATGTGAATGTGGGCGCCGGTCGCCTTGCCGGGGACGGCCTCCCGGAAGGTGAAAAACGGAATCCTCTTAAGCATCAGGTAGGCGCGCAGCCACTCGCCCTCGGGCGCGTCCGGCGCCAGGGCCACGTCCACGCGGCCGCGGTGGTCGAACCCCATGGCGCGATGCACCGCCGTTTCGCCCATGGCGCTCACGGGGAGAGGCTTGCCGAACTGCCGTTCGAAGGCCGTTTCGACGCCGGCGAAGTCGGCCGGGGTGAAGACGCCATCGCCATCGAAGCGGTCCGCGATGCCGCGGGTTTCGAGCGGCGAGCGCGCGGATGCGTAGGCCTCCTCGGCGCGGGCCATCTGCGCCACCTGGCGCGTCAACTGGGCGCGCGATGCGGCCAGATCGCATTCCTGACGCGCGTTCTCCATTTCGTGGCGGGGCGGGTCCAGCGACACCGGCGGGGCCGCACCCGCGGCCACCAGCTTCCGCGCGTCTTCGTACGCTTTGCGCCGGCGATCGAAGCGGCGCTGGGCGGCGGCGCTCATCTGGTCCGTCTGGTCCTCGGTGAGATCCTGCCCGTACAGCGTCTTGCGCAGGATAGCTTCGTCTTCGGCGTCGGCAATGGCGGTTTCGGCTTTCTCCAGTTGGAGCCGGGGCGCCGCGCCGACCTGCACCAGCCCGCGCAGACGTTCGACCTCCGCTTTGGCGCGCACGACTTCGGGATCGTCGCCGGTCTGCGCGCCCAGAGACACCGCGGCCGCCAGCAGGATGAAGCCCAGGTAGAAACGCATGTATGTAGACGTTCCATTGTAGCGAAATCCGCAGTACGATACGGACAGGAGCGTGTTCTGAAGCAAACCCAAACCGGCGGAACGCCGGACACCCAAACCGCGGTCCCCACCTGGCTCATCGCCGTCCGCGCGGCCGAATCCAAGAAAGCCTCCGATATCAAGGTTTTGGACCTAACCGGGATCAGTTCGTTCGCGGACTTCTTTGTCATCTGCACGGGCGCGAACCAAAAGCAGGTGCAGGCCATCGGCGACGAAGTGAATCTTCGCTTGAAGCGGGAGGCGGGCGAGTTGCCCTTCAGCGTGGAAGGCTACAACCAGGCCGACTGGATCCTGGCCGATTACGGCGACCTGCTGGTCCATATCTTCTCGCCCAAGGCTCGCGAGTATTACGCCCTCGAGAGGTTGTGGCGCAGCGCGAAGAGGGTGGAGATACCGGGGGAGTAGGACGGGCCGCCGATTCAAACCTCACCGCGGAGACACGGAGACGCGGAGAAAGCGCGGAGAAGAATGCGGGTGGGCCTGGCTGTGGGTTGCTGGCCTGTGCGGCTGGCGGAGTTCGGGCAGCCGAGGAAGCCGAGGCTCGTGGGGCTGGCGCCCAGAGGGTTGGGAGTTTCGGGGAGGGGCTGACAGGCCAAATGGCCTGTCGCACCCAGGCCGACGGGACTTATCGGCGCTTATCGGCGTTCGTCGGCGGCTAAAAGAATGAAGATCTACGTTTACTTCATCGGCAAGCCCAAGGATCCGCACGCGAATGCCATCGCCACGGATTTTCTGAAGCGCGTCTCGCGGTATGCGGCGGCGGAGATGCGGGAAATTCGGCCGGAACGCACGGGATTTTGGGAGAAACATCCGGGGGCGCGGCGGATTTTTCTCGATCCGGGCGGCAAGGAGGTGGATTCGGCCGGCTTCACCGCCCTCATCGCGAAGGCCGAAATGGAAGGGCGCGACCTGGTTTTCCTGGTAGGCGGGCACGACGGGCTGCCGCCCGGCTGGGCGGCGCGCGCGGATCTCCTGCTGGCGCTTTCGCCCCTGACTTTCCCGCACGAGCTGGCGCGCGTCCTGCTGGCCGAGCAGATCTACCGCGCCTTCGCCACGTTGCGGGGCCATCCGTACCCGCGATAAGGTAAAGAGCGTCGCATGTCTTGGTTCAAGCGGGACAGACCCCCGGACGACAAACTGCCGCGAATCGAAGGCAAGGACCGCCACGTGCGCACCGAGGGTCTCTGGCAGAAGTGCGACGGATGCCGCCAGATTCTCTGGAAGAAAGAGCTGGAGGCCAACTGGAACGTCTGTACCAAGTGCGGCGCGCACTCCCGCATCGACGCCGTCACCCGGTTGAAGCTGCTGCTGGACGGCGGCGAATACGAGACGTTCGACGCCGGCCTGCGCTCGGCCGATCCCCTTGGCTTTGTGGACAGCAAGCCCTATAGCGAGCGTCTCCTAGCCATGCAGAAGACCACGAATCTGGCCGACGCCTTGATCTCCGCGCAAGGCAAGCTGGATGGCCGCCCCATCCAGATCTGCTCCATGGAGGCGCGCTTCATCGGCGGCAGCATGGGCAGCGTGGTGGGCGAGACGATCACGCGCGCCATCGAACGCGCCGCGGACCGGCGCACGCCATTGGTGATCGTTTCGGCCTCCGGCGGCGCGCGCATGCAGGAAGGGGCTGTCAGCCTGATGCAGATGGCCAAAATATCGGCCGCGCTGATGCGCCTGGACGAGGCCCGCGTCCCCTACATCAGCGTACTTACCGACCCCACCACGGGCGGAGTAACCGCCAGCTACGCCATGCTGGGCGATCTCAACCTGGCCGAGCCCGGGGCCCTGATTGGCTTCGCCGGGCCGCGCGTCATCGAGCAGACCATTCGCCAGAAGCTGCCGGAAGGCTTTCAGCGCTCCGAATTCCTGCTCAAACACGGGATGCTGGACGCCATCGTGCCGCGCCTCGAGATGAAGAGCTACATTTCCAAGGCGCTACGCTTCTTCGTGGGATAAGTGAACTACCCCGATTCAGTTCAGTTCCTCTACGCGCTGGGCAACGAAATCAAGACCGCGAAGCTGGGCCTGGAGCGCATCCGGGCGCTGCTGGACGCGCTCGGGCGGCCGCAGGACCGATGCCGCTTCGTCCACGTGGCCGGCACGAACGGCAAAGGCTCCACGTGCGCCATGATCGAATCCGCGCTGCGCGCCGCCGGCCGCCGCACGGGCCTGTTTACCTCGCCCCACCTCAGCAAGCCTACCGAGCGCATCCGCATCGACGGCCGGCCGGTGAGCGCGGACAGTTTCGCGGCCGCCTTCGACCGGGTGCACGAGGCCGTGGAGCGCCTGCTGGTTGCGGGCGGGATCGACCAGCACGCCACCTATTTCGAAACGGTCACGGCCATGGCGATACTGATTTTCGCCGAGGAACGCACGGACATGGTGGCGCTGGAAGTGGGGCTGGGCGGAAGCCTTGACGCCACCAACGTGGTCCTGCCGGAACTCTGCGTCGTCACTCCCATCGATTTCGATCACGAAGCTTACCTGGGCCGCAGCCTGGAAGCGATCGCCGGAGAGAAAGCGGGCATTTTGAAGCCGAGCGTCCCGGCGGTGTTCGCGCCGCAACGGCCGGAAGCCGCGCGCGCGCTGGACCGGCGGGCTGGAGCGCTGGCCGTCCCGGTGGCCCGGACGGCGGACTGGGAGGTGCGCGACCTCGAACTTCAGCTCCGCGGCAGCCGCTTCGCGCTGTCAGGAGATATGGAGCTGAGCATCCATTGCCCGCTGGCGGGCGAACACCAAGTAGAAAACGCCGTGACCGCCGCGGTGGCGTCGTATCGCCTGGGCCTGACGAAGGATGCGATCGAAGTTGGAATCGCCCGCACTTGGTGGCCGGGCCGGCTGGAGCGCGTTTGCGAGAACCCCGAGATCATCCTCGACGGCGCGCACAATCCCGCCGGCGCCCGCGCGCTCGCCGCCTATATCGACCGCTTCTACGCCGGGCGCGCGGTGCGTCTGATTTATGGCGCGATGCGAGACAAGGCCGTCGCGGAAATCTCGGGAATCCTTTTCCCCCGCGCGGCGGAAGTGATTCTGACAGCGCCGCGCCAGCCGCGCGCCGTCGCGCCGGAGACGCTGCGCGGCATGGCCGATCATCCCCACATGCGGATCGCTTCGGACATGGAAGAGGCGCTTCAGGCCGGCAGCCTGCCTTGCGATGTTACGTTTATCACCGGCTCGCTGTTCCTGGTGGCCGAGGCGCGCGCCATCTTAGGCAGTGGTTCATTTCCCGAGTAGGACGCTGTCCGATCGGAGCGGGGCTAGACGCCTTGAAGAACTGCGGTATTACGCACAGTTCGTTTCCGGTTCTCGCTTGCGGCGCCCCGCGGCTGCCCACGCCGGCTAGCGGTCGGCTAGCGGCCCTTTTCCGGACCATTTTCCCGGCCCTTCGCCGGACCTCGTGCCGGGCCTCTTCCGCCGTGCGTTTCGCGAGGCATTGGCCTGCCTTGCCACGCCGCATCTCGCTCGGGCTGCGAGCGCGTCTCGAGCGCATGCGCCTCAGGCGGACGCGCACGGCCGGGAGCGGGCCGCCGGACCGCGGCATAGGGATGAACGTAGGTGGCCCGGTTGGTCCAGGTCCTGCCCCAACGCACATTGTTCAGGAGTACGGCGTGCGCGCCCCAGTCGAAGCGGATTCCTCCGGCTGTCCAACCCCACGGAGCAAAGAAGCCGCCGATGGTCACGCCGAAACCGAAGCGGATCGCGCCGCCGACCACGAACCCGGGCCGCGGCGCAAAAAACACAACCGCCGGATCATAGTAGGGGACCACTATAAAGCCCGGATTCACGGGCATGATGGTAATGTACGGCCCTTCTCTCACCACCACCTGGCCGTTACTCCTCAGATAGCCATAGCGCGTCGCGAAGGCTCGTTGCCGCTGCACGGCGTCCATCACCGCCTGCTGATCGGCCAGGAAAGCGTTGCCGAGCTGGGTAGTCCAGTTCATGTCCGAACTCATCATCTCCAGCACAGACGGAAATGGGAGCAGCGCTTGCACGCTGGGATCCCACGGCACCTGGTCCTCGGCGATGGCGTTGGAAAGCGCCTGCCCGGTGAGGTAATGGTGCTGATCCGCCCACTGGGCGGCGGCAGGGATATCGTTGGGGTAGGTTGCCGCGGCCAGGACTTGCGCCAGCAGCGGGTCCGGATAAAGCGCGACGCGCGCCACCAGTTGGTCCAGCTGTCCCGGAGCAAACGATGGGGGCGCCTGGGCCAAAGCGGGGGCGGCCGCAATTCCCGCCAGGATCGCCAGCGCCGCTGGAACGGTTCTCATTCTCGGCATCTTCATCTCCTTCAAGGAAAGAATCTGGTCCTCGCCTAAACTGCCTACACTCTGGGGGGTGGTCCCATTTTACCAATGGAAGAGCCCGCCGGCGCTATCCTGGCGCATCCTGGCGGCGGCCCTCTGTTATGATTGCGGCGAAGCGATGAGTTTCCTCCGGTCCCTGCTGTTCTCGATCCCTTTGATCGTGCTCTCCACGATCGTCATGGGCACACTGTCGCTGGGCGCTTCCTTTTTCGACCGCTCCGGAAACTCGCAGCACGCCATCGCGCGCGTCTGGGCCAGAATGCTGCTGGCCGTCAGCTTTATCCGCGTCCGCGTTGAGGGTCTGGAGAAACTCGACCCCCAGGCGAGCTACGTGTTCGTCTCCAATCACGCCAGCTTCATGGACATTCCGGCCATCCTCGCGCGCTTGCCGCACCAGTTCCGCTTTTTCGCCAAGAAGGGACTCTTCAAGATCCCGTTCCTCGGCGCGCATCTCCGGCGCGCGGGCCATCTGGAAGTCGACCGCTCGAACGCCCGCGCCTCGCTGAAGAGCATGGGCGCAGGCGCGCGCATCATTCGCGAGCGGGGGGTCTCCGTTTTACTGTTCCCGGAAGGCGGCCGCTCGCCCCACGCATTGCGCGAGTTCAAGGAAGGGGCGGCCTACATCGCGATCAAGGCCGGCGTCCCGATTGTCCCCGTGGCCCTGTCGGGAATGCGGGAACTGCTGCCGATGGGTTCCATTCACATCCGGGCGGGGAGAACGACGTTGCGCATCGGCGATCCGATTCCGACCAACGGCCTTCGGGTTTTCGATCGAGCGGAGTTGAACCGGCGGCTGTACGAGACGATCTCGCGAATGCTGGAGTAGGGACGGTTGCGGATCCGGGACGTTCCCGGGAGCGTTACGCCTGGAGCGCCTTCACGCGCGCGTGGAGCCTGGACTTATATCGGGCCGCGGTGTTCTTCTTGATGAGCCCGGCCTTCGCGGAACGGTCAATGACCGAAAAGGTCTGCGACAGCAACTCCGTAGCGCCCTTGACGTCCTTGCCGGCGAGAGCGCGCCGCATGGCGCGGATCTGGTGACGCAGGCGGGTCTTGTTCTTCCGGTTGTATTCGGTGCGGCGTTCGGTCTGGCGCACCCGTTTAACCGCGGTAATCGTGTTCGGCATCTTCGGTGATTCGTATCCTTCGGGGAAGTACTGGACCTTCAGGATACCGCAACCGCCGCCTGCCAGGCAACCGTTACTGCTCCACTGAGCGCCCGTCACCAGCCGGTCCCTCCGCGGTGAAGGAGACGGTTGCAGTCCCGCCTTGGAGCGACGACCCGTTGGGAAGCGCAATGCCCATGGGAGGCAGCAGCTCGGCCAGCTCTGGCACGGGCATTTGTTTTCGCCATGGTACTACTGACGGGTACTTTATGGCTTGAAATACGCGACAAGGCCACCATATAATGGGATGCGCTTGCCTATTATAGGCGCCCCGGTTCAGGCGCCCGGCATTGCTACAGTCCCACTCCCGTAAGCATCTCAAACGGCGCGCGTAGTCGCCGACCGGATCCCATCCGGGTTCTCGCCGCGTTTTCGCCGGTGGCGAAAGTTTTTCTTCCATACGGACCGCGCCGCCCGCGCTGGCGCCGGGCTTCCAGCGCTAGCTTGTGTATATAATCGTCTTTCACCCTTCGGGGCACAAGGCGGAGCCTAAGGAGTCCGATTCCCATGCAATCCCGACGCGTTTTCATCGGAAAGTTCGCCACCGGCCTGGCTGGAACACTGGCGGCTTCCAACGCGCTCGGCGCCAACGAGCGTATCCGTATCGGCATCATCGGGCCGGGCGACCGGGGCAAGGAGATTCTGCGCGAAGCGGTGGGCTGCGAAAACACCGAGTGCGTGGGCATCGCGGACGTATACGCGAAACGTCTGGAGGAAGCCAAGGCCATCGCGCCCGGCGCCACGGCGTACCGCGATTACCGCGCGCTGCTGGACGATAAGAGCATCGACGCGGTGCTCATCGCCACCCCCCAGCACCTGCACGCGGAGCACTTCGTGGCCGCGCTGGACGCCGGCAAGCACGTGTACCAGGAAAAAACCATGGCGTTCACCGTGGAGCACGCCAAGCGGATGCGCGCCGCCTGGCAGCGCGCCCGCGGGCGCATCGTGCAGATCGGCCACCAGTGGTCCTCCACCGGCCAGATGGCGGATGCGGCCAGCTTCCTGACGCCGGAGCTGGCCGGCAAGATCACCGCCATCCACGCCCACATGTACCGCAACACGCCCCACGGCAAACCGCAGTGGGCCAGGCCCGTCTACCCCGACATGACCGCCGAAAACATCGATTGGAAGGCGTTCCTGGGAGAGGCGCCCCAGCGGCCCTTCGACGCCAACCGGTACATCAACTGGCGTTTCTTCTGGGATTACTCCGGCGGCAACGTGTACGAAAACATGTGCCACCAGGCGGCCTTCTGGTACAAGGCGCTGGATTTGAAGATTCCGAAATCGGCCACCATGACCGGCGGCCTCTACCTGTGGAAGGACGGCCGCGAAGTGCCGGACACCATGAACGTCTCCCTGGAGCAGCCCGAAGAGATGCTCTTCACCTGGGATTCGGCGTTCGGCAACGACAAGCTGGGCGTCGCCGAAGAAGCGCTCGGGACCGACGGGACCGTCTCGCGCGGCCAGCAGATCCGCTACACGCCGCAAAAGGTGAACCGCCCGCAGGGGAACGAAATGCTGGGCCAGACGCGCACGGAACCGCGCGCCCACATGCAGAATTTCCTGGATTCGGTGCGCAGCGGCAAGGAGCCGAACTGCCCGTTCGATCTCGGCTTCCGCGTGGCCATCGCCTGCCGCATGGCGGTGGAGAGCCACCGCCAGCAGCGTACCGTGCGCTGGGACGCGGCCGCGGAGCAGATCGTCTAGAGCCAAAGCAACCAAAATTACACCGCGGAGGCGCAGAGACGCGGAGAAATCGCGGAGAAGACGAGGGTTGTACCTTAGGCGGTGTTCTCTTGCCCAGTCACGAGACTCGATGAACCAATGGGCAGCCAAGATCCGGGCGGGCGACACGCGGGCCCTCGCCCGCGCAGCCACCGGGGTCGAGAACCGCGAAGCGCCGGCGCTTGAAGCGCTGCGGGAACTGGCGCCGTTCGCCGGGCGCGCGCGGATCGTCGGCATCACCGGGCCGCCCGGCGCCGGGAAGAGCACGTTGGTGGACGCGCTGGCGGCCGCCCTGCGCGGCCAGGGGAAGACGGTGGCCATCATCGCCGTGGACCCCACCAGCCGCATCTCCGGCGGCGCCATTTTGGGCGACCGCATCCGCATGCAGCGCCACCACGCCGATCCCGGCATTTTCATCCGCTCCATGGCCACGCGCGGCTCTCTCGGCGGCCTGGCGCGAGCCACCGAAGACCTGGTGCGGCTCATGGACGCCGCGGGCAGGGATTACGTGGTGATAGAAACCGTGGGCGTGGGCCAGGATGAAGTCGAAATCGCGGGCCTGGCGCAGGCGACCGTGGTGGTGTTGGTCCCCGGGATGGGCGATGACGTCCAAGCCATCAAGGCCGGCATCACGGAGATCGCCGACGTGTTCGTCATCAACAAGTCGGACCAACCCGGCGCCGACCGCGTCGAGCGGGAGCTCCGCTCCATGCTGAGCCTCGCCCCTGGCGACAAACGCGCCCCCGCCATCATCCGCACCGTGGCGACGGAAGGCGCCGGCGTGGAAGCGTTGCTGGAAGCCGTGGGGCAGGTTCCGAGTGGGACAAGGCTCCCGGCCTTTCCGCCTCGCGAAATCAGCCTGGATCACCTGGGCATCGCCGTAACCAGCCTGGCGCAGGCCATTGGTTTTTACGAAGCCCTGGGCCTTTCCGTAACCGGGCGCGAGACCGTCGCCGCCGAGCAAGTCAACGTGGCGATGCTTCCCGCCGGCGGGCCGCGCATCGAGCTGCTGGAGGCCGCCGCGCCCGCTTCTCCGATCTCGAAATTCCTCGAAAAACGCGGCCCAGGCCTGCACCATGTGGCTCTGCGCGTCCCCGACCTCAACGCCGCCGTCGAGCGGCTGCGAGCCTCCGGGGCCAGGCTGCTCGGCGAGCCGCGGGCGGGCGCCGGGGGTCATCTTTATGTCTTCGTTCATCCCGCTTCCGCGGGGGGCGTTTTGTTGGAACTCATTCAGGAGGGGGCGCCTTGAAAGCTGAAATCGGAATCATCGGCGGCAGCGGCTTGTACTCCATGCCCGGGTTCGAAGAACAGGAAGAGGCCGCCATCATGACGCCGTTCGGGCCGCCGTCGGACAACTACGTCCTGGGGACCCTAGCGGGCCGCCGGGTGGCGTTCCTGGCGCGGCACGGGCGCGGGCATCGCATTTCGCCTTCGGAGCTGAACTTCCGGGCCAACATCTACGGCATGAAATCACTGGGAGTCGAGCGCATCCTTTCGCTCAGCGCGGTAGGCTCCCTGAAGGAGGAGCATCGGCCGCTCGATTTCGTGATCCCCAACCAGTTCTTCGACCGCACGCGCGGCCGCGTTTCGACTTTTTTCGGCGAAGGCCTGGTGGCGCACATCAGCTTCGCCGACCCGGTTTGTCCCGAGATGACCGAAGTGGTGGCCGCGGCCTGCCGCGCGGCGGGCGTCAACGCCAAGCGGGGCGGGACGTACCTGTGCATGGAAGGGCCGGCTTTTTCGACCAAGGCGGAGTCCGCGGTCTACCGTTCCTGGGGCATGGACGTGATCGGCATGACCAATCTCCAGGAAGCCAAGCTGGCGCGCGAAGCCGAGATCTGCTACGTGACCATCGCCATGGTGACGGATTACGATTGCTGGCATCCGGATCACGACGCCGTCACGGTGAGCGACATCATCGCCAACCTGGTGAAGAACGCCGAGAATGCCTGCCGGGTGGTGGCGGAGGCGGTGGCCGCGATGCCGGCCGCTCGCGGCTGCCAGTGCGGCTCGGCGCTGGCTCACGCCATTCTCACGGATCGCAAGCTGGTTCCCGAGGCTACTCGCGCCAAGCTGAGGTTGCTGATTGACAAGTACTTCGATTGAGGAACTCGCGCGCCAGACGCTAGCCCTTTGCCTGGCGGGCCGCGCTCCGGAGGAACTGCCGCCCGCGCTAGCGGAAGATCCGCGCGGCGATGCGCTGTTCGGAATCCTCGTGGAGGGCCTGGCCGATCGCTTCGAGCCGGCGCTGTGCGATGCGTACGTCCGCCTGTTCTCGCATGCCGTGGCCCGCGCGCGTCCCGGCGCCGATGCCGCGCGGTTCGCCGCGCGTTACCAGCGCGTGCGCCCGGCGCGTCCCGTTTCCGGCGACCCGCGCTCGGTGTTCGTGCTGTCGCGCGTAACGCTGGGCGCGGATATCGCCGTTACCAGCGTGCTGTTGGCCGCAGCCAAACAGCGCTTCCCGCGCGCCGACCTCGTCTTTGTGGGCCCGCGCAAGAACTACGAGTTGTTCGCCGGCGACCCGCGCATCGGCCACCTGGAGATCGCCTACCGCCGCGGCGGCCTGCGCGAGCGCCTGGCCGCGTGGGACGACCTCGAAAAAGCGCTGGCCGGCCCGGACAGCCTAGTGATCGATCCCGATAGCCGTCTCACGCAGCTCGGCCTCCTTCCGGTGTGTCCCGAGGGCCGCTACCGCCTGTTCGAAAGCCGCGCGTACGGAGGCCAGACCAGCCGCACGCTCCCCGAACTGGCCGCCGCGTGGGCCTTCGAGACATTCGGCGTGGCCGGCGCAAAGCCCTACGTGGCTCTGGAGACCGCACTGCGTCCCGGCTCGCATCTCGCAGTCAGCCTGGGCGTGGGCGAAAATCCGGCCAAGCGCCTTCCGGACCCCTTCGAGGAAGAGCTGCTACGCTTGCTGGCCTCTACCGGCGCGGAGATCCGCATCGACAAAGGCGCCGGGGGCGAGGAAGCCGCGCGCGTCATGCGCGCCGTGGAGCGTTCCGGCGCGCGCGCCACATTCTGGGACGGCTCCTTCGCGGGTTTCGCCGCCATCATCGCTTCGGCTGCGCTCTACGTCGGCTACGATTCCGCCGGCCAGCACGTCGCCGCCGCCTGCGGCGTCCCGCTCATCGGCATCTTCGCCGGCTTCCCCGCCCCGCGCATGTTCGAGCGCTGGCGCCCCTCGGGCGATCGCTCGACGGTAATCCGCGTGGATCGCCCAGACCCCCAAGAGACGCTGGCCCGCATACGCTCCGCTCTAGCGAGCGGCCATGGTTCGGTCGCATGAAGATTGCGGCGCAGGCGCTCCGATCTCCCGGCGCCCGTCATTGAAGCAGTGCGGCCGCCCTGGCGACCGGGATGGTGAAACTCACGGATGTTCCGTTGCGGCCGCTGCCAATCTTCAACTCCGCAGCCGGCCCATAGGTCAGTCGCAAACGGCGCGCCACGTTCTGCAATCCGACTCCCGCGCCGGTTATCGATTCCGGATCGCCCGTTCCAAAGCCGGAGCCCGTGTCTTCCACCAGGATGTTTACTCCCCCATCGGAAACGCGCGCCTCAAGACGCACCAATCCACCCGCCGCTTGGGGGGCAATGCCATGTTTCACGGCGTTCTCAACCAGAGGTTGGATGGAAAGGATGGGGATCGGGACGCGGAGCGCTTCGGGATCGACCTGAATCTCTTTTCGCAATTTGGCGCCGAGCCGGAGCGTCTCAATCTGGAGATACGCTTCGACGATCCGCAGTTCTTCCTCCAGCAGAATCGTGGTCTCCTCATTCTTGAGGAAGTACCGGAAAACGTCGGCGAGGCTCACCACCATCGCGCGCGCTTCCGCCGCCTGCCGGGGTACGAGTCCGTACAGCGTATTCAGCGCGTTAAACAGAAAATGGGGGTTGATCTGGGCCTGAAGAGCGCGTAATTCCGCGCGAGCCGCGAGGCGGCGCAACTCCGACTCGCGCAGCGTTTGCACGTGATCCGCCACGATGGACGCGAATTGGCCCAAGTGCCGGAGGTCTTCGCTGAGGTACGGACGCCCGCCGGGCCGTCTTCCCAGCAGCAGGAAGGAAACCTCGGTTCCGGAGAAACGCAGAGGAACGATGGCTTCGACGCCCAAGTCCTCCAAAGGCTTGCGCAGATCGGGCAAATCGGTGTACAGCGCGGGCGCCGTAATGCCGGAGGCTTGCAACTTGGCGGCTAGCGTCTCCTGGCCCGCCCGAATCCGATCCGCGCCCATGAACCGGGCTATGCGATCCAACGCCCAGGCGAGGTACGCGGCCTCTTCCTTCAGCTCGGAGGCTTTCGAGCGGAGTTCCCGCGCCACCATCGATGAATCGCCACGCCGGAAGACGATGCGGGTCAGCAGCCTTTGAAAGGCCTCCCGGGCGAAGGCGAACAGAAGGAAGAGAAGACAGACGGCTAGGGCCAGGGCACCCTGGCTTGCGGCGCCCGTCGATCCGGCGCCCGCATGAATCACCTTCAGGCAGGCAAAGGCAAACAGAGCCACCAGCAGGACGTTGGCGCAAAAACGGATCAGCGCGTCCAACAGCACGAACCGGTGATTGTGAAGAATAATGAACAGCGCCAGCGGTACGCTGGCATGGTGAAGAACCAGCTCCTGCGGCCAGGCGGCGTGCGCGCCCTGATTCCATCCCAAGTGAACGTACGTGCCGATGAAGATCAAGAGCAAGCCGGTTCCCAGCACCTGGCGAAGGCGGCCCCGCCTATCTGAAGCGCTCGACACAGCCAGATGAACCGCTGAAACCAAGGTTACGCTTCCCAGGCCGACGGCCATGAGACTCAGCGCATACAAGTGATACTCCGGCCGGTGCAGGATCGCATCCGCAAGATACAATCCGACCGCGCCGGCCCCGGTGAGGTAACCGGCGACAGCCAGGGGACACCGGTGATTCAGAGAAAGATGCAGTAACACCGGCGCCAGCAGGCTGAGGCTGCTAAAACCCAGGAACTCGACCACGGAGCTCAATCCCGGCCATCCAGGCGGCATGGCGATCAGCAGAAGCGCGCCCAGGTTCCACGCAAACGCCAAACCAGCGGCGGCGAAGGCGAGGCCGCTGCCCCGCAACCGGGAGCCAGCCCGGTCCCGAACCAGCAGAAACAGAAAGATGCCGAAGAGCAGGACGCCCACGCAGTGCCCGCCCATGTTGAGGAGTGAAGCACCATGCCCCAACTGGGCGTAACCGCCGGCCGCTACGGTATTCATCGTTCGACTTTCCTCGCGGCGAACCCCTCAGGTTGGCCACACGCCAGCCTGTACCATTCTCCTACGCGCCGACCATCTCCGTCTCCGAATTCCCGTTGGGCATCGGGAGGCGCGGCCACGCCCGCTCAAAGAAGATTCCAGTCCACTCGCGGATGCTCGTAACCCGCTGGCGAAAATAAGCTAACCCGGAGGTTCCAACCCTCGGGATACTGAAAGCACTATGAAGAGAATGCTGTCTTGGGGCGCCGCGGGCTTATTGCTGGCAGCCGCCTCGGCATATGCGCAATCCAGCGGCAGCGCCGGCACGGTGCGAGGCGCGGTCTTCGATCCGTCGGGCGCGGTGATCAAAGGCGCGACGGCCACCCTTCAAAACCCCGTCTCGCACTTCTCCCAGAGCGTTACAACGGACGACCAGGGCAAATTCCAGTTCGACAACATTCCCTACAACAACTATCATTTGACGGCCGCCGCAGCCGGGTTTCAGACGGGCGACGAGGATCTGGACGTGCGCACGCCCCTACCCGTCGAGGTGAAAATGACCCTGAAGATCGGCGCCGGAACCGCCAGCGTAACCGTCACCGATTCCGCCGATTTGATCGAGACCGTGGCCAACACGCACACCGATATCGATCGCGGTCTCTTCGATCGGTTGCCGCTGGAGAGCCAATCCTCTTCGCTCAGCTCCCTGGTGACGCTTTCCACGCCCGGGATTTCGGCCGATTCGAACGGCCTGTTCCACGGGCTGGGCGATCACGCGGAGAACTCGTTCTCGGTCGACGGGCAGCCCATCACCGACCAGCAGAGCAAGGTCTTTTCCAATCAGATCCCCCTGGATTCGGTGGAATCGATGGAGGTGATCCAGGGCGCGCCGCCGGCCGAATTCGGCGACAAGACCAGCGTGGTCATCGTAGTGACGACGCGCTCCGGCCTCGGCGCCAAGCCCGCGCACGGCAGCGTCACGGCCTCATACGGCTCTTTCGGCACCACCAACGAAAGCTTCGACCTGGCGTACGGCAGCAACAAGGCAGGAAACTTTATCTCCGCCAGCGGCCTGAATACCCACCGCTTCCTGGACGGGCCCGAGTTCGGCGTCCTGCACGACCGCGGCAACGAAGAGAACCTGTTCGACCGCATCGATTTCAAGCCTACGGCGGCCGACACGCTGAATTTGAACCTGGGCTTCACGCGCTCCTGGTTCCAGACGCCCAACTCGTACGACGCCCAGACGGCCAGCGCGTGGTCGGGCTACAATTGCGATGCCCTAGGGTATTCGGCGCTGTGCAACGGGCTGGGCCCCGACGGCCGGGTGGCCGGCGCAACCGATCAGCGCTCGCAAATCGGAACCTTCAACATCGCACCCACGTGGACGCGCCTTCTCAACACCACTACCGTGCTTACCGTGGGGGGATTCGCCCGGCAGGATCAATACCATTACTACCCCAGCAATAACCCGTTCGCCGACCTCCAACCCGATCTGACGCTCCAGACCGTGGGGCAGCATCGCACTCTGACCGACCTGGGCCTCCGTTCGGACATCGCCTACGTGAAGGGCGTTCACGACATGAAAATCGGGGCCGTTTATTCCGATACCATCCTGACCGAAAAAGACGCCATCGGAATCGTGGATCCCACGGCCAACGCGCCTTGTCTGAACGCCGATGGAAGTTTCAACACCAATCCCTCGATCACCAACCCGGCGGGGTGCGCCAACGGTCTCACCCCGAATCCCGGCTTCACGCCGCTGCTCGGGTGCTACGATCTGACGCGGACCGCTTCCCTGCCCGGTTCCGACGGCTGCCCAACCCGCACCAGCGGCCCCTACAACTATTACGGCCACGCCAACATCCGCGAGCTGGCCTTGTACGGGCAGGACACCATCACCGAGGGCCGTTTCTCGTTGAACCTCGGCCTACGCTACGATTACTACGACGGCATCGTCACCGCGCATCAGGCGGAACCCCGTCTCGGGGCCGCCTATAACATCAAGGGAACCAGCACGGTGCTGCGCGCTTCCTATGCCCGCACCATGGAAACGCCGTTCAACGAAAACCTCGTGCTTTCCAGCCTAGGGTGCAACGATCCGGTGATCAATGCCATCATGGCGACCAGCACGCCCTGCGTATCCTCCACGCCGGTTGGCCCCGGCTGGCGCAACGAGTTCCACGCCGGCCTTCAGCAGGCCTTTGGGCGGTATCTGGTGGTGGACGCCGAGTACATCTGGAAATACACGCACCGGGCCTACGACTTCAGCGTGCTCGGCAGTACGCCGATCACATTCCCCATTGAGTGGGCCAGCTCGAAAATCCCGGGGTACGCCATTCGCACCACGGTTCCTCAAACGCACGGCTTTTCCGCTTTTGTGGTGATGTCCAGCGTGGCCGCGCGTTTCTTCGCGCCGCAGGTTTCGGGAATCGGCGCGGCGCCCGGCGGCAGCAGCGTTTTCCGCATCGATCACGACGAGGTTTTCAACTCCACCGCGCACCTGCAATACCAGCCCTGGAAGAAGGGGCCCTGGTTCGGCTTCAACTGGCGCTATGACAGCGGCTTGGTGGCCGGCCCCGTGCCGTGCGCCGGCGGCAATTGTAACAACGGACCGGCGGGGACCAATTCCATTGTCGACGTTTCCGGCATCACGCCCGACCAGCAATTCCAAGCCGGTCTCTTCTGCGGCGGCGTTACCGCAACTCCCGCCAACCCCATCAGCCCCACCGGGCTTTGTCCCGCCTCGCAGTACGGCTCCAAATACCTCACAATACCGGCCGCCGGAACCGAGGACGACGATCACAACCCGCCGCGCGTCGCCTCCCGCAATCTATTCGATATGGACGCCGGAATCGACAATCTTTTCCACGGGGACCAACGCAAGTGGAGCGCGCGCGTTACCGTGGTCAACATCGCCAACAAAGTGGCGCTTTACAATTTCCTCTCCACGTTCAGCGGCACGCACTACGTGACGCCACGGGCGATCACGGCGACTATCGGCTTCCACTTCTGAGAAACGGCAAGGAATAAAAGGGCCGCAGCCGCCTACCCTCGCAGCATGTCGCGGACGCCGTGCGCCTGCCGCTTACTCACAATCAGCTCCTGACCGTTGCGCAGCGTCAACATCCAGCGCTGACTGCTCATGGAGCTCATCTTGCGCACGTGATTGACATTTACGATCGCGTTCCTGTGCACGCGGCGGAAAGGCAGGTCCTTCAGCCGTTCCTCGAGCGAACGCAACGATTGCGTCGCCAGGAAACGCTGGCGCCCGGTGATAATCCACACCAGTTCGCCGTCGGCCTGAAACGCCAGCACTTCCTCGATATCCAGCAGGACGTACTCTTCGCCCTTGCGGCCGACGATCTTCCGCGCCCTAGCCCCGCTCTGCGGTTCGGGACCGGCCGCGGCAAGTTGCACGAGGCTTTCCGCGATTTCGCGGCGCTTCCCATGCAGCCGCCGCACCCGTTCGAGGGCCTTCCGAAGGCGGGCCTCCGTGACGGGCTTCAAGAGATAGTCGACCGCGCCCGCTTCGAAGGCCTGGACGGCATATTGGTCGTAAGCGGTGACAATCACAATGATCGGGAGCTTGCCGCCTTCGAGTTTCCGAATGACATCGAAGCCGCCCATGCCCGGCATCTGGAGATCGAGGAAAACGACATCGGGCATCAGGCTGGCTATCTTGCGGAGCGCTTCCTGCCCGTGCTCGGCTTCGCCGACAATCTCCACGTCGCGGACCTGCAGCAACTCCTCGCGAAGAACCTGGCGGGCGATAGGCTCATCGTCCACTATCAGGCTCTTGATCGGGGCCGCACTCATCGTCTCACGTATATATCCCAGTATCGCGCCGAGCACGAAGGAAAAACGGCAATCGGGCTGGCAATGTTTACCGCCGGCCTGTTTTGGCCGATGAACGGGAAGAGGCGCGGGATTGGCCAGAGGGATGCGAACCGCGAACCGGCAGCGGCGGGGACAAAGCGATGAGTCGACGCGAGAGGGCCCCGCCAGGGGCCCTCTCGTAACTGCGGGAACTGGCTGAACCTTGAGACTAGACCCTGGTAACGTTCTCGGCTTGCAGGCCCTTAGGCCCTTGCTTCACCTCAAACTCCACCTCCGCCCCTTCATCCAGCGAACGGTAGCCTTCGGTCTGGATCGCGGAAAAGTGAACGAACACGTCGTCGCCGCTCTGCCTCTGGATGAATCCATAGCCCTTGGCGGCATTGAACCACTTCACGGTGCCTTTTTCCCTCACTTACTTTTCTCCTAATTCATTGTTCGCCGTGCTCTTGGGAATCCCTGGCAAGGAAAGCGGAACTTTCGAGGCTTGCTGAGAACTTTCGAGGCGCGTACAAACAAACTAAACCTACACGAGACTGCGTAGGGTATTCTCTCAGATAGCGCCCCCATGGTCAAGCTCGGCAAAACGCGCTCGGAAACGGCCCTGGTCGAGTGGATCGCCAGGTGGGCGGGCCAGCCGCGGTCCGGCGGCATCCGGCTGGGAATCGGCGACGACTGCGCCATCTTCCGTCCCCGTGGCGCGGAGGAAGACCTGCTTTTCACCACCGACCTGTTCATCGAGGACGTGCATTTCCGCCGCTCGACGCACCGCGCCGCAGATATAGGCTGGAAGGCCCTGGCGCGCGGCCTGAGCGACCTGGCGGCCATGGGCGCCAAGCCGCGCTTCTGCCTGCTCTCGCTGGCCCTCCCTTCCTGGGCGGATGCGCGCTGGATCGCCGGGGTATATCGCGGCCTGCTGAACCTCGCCGGGCGCGCCGGGGCCCCGCTCGCCGGCGGCGATCTGGCCCGCGCCGACAAGGCGATGTGCGATATCGTCGCCTGCGGCTCGGCGCCGCGCGGCAAGGCATTACGCCGCGACGGCGCGCGGCCGGGCGACGCCATCTACGTTTCCGGCGCGCTGGGCGGCTCGGCGCTAGGACTGGCCACGGGCCGCGGGCGGGGGTGGCGGCGCCACCTGCATCCCGAACCCCGCCTGGCGCTCGGCCGCTTCTTGCGCGAGCGGCTCCGCGCCACCGCCGCCATCGACCTCAGCGACGGCCTCTCGCTCGACCTGCGGCGCCTGTGCCTGGCCTCCAGGCTGAGCGCTGAAATCGCCCCTCCGCCCGTGTTTCCGGGTGCGACTCTCGACCAGGCGCTCCACGGCGGCGAAGACTACGAGTTGCTCTTCACGGTCCCGCCGCGCGTCCGCGTGCCCGAGAGCTTCGAGGGCCTGCCGCTCACGCGGCTCGGCGAGACGCGCCCCGGCCAACGCGGCCTAGTGCGCATGAACGGCGTCACGCTCCCCCCGCTAGGTTACGATCACCTGCGGTAACGCCGCGCGCACTCCTCGCAACCCGGTAGAATGGTGGCTTGATCGTCACTCTCACCATCAATCCCGCCCTCGACCGCATCATCAGCGTCGATCGTCTGGCGTTCGAGGACCGCGCTTATATCAATTCCAGCCGCGAATCGGCCGGCGGGCGGGGCATCAACGCCTCCTTCGTAATCAATTCCTTCGGCGGCAAGACGCTGGCCGTGTTCATTTCAGGCGGCGATTCGGGCAAGCGGCTGGAGGCCTATCTCTCGGGTTGGGGCATTCCGATCGCGGTGGTGCCGGTCGCCAATGAAATCCGCACCAACCTCACCATCACCGATAAGCACGGCCTCACGGTGAATCTCAACGAGGCGGGACCGGCGCTCTCCGCCGAAGAGGTGGACCGCGTGGAGCGCAAGGTTGGGGAATCGCTGAACCATGCTTCGTGGCTGATGCCGTGCGGCAGCCTTCCGCCGGAAGCGCCGGTATCCTTCTATGGGAAGCTGATCGCCGTGGCGCGGCAAAAAAGGGTCAAGACCCTGCTGCGCGCCAACGGCGACGCGCTGCGCGAGGGCATCGAGGCGCATCCCACCGTGGCCGCGCTCAACCAGGTGGAGGCCGAGCGGCTCCTGGGCCGCACGCTGCTCACCCGCACGCATTACCTGGAAGCGGCCGAGCGGATTCGCAGCATGGGTCCGGAATCGGTGATCCTCTCGCTCGGCAGCCGCGGCGCCGTGGGGGCCTTTCCGGACGGGCTGATCGAGGCGCTGCCGCCGCGCGTGGACGCGGTCTGCCCCATCGGCGCGGGGGACGCTCTCTCGGCAGCGTACGCGTGGGCCATCCGCCGCACGCCGAACCCAGCGGACGCCCTGCGCTGGGGCGTGGCCGCGGGCGCCGCGTCGGCGCGTCTTCCCGGTATGAGCTTCGCTTCGCTGGAACAAACCAAGGAGATGTACGGCAAAGTGGAGCTGCGGCGCGCGGAGTGAGCGGGTGGAGGCCAGCCCCGCACGCGTGCTACACTGCGATCAGGAATGCACCCCGACCTGAAGTTGGTGATCCGTCTCCAGGAAATCGATACTCGTCTGGCCGAACTCGCACGGGAAATCGCCGCGCTTCCCAAACACGTCGCCGAAATCGAGAAGAAGCTGATCTCCCACGAGCGCAAGCTGGAGGCCGACCGCGCCGCTCTGGCTGGCAACCAGAAGGAACGCAAGAAGTGCGAGAGCGATATCCAAGTCCAGGAGCAAGCCATCTCCAAGCTCAAAGACCAGACGCTTTTAGCCAAGACCAACGAGCAGTACCGGGCCTTTCAGCACGAGATCGAGTTCTGTCAGAAGGAAATCCGCAAGCTCGAAGACCGCATTCTGGAGCTGATGGGAGAATCCGAGCCTCTCGACAGGAATGTGAAGGGGGCCGAAACGGCCTTGAAGGCCGAGCGGTCGCAGGTGGAGACGGAAACGCGGCAAGCCCGGGAGCGCACTGCCGCCGATGAGAGAAACGCCGCCGAGTTGAAGAAGGAGCGCGCCGCGATCGCTTCTTCGATTCCGCCCGCCACCTGCCAGCGTTACGAGCGCGCGCGCAGAACGCGAGGCGGCGTGGGCATTGCGGAAGCCGCGGAGGGCCGTTGCACCGCGTGCAATATGGCCATGCGGCTCCAGTTCTTCCAGGACCTGAAAAAAGACGACCAGGTCATGACCTGCGAAAGCTGCAACCGCATCCTGTACTACAACCCGCCGGCGGCGGTGGAAGACGTACCAAGCGAGTCCGCTCCCGCCATTCGGCAGTAGGCCCGGGATCCCCGCCGATTATTGTCGCTCTCCGATGCTGCGATCCAGACTGACCGCTCCCTTACGGTCGCGGCTCGGTTTCTCGATTACTGCCGGTCTCCGAGGGTGTAACCCACCCACACCGATTCGCTGGTCACGAGGTTGCTCCCGAACTGAATGAAGTTGGGAACGTAGTGTATGTCGAACTGCGGCCGGATAAAGAAATTGCCACTGACGTACAACTGCACGCCCACGCCCCCGTGCACCTGGAAGTGGTTGGAACTGCTAATCGCATAGTTACCGTTAGCCGAATTGCCCAATAGCGAACCGCTCGCAAGGCCCTCGTAGAACTTGGTGTTGACCCCGCCGACCCCGCCCAGGATTTGCACCGTCGTTTTCGGCTGGTTCACCGGCTGGTAGATGCCGTCAAAATCGTAGAAGGTGACCCGCGATTTCAGCAGGAAGCCTTGGGTCGCGCTCAGATCCGCGTAGGACTGCTTGCCTGTCTGGAAATTGGCTTCGCCGCCGATGCCGAATTTCTTCCACAGGATGGCGTTGGCGCCGAAGCCCAGCATGAAGCCGCTCAAGCTCGGCGTCTTCGCGCAGACCGTGGTAGAGGCAGTGCATTCGGCAAAGTTGGCGCTAGTGGCGTCGAGCCCCGTGTTCGCCTTGTCTTGGGCCGATCCAAAACCCATATTCACGTCGACGGTGCTCTGCGCCTTGCCGGGTTGGATCGAAACCAGCGCCAGAGCGAGCAGCGGAAGGTAGCGGCAGATTTGTTTCACGTCCATAGTCTCCTCTAAACAGCCTCTATACGGCTGCTTTTACGACGCGGGCGGCGGCCCGCAAGTTTCAAGATACCACTATCGTTTCTGGCATTTTGGACAGAAATGCGAGGAACGCTGCGCCACCAGGATACGCCGGATGGGCGTCCCGCACGCGACGCACGGTTCGCCGGTTCGCTGGTAGACGCGGTGGCTCGTCTGGAACCAGCCCTTGCGCCCTTCCGCGTTCACATAATCCGAGATTGAAGATCCGCCGGCCGCGATGGCTTCCGTCAGCACCGCCACGATGGACTCGTGCAGCTTCCGCGCGCGGCCTTCGCGCAGAGCGGACGCCAAAGCCAGCGGATGAATGCCCGCGCGGAACAACGCTTCGTCGGCGTAGATATTGCCCAGCCCGCTCAGAAACCGCTGGTTGAGCAGCAGGGCCTTGATCCGCGCCTTTCGCCCCCGTAGGGCGGCGGCGAAATCCTCGAACGCCACCTCGAGCGGCTCCGGTCCCAGGCTCGCCACGCGCGCGGGC
Organism: Bryobacteraceae bacterium; assembly: GCA_050012095.1. Lineage (GTDB taxonomy): Bacteria > Acidobacteriota > Terriglobia > Bryobacterales > Bryobacteraceae > BOG-224. Next base: position 69,835 of record JBEKHV010000002.1, on the reverse strand, counting down.
ACGTCCGCGCTGAACTGGAAGCAACCGAACTGGCGGCTGTCGTCGTAGAGCAGAGAGCCACGGTCGAGCGTCAGGATGGCATGCGTGTGCTTGCTCGGCGAGGCCCCCAGCAGAAGCCGGCCCGTCATGCCCAGATGGACCACCAGGTAACCGCCGGGATCCAGGACGATCAAAATGAACTTGCCGCGCCGGGCGACGCCCACTACGCACCGACCCCGAAGCAGCGCCGCCAGGCGGCGCGGATCGGCCCCGCGGAGCACGCGCGGATTGCCGAACTCCGCCTTCACGATACGCCGGCCTTTCAAGCGCGCGATGGAGCGGACGACGGTTTCCACTTCTGGCAGTTCAGGCAAAGTCTTTGGTTCTTTCCCCCAACGCGGCTGGCGGCGGACAAAGCTCGCGGTAATTCGGAGCCGGGTACTAAGCCGGCTGCGCCGCCCGGCGCGGCCGCGCCGAGCGCCCCACGCCCGTGTAATCAAACCCCGCGGCAACGGCCTCTTCCGGATGGAACAGGTTGCGGCCGTCAATCAGAATCGGAGTCGCCATCACTTTCGCCAGTTCCTTCAGATCGAGCGCGCGGAACTCGCGCCACTCCGTCACCACTACCAGCGCGTCGGCGCCTTCCGCCAATTCCCGCGCCGATTCGCAATAGCGAATCCTGAGGTCCGGCCGTTGCTCGCGGCACGCGGGCATGGCGATGGGGTCGTAGGCCTTCACCCGCGCGTCCATCTGCAACAGCCGTTCGGCGATGTGCAGGCTGGGCGCGTCGCGCAGATCGTCCGTGTCGGGCTTGAACGCCAGCCCGAGCAAACCGATCGTCCGGCCCTTCAGGATGAAGAGCCGCTCCTGGAGCTTCTGGATCACCATGTGGCGCTGCGCGGCGTTGACGTCCAGCGACGCCTGGAGCAGTTTGCCCTCGTAGCCGTACTCCCGCGCGGTGTGCAACAGCGCGCGGACATCCTTGCCGAAGCAACTGCCGCCCCAGCCCACTCCGGGACTCAGGAACTTCGCGCCGATGCGCGAATCGAGGCCGATGCCGTCCATCACCTCGGGACCTTCCGCGCCTACGCGCTCGCAGATGTTCGCCATCTCGTTGGCGAACCCGATTTTCAGGGTGAGGAAGGCGTTGGCGGCGTACTTAATCATCTCCGCGCTGGTCAGGGTCGTGGCCATCAGCTTCACCGCGCCCATGGGCGCGGGACGAGGCGCGCCGGGCGGCGGATCGAAACGCTGCTCCACCAGGGGCCGGTACAGCTCGCGCATGGTTTCGAGCGCCTTGCCGTCGGCGGCGCCAACGACGATGCGGTCGGGATAGAGCGAATCGGCCACCGCGGAACCTTCGCGCAGGAACTCCGGATTGCTCGCCACGCCGAAGTGGACTTCCGGCGTCCCGGCCCGGCGGGCATCGCTCATGCCCTCGCGTACCAGGGTCTCCACGAGATTGCCCGATCCGACCGGCACTGTCGACTTGTTCACCACCACGCGGTACCGCGATCCGTCCATGGCGGCGCCGACGCTGCGCGCGGCCGCTTCCAGGTAGCTGAGATCCGCTTCGCCGCTCGCCAGCGACGGAGTTCCCACGGCGATGAAGATCACGTCGCTGGCGGCCGCCGGACCGGCCAGCCCGGTGGTGAAATCGATGCCGCCGCGATCCGCCGCCAGGCGCAGGAGATCGTCCAGATGCGGTTCGTAAATCGGCGATTCGCCGCGGCGCAGCTTGTCGATTTTCGCTTCGTCGGTATCGACGCACGTCACGCGGTGGCCCAGGTAGGCAAGGCAGGCCCCGGTGACGAGTCCGACATATCCGGTTCCAATAACAGTGATTCGCATGGGCAGTAGCTCGGTAACGCTTGCGCCGTATCAGTATAGCAACTGTACTCCGCGCGGCCGCATAGGCGGCGCTGGCCGGCTTACTCTTTGGGGCCGATCCCCAGCGCTTTCATTTTTCGGTAGAGATTACTGCGCTCCAGGCCCAGCAGCTCGGCTGCGCGAGTTACGTTGCCGCGGGTCTCTTCCACCTTCTTCAGAATGTACTCGCGCTCGGCGGCTTCGCGCACCTCTTGCAGGCTCCCGAAGCGGTCCGGCTGGCGATCCGCGTGGCGGCGCGCGGCCTGGAGCTGAATTTGGCGCGCATCCACGCGCGTCTGCGGGTTCATAATGACGATCCGCTCGATCAGGTTCTTCAGCTCCCGCACGTTACCCGGCCAATGATAGTCCGCCAGGACGCGGTACGCTTCCGGGGTCAGTTCCTTGGGCTTGCGGCCGTACGCCGTGGTGAATTCCCGCAGGAAATGATCGGCCAGCAGCGGGATGTCCTCGCGCCGCTCGCGCAGGGGCGGAACGAAGAACGGCACGACGTTCAGCCGGTAGAACAGGTCTTCACGGAAATTGCCGCGCTCGATCTCTTCCTCGAGGTGCTTGTTGGTGGAGGCCACCACGCGCACATCCACCTGCACGGAACCAGCCGCGCCCACCGGCTCGAAGCGCTGTTCGTCGAGGGCCCGCAGCACTTTGGCCTGGGTGCGCAGGCTCATGTCGCCCACTTCGTCCAGAAACAACGAGCCGCCGTCGGCCTTGCGAAACTTGCCGACCTTGTTCTCGAGCGCGCCGGCGAAGCTGCCTTTGACGTGGCCGAACAGCTCGCTTTCGATCAGCTCCTCGGGAATGGCCGCGCAGTTGACTTCGACGAACGGCTCGGCGGCGCGCGGACTCAGGGCGTGGATGGCGCGCGCCACCAGTTCCTTGCCCGTACCGCTTTCGCCGTAGATGAGCACGCGTCCGTTGGCGCCGGCCATCAGCGCGACCTGCTGGCGCAGCGCCTTGGTGGGCACGCTCTCCCCGATGATGCGGTAGCGCGCGCCGGTGTCCGCGCGCAAGCGGCTGTTCTCGATGGCAAGCTGGCGATGCGCCAGCGCGTTTTTCACCACCACCGAGACCTTTTCAATGGAGAGCGGCTTCTCGAGAAAATCGAAGGCCCCCAGCTTGGTGGCCTTGACCGCCGCATCGATGCTGCCGTGCCCGGAGATCATCACCACCACCGGCCGCTCGGCCAAGGGGATCTCCTGGAGGCGCGCCAGCAAGTCCATTCCGTCGATGCCCGGCAGCCAGATGTCCACCAGCGCCAGATCGAATTCGCCGCCCGGCAGCGCCCCCAGAGAGGCCTCGCCGCTCTCCACGGCGGTCACGGCATAGCCTTCGTCTTCCAGCACGCCGCTCAGGGACGAGCGAATCGCCGGCTCGTCGTCCACGATCAGGATGCGCCGCGGCCTCATCAGTTAATAGGGTACCAGCCCGCGGGGAATGGGCGCCGGGCGCGTTCCGAATATTGTTGACTAACACTCAATTTTCTACGAAAATTGAGTCCGTGCATTATATTCATCGCCAAATCGAGGGACCGTTGCGCCATGCCTTGGGACGCAATAAGAGCGTTCTGCTCTTGGGCCCCCGCCAAACCGGCAAGACCACGCTGGTGGGCACGATCGAGAGCGATTTGCGGGTGTCGCTGGTGAACCCGGCCGTCCGCCAGCGTTACGAAAAGGACGTTTCGCTACTGGAGAAGGAAGTGCTCGCCCTGCCTCCCAAAACGCGAAAGCCGCCGATGGTGTGCCTCGACGAGATCCAGAAGGTCCCGGCGCTCTTGGATTCCATCCAGGACCTCGTCGACCGGGGTAAGGCCAGATTCATCCTTACCGGGTCTTCGGCCAGAAAGCTGCGACGGGGACGGTCCGTGAATCTCCTCCCCGGGCGCGTGGCGTCGCTGCGTCTGGATCCACTGACCCTGGGCGAAGCGCCTTCCCTGCCATTGGAGGATCGCTTACTTTTCGGAGAGTTGCCTGGAATCACACAAATTCCGGCCGCTGCAGACAAGGAAACGGACCTACGATCCTACGTCACCACTTACCTGGAGCAAGAGATCCGGGAGGAAGCGTTGGTCCGCAGCCTGGCGTCGTTCGCCCGGTTCTTGGAACTGGCGGCCTCCGAATCCGGGAGGACCGTCAACTTCAGCAAACTCTCCCAGGAAATCGGAGTGGCGCACACCACCATCATGTCCTATTACGAAATACTCGAGGATTGCCTGATCGTGGAACGCGTCGAACCCTGGACCCAGAGCGCGACCCGGAAGAAGCTCACCAAAGCGCGCAAGTATCTCTTTTTCGACACGGGGGTACGGCGGGTCGCGGCGGGCGAAGCTCCGGCGCTCGAGCCGTCGCGGGCGGGCGGCCTGTTCGAGGAGTGGGTCGGTCTCCAGTTGGTGCGGCTCACCCACGATGCCCCGCGTCCGGTTCGCCTTCATTTCTGGCGCGATCCCGACGGTCCTGAAGTGGATTGGGTCTTGCATCGCGGCGATGAGCTGGTTCCCATCGAAGTCAGATGGTCCGAGGCGCCCTCTTCCGCGGATGTCCGGCATCTTGGGGTCTTTCTCAAGGAATATCCGGCGGCGAAACGAGGATACGTGATTTGCCGCACCCCGCGACGGTTCCAGCTTTCGCCGAACATTTTGGCGCTCCCCTGGAAGGAGCTGGCGACGCTGCTCGAGTAACTCCACGGCTAGTTTGACCGGGAGCGGACTTCAGGGGAATGATCTTCCAGAACGGCGTTTGGGAACCACGAGCGGTGGGTGTCAGGGACGGGGACAACCAGCCAAGTGGCAACGCTGTCGAATCAGTCTTGCCGGCTCAGTTTGTCCAATTCGTCGATCCGTCGCTGGAGGTTTCGTGCCGCCCTGTCGTTCAACTTCGCGACGAAAACGAAGAATGCGGCGCTCAGAATGGCGTAGATCCCGATAACCACTTCGGGGTGTTTCAGGTGTCCTGGATTCGCGCGGCAGAAGGCTACGAACAACACGGTGAGGCCGGGAATGATCGGTCCCAGATACCAGCGCCAAACGCTGCTGAGGAGGTCGCGCTGGCGTTCCAGTTCACAGCGCTCGAAATCGATGCAACTCGACAGGCCCACATCTCTCGGAAGCGGTCTCGAGGCCCCCTTCGAGTGTATATGCCAGACCATATAGAACATGCCCGCAATGGTCAGCCCAAAGCCGATGCGAGTGAGCAGGTCCTCGGTGCGCGAGAACTCGAATCCGAAGAAGATCACGACCACGAGGGCGGCAACGTACTCGCGAACATTTCGCCATCCGATCTTGCGCTGGAACTTTCCAGCGCTGGCTCGAATCTGATCGACTGTCACACGAACTCCTTCCACCTGCTGGCCCTGCCAAAGTTCTGTCATGCGGCGATCCTGAGAGGACTCATTGCTCATCTCGCCCTCCCTCCTGGAACCGGCGCGCCAATATGCCTTTGATTCGGTGAATCTTGGTTGCCACATTCCGGGCCGAAAGGCCCGTGATTTCAGCAGTAGCGACCGCATCCATTCCTTCGAGATAGGCGAGCATCACTTGCCGGTCCAATGGTTCGAGTTTTTGAACAAGTCCGAGGAGCCGGTTCAGGCTGTACCGTCGGCCGACAGCATCTTCGCCATCCGCTCGGTCCTGCAAGTTCTCCAGTTCCTCTAATGCGACAAGCTCGCGCTTCTTGATGCTGAGTTGCCTGGTCACGTGAGATGACGCCGTGTTGTGGGCCACCCGATAGACCCACGTGCGGAGCGAGCAGCGATTGTCGAAACCGGCCAGACTCCTCCACAGGGCGATATGAATCTCCTGCAAGAGGTCACGACGGATCTCCGGATCGGCCTCGTAGGCACACGTTAGCCGTTTGATTGCCGCGCCGTACGCCGCTAAGGCTTCCTCAAAGAGGTTGTCCCGCTGGAGCGCTACGTCCGGCACGGATTCGGCTGCCTCATACTTAAGATAGTCCGAGCAGAGAGGATTATCTTACAATCGAACTTGGATGGCGTCTGGATCGGGAACGGGAAGTCGACTTCGGTCGGCCAGCACGCCGCCCAGGGATAGGGGGATGCCCGGCTCGTCGTCCACGATCAGAATGCGCCGCGGCCGTACACGCTATAGGGTAGCAGCGAAGAGCCGCAGGGCGAACAGCCGCGATCAGACACGGGCGTGGGGGACACGGAGCGCCGCACCGTTGCCGCCGCAACGCAGCTCATCCGCGTGGTAGTCAATAGGGAAGGCGATGGCGCCATCTGTCGGGGTCGCCAGAGGTATGAAATACGCCGTAGATCGTGATCGCCGCCTCCGACGGCTCGTAAAACACGGCGTATGGAAAGCGACGTATAAGAGAGCGACGGTAGCCCTCGTGAACGACAGGGTACATCTCGGGTCGGCGCCGGATGCTTTCCAGACAAGCATCGACAGAGCTCAAGAACTCCTCACCCAGTCCGGCTCTGCGACCTTCATACCAGACGTAGGCTTCTGCAACGTCCAACTCGGCTTCCGGGGCGATCACCAGCTCAACGGGCATAGCGGGCACGCACCTTGCGCTTCACTTCTTCCCAGGGCAGCCCCGAAGCCGGGTTTTTCAGCAGATTCGCTTTCCTGCGCGCCAGTTCCTGCTTTTGCCAATCATGGACTGGCACAGCCTCCGGCGCGGCCGCAAGGTCGTCCCACAGATCTTCGACAAGTTGGAGCTTCTCGGAGGGGCTTAGATCAAAGATCGACGCTGAATTCATTCGGGTCTCCACTGCCAATTCTCTCAAATTGCCTGGCCACTTGGGCGTAACACGCCCTACTCGCGGGTGTGCCGCAGCGGTCCCGAGCCGAACGTCCATCTACACCGCCGCCGGGCGGGGCGAGACAGATCCTTCGACGGGCGGGACGTTTTCGGCGGCCTCGGCTCCCACAATGGCGGGGATCTCCACGGTGAAGCGCGCGCCGACGGACTGGTTGTCTTCCACGCGGATATGGCCGTTGTGCTCGGCGACGATGTGGCTCACGATGGCGAGGCCCAAGCCCGTGCCGCGATTCTTGGTGGAGAAATAGGGGAGGAAGAGCTGCTCCTTGTCCTCGGTGCCGATGCCGCGGCCGGAATCGCCGCCCAGGGATAGGCGGATGCCCGGCTCGTCGTCCACGATCAGAATGCGCCGCGGCCTCATCAGTTATCGGGTAGCAGCGAAGAGCCGCGATTCAGAGCCGGGCCCAGAGGGCGCCCCGTCAGCAGGGGGTTTTTGCGCGGGAGCGGGGAACCGCTCCGTTACCGTCGCGGCTCGGACAATCGATCGTGATATCGTTGAACAGTGCTATGATCGATACGAGGGACCATGGAAACTGTGAAGCTGTCGCCCAAGTATCAGGTGGTGATTCCCCGTTCGGTGAGGGAGCGCCTGGACCTTCGTCCCGGCCAAAGAGTACAGGTGCTGCCGTATGAAAACCGGATCGAGCTGATTCCCGTGCGCCCAATCGCCAAGATGCGCGGTTTCCTCAAAGGAATCGATACGTCGGTGGCGCGCGACGCCGACCGCCTATGAACGTGGTGGATTCCTCCGGATGGCTGGAGTACTTCGCCGATGGCCCGAATGCGAGCTTTTTCGCCGGCGCGATTCGGGACACCGGGCGGCTGGTCGTTCCGACCTTGTCTGTTCTGGAAGTCTTCAAGCGCGTCCTTCAGCAGCGGGGTGAAGATGCGGCCCTGCAAGCGGCGGCCCTGATGCAGCAGGGCGAAGTTCTGGACTTGAGTCTCAGGGTCGCTTTGGAAGCCGCCAAGCTGGGCCAGAACCTGGGATTAGCGTTGGCGGACAGCGTCATGCTGGCATCCGCGCGCTTGAACAAAGCCGTCCTCTGGACACAAGATGGGGATTTTCGTGGCATCGAAGGCGTGAAGTACGTAGCGAAGCGCAAGTGAACTCGAACTCCATAAATGGCGCCCAGGGCCGCCGTTGGGTATGGTGCGTGGCGTGGCGTATGGTGAATAGGATGCTCCGCTCCGCTTTTGGTAAGCAACCAATCGCCACAGCCGCCATGATTCAACTGTTCGCGGCATTCGCCGTGGTCGCCGGCGAGGTAGATCGATACTGTTGGAAGCCGCTTGCCGAAGGTCCGAAAACAGGCCGCGCGGAGGATGTGTGCCTTACCTTGGCCGTGAACAACGGTAGCGTGACGTACACGGAAGCGGGTCTCCGGAGCCTGGTCATCGGCAAGTATGTGGGCGCGGCCCAGCGTTTCGTGCCCGGAACGGAGGCGCCGATACGCGACTTGCGCTCTCCTGACGGCTGGCACATTGTGGTCAGCTCCGCTCTACTCCGGGGGGCGGAAGCGGGCGCCATGCTCCGTATTCGATTCTTTGGTCCCGGCGGAGAACCACGTGGCACGGCCGAAGTCCAGATGACCTTGGAGGGTGATGAGGTCGGCCATCTTTTTGGGGGCGCCGACAACATCCTTGCCGTCCAGTCCAACGAGGAACACAGCTACAATTCGATGACCGACATTTGGTTGTTGCCGAAACAGGGCGAACCCCGGAAGCTTATCGAAATGAATGCGATCCTCGGCAGGTTCTCAAGCGGCAGCAAAGGAACCCGGCCCGGGGTGTGGATCAGACGCCAGACGTACGACGGCGTGCATGCCGAGACCAAAGGGTGGCTCGACGAGTTTTGGATTTGGGATCCTGCGAGGAAGTCCCTGACTCTTGAGAGGAAGTGAGAGCATCCGACCGAAGAAGCCGAGCCAACAGCAGTCTTACACCGCCGCCGGGCGGGGCGCGACAGTTCCTTCGGCAGGCGGGGCGTTCTCGGCGGCGTCGGCTTCCACGATGGCCGGGATCTCCACGGTGAAGCGCGCGCCGACGGGCTGGTTGTCCTCCACGCGAATCTGGCCGTTGTGCTCGGCGATAATGTGGCTTACGATGGCGAGGCCCAAGCCCGTGCCGCGGTTCTTGGTGGAGAAATAGGGGAGGAAGAGCTTCTCCTTGTCCTCGGCGCCGATGCCGCGGCCGGAATCGGCCACCACCAGCTCCACGGTCTCCGCGGCTCCGAGCCGGGTGAAGACGCGCAGCTCTTTCACCAGGGAATCCTGCATGGCTTCGGCGGCATTGTCCACCAGATTGACTACCACGCGGCGGAACTGCTCACGGTCCAGGTTTACGGGCGGCAGCCCCGGCGCCAAGCCGGTGCGAATCTCAATACCCTCCAGGCGGCCTTCAAACACCGCCAGCGCTTCCCGCACCACCTCGTTTAGATCCGAGGGCGCGAGCTGGGCGGAGGGAAACCGGGCGAACTGCGAGAATTCGTCGACCAGCGTCTTCACCGATTCGACCGATTGCGAGATAGTCGCGGCGCACTCGCTGACAATGCGCGCCGTGACGGGCGGCAGGTCGAGCTTGCCGAGCTGCCGATGGATGCGCTCGGCCGACAGCGCGATGGGGGTCAGCGGATTCTTGATTTCGTGCGCTACGCGGCGGGCCACCTCGTGCCACGCCTCGGTTTTTTGCGCGCGCAACAGCTCGGTGACGTCCTCCAAAACCACCACGAAGCCGGAGGTCAGCGTCTCCTCCAGCGCGGCCACCGTCACCTCAAGCTGCGACTTGCGATTCGCGGTGCGCAGGTCGATCTGGGTCGAGGCCGCGCCCGTGCGGCGCGCCCGCTTCATGAGCCGCCGGATCACCGCGGCGTCGTCGCGCGAGAAAAGGTCCTCGAGGCGCTCGGCGTGGGCCGCGTGTTCGGCCGGGAAGATCTTGGCGAGCGCCCGGTTGACGCTCAGGACGGAGCCATCCGCGCGGACCGAGATCACGCCCGTGGGAATGCTCTCCAGGATGGCCTCGGTGAACCGGCGGCGCCGGTCGAGCTCGCGACCGCTGGCCTCCAATTCCCGAGTCATCTGGTTGAAGCTGCGCACCAGCGATCCCAACTCGTCGGCGGCGCGCACTTGCACGCGGTGGGCCAGGTTGCCCTTCCGAACTTCGCCCGCGGCCTCCAGCAGCGCGGCGATGGGAACGCTGATCTGCCTGGCGAGGAATAAGGCGATCCACGTGGCTACGAACAGGACGAAGAGGGCGATCAGCGCCATCAGCATGGTATAGTGCCGGCGCAGTTCCTTGCTGTCCTGGTTGGTCCGCGCCCACTGGTCCTGCAGTTTCGCAATCGCGGCTTTGCTCTGGGCCACGTCCACCGGCACGGTATCCTCCAGCACGACCGTTCCGAGCGTCCTGGCGCCGTCTTTCACCTCGAACCGCGTCTCGATCGTGCGGCCGGAGCCGGGCGGAGGGGCGCGGGCCTTCCAGGCGTCCAGCGGCGGGCCCTCCTTGGCCGGAAGAATCGCCGCCGAAAGCACGCCTTGTTCCTTGCAGAACCGCTCCAGGAATCCGGGCGCGCGCACACCCTCCGTCAGCAGCCGCCGTGTTTCCGGTTGCGCCGCCAGCAGGGCCGCGTAGACCGTCAGCTCATTCCGCACTTCGCGATCGAGCAGGGAGGCGGCGTCCACGAACAACTGCAGTTGATTCTGGGCGGGGGCGTTGAACCAGGCCTTCAGGTTGAAATTCAAAACTTCATATCCCCAGAGCACCAGGAAAAAGACGGGCATAAAGCTGAGGGCCAGTGCGCCCAGCAGCAACTTGGTCTTGATGCGCGAGCCTTCACGGTTGCTCTGGCGCTCGATGTACAGCTTGATGCCGGTGCGGACCAGAATCCACCCCAGGATCACCATCAGCACGAAAGTCAGGGTGGAGATAGCCCAAAAGATGAGCGTCCGCTCGGGATCCGCCTCTCCGAACCGTACCTTAAACGACCCCTGCCAGACCACCAGCAGCACGGAGAGGATCAGCAGAACGCCGGCGAACCCGTAGAGCAGACGCTTTCTCATGGCAGGGGCCTTACCCCCGATTATACGTGCCGGGCCGGGGGCAGTGGGCCAATTCGGCTTAGGAGCGGAGGTTGTTCTCCAGAGCCTGAACGCGCTCAACTAGATTGCTCAGATAGTTACGGTTGGCAACGACATAATCGTCTACTTGCTTTCGGTACCGTTCAAGCTCTGTGAGAGCCTTTTCGACCAGCACTAGCCGGCCCCCTATACCTCCCTGCACCTGCTCCAGTGAGTTTCTAAAACACTCCTGTGTATGAACCCTAGACTCAGTGCCCTTCACGCGGCTCTCAAGAGCTCCGATCTTTTCCGTAACGGATCCTACCTTGGGAACGGTTTCTGACCATCTCGCTTCCAGCAGACCTAGTTGCTTGCGAAACTCCGCCTCGATATCGTCAAGGTGCCTAACAGTATCAGTATAGTTCTGTGTCAGTTTCGGCAGGCGTTTGGACTCGATATCCCCTAACCGTTCGTGGATGGTTTGGTAGTGTATACCGGGAAGACGGCTCTTTATCCCTGGCCAAGTCATGACCACCATCAGCGCAACCACGGAGAGTACCAGTAGGACCACCAACCCGGCCGGTGTCATAATTGCCCTCGCGACCACGCGCGTGTTGCGTCCGAAATACTCAAATCGCTCCAGAATTTCCACAGATGTCCAGAGAAACACGAGCCACGGAATGGTGGCTGCGTGGCTGAACAAGCGTTGAACTCTCAGCAGCATGCCTCTAGCCTACCGCTATCAAAGCGTGTTCGCAGGCACGGCGACTGCCAGAGCGGCAAGTACCCCTGGTGAAATTGACCCTACCTGGCCGGGGGCCACGCATGGGCGGCTGACCGCGGGGCGCGTCGGCAGACCGGCCACGGAAGACGATGGCCTGTCCCGCTCTCGGCGCTACTTTATCGCCAGCCACGCCAGAAACAGGCCGTCGGGCTCTACGTCTTCCCAGTAGGAGATGGGGCGGCTCGTAACCTGGCGGCAGTGACGCGCCAGGAGGCGCTCCAACTCCGCGGCGGTGAACCATCGTTCCCACTCGGGAGTCGCCAGCCGGCCCCACTGCTCGGCGTTCTTGTCGATGATGACGATGCGGCCGCCGGACTTCACCACGCGGCACAGCTCGCTCACGGCTTTCTCGATTTCCACGGCGTGCTCGAGCGACTCGGTGGCGTAGGCTCCGTCGAAAAACCCGTCTTCGAACGGCATGCCGGTTAGGGAGCCGGCGCGCGTGCGGAGGCCTGGGGGCGCGAAGCTCAACATGGCCTCGGAGATATCCAGGCCCCATAGTTCGGCCGCAGGCTCCTGTTCCAGATACACGCGCGCGAATCGGCCCTTGCCGCAGCCGGCATCGAGCACGCGCTTGCCGACCATGCCGCCGAGATGCTCGCGGATGAGCTTCACGTGGTAGATGCGGGGATCGATGGTGGAAGGGAAATGCTCTTCGTCGCGGGCGGCTTCGTCAAAGGAGGACCGGATGCGCGCCAGCAACTCAGGAGTGAGCGCGGCGGGACCCGCCTCCCGATGAGAGCGCAGGCCGGGAGGCCTGCGCCACCGGAACAGACGTTTCCAATTCAAAGTTACGCCCGCGTGAGGAATACCGGCAGGCCCAGCTTGCCGTTGTAGGTGGGGTGGTAGCGCTCGGTGTCGTATTGCGTGGCGACATCGACGCGGCGCGGCCCCAGCTTGGGGTCGGGAATCGGCGCCAGCGCATAGCAGCCGCCGCTGATGGCGGTCATCAGGCCGCGTTGGCCCTTCGCGATGGCGTCCACGGCCATGCCGGCGAACGTGGCGGCCACCATGCGGTCCACGAAGTCGGGGCTGCCCGAACGTAAGTCGTAGGTGAGGTCGCTGACCAGGGTTTCCTGGCCCGTGGCGGCCTTAATCTCGCTGCTCAGATCCTCGGCCACGCTCATCTTCTTGCGGTGTCCGAAGGCGTCCGCCTCTCCGTATTCGGTGACCTTGTACCCTTCCCACTCGGCGCCTTCGGAGAGCACAACCAGAGAGTAATTGCTGGGGTTCTGCTTCTTATCGGCGACGAGCAGGCCGATCAGCTTCCCCAGATCGAACTTGTACTCGGGAATGCAGCAGCGGATGGCCGTCACGTAGGCGGTATACAGCGCGGTGTAGCCGGCGTCGCGGCCGAAAACGCGGAACAAGCCGATGCGCTCGTGCGAACCAACCGTGGTCCTCTGGCGCTCGATGCCGTCCATGGCGCGCGAGATGGCGGTGGAGAAGCCGACGCAGTATTCGGTATTCCGCACGTCGTTGTCCATGGTTTTCGGCACGGCGATGACGCTCACGCCCTGGCGGTCGAGTTCGGCCGCGTAGCTGAGGGTGTCGTCGCCGCCGATGGCGACGAGGTAATCGAGGCCCAGCGTTTCGATGTTCCTCAGCACGGCCTTGGTCACATCGTAGGCCGCGGACGTCACGCCTTTCTTGGTGGATTCTTTCCGGGGAAACTCCTGTCCTTGGAGCGCCGGGGGAAGGCTCTTCATCTTCGAGGGATTGGTCCGCGAGCTATGGAGAAACGTGCCACCCGTACGATCGATGCGGCGGGTGTTCTCGCGGTCCAGAGGCATCACGTAGCGCGCGCGGCTGGCCGGGTCTTCCAGGTTGACGTGCGTCAGCCCTTCCCAGCCGCGGCGGATGCCGATCGCCTCGCAGCCGATGTCGCAACCCCGGTACACCACTGTCTTAATCACGGAATTCAGTCCCGGGACATCGCCGCCGCCCGTGAGGATGCCGATACGCTTCGCAGCCATGAATGCTCCTTGAGTAGTAAGAATCTTGCGGATTGGAAAACCCAATTATAAAGGATCGGCGGCGATGGGGTCAGCCCTTCCGGGCTGACGGCCGGGCTGCCGGCCGGCGTTTTCGGGGGTTGACAAGGAGTTGACAAAAGCCGTTGTTCCGGGATAGACTGCAATTTGGTTATCGAATGTCGAAAACGATTTTAGAGTATGATTCTCCCGGCGCGGACCGCGACCTGTACTCCGGGCTGCTCCGGCTGCATGTCCTGCATCACGCGGCCGAGGAGCCGATCTTCGGGCTGGGCATGACCGCAGAGCTGGCGCGGCACGGCTACCGCATCAGCCCCGGCACGCTTTACCCGCTGCTGCACGGGCTGGAGCGCAAGGGCTATCTCCGCTCCACGGAACAGCGGAACGGCAAGTCGCTGCGCAAGGTGTACCGGGCGACGCCGCTCGGCAGGAAGGCGCTGGCGGCCGCCAAGAGCAAAGTGCGGGAGCTGTTGCGGGAATTGATGGAAGGCAGATGAGCGTGAGTATAAGACATCGCATCCGATGGGCGCGCGCCGGCGCTATGATCGCGGCGGCGCTGGCGGCCAGCGTCGCCTCCGGCCAGACGCCGCTGCCGCAGGGATTGACGCTTTCGCAAGCGGTGGACGCCGCGGTGCGGGGCTACCCTTCCATTCGCGCGGCCCAGGAGCAGGTGAACGCCGCGGCGGCCGCCATCGGTCTGGCCCGCACCGCCTACCTGCCGCGTGTGGACGCCCTGGCGCAGGTGAACCGCGCCACCCGGAACAACGTCTTCGGCATGCTGCTGCCGCAGAGCGTGATTCCTTCGATCTCCGGCCCGGTGATCGGGTCCAACAATTTCGGCACGGCCTGGGGCAGCGCCATCGGGACGCTGGCCGCCTGGGAACCGTTCGATTTCGGCCTGCGGCGCGCCAACGTGGCGGCGGCGGAAGCCGGGCGGGCGCAGTCGGAGGCCTCGATCAAGCTGACGCAATTTGAGGTCGGGGCGGCGGCGGCCGAGGCGTATCTCACGCTGGCGGCCGCTCAGGAAACCACGCGGGCCGCACAGGCGGGCATGGATCGCGACGCGACTATCGCGCGAACCACCGCGGCGCTGGTGAATGCGCAGTTGCGGCCGGGCGCGGACGCCGCGCGAGCGGAAGCCGAACTGGCGGCGGCGCGCGCGCAACTGGCTCGCGCGCAGCAAGCGGTGGAAATCGCGCGCGCCGGGCTGGCTTTGTACGTGGGCGCAGAGCCGGCGGCGGTGACGATTTCCGCTTCCGGAGTGATGCGGCCGCCGCCGGAGGCGCCCGTCGCGCCACCGGAACTTTCCGCCCACCCAGCCGCGGTGGAGCAGCGACTCGCCCTCGAGCAGGTCCAAGTGCAGTTGCGGGCGCTGGAGCGCTCCTACTTCCCGCGCTTCCAACTGCAAGGCGCCGCTTACGCGCGGGGAACGGACGCCGAGACGAACGGCGCGTTTGGGGGCGGCGTCAACGGCCTCGCCCCCACCGTGCAGAACTACGCGGTGGGCTTCACGGTGACGTTTTCCGTTTTCGATTCCGCGGCGATTCACGCCCGCGAGGCGGAGGAATCGGCCACCATCCGTTCGCGGGAGGCCCAGGCCCAGCAGATCGCCGCCGAGCTGCGGGCGCGGTGGAATACGGCGATGGCGGAGTTGCAGGGAGCGCGCCAGGTGGCAGCCGCCACGCCCGCGCAGGTGAGCGCCGCGCGCGCGGCTACCGACCAGGCCACGGCGCGGTACGAATCCGGACTGGGCGGCATCGACGAAACCGCCGAGGCGCAACGCCTGCTGACGCAGGCGGAGATCGACGATGCGCTGGCGCGGCTGGGCGTATGGCGCGGCCTGCTGGAGACGGCCGTGGCGGCGGGCGATCTGCAGCCGTTTCTGGCGGAGGTGGGGCGGTGAGGGGGTGTGCCACGCCGCAACTAAAGCCTCACCGCGGAGACGCGGAGACGCGGAGAGAACGAAGATCGGTACGGCTGTGGGTTGAAAGCCTGTGCGGCTGGCGGAGTTCGGGCAGCAGAGGGGGCAGAGATTCAAGGGGCTGCCGCCTCGCGGGCGCACGGCTTGATCTCTGCCTTGACGGGCTACCAAGCGCCTCCCAGAGCGCCGACGCGGCAGACAAGATTGTCTGCGCCACGAAAGGCAGGGTTTCATGCGGTTGGTGCTAGCGGCGCTGAGCCGGCCTATTACGGTCGTGGTGGCCCTGATCGCGGTGGCGTTGTGCGCCATCCTCGCTGTGGAACGCATGCCGGTCGACATCTTCCCGCAGGTGGGCGACCCGGCCATCTACGTGGCCCAGCCCTACGGCGGGATGGACCCGGCCCAGATGGAAGGGTTCATCACGTATTACTACGAGTATCACTTCCTCTACATCACGGGCATCGACCACGTGGAGAGCAAGAGCATTCAGGGCGCCGCGCTGATGAAGTTGGTGTTTCACGAGGGCACGGACATGGCGCAGGCCATGGCGCAGACCGTGGGGTACGTGAACCGCGCGCGGTCGTTTATGCCGCCCGGAACGGTGCAGCCGTTCATCACGCGCTTCGATGCCGGCAGCGTCGCGGTAGGCCAACTGGTGTTCAGCAGTGAGACGCGCACGCTGAGCGAAATGCAGGACCTGGCGCTCAACCGCGTGCGGCCGCTGTTCGCCACGCTCCCCGGCGTCTCCGCGCCGCCGCCGTTCGGCGGGAGCCAGCGGACCATCGTGATTACGCTCGATCCGGATAAGCTCCGCCAATACCGCATCTCGCCCGAACAGGCCATCGCCGCCGTAAACGACGCCACGCTGGTCATGCCTTCCGGCAATATGTGGACCGGCGATCTGGAGCGGATCGCCCGCACCAACGCCAGCCTGGGAGGGAACCTGGCGGAGCTGATGAACACGCCCATACGGCCGGCATCCGGAACTACCGTATACCTGCGGGACATCGGGACCATCGAAAACGGCGCGGATCTGGTGACCGCTTATGCGCACGTCAACGGCCGCCGCACGGTCTACATTCCGGTCA
Organism: Bryobacteraceae bacterium; assembly: GCA_050012095.1. Classification (GTDB taxonomy): domain Bacteria; phylum Acidobacteriota; class Terriglobia; order Bryobacterales; family Bryobacteraceae; genus BOG-224. Next base: position 53,352 of record JBEKHV010000002.1, on the reverse strand, counting down.
CCAAGCGCGCCGACGCTTCCACGCTGGCGGTGATCAACCGCGTGAAGGCCGCCCTTCCGGATTTCAAGAAAATCGTGCCGGAGGATATCGACGTACGGCTGGAATTCGACCAGTCGCCTTACGTGGCCAACTCGCTCCGCGGCTTGGTGACGGAGGGCCTGCTGGGGGCGGCGCTCACCGGGCTGATGGTCCTGATCTTTCTGCGCGACTGGCGCAGCGCGCTCATCGTGGTGGCCAACATCCCGTTCGCGCTGCTGGCGGCCGTGGTGGCTCTGTGGATGACCGGGCAAACCATCAACATCATGACCCTGGGCGGGCTCGCATTGGCGGTCGGGGTGCTGGTAGACGAGGCGACGGTGGAGATCGAAAACATCCACACGCGGATGTTGCCCGGCGTTTCGCGCCCCCGCGCGGTGCTGGAGGCGTGCAGCCGAACGGCTGTGGCCAGGCTGCTCTCCATGCTATGCATTCTGGCGGTGTTCGTTCCCTCGTTCTTCATGGTGGGCGTGGGGCGGCAGCTTTTCGTGCCGCTTTCGCTGGCCGTCGGCTTCGCCATGATCGCCTCCTACGTTCTCTCCAGCACGCTCGTCCCGGTTTTCTCGGCCTGGATCATGCAGGAGTCGCACACCGGCGAGGGGCGCGAGGGCTTCTTTGGGCGCATCCAATGGCTCTATGACCGGTATGTGAACGTGGCGCTGCGCGTTCGCTGGCCGCTGGCGATCGTTTACCTGGCCTCCTCGCTCGGCCTGCTGTACGTCTTGGCGCCGCGCATCGGCACGGAAATTTTCCCGGACGTGGGCGCTTCGATTTACCGCATCCGGATGCGGGCGCCCGCAGGCACGCGCCTCGAAGAGACGGAGCGGATTCTCTTACGCGCGCTGGACATCATCCGCCGCGACGCGGGCCCGGGCAACGTGGCCATCACCAGCGACTTCATGGGCCTGCAGCCTTCGAGCTACCCCGTCAACCTGATTCACCTCTTCACCTCCGGTCCCCAGGAGGCGCTCATCCAGGTGGCGATGAAGCCCGGGGCGACGGTTGGCCCCGAGTTTCGCGAGCGGCTGCGCGCCAGCTTCCGCCGCGAGATCCCCGGCGTGGGGATTTCCTTCGAGGCCGGCGACATCGTGAGCCAGGTGATGAGCTTCGGGTCGCCCACGCCCATCGAAGTGGCGGTGCTGGGGACCAACCTGCAAGACAATTACGCATACGCCCAAAAGGTCCAGGCGCAATTGGCCAAGCTCGACTTTCTGCGCGACTTGCAGTTCGCGCAGGAGCTCAATTACCCCACGCTCGATATCGCCGTGGACCGCGACCGCGCCGGGCAGTTCGGACTGACCATGGGCGACGTGGTGCGGTCCGTGGTTCCGGCAACATCGTCTTCGCGCTTCACGTCGCCCAACTTCTGGCGGGACCCGGCCTCGGGGAACGCGTTCCAGATTCAGGTCCAACTGCCCCAGAACCGCTTGCAAGAGGTGGACCGCATCGGAGACCTGCCCGTGATGCGCGACGGCCACCCCGAGCCGCGCCTGACCAACGTTGCGGTTCTGAAACCCGGAACGATGCCGGGCCTGATTGAACGCTACAACGGCCAGCGGGTGGTGAGTCTGACGGCCAACATTCACGGCCTGACGCTGGGCCAGGCCGCGCCGCGCTTGCAGCAGGCGATCGCCGCCGCCGGCGCGCCCCCACGTGGGATCACAGTGCGCCAGCGCGGCGAGATTCCGGCGCTCGAAGAGACCATCTCCGGATTGCGGGGCGGGTTGCTGGTCGCGGTGGCCGCGATTTTCCTGCTGCTGGCGGCCAACTTCCAATCCCTGCGGCTGGCGCTGGCCGTAATCCTCACCGTCCCGGCGGTGCTGTGCGGCGTCGTGCTGATGCTGCTCGCTACCGGGACCACCTTGAACATCCAATCGTTCATGGGGGCGATCATGGCGACGGGCATCGCGGTGGCCAATTCCATTCTGCTGGTAACCTTCGCCGAGCGCTTCCGGCGCGACGGCCGGCGGCCCGTGGATGCCGCGCGCGAGGGCGCGGGAAGTCGTTTGCGCGCGATCCTGATGACCGCGGCGGCCATGATTTGCGGCATGGCCCCCATGGCGATCGGCGCCACCGAGGGTGGAGCGCAGGCCGCGCCGCTGGCCCGCGCCGTGATTGGCGGACTGGCGCTCTCCACATTCGCGACCTTGACGGCGCTGCCGTCGTTCTATGCGATCTTGCAGGGCAGGGCGAGCGTGACTTCGCCATCGCTCAACCCGGCGGATCCAGGAAGTAGGTATTACGATGCGCAGTAACTTTCTTCGTGGTGGGGCATGCTTTAGCTTGCCCTTAAGTGGGACAGTCCTCCCGGCCTGTCTTCAGCGCCGTCTGAAACGTGTGTCGCTGGGGCTGATCCTTGCTCTGGCATTCTCTTCCGTGGCGTGGCCTCAGGCGGGGGTCCTGGCGCCGGTGGTTTCCAAGGCCGTGTCGCGGACCATCGATCTGCCGGGCGAGTTTCTGCCTTACTTGAGCGTTTCGCTCTACGCGCGGGTTCCGGGTTACGTGGATCGCGTGCTGGTGGATCGCGGCAGCGCGGTTCAGCAGGGCGATCTGGTGGCGGAGCTGAGCGCGCCCGAGATGCAATCGCAAATCGCCGAGGCCCAGGCCAAGGCGCAATCCGCCGATGCCAGCCGCTTGGAGGCGGAGGCCCAGCTTGCGTCCGACGAGAGCGTCTACGAGCGTATGAAGAAGGCCGCCGAAACTCCCGGGGCCATCGCGGGCAACGAACTGGCGGTGGCCGAAAAGCAGGTGGACGCCGCGCGCGCGCTGGTGGGCGCTCGCGAGCAGGCCGTGCGGGCGGCGCAGAACGCGGCGCAGGCGCTCGCGGACCTGCGGAGCTATCTGAAGGTTACGGCGCCATTCGAGGGAGTGGTGACGGAGAGGCTGGCGCATCCGGGCGCGTTGGCTGGTCCGAGCGGCCCGGCGCTGGTGGTGATCCAGCAGGTTTCGCGCCTGCGCTTAGTGGTGGCCGTCCCCGAGGAGGATGTCGGCGGAATCGCCAATGGAGCAAGCGCGCCGTTTCACGTGCCCGCCTACCCCGAGAAGACGTACTCCGGGACCGTGGCGCGCTTGGCTCATGCGCTCGATCCGAAGACGCGCACCATGGCCGTCGAAATGGACGTGATGAACCGCGATGGATCGCTGGCCCCGGGCATGTATCCGACGGTGACGTGGCCGGTGAAACCCTCGCAGCCCGCGCTCTACGTGCCGAAGACCGCCGTGGTGACGACCACGGAGCGCACCTTCGTCATCCGCGACCGCGGCGGCCGCGCCGAATGGGTGGACGTCAAGAAAGGCGCGGCCAATGGCGACCTGATGGAAGTCGCGGGCAAGCTGCGCCCCGGCGACATGGTAGTCCGCCGCGGAACCGACGAGTTGCGCGACGGCGCCGCGATTCCGGCGGGGTCGAAATAGCATCGGGCAGCCCGCAAGGCCCGCCCATAATTCCCTCTTGACTGTTTCCATATTTCGACTATTATAGAAATATGGAAGCGCGGACAGCCCGTTTCGCGGACATGCTGGCTGCCATGGGAACCGAGCCGCGGCTGCGGATCGTCCGTTTGCTGCTGAGCGCCCATCCCGAAGGGATGGTCGCGGGCGAGATTCAGGCGGAGCTCGATATCCCTTCTTCCACGCTCTCCCACCATCTGGAAAAGCTGCGGAACGAGGGCCTGGTAAAGGTCCAGCGCGAAAGCACCTTTCTGCGATACCGGGCGGACGCCGAGGCCTTGCGGGAGCTGCTGGCGTTTCTCTATGCGGAGTGCTGCACGCGGAGCAAGGCCGTCAAGCCGGCATCCATCGTGCGCATCGGAAAGTGAAGGAATAAGGAGCCATCATGGACGTGAAGGAAGTAGTCAAAGAGAAGTACGGCGAGGCGGCGCTGCGGGTCGCGGCGGGAAAAGGGAACGCCTGTTGCGGCTCCAGCCCATCGTCGTGCTGCTCGGGCGGCGATCCGATTACCTCGAACCTCTACGACGCATTACAGAAGAGCGAGCTTCCGGAAACGGCGGTGCTGGCGTCGCTGGGCTGCGGCAATCCAACGGCCCTGGCGGAACTGCGGCCCGGCGAGATCGTACTCGACCTGGGCAGCGGCGGCGGAATCGACGTATTCCTTTCTGTGCGGCGCGTATCGCCCGGTGGAAAAGCGTACGGGCTGGATATGACGGACGAGATGCTTACGCTGGCGCGGGAAAACCAGCGGAAGGCCGGCATCGGGAACGTGGAATTCCTGAAAGGCGAAATCGAGAACATTCCCCTGCCCGACAATTCCGTGGACGTCATTATCTCCAACTGCGTCATCAACCTTTCCGCCGACAAGGATCGCGTGTTGCGCGAGGCCCTCCGGGTCCTCAAGCCGGGCGGACGCCTGGCCGTTTCGGACGTGGTCACCAAGGGCGAAATTCCCGCGGAAATTCGCAAGAGCATCCTGCTTTGGGTGGGATGCGTCGCCGGCGCGTTGGACGAAAACGACTACCGGGCCAAGCTGGCGGCGGCCGGCTTCGAAGCCATCGGCATCGAACCGACCAGGATTTACCGTTCCGAGGATGCGGCTTCATTTCTGGCGGACCAGGGCTTGGACGCGGAGATGATCGGTCCCGAGGTGGACGGGAAATTCATGAGCGCGTTTATTCGCGCGCGGAAGCCGAGGTAGACTCGGAACCCCCGGCGCTATTCCGGCCTCTCCCGGAGTATCCTGGACGTGCGGAGGCGAGAGGCATGAACTGGAGCGCAACCGGCGCGGTGGCGCTGGCGCTCGCGGTGATCTTGGGCGCATTCGGCGTGCACGGCCTGCGGGGCCGGCTCGACGCGTACCTGATGGGCGTCTACGATAAAGCGGCCCTTTACCACTTCATCCATGCGCTCGGCATTCTGATCGTCTCCTTGCTTCCCAAGAGCGGAGCCATCGGTCCGCGCGCGGCCGGATGGGTCTGCGGCTTGCTACTGGCAGGGATTGCGATTTTCTCGGGCAGCCTGTATGCGCTGGCGATCACCGGATACACCGGCCTGGGCGCGATCACGCCGTTCGGGGGCTTATCGTTCATCGCGGCTTGGCTGTTGCTGGCGTGGGCCCTAATACGAAAACGGGAGAAATCATGACGGCGGTTCCAGACAGCAAGACGGTCTCACTGCGCCACGCGCTAGCGACGCTCGCTTACCGTGGGGCCAAGGCGTTGCGCGCCGCGCCACCCGAGTTCGCGGCGTTCCGCGCGGCGCCGGTATCGCGCACGCCGGTCGAGATTCTGGCGCACATGGGCGACCTGCTGGATTGGACGCTGGCAATGGCGAATGGGAAGTTCGACTGGCGCGAGTCGACTCCCCTGCCCTGGGACCAGGAAACCGCGCGCTTCTTCGCGGCGCTTGAAGCGCTGGATCGCCGGCTGGCGGCGGAGGAGCCCATCGAGGCTCCCGCGGAGAAGCTGTTTCAGGGCCCCATCGCGGACGCGCTCACACATGTAGGACAGATCGCCATGCTCCGCAACATAGCGGGAGCGCCGATGCGCGGCGAGAACTATTTCGTTGCCGACATCGCCGCAGGCCGCGTGGGTCTCGAGCAACACCCGCCCAGACGGGAGTTCTAGCGGAGCCCCACTTAGGAGGGCCCGGTGGGCCGCGGCGTTCGCGCGAGCCAGCCCTTTCGCCAAAAGATCAGGTATGTAATGGCGAGGCCGACGTAGGTGCATACCCACAGCCATGGCGTCCACCACGGGATGCCGTTAATCGAGTAGCCGGATAACGGCCACAAGAAGCGCGTGGCGTAGTAGCTGTTACTGTGCGTTGGGATGTCGATGAGGATGTGGGTCAGCCAGCCCAACATGGCAAGAGGTGGACGGCGCATCGCCAGCGTCACCACGCCGAAGACCACGGCGAACGTGACGAGGCTATGTCCCAACGGGTAGAGCGGAGCCCCAAGGTGTACGTGCGGCACGCCCGCATGCCCCAGCCGCGCGGAGCCCGCTGCGCCAAAGCCTAGCATCCAGAGGCCCACCACCACCGGCGGCCCGAACGCCAGCACGTCGGGGAACATGGCCCACGCCGCCGCCCATACGGGCCTGACTTTCACGCCAGCCCGTTTCGCCGCGACAGCGGCGGCGCCTGCCCACAATCCGTGCGCAACAATGTCCATGATTAGTTCGAGACTCGCTTCCTGATAGCGTATCGCGGCGCGGTTCGCGGTTGCGGGAGGTGGCCGCCGTGCCCGTCATTTCCGGTAATCCCGTTCACAGACTCCATCCGTTTCAACACGCTGCATCACAGGTTCAATTCCGTGGCGTGGTACTCGAAGACTTGCTCGACAGGCGCTCCGAAGACCCGGGCGATGCGGAAGGCCAGAAGCAGCGACGGGAAGTACTTGCCCGCTTCCAGCGCCATGATGGTGTGGCGCGTCACGCCCGCCTGTTTCGCCAGTTGATCCTGGGTCATTTCTCCGTGCTCAAAACGGAGCCGGCGAATGTGGTTTTTGATCTCCGGCTTCTGGCTAGGCACGAGATCCACCGCGGTAGAGCACGATGGTCGTCATGGCTTGCACTCCCAGGACGAGAATCGCTGCCCACCAGAGAGTTTCCGAGAGAGCCCAGAGCGGCACGGTTAGGGTAGTGGTCCATCCCTTGATAAAACCGATCGCGAGAATGAGGCCAATGAACCCCGCCCAGAACGCGCGGAAACCCGCCAGGAGCGCCTTGTTGGCAATCGCGCGTTCCCGTTCATCGAAAATTCGGCCTTTGAAATGGCGCCGGCTGGACGCCGGGAGTGCGGTCAGCGCTAACAGCGCGAAAACCGAAGGGGTGGCGGGTCCGTGCCCGAGGAATGCGAGAAAGGCGGCGTACGCGGTGATGGTCATCACCACCACTCCAAGCGTCCACCAGGCCCACTTTTCTGAGTCCGACATGCAGTTTAGTTCTCCTTTACGTTATGAATACATAACCTAAAGTAATTTATATATTACATTTTGTTCCTTGTCAAGCACTTTACGATGGCCATTTGTAGACCCTGCCTCCATCCTGTCTAGCCAGAAACACGGGCACTTCCGGTCAAGGCTTGGTATGCAAGTGGACTCTCTTCCCCGTGGCGGCTGGCCCCTCGGGGGAATCCCCGGTCCGGGGTCAATCTACGACAATCCCGTTTTTCGTCCCTGTGACCCCTCTCCTGAGGATGGCGCAGTTGGATGCAGCTATAATGGTACGTCATCGATACACGAGGAGGCTGCTCATGCACTCGGTTCAGATCTTCGTTCCCCTCGCGCTCGCGTCATCACAAGTCACGGCACTCTGGTCACCCGCGTGCAGTAACCTCGCATCAAGCTCTGACGAGGAGTTAGGCGTTAAGAGGAGTTCAGCATGGCTTATTCCCGTTTCTCGTCCGATTTCCTTAAGACGCTGTCTAGGAAAGCTGATGAATCGCAACCTGCAACTGTAGCTGGGACGACAAAGCCCAATCAATCCACAAAGATCTCCGAAGTTCTTGTGTGGACCGAAGTTTTTGCCGGTGGATGGCCGCCAGAATTGTCGCGCGGTGCATTGGATAGGATCAACTTAGACAAGCTGAAAACTCGATTAGTGGACTATATCACCAGAAGTTATCGTGGAGTTCCAGCCAATGACCCGCTCCGTGCCTCCAAACCAGAATACACGCTTGTTGGAAAACAAGTTGGGCGCGTGGCTAACTTATTTCAAGATATCAAACTGATCCAAGCAGCAACACTGCTACGCGGAACCAAAGTCAACGTGCCCTTTCCTAATGCAGAATACTTGGGATTGGCTTTCAAAGTGATCCAGCATTATGCAGAGACACCTTTGGCGAAGTTCTTGTTCCTATTGCCGACAGGTGTCAACGCCTGTGAAGCAATTGCTCAGAGAAAGAAAGGAATAGTGCTGGAGGAACAGCTACGCATCGATGTCTATAAGGGCGTTGAGAATGTATTGTTCGAAATTTGGGGTGAACTACCAGAAGGCGGGCATTTTGATGATGCCACAGTGGTTCGTAAGCTTCTATCTATAGTGGAAGCATCACGATCATAAACTATCAATATATTGGCCGGCGAGGTGTCAAGAATGCCAATCATAGATCGTTTATTGGGTAGAAACTCATCTGATTCAGAAAAGCTATCTACACCAGAAGATATCTCCCCATCCGTTGTCAAGTGCCCCGAGGGGGCTCGGGTGAAGTGCGCGAAATGCGGTAAGCAGGTGGTCGTGCGCTATGCCAAGAAGGATTTGGCATTTGCAACCGACTCAGCAATGAGTTCTGTTGCTCTACGCTGCCAGAGCTGCGGTTTCATCACATGCCATTCGTGTGCTGTCCCAGGAGGGAGTTCAATCAGCGGGAGCGTTCCGGTATGTCCATCGTGCGGTGCTGTAGGTGGTCCGTATTTCTTCGAGCCTTAATCCAAGCTAGATTGGTGATGACCATTGAAGCCCATCGGTGCGCGCTCGCCGATTACACGACCGTGTGGATTGCGGGTATAATCGATACCGGTCCAGGACGGGGTGGATGATGCTAAACATGATGCGCAGGATGATCCTAGGCAAGCCTAAGTCTGGGCCCGACGTCGATGCAGCGCTACGCTGCGTCCGCAAGGCCTGTGCGGCCTCTGACTCCGGCCGCTTTGAGCGTGCGCTCAGCCTTTATGACCAAGCCCTGAGACATGCTCCTGCGAACCACCTTGTGTGGTTCAATAGGGGCAACTGCCTGTACGAGCTCAGGAGGCTGCCGCAGGCAGTTGAGTCCTACGATAAGGCGCTCGAGTTCGAAGCAGCCCACGCCGAATCGTGGTACAGCAGAGGCATCTGCCTGGGTGTTCTTTTGAGATACGAAGAAGCCATCGAATCCTTTGACAAGGCGTTGTCTATAGCGCCACGGGACGTTAAAGCCCTGGGGGCGAAAGGGAGTTCTCTGGCATACCTGCACCGTCCGGTCGAGGCAGACCGTTTTTTGAAGGACGCTCTCGCCATTGATCCCGCCAATGAGCGCGTTCTAGCCGCACGTACGCTCTTGAGGAATAAGGGCCTGCTTCCGAAGGATTGAGCCGCCCGCAAGCGTGAAGGCGTGTCGACCTGGCGAACAGATGTCGCGGCCGGAATGTTGATCGCTGCTCGCCGTACGCACAAGACCGTATGGGCGGCGATAACGGCAAGGAACTCCGGACGCGGCGGCAGTCACGTCCTGTTGAATCTTCCCCCGCTGAATATCACTCGTCTGATTCCGGAGAACGTGGGCTTGTGGTCTTGAAGTGGTTCTCGGAAACTGAAGCAAATGGGCTGGGCGGATCTTCGGCCCTGTTGCTGGGACTCACCTAGGCTTCGCCGGCCGAGAAATAAACGCAATCCGGGTGGTGGAAGACCAGCGCGCTGACGCTAGCTTCCGGATCCATCATCATGCCTTCGGTGAGCTGCACCCCAATGTCCTCGGGCCCCAGCAGCGCGAATAGTCCTTGCTGATCGTCCAGGTTGGGGCACGCCGGATAGCCGAAGCTGTAGCGCTTGCCGCGGTACTTCGAGGTGAAGCGGTCGTGCATGGTGAGCGTGGGCGGGTCGGGGAAGCCCCAGTCTTCGCGGATGCGGCGGTGCAGCCACTCGGCCGCGCCTTCGGCCGTTTCGATTGCCACGGCTTGGATGGCGTGCGCCTTGAAAAACTCGCCCGCCTGTTTCCACTCCTCGGCCTGATCGCGGATCGAGGCGCCCGCCGTGACGACGAACAGCGCCAGGTGGTCGCGCCGGCCGTCCTCCGGATCGAGAATGTAATCGCTCAGGCACAGGCCGTTCTCGCGGTTCTGTCTTCCGAAACGGAAGGTGTGGATGGGCGACGCTCCCCCGGGCGCGAACAGGTGGATGGCGTTGCCATCGCGTTCGGCTTCGAAGAACCGCCACACGGCTTTGACCTGCATGAAGGCCGCGGCTTCGCGCTTTAACGCTTCCACGTTGTGGTACATCTCCAGGGCCTTCGGCTCGCGCTCCGCCAGAGCCTTTTCGAAGTTGCCCTTGTAGCCCAGGTGCCGGCCGTAGAGCATGTAGGGGTTGATGTAGCTCCACACTTCGGCCAGGTGCGGCACGGCGCGGGCTTTGCGCTCCAGGTAGGGAGCGGGAGGTATGGGGATATCCGTGCGGACTTTGGCGCTGCGTTGCGGCGGGAGCGGTACAGCGGAAGGTCTGGCGGACTCGGGCGTCAGGCAGACCGGGAGGTCCGCCCCACTGGGCTCGGCGAAGGTGTGCGCTTCCACGAGGGCCTCGCGCTCGGCGGGGTCCATCAGGCGGTTGGCGAGTGACAGGCCCGTCATGGCGTCCTTGGCGTAACACACGGCGTGACCGTAGGCCGGGCCGATCCGCGTGCGCGCAAACTTCTCGGAGAGCGCGGCGCCGCCCACCAGCAGCGGAACAGAGATGCCCGCAGCCTTGAGGTCGCCGGCGGTGATGGCCATCTGCTGCGTGCTCTTCACCAGCAGGCCGGAGAGGCCAATGAGATCGGGGGCGTGCTCGTGATAAGCCTGGATCAGCGCCTCCGGCGGCACCTTGATCCCCAAATTGATCACGCGGTAGCCGTTGTTGGAGAGGATGATATCCACCAGGTTCTTGCCGATGTCGTGAACGTCGCCTTTGACCGTGGCCAGGATCACCGCGCCGCGCGCCGCCGATTCCGACTTCTCCATGAATTGTTCCAGGTGGCTCACCGCTGTCTTCATCGCTTCGGCCGATTGCAGCACTTCCGCCACGATCAGCTCGTTGTTGTTGAAAAGCCGGCCGACCTCGTTCATGCCCGCCATGAGCGGTCCGTTGATGATCTCGAGCGGCGCCGCTCCTTCGGAGCGCTTGCGGTCGAGGTCCGGAATCAGGCCGTCTTTCGAGCCTTCGATGATGTAGTTGGCCAGGCGGGCGTCGAGCGGCAGGTCCTCGGGCCGCGCCTTGACGCGCGCCCCCGCCCCGCGAAAATGCTGGGCGACGGCCGCAATGTGGAACTGGTTGATGGCCGCGCGCTGGTCGGGCTCCTGCTGCCGCCAGTCCTCCGGCGCCGCGCGGAGGTTCTCGTCTTCTGCGTCCGCGGGCGGCGTATTAAAGAGCAGGCTCTCCGCCAGGCGCCGCTCCTCTTCGGGAATCGACGCGAAACGCTCCAGCTTTTCGGCGTTGACAATGGCCAAGTCCAGGCCCGCCTTGGTGCAGTAATAGAGGAAGACGGAATTCACCACCTCGCGCGCCGCCGCCGGCAGGCCGAAGGAGACGTTCGAGATGCCCAGGACGGTCTTGGCGAAGGGCAGGTTCTCCTTCACCAGTCGCACGCCTTCAATGGTCTCCACCGCCGCGCCGATGTAGTTGACGTCGCCCGACGCGCACGGGAAAACCAGCGGATCGATGATGATGTCCTCGGGCGGGATGCCGTACTTTTCGGTCAGCAGCTTGTACGACCGCAGCGCCACGGCCAGCTTGCGCTCGCGGGTGAAGGCCTGCGCCTGCCGCTTGTCCTCGTCGATCGCTCCCACCACCAGCGCGGCGCCATAGCGCTTGGCCAGAGGGCACACGCGCTCGAACTTCTCCTCGCCGTCTTCCAGGTTGACGGAATTGACGATGCTCTTGCCCTGGCGCCAGGTGAGCGCCAGTTCCACCGCGCGCGGGTCGGTGGTGTCGATCATGACGGGAGCCTTGATCTTTCGGTTCAGCCGCTCATAGAACGGCGGCGCGTCGAGCAACTCGTCGCGGTCCGCGCTTTGCAGGCAGACGTCCACGATCTGCGCGCCGTTGCGTACCTGGTGCCGCGCGATTTCACTGGCTTCCTCCCACTTCTCCGCCGCCACCAGGCTCTTGAACAGCCGTGAGCCGATCACGTTGGTGCGCTCGCCCACAACCAGGGGGCGGTTGCTCTCGTCGGCTTCCACCAAGTCGATGCCCGAGTAATACGTACGATGCGATCGCTCCGGTAGCGGACGCGGCCGCTTGCCTTCGGCCATCCGCGCGATGGCCGCGATGTGAGCGTCGGTCGTGCCGCAGCAGCCGCCCACGATGTTCAGCCAGCCGTTTTCGATAAAGCGCCCGAGTTGCGCGGCAATGGAAGCCGGCGTCTCCCCGTACTTCCCTTCCGCGTCCGGCATGCCCGCGTTGGGGTAGCACGAGACGCGCGCGGGGATCATCGCGCTGATGGTGCGGATGTGGTCGGTCATGAATTCCGGACCGGTGCCGCAATTGAGCCCCACGGCCAGCAAATCGGCGTGCGCGATGGATGCGCACAAGGCGTCCGCGGCCTGGCCGGCCAGCATCGTGCCGGAGCTCTCGATCGTGGCCGAAACGATGATCGGAATCTTCCAGCCCAGTTCGTTGCGCACTCGTTCGAGAGCCGCCAGCCCGGCCTTCACTCCCAGCGTGTCGTTGCAGGTTTCGAGGACCAGGATATCCACTCCGCCTTCCACCAACCCTTTGGCGCGCTCGTAGTAGACTTCCACCAACTGCGGAAACGTCACGCCGCCGACCACCGTGATGGACTTGTTCGTCGGACCCATGGCGCCCGCGACGAAGCGCGGCCGCGCGGCGGTGGCCAACTCGTCCGCCGCCTGCCGCGCCAGCCTGGCGGCGGCAACGTTCAGGGCATGCACGTCATTCTGAAGACCGTAGTCGCCGAGTGAAATGCGGTCGCAATTGAACGTGTTGGTCTCGATCGCATCCGCGCCCGCGTTCAGGTAGGCGCGGTGGATGCCGAGCACCACATCGGGGCGGGTGCGCGTGAGCGCTTCGTTGCAGCCTTCGAGCGCCGGCCCGCCGAAATCCGCCGCCGTCAGCTCGCGCTGCTGGAGCATAGTCCCCATGGCCCCGTCGATGACGAGGATGCGTTGGTCGAGGATCTCTGAGAGCGCCTGCTGGCGCTCCGCTGGCGTGTTCATAAAGGGAGTGCTTTCTTAATCTTAGCAGGGGCACCGGGGGCGCTGGAACGGTTCGGCGGAGGCGCTTCGGCGTAGAACTTCGGACGCGCGGTAATGGCGCGATACTGAGGGTCAGTGGACTTTCGAACCGTCGCCGACAATCTCCGGGAGTCTTTCCGCGTGATCGCCGCCAGCCGGGGGCCGGGCGAGATCCGCGAGTTGGGCGGGGTGAGCATCGCGTCGGCGGGCGTCGCGTTCCAGATGTTCAACGCGGCGTTTCTATCGGCCCCGGTCCCTTCGGAAACCGAGCTGGCCCGGCGCATCATGCTCTCCGCGGTGCACTTTCAGGCGCGCGGACTGGGGTGGGCCTACTGGGTTTGCGAAGACTGGCTTGGCCCCGAGGCGCGAAAGCGGGAGCGGCGGATTTTCGAACAGCATGGCTTGCGCCATTCCGTCGATCTGCCGGGCATGGCGGCGGAACGCCTGGCGCCGCCGTCGAGACCCCTGCCGCGCATCGAAGTGCGGCGCGTTGGGGATCGGGCCACCCGTGAGGCGTTCTGCGACATCAGCACCGCGTGTTTCCACGTACCCGCCCCGTGGTTCCGGGAGGTCTTCGATAGCGATTCGGTTTGGGAGGAGTTCGCCTCTTACGTGGGCTATGTGGACGGCGAGCCGGTGTCCACCGCGGCCACCGTGGCCCGCGGCGCGGCCGTAGGGGTCTATAACGTGGCCACCCTCCCGGAAAGCCAGAAGCGCGGTTACGGCGAAGCGGTGACGCGCTACGCGCTGGAGGACGCGCGGGCGCGCTCCGGCATCGAATCGAGCGTTCTGCAATCCACGCCCGCGGGCTACCGCCTGTACGAGCGCATGGGGTACCGCAGGATCACAACGGTGTCGGTGTATTCCAGTTAGAGCTTTGAAGTCAGGGCAGGGCTTATTGATTCCGGCATAAGCAATGTCCTCCGATGTGGGGCAGGTTGGCCGTAAGGCAACCTGCGGGCCGATTGTCAATCGGCCCGCGCGGCGATTGACACTCGCCGCGCAGGATACCATCCTGCCCCACGGACCTACTGCCGAAGGACCGCGTCGTGCGGGTCCAGAGTCACTTTGAGCGGCGGCTGCCTCAGCGCGACCGTGAAACCGACCGAACCGCCGCTGGAGCGCACCCACTGGGTCATGCTGTGGTCCCGGTCCACCTGGATCTCAATGGGGGTGAGAACGCTGAAATCCTCGTCCACTCCGGATTGCGCAAGAGTTCCCACAAGCTGCATCGCGGGCGCCTTGCCCTTGAGGGCGTAACTGAGCTTGAGCGTGGGAATGCCCGTTCCGTAGACCCACTGGTTGAAGAACGCCTCCAGCTTGGGATCGTCCGACTTGGGCGGCAGGAATTGCGCCGCCACCTCGCGGAACTGCTCCGTGCTGAGTACCTTATGGTCGTACCGCCGCAGGACTTCGGCCAGCATGGAGAAAAAGCGCTCGCGGCCCATGCGCGCCCGAAGCATCTGCATGATCCAGGACCCTTTGCCGTATGTGATGGCGCGCCAGGCGCGGGGCTCGACCGAGCTGACCAAGCGTTCGCCCAATACGATCGGCCCGGCGGACTCCACCGTCTGCCCGCTTTCACTCTTCTCCAGCAGGCTGCTGCGGTACGAATCCAGCATCAGATCCAACGCCGCTTGGCCCTTCTGTTGCTCCAGATAGAGAAGCGCGGAGTAGTTGGCTAGAGCCTCCTGAAGCCACGCGTCGTGATAGCCCGCGGCGGTGACGCGGTTGCCCCACCACTGGTGCGCCACTTCGTGCGCGTAGAGCATGTCCTGAAAAAACAGGTCCAGAGACCGGCTTGCGCCGGCCGAGGCCGGCAGGTTCTGCAAGTACGAGAGCGTCGATAAATAGATCAGGCCTGGAAAGCCCTGGCCGAACGTGCCGGGTATGGGAGAGACCGTGAGGCGTGGCAGCGCCGGAGGACCGAACTTGGAAGCCATGAATTCGAGGGCCGAAGCCACATCCGAAGCCAGCTCCTGGAGCCGCGCCAGCGGGTTGGGAGGCTGGAGCGGCAGCGGGATCGGCGGCGGCGAAAGCTCCGGCCCCCGGCCCCGCTGTCTGCGGATCGTGACGTCGGGCGGCGCGCTGAGGGCCTCCCGCGGCGGCTGTAGCGCGGTCTCCAGCGCGCGATTGGCGCAGACGTCCACCTCGTACGGCCCCCGGGTCGCGCGGGCATGTTCGTAATTGCCTAGATTGAATCCCGCCAGGCGGATGGGCGCGGAGGTTCGCCGCCGCGTGATGCGCTCGTCGCCTTCCACGCGGTCTTCCACGACGTCGCCCGGCGTGACCAGATCCAAATTCCGCGGGTAGCGGAACAGCAGATCGTAGTCCGCGAACTGCATGCCGTGGATCGGATACCAGTCCGCGCGCGCGCCCACGTAATAGACGCCGCCGCCGGCGTCCAGGATCACCTTGCCGGAATAGTGAAACTCGAATTCGTACTCGCGGCCTTGCCGCAGCGGCTCCGGAGGGACCACCAGCATGAGCTCGTTGCCGGCGAGCCCCAGGTTCGCGCGCAACGCGTCCCGCTGGAGCGCTTCGGCGGGGCGCCCGTCCACCAGGACCTGCGTGACCTGCATTTGCGGGGAGATTTCGAACGGAACCACCGTCAGGCTGTCAATGGCGGGCTTCAGCTTCAGGCGCGCGATCGCGGTCATCGAAAGATCGGCGCCGATGGTCGCCTCGATGCGGTAGGAACTGACGTTCACGTCGCGCACTGGCGAGGGCGGGCGATCGCGAAACGAACGGGCCTGGAAACTCGTCCACATGTCGAAATACACGCGGCCATCGCGGGTGGCCACCTTGCCGGCCAGGATCTGCTCCTCGGCCCACGGGTCGAAGATGACGTCGAAAACACCGAGCTGGGGACTTTCCAAGAGCGCGGCGAACAGGCCGGCTCGCGACGCTGGGCCGCCCAGCAGATCGAGCGCCAGCCGGGTTTCGTAGCTGATAGCGAGAGTGCGCAGGGTCGAGATCCAGCGCTCGTCGAGCAGCGGCGCGACTTCGGGCGATTTTCGATTGGCTGGATTCGCGGCGATCTGGGCTTTCAGCTTGTCATACGCGTCGCCGGTGAAGAGCAACAGGGCCGCACTGATATGCTCGTCCAGATTCGGCGAGTCGATGTAGCCGGCCAGGGACTGGCGTTCCGCGCGGTTGGGAGGGAATAGCATGATTTCGCCTTCGCCTTCCTCGGTGTCCGCCGTGAACACCGCGGCGATGCGCCGTCCCGCCGCCGGCTTGGCGAAGATCAGGTGGCCGTCGCCCAGAAAGAGGCGAATATCCTCCTGGGGCGCAACGAGATCGCGGACACGATAGCATTCCTCGTGGTCGAAAGCGATTTCGCGAATGGCGCGCGCCACATCGGCGGCCGTCGCCGCCGGTGCCGCGGCGGGAAGTAAGAGGATGAGGGCCAGCAGCCACCGCGTCATATGGTTTCAGTCTACAGCGGTGCGCTTCGACAAGGGTTCGCAAAATGCCGGGCGCTGGGGGCTGGTCCTACGCCGCCTTGGCGGCCGGCAAGCGGGTCGCCTTGGCGAGCCCGCAGACCTCGAGCAGGCGAATCACCGGCCACGCCGGGTCGATTTCCCACACCCGCGCCGCAAACCGGGACGAGGTGGGAAACTCGTGGTGATTGTTGTGCAACCCTTCGCCCGCGGTCAGCAGCGCGATCCACTGCAAGTTGGTGGCCTTGTTCTTGAAATTCCGGTAACCCACCATGTGGCACACGCTGTTGATGGCCGAATTCAGCAGAATGTAAAGGACGGCGTAACTCGCAAACGCCGCCACGCCCCGCCACACGCCGAACATCGCCACGAAAATCGCCACTCCGATCATCCACCCCCAGTGCGCGCCGGGAATCTTGTCGAGTGCATCGCTCTTCCAGTCCGGCGTGTACTTGCGGACCGTTTCCGGATCCTTGGCTTCCCTCCGATAAAGGAAGTAGTTGCCGAACAGGACGGTCCAGAGGCCGTAAATGTAAGGACTGTGCGGGTCGCCCGCCTCGTCCGAGAAGTGGTGGTGCTTGCGGTGCACGGCCGCCCATTGCCGCGGTACGACGCCCGTGAAGACGCTCAGCTCCAGGTGCATCAAAAAGGCGACCACGGGATGCAATTGCAGTCCCCGGTGCGTCTTCGCGCGGTGCAGGTAGATCGTGGTGCAGAATACGGAGACTTGCAGGATCACGAAGGTGATCGACGCTATCCAGAACAGACTCATTCTCTCCCCCAGTTGCTCTCGTGGGTATCGGCTGAACTGGCCGCGGCGGTGGGTCCCCTCGAAGGCTGAACAAACGGATACCGGCTTGTTAGATGATACCAGAATCCCCCCGATTCTGTTTTGTGCGGCGCCGGAGCGGTGCGCTACACTCGGTAGCGGAGATTTCGACTTGCAAATCGTCACCTTTGAAAAAGAGGGCCGCGCCGAGCCGGGCGTTCTGATTGGCGGCCGGGTCGTCGGCATCCGCGGCGCCGGCTTCCCGGACGTACTTTCCGTGATCGCGGGCGGCGTCGAAGCCGCCGGACGCCTGAAGCTCTGGATCGACCAGGCCCGAGCCGCCGATGCGCCGGCCGTGGACGCCGTCAAACTGCTGGCGCCCATCCCGCGGCCTCCTAAAATCATTTGCATCGGTTTGAACTACCGCGCGCATGCGGCCGAATCGGGCGCCACGGTTCCCGACGTGCCGACCGTCTTCGCCAAGTTTCACACCGCGGTGAACGCGCACAGGCAGCCCATCGTCCTGCCGAAAAACTCCACTCAACCGGACTATGAAGCCGAGCTGGCCGTGGTGATCGGAAAAGGCGGCCGCCATGTCCCCGAGGAGCGTTGGAAGGAGCACGTCTTCGGGTACACGGCGTTCAACGACGTGAGCGCGCGCGATTTCCAGCGCGCCACCAGCCAATGGGTCATGGGGAAGACCTTCGACACGTTCGCGCCCTTCGGCCCGGCCATCGTCACCGCCGATGAGATTGCGGACCCGCAGGCGCTGGACATTTCGCTGACCCTGAACGGCGAGGTCATGCAGAATTCCAACACGCGCGACATGATTTTCCCGATCTCGAAGCTGATCGAGCACCTTTCGAGCGTGTTCACCCTGGAGCCGGGCGACATCATCGCTACCGGAACGCCCCCCGGCGTGGGTTTCGCGCGCAAGCCTCCGCGCTGGCTGAGGCCCGGCGACGAAGCCGTGGTGCGCATCGCCGGCCTCGCCGACCTGGTGAACCCGGTGGTCGCGGAGCAATAGCGCCTGCTAGAATTGGCACGTGCGCGCCCGTAGCTCAGTTGGATAGAGCGGCTGGCTTCGAACCAGTAGGCCGGGGGTTCGAGTCCCTCCGGGCGCGCCAGATTTCTCTCGAACTAGAGAAGTTCGCGGAATTTCCGCGGCGTGAGACCGGCATCCTGGACAATTCCGCCCATCGTAAATGCGTCCACCGGGTCGTGCCTTGGGATGGTTACGATTCGCCTGCCGTCGGTCATGACGATGTGCTTCCCTTGCCTGGCGACGTGGAACCCAGCCTTCTCCAGAGCTTTGACGGCGCGAAGGTGGGGGATTCCGGGAATCTTCGGCATGCGCTACGCCGGAATTTCCACTTCCCTCAAGTTCCGCTCGCCGGCCAGATGCTTCGCCACCTCCAGGTACTCGCGGATAGCGTCCCGAATGTTCGCCAGGGCCTCCTCTTCGGTGACGCCCTGCGACCAGCACCCGGGGAGCCCCGGGCAGGAAACACTGTACCCCTCTTCCGTCTGAACCAAAGCCACCGGGTACTTCATGTCTCACACTGTAGCAGACTTAGGGACAAACCAGGGGACGTTCTGGAGTGAACCCCAAAAGTGAGACACGGAAATTAGGGACAATTTTCATGGAACGGGAGGGGGTCCAGATTGTCCACGAAGTATCGTGTCTTTACCAGGGAGTTCAAGGAGGGCGTGGCGCAGCGGATTTTGAACGGCGAGTCGGTGACTGCGCTGCACGAGGAGTTCCAGATCAAGCGCAGCGTGCTGTACCGTTGGCGGGATGCCTACCACAAGGACGGGGCGGCCGGTTTGCAGAGGCCGGCGGGGCGGCCTCCGGGATCTCCGAATCCGCCACGGCCGGCCGCCAGTCCGGAGGAGGCGGCCGCTCGTCGGGTTGCGGAGTTGGAGCGCAAGGTCGGCCAACAAGCGGTGGATCTGGATTTTTTGCGAAGAGCCTTCAAGCGTGTAAAGGAGTCGCGCCGGAAGAACGCCGAGGCTGGCGCGGCAGCATCTACGGAGAGATCCGAAACATGATGCAGTTTGAGGGCTTCCAGGCGAATCGCGCCTGCGCCATCGCGCACGTCAGCCGCGCCGGCTTCTACCGGCACTACGAAGAGCACGAGCCGCGCCAGGCGGACGTGGATCTGCGCGATCTGATTCAGCGCATCGCGTTGGAGAATCGCTTTTACGGCTACCGCCGCGTGACGGCGGAATTGGGCCACCCAGGGGTGGTCGTCAACCACACAACTCAAACGCGATCGCCTGGTATGCGCCCATCTTGGGTAACAGGATCTCGATCGAATCACCCCGGTTCGCCCGTTTATATGGCGCGTCGATCAACAACCGTAACTGCGAGATCCTGCCGCCGCCTGAGTTTCGGAGCCGCACGCGAACGTTCTCCAGGGGAGAAATGAAATGTTCGTTCCGGGCGTTCCCTTCAAACTTGTTCCCCGTCCAGTTCATCAGGTGCAGCACCCGCGTCCGGCCTTTCGCAGTCAAGTTGGCGAACAGACAATCGGGGCCTTCGACCGTGTACGGCGGAGGCTCTGGTGCAACCATTCGGACAAGCTCGCCAATAAAGCGGGCGATGAGCCGAATGTTGGTCTGCCCGTAGAGGCTGTCGACCGCGGATGCGAGGTAGATGGCATGGCCGCGCCCATACTGCGAGAGAACGACTCCCGCGAGCAGCGCCGTGCGTTCGCCGCCGCAGACGATGTCCCCCAGAACACGCCCGCCATCGAGCGGACGAACCGTCTGAAAGTTCCACAAGGGCAGCGAGCGGTCTGCACGCCCGAAATCTGGAATGCCGCTGTCCTCTCGGGTCCGAAGATACAGATCCCGCGGACTGTAGTTCGGTTCCGAATGTTCGTAAAGCGTCTGCGCCAGTGAGCCCTCCGGAGTAAACGGGCGCACATGAAGCAGCTCCTCCAGCGCGAAAGTTTCCCGTTCTTCAAATGTGACCGGATCAGGCAACGGCATCCAACTCTTCCAATTCCGGAGGTGGCCGGGCCGGTTCTTGGGCTGGCCCTTCTTCTCGTAGAGCGATGCAATGTTGCTGGCGATCAAACCGCCGCCACCGGCGACGAACTGCTTCAGATTCTCAACCTGTTTCGGACTGAGATATGGGACGCTGGCTAGGTACACGACACGGTAACGCCGCAGGCGGTCGAGATCGTCGAGAATGTTCGGAACCGCCGAACTGACTTGCAGATGCTGATAAAGGCAAGCCGTGAACGCGCCGAGCGTCGCGGTGCGTCCATTCATCGCGCGATAACGGCCGACGGTGACCGATCCCGGCGGATCGCTCGGCCCCCAAACCGTGAGCACATAAGGATAGTTCTCAACTCCCGTAAAGAGATCCTGGTGACGTTCCATTACCCCGAATGGATAGCGCAATGGCTCGCGGTCGTTGTCGCGCTCGACGAACAGGTAGGGATTGGAGGCGATGGGTCCGCCACCAAACATCGCCGTCGTGAAGATCTCCTGCTCGGAATTCAGACCGCCGGTCATCACGCGGGAAGCCATGCTTTCGGCCGCATACGGCCATACTGACAGGCCCATGGCACGGGCTAGGCTGACGCCCTCCGCCCGCTCGACTAGCGAGTTTCCGCGCTCGTAAAGAAACGCGTCTATGTTTTCCAGAACCCTGGGATCCTCGGCCAGCAGGTTCTGAGGGGTGTTCACGTTATAAATCAGCGGGATGTCTTTAAACGATCTTACGATCCGGCGAACCTCTTGGAGCACCCCCATCAACTGGTCCTGATACCAATCGTAGTAACGATCGATCGTGCGCCACTCCTCGGTAGTGTAGTCCTGGTGTCTTTCGTGATAAGGAATTTCCAGCCCTGTCGCTGTCTTGAAGCCTCGCCTGCATCCCTCGCAGTAGCAGGTGTGGACTCCTGGATAGAAATAGCAGGCCCACCAAGTATCGAAGTATATGCCGTCGATATCGTAGTCGCGGACAACGTGCCGGATGAGGTCCAGGTAGGCCTGGCGGTAGGGTGTGTTCCAGCAGACCGTTCCGTGGTCCTCGCCAGTGCCGAAGCGTGAGCGTACCGGACCGCCCCCGGGCGTGGAAATGTGGGCGTATTCCGGGTAGTCGCGAGTCACCATGGACCACGCGAGTCTGTGGCCCGTGGAGATGTATGCCACCACGCGAATCCCACGGGGTTTCGAGGCCGCGATGGTCTCGGCGAGCATATCGCGGCCCCCTTGATCCGGATGGGTGGAGAATCGCACGCCTTGGATGGTCGCGTACTTGCCCATGGTCGCTATGCGAACGGTGTTGGCGTGCATGTCGGTCATGGTGGCCGCTAGCTTTTCCGCGTCGAATTCCAGCTTTGGAGTGAAAGGATAGCCGTACGCATCGATAAGGAAAATGCGCGCGGATTGCATCCAGTCGTATTTGGGCGCATCCGAAGAGCGTGGTTGCAGGAAAGCCAAGACCTGGGATCCCTGAGCCAGCCCTGCCGGCGCGCTTCCTAAAAAGCTCCTGCGTGAAATGTCCATACCGAGGAACCTCTCGCTCCGGGAATTCTTACACAAACTCGGAACTTCCGTCTCAGCCAGCGAACCGCCATCAATTAAACAGCAATTTCCTTTTTGGCCTCGCGGCCGACATGAGCATACCACATTGGGTGTCTTTTGGAGCCGCTGAGGCTCATCTTCTTCTCCTGGATGCCCGCCCTGCAGTCGCGAGAGGCTCGTCCTGCTCCTCCCGAGGACCACGCGGCCAGTAACCCCGGCCGGGAAACCAGGGGGAAACCAGGGACGTTCACCTCGTTTCCGGTCCCGCCGGAGGGGTCCACCGTCCAGAGGCGGGATCGCAGTGCCGCGCCGGCCTCCTATGTGCGCTCAGCCGGCGAGCGCCGTCAAAATCGTCAGCTTCTCCACGGCTTGTGGTCGCTGGCGTTGTGGGTGGCGAGGGGCGCGTTCAACTGCAAGGCTGCGGCCGCGATCCAAGCGTCGGCGAACGTGATAGGCCGGCCTTTCTTCTCACAGCCGCTCTTGATCCGCGCCCACGTACGAGCCTTCTCGGCGTCCGGCAGGAGAAGCGAAAAACGTGCGACAAAACGGCGCATCAGATCGCGGCGCGCGGCGCCCCAGTTCTTGGCTCCCATGCCGAATTCGATTTCGGCGAGCGTAATCAGCGAAACCGCCAGCGGCCTGCCCGCAAGGATGGCTTGGTACGCGGGAGCGCGTGAATGATTCTTGAACAGGAAAGAAACCACATCGGTGTCCACAACCACCGGCGTTGTGGAGTCCATCAGAGAGACGCGGCCCGGGAGCCTTCCTTACGAAGCGCCCGGATCAGAGCCACAAACTCTTCGGCGCCTTTAGGGTCATATTCCGTGCCGGCCCTCAGGTCTTCCGCGCTGACCGGCGGCTTGAGGACGACGCCGGCCCGTAGCGGCGCCTGGCCCCCTTCCGTTTCCGTCCCTTCCGTTCTTTGTGGCATGTTCATTCTCAGTTTAGCTCAACTTCTCCGAACGGGATATCCGGCCTTTGCGCGCCGTAAGAACTCCGGGGGTTTTGCTGCCGTCGCCCTTTGACATCGCCTAGACTGGCTCCGAACCAGTAGGCCGGGGGGGCGAGTCCCTCCGGGCGCGCCAGATCCTAAAGGGCTTGTTCGCCGACCATCGTACCGTTCGCAACCTGACAGCCATTTTGACAGCCACGCGGTTCTTGGTATTCCCAAGCACGCGGCGGACATGCTGTCGCAACGGACCGGCGAGCCGGGGCCGTATGGCAAAGCTTTAAACTTCCCGCCGAAGGATCTCGTCGGAAATCACCCCTAGCGACGAGCGTTTTGTGTCTGCGGGACTCTGAAGGAGAGAATCCAGTTCGGCCGCGCCAAGCTCTGCCAGGAGTGCCAACAACTTTGGAAGGGACAGCCCGCCGGCCCAGTTCTGGTGTGAAGAACGCGCCGCCGGCAATGCCACTACAATGGAGTACCCATGGGGGCGTCATGAAGGGAAAGATCAATCTCGTTTACCTGTTCTTCCTGGCTGCCACGGCGGCGTTGGGAGGACTGCTCTTCGGCTTCGACATCGCCATCATCACCGGCGCCGGTCCGTTCCTGACGGAGCATTTTCACTTGGGCGACTTGAGCCTGGGTTGGACTTTTAGTTCGCTCTTGTTCGGCTGCGTGATCGGCGCCGCGGTGGCCGGGCGGCTAACGAACCGGTACGGCCGGCGGAGTATTCTACTGTGGGTGGCGGCGCTGTTCTTCGTCACTTCTATCGGCGCCAGCGTGGCGCCGAGCTTCACGACTTTCGTGCTGGCGCGCTTCATCGGCGGACTGGCGGTGGGAGGCGCATCCATTCTTTCGCCCATGTATGTCGCGGAAGTCTCGCCGCCTTCTTTGCGGGGGCGCATGGGAACGCTGTATCAGCTTTCCATCGTAGTCGGCGTTTTGATCTCGTATTGCATCAACTATCTGCTGCGCAACGCCGGCGCGGCCAATTGGCGGTGGATGTTCGCGGCCGGGGTGGTCCCCTCGGTGGTTTTCTTCCTGCTGTTGCTGCGCGCCCCAGAGACGCCGCGCTACCTGTTTCTGGCCGGCCGGGAACGCGAGGGTTTGGCGATTCTGGAGCGCATTGCGGGGCGTGCGAGCGCCGAAGCGGAAGCCGTCCAAATCCGCGCCAGCCTGGCTGAGAAGCGCCACGCCTGGCTCGATCTGCTGCGGCCGGGAATTCGGCGCGCGGTGGCGGTCGGATTTCTCCTCGCCATCCTGGTGCACCTGTCCGGGATCAACACCATCATCGACTACGCTCCCCCCATCCTGCGCTCCGCCGGCTGGAAGCTCGACGCCGCGCTATTCTCTACTTTCATCGTCGGGCTGAATAATCTCGTATTCACGCTGGCGTCGTTCTGGATGATCGACCGCTTCGGGCGGAAGCCCCTCTACATCGTCGGCTCGCTGGGCATGGCTGCCGCTCTGGCGCTGCTCGCCGCGGCGGTGGCGGCCGGCCGCTTCCAGGGCGCGGTCGTGCTCATCCTGATTCTTGGGTATTTAGCCTTCTTCTCGTCATGCATCGGCCCGGTCTTTTGGACGCTGGTCTCGGAAATCTTTCCGAACAACATTCGCGGCACGGCCATGGCTGTCCCCGTGCTGACGCAGTGGATCGCCAACGCCATGGTCGTGCTCTTCTTCCCCTATGCCTTCAACCAAATCGGCAAGGACGTCACCTTCGGGTTTTTGGCCGTGATGTCCGTCGCACAAGCCGCCGTCACGTGGCTATGGGTTCCGGAAACCAAGAACAAGACCCTGGAAGAAATCGAGAAGGCTTGGGGTGGCCCGGTAGCCGAGGCCGCAGCTCCCGCCGAATGAGGAAGCCGCGTTTCGACTGGCCAAAGGCGCCGTAGAACCCTCTTCATCGCGGATTCGGCCTGGAGAGCGGCCTGACACCGGGAAGGGACGAGGTGGTACGCACCCTGGACGGTGCGCCCTTCGGCCTGGCGATCTGCCGTGATCCGATCTTCACCGCTTTCGGACGGCGCTGCGGACGGTTGGGCGTTTCCGCCATGCTAGTGGTCTGCGGCGTTAGTAACATGCTTTATCTTTTTGCACCCGAACTTCCGGGCGCGCCTGTGGAACGAGCCTCTGGCTTGCCACGTCGGCATTCGTGCCGACGTTCGGCGCTAGATGCCGGCACGAAAGCCCTATAGCAGGCGGGACGCCCACTCCACGACGCGTTCGATAATGGTCAATCTGTTTGCCGCACTACACTAGGGGCGGGCCGTCACCCGTAATCCATGAATGCGGGGCAGGCCGGTCCCTGATCCGTCCGTAGGCACGCACCAAGTTCACCGCCGAGCAAGTGACTGGGGGGCCCCAGTCACTTGCTCGGCGGTAAATCCGGAAGGCTCCCATGCTACCGACGGATTACGGCCGGTACGCCAAGCCCGATCTGCCCAGGTTCCGCACTACACTGGAATCGTATGGGCTCCGGACTCGCCGTCGGCCTCTTCGCCCCCGCCCTGCTTCTGGCGCAGGCCGGCCCCCCGTCCACCTGCGCCCATATTCCCGCGTACTCTCCCTGCGAGCTGCATTTCGAGCTTTCCGATTCCGACGCCGCCGCCCATCCGAATCCGTACGCCAGCGTGGACCTGACCATCCAATTCCGCTCGCCGCACATGCACACCTACGCGCTTCCGGGCTACTGGGACGGGGGCCGGCGGATGGCCGTCCGCATCGCTCCCACCGAAGCCGGGGAGTGGATTTATCGGGTCGCCAGCAACATCGCCGGTTGGAACGGCCAGGAAGGCTCGTTCACCGCGGCCCCGTCGGGCGCGCCCGGGTTCATTCGTCCGGCCGAGGTGCATCATTGGACGTACACGGAACGCAACCTGCCGCATCTCTGGATGGGCGCATCCGAGCTGGGATTTCCGTCCTTGGACGACGCCTCTTTCCGCGCCGTCGCCGACGCACGCGCCGCGCAGAAGTTCAATCACCTGCGCGGCCGCGTGTTGGAGGAAGGCGCCGCCGCATACCCCACCGCCGATGCTCCCAACCCTGCGTACTTTCAGCGTCTCGACGAGCGTGTCCTGTATCTGAATCGGAAAGGCGTCGTGGCCGATCTCATTCTGGCGGCCCGTCCGGGCGTTCTGACCCGGCTCTTCCCCAGCGCGCCGCAGCGGCGGCGGTTCGTCGACTACCTGGTGGCGCGCTATGCGGCCATGAACGTCACTTGGCAAGGCGTCGAAGAGTTCGAAGCCGATCCGGGCAGCCGCACGCTGTTGAAGGAAATCGGCGCCGTTCTGAAAGAGGCCGATCCCTACCAGCACCCGCGCACCAGCGGCGCGCGCGTGACCTCCGCGCCCCTTTTGGACGATGGCTGGATGGATTTCGCCGGCTATGGGCCGGGCGCGGACGATAACGTGGGCGCCATCGAGCGCCAGCTTTACGCCGTACCCTTCGTCAATCTGGAATTCGGCCGGGAAGACAGCGGAGCCGGGAAGTCCGGCCCCAACGATCTCGATGCCGACTCCTTCCGGCATCGCCTGTGGAACGCCGCCATGGATGGCCAGTACGTGACCTACGCCAACACCGGCGCGGGGCCGCGGTACGCCGATTCGCCCGGCGCGAAGGCCATGACCGTCTGGTTCGCTTTCTTCTCCGCCACGCGCCACTGGGAGCTGGAGCCGTACTTCGATGCCACCGGCGGGCGCGCCCTGGCGCTCGAAGACGCCGAATACATCGTCTACCTGGAAAAGCCCGGCCCCGTGGAGCTGACCGTCGTGAATCGCTCCTACGAAGTCGTGTGGATGAATCCCGCCAACGGCGAGACCATCAAGGAGAAGAAGCAGTTCAACGGCGATCGTTTCTCGGGCGAGCCGCCGGACCGCTCGCACGATTGGGTGCTGCACTTGGTCCGCCCAGGGCGGCTGGAAAGCATGGCCCGGCAGTATCGGTTCGAATCGCGATCGGACGAAGACGAAGATTCCAAAGCTTTGCCCATTGCGCTCCAGGTGGTCGAGACCCATCCGGACAAGATGCCTTTCGTAATCGAACAGCCCACCGGCGATCTCTCCCTGTCTATCCCGGCGCCGTATTCCGTCAAAATCACCCGGCAGACGCCCGCCACAGCCTCGATGCGCTGGCTGTGGATTGGCGAGGCCACCGGTGAAGGCCAGGGATACCGCGTACTGGCCACGGGCCAGAGCGGCTATCTCCAGCCGCCGGGAATGGCCGGAGCCCTGCCCGCTACGTTCCTCCTGCGCCTGTACGGCATGAATATCTATGGAAAGGTCTACGCGCTGACCCAGGGATGCCGGCTGATCCCATGAAGCCGCTGCTCCTGGCAGTCGATGCCACCCACGAGTACGGTAGCCTCGCGTTGGCGCGCGGCGGCGAAACCATCGAAGAGCTCCTGCTGCACGCCCCTTCCGGCTTCGCCCACGTGCTGTTCGGCAGTCTGGCCGAATTATTGGAGCGCCACCGCATGAAGATCGGGGACATCGATTGTTTCGCCGCCGCCTCGGGCCCCGGCTCATTCACCGGCGTGCGCGTCGGTCTGGCCTTCGTCAAAGGCCTTGCGGAAGCGTTAAGCAAGCCGGCCGTGGCGGTCTCGAACCTTCGAGCGCTCGCCTCATTCGGTTCCGCTCCCTTGCGCGCCGCCGTCCTCGACGCGCGCCGTGGCGAGATCTACGGAGCCGTATACGATGCCGCCGGCGCCCTGGTTTCGCCGGAGGTGGTAACCAAATTCGCCGCGTGGTTGGACCAGTTGCCCCCCGGCGATCTGGAGCTCATCTCCACCGATTTCACCCCCTACCGCGCCGCACTGGCCGGCACTCGCTTCGAAGCAGCGCCCGCCGTAACCGCCCCGCGGGCCATGGCCGCCGCCATCGCTCGCATCGCCGCCGCGGAATACCTTCGCGGGAAAGCGCTCGACCCGGCCGCATTGGACGCCAACTACGTCCGCCGTTCCGACGCCGAATTGTTCTGGAAAGACTAGCGTCGGGCCTTTCCAGGGCCGCCGAACCGGGTCAACCCTTTTCATTCATCTATATCCGCGTTGCCGTAACCCTCGCCTCACTTCCGCGGTCTGGCGACCCGGCCATGGGGAACGCCGCAGGGGTTGCGGGAATCCGGGGACCGCATGGGCGCACTTCCAGGAACCCCGTTCTGCCCGAGTGGCACAGTTGCCGAGATGTGCGCCGTAATCCGCGCACAGACACTCAAGCGCCAAAGGGAAACCTCACCTCGGCTGGAGAATTCGACCGGCGCCGTCGGATGCCTGGGCGGATGCTGGTTGGTATCATTGCATTCGTGAAAGCGCTTGTCGTCGAAGATGAGCCGAAATCCGTTGCGTATCTTCGGCAGGCGGCGCGGATCGCGGCGCTGATTGCCGCCGTGGCGCTCTCCGGGTGCATCAAATACCACGCCCGTCCGCTCGATCCGCCCCGCTCGGAACAGCAGTTCCGCACGCGAACTCTCGCCGATGCCGGGCTGGCCGCGTTCCTAAAGAGGGCCGACTGGCCGCCCTCACAACTCGGCCTCAATGACCTCACTGCGGTCGCGTTCTACTTCAATGCCGATCTCGACGTGGCTCGCGCGCAGTACCGGACCGCGCAGGCCGGCCTCCTGACTGCCACGGCGCGGCCCAATCCATCGCTTTCCCTAGGCAGCGGCTGGACAAACTCGCCGGAATCGGCGGTTGTCTTTCACTTCGACCTGGCGATCACGCTCGAAACCGCCGGCAAGCGGGGCTGGCGCATTCTGGAATCGGAAAAACTGGCGGAGGCGGCGCGTGTGCAGGTGGACGAAACAGCCTGGCGCGTTCGCAGCCGCGTCCGCGCCGCGTGGCTGGATTACGTGATAGCGTTGCGCGCGCTGGATGTGTTGCGTAACGAACGCGATGTCCGGGCCGAAGCCGTCGCGCTTCTGGAAAAGCGCTTGAGTTCGGGAGAGGCGGCGCGGTCGGACGTGAGTGTGGCTCGCACCGCGCTGATCTCGGTTGAGGCGCAGGCTAGGGAGGCCGAGACCACGGTGGCCGAATCAGGCGCGGCTCTGGCCTCGGCGATTGGGCTGCCGTCTCTACCCCAAGTGGATGCCCAGGCGTTGCCCGCCACACCCGCGTCGCTACCGCTGGCCGAGGTACAGAAAGCGGGTCTTCTGCATCGGGCCGACATTCGCCGTAGTCTGCTCGAATACGCGGCCGCCGAAGCCAGACTGCGCCTGGAGATCGCCAATCAGTACCCGGACATTCAACTCACCCCCGGATACGGCTTTGACGAAGGGCATCACAAAATAGAATTCAGCCCATCGTTTCCCATCCCTCTGTTCAACCGCAACCGGGGCCCCATCGCGGAAGCCGAGGCCCGCCGCGCCGAAGCCGAGGCGCGCTTCAATTCTCTTCAGGCCCAGGCGATCGGCGAAATGGAGATCGCGCTGGCTCGCTACCATGGTGGGCTGGCGGAGCTTGCCGGAGCCGTCGAGCGCCTCACGCGCATCCAGCGGGAGCGCGAGACCGCAATGCGCCGCGCGGTCGAGGCCGGAGAAGAAGATCGTCTGGCGCTGGCGGAAGTGCGCCTCGAAAGCGCGGTGGCCGCGCGGGCGCGCCTGGAAGCCATGCGGCGTGTCCAGAACGCGCTCGGCGCCCTGGAGGATGCCGTTCAGCAGCCCCTGGAGGCGGGTTCCTCCTTGCCGAATCCGGAAATCAAACCATGAAACGAGTCCTCAAGTTAGCGTTGGGCGCCGTGACCGTAGCGGCGGTCGCCGGGGCGCTGCTCTGGTCCTTCCTGGCGCGCCGGGCGGAACTTGCGTCCGAGTCCGCGAGCGATCAGCCGATCGGGAGCGTGCCCAGTGTCAGCCAAGACGCGGGCGGCGAAACCATCGTGCAATTCAGCGCGGAAAAGCAAAAGCTCCTCGACATCCGGACGCAGGCGCTTGCCGCCATGTCGAAGCCGAATGAAACGATGGCCTACGGGCGCCTGGAGGAGGACCCGTCGCGCTCTTTTGTTCTGCGGGCGCCGGTTTCGGGAGTTGCCCGTGAGGGTCCGGGCAATAAATGGCCGGAGTTCGGCCAGACCCTGGCGGACCGGACTGTAGTGGGATCTATCGAACCGCGACTCGCCCCGGCCGACCGTATCACGCTCGGCGACCGCCTCTCTTCCGCCAGGGCCGAAGCCGAGTCGGGCGCGGCCGCTCTCGCCGCAGCGCAGGCATCGCTGAATCGCGCCCGGACGTTGAATGCCGATGACAAGAACGTTTCTGACCGCGCCGTCGAGGAGGCCCAGGCGCGGCTCGCCGCGGAGCAGGCGCGCGTAACGGCTGCCAATCGGAGCATCAGCCTGATCGAGTCGTCCCTGGCTTCCCTGAGCGGCGCCGCGGCGCCGCTCGAACTGGTTCGCGGCGGGCAGGTGGTCGAGGTGCTCGTGCACCCCGGCGAGTCTATCGAGGCCGGCCAGCCCATCCTGCGAGTGGCGCGATATGACAGCCTGCTGGCCCGCGTGGATGTTCCAGCGGGAGATGTCGTTTCCGGCGACGTCGCCACGGCTAACATCGTGCCGCTTGGCTATGAGAACCGGCCCCTGCGCGGCCAGCGAATCTCGCTCGCAGCGGCGGTCGATCCCAGGACCCAAGGCCAGCCGTTCTTGTTTCGCGTCGATAACCCGTCGCTCGCCTTACGGCCCGGCCTATCGGTAACGGCCTACCTGGAGGCGCCCGGAGCGCCTCGCAAAGGCGTGGTGATTCCTCGCGCGGCGGTGGTGCGTCAATCCGGAAGGAACTGGGTATACGTGCAGACGGCCGCGGATCGGTTTACAAGGCGCGAAGTCGCGCTGGAAGACCCGACGGCCGAAGGCTGGTTCTCGCGCTCGCTCTCGCCAGGGGACCGCGTCGCAACCACGGGAGCCCAGGCGCTGCTCTCCGAAGAATTCAAGTCGCAGATCCAGGTTGGGGAAGAGAGCCAGCCGTAGATGCTTCAGCTACTGGTCCATTTCTCCATCCGTTTCCGGGGCGCCATCATCGCGCTCGCCTGTCTGCTGGTAGGCTACGGGATCTACGCCGTCAGCCGGGCGAAGTACGACGTTTACCCGGAGTTCGCGCCTCCCCTGGTGGAGATTCAAACCGAGGCCCCAGGCCTTTCGCCGGAAGAGGTGGAGACACTGGTCACCCGGCCCATCGAGAACGCCATCAACGGCGTAACGCAACTCGATTCGCTTCGCTCGCAATCGGTTCAGGGTTTGTCCGTCATCACCGCCATTTTTGAAGAACACAGCGATGTATTCCGGGCGCGGCAGGTAGTAAGTGAGCGGTTGGGCGAATTGGCCGGCGAGATGCCGCAGGGCGTCAAGGCACCGGTCATGGCGCCGCTGACATCGGCAGCCAGTCTCGTGTTGGCCGTGGGCCTGACTTCGGACACGCGTTCTCTGATGGATCTCCGCACGTTCGCCGATTGGACGCTTCGTCCCAGGCTGATCGGCGTTCCGGGGGTCGCCAAGGCCGTGATCTTTGGCGGGGAAGTGCGGCAGCTTCAAATTCAGGTTCTCCCGGACCGCCTGGCCGCGTTCGATCTTTCAATCACCGACGTGCTGGCGGCCGCGCGCGCCTCGACGGGGATCCGCGGGGCGGGCTTTGTGGAAAGCGCCACGCAACGGATCGTGCTTCAGACTCAGGGGCAAACGCTTACGGCCGCCGAGCTCGGCGAGGTCACGCTGGCGCACCACGACGGCGTTACGGTCCGCTTGAAGGATGTGGCCCGCGTCGCCGACGGCGCCGAACCGAAGGTGGGAGATGCAGCCATCGACGGCAAGCCCGGCGTGATGATCATGGTTTCGGGCCAGTATGGCTCCAATACGTTGGACGTAACTGCCGCGCTGGAGAAAGCGCTTGCCGAAATGAAACCGGCCATCGCCGCGCAGGGCATGGTGCTGCACGACCGTATCTTCCGGCCGGCCAACTTCATCCAGACTTCCATTCGAAACATCGACCACTCTCTGATCCTCGGCGCGATCCTGGTGGCCGTCGTCCTGTTCGTTTTCCTCTTCAACGTTCGCACGGCCTTCATCTCGCTCACGGCCATTCCTCTTTCCCTGCTTCTGGCGATAGCCGGGTTGCAGTGGCTCGGTTACACCCTGAACACATTGACGCTTGGTGGGCTGGCGATCGCCATTGGCGAGGTGGTGGATGACGCCATCATCGACGTCGAGAACATCCTGCGCCGACTTAAGGAGAACCGCCGTCTAGATAGACCTCAATCGGTATTCCGAGTCGTTCTGGACGCCTCCATAGAGGTCCGCGGCGCTGTCGTGTATGCAACGTTCGTGGTGGCGCTGGTGTTTCTACCCGTGCTGACCATGAGCGGCGTGCAGGGGCGGTTGTTCGCCCCGCTCGCGATTGCCTACATCTTCTCGATCCTGGCGTCGCTGCTGGTGGCTCTCACGCTGACGCCGGCGCTTTCCGCGGCCCTGCTGCCTCCGGTCATCGACCGCACGGCGGAATCCCGTTTCACCGCGGCTTTGAAAGAGCATTACCGGCGCTTCATGCGCCGCGTCATGGAAAGGCCCGCGCCCCTTCTGATCGCCGCCGGAGCGGTTTGCGCCGCGGCGCTGGCCGCCGTGCCGTTTTTCGGCGGCGAGTTTCTGCCGGATCTGAAGGAAGGCCACTTCATCATTCATATGTCCGCTGTGCCGGGTACGTCCATTCAGGAAACCATGCGCCTCGGCAACGCGCTCACGCGGGAACTCAAGAAGAAGCCGTTCGTCGCCACGGTGGCGCAGCAGATCGGCCGCGCCGAGCAGGCGGATGACACGTGGGGCGTGAACTACGAAGAAATGCATGTGGATTTGAAGCCGCTGGGAGGCGAAGACGCGGAAGCGGCGGAAACGGAGATCCGCAAAACCATCGCCGCCTTTCCTGGCGTTAATTTCGCGGTCCGTAGATTCCTGGGCGAGAGAATCGAGGAGGTTATTTCGGGCGTCACGGCGGAGGTGGTGGTCAAGATCTTCGGCGACGACCTCGACGTCCTCGACCGGAAATCCAAAGAGGTGGCGCAAGTGGTAGCCGGCATTCCCGGCGCAACCGACGTCCAGGTGGAATCGCCGCCCGGCGCGCCGCGCATCGTGGTGCGGCTACAGCCCGAGCGCCTGAAGCAATTCGGTTTTCGGCCGGTCGACGTCATGGAAGCGGTGGGCGTTGCGTACGAGGGGAGTCCGGTCGCGCAGACCTACGAGGGCAGCAGGATCTTCGATGTTGCGGTGATTTGGGACGAGCGCATCCGCCAGGATCCTGAAGCGGTAGGCGGTTTGATGCTGTCCAACCAGGACGGATTGCGCGTGCCGTTGCGCCAGTTGGCCGACGTATTCGAGGACACGGGCCGCACCACGATTCTGCACGAGGGAACCCGCCGCCGCCAGGCCGTCACCTGCGATCTCCGCGGCCGCGATTTGACTTCTTTCGTGGCGGACGTCCAACGCGCCGTCCAGAGCAAGGTCGCCTTTCCCGCCGGGAGCTATGCGGTGGTAGGCGGCGCTTCGGAAGCGCGCGCGCAGGCCCGGCGCGATATCCTGGTGTACTCCCTGGCCGCGGCCGCCGGCATTCTGCTGCTCCTCGCGATTGTGTTCCGGAATACGCGCAACCTCTGCCTGGTACTGGCGAATCTTCCCTTCGCTCTGGTCGGCGGCGTGCTGGCCGTTTTCGCCACGGGCGGCCTGATGAGCGTCGGGGCCATGGTGGGATTCGTGACGCTTTTCGGCATCACCATGCGCAATTCCATGATGATGATTTCCCATTTCGAGCACCTCGTCGAACGAGAGGGTATGACGTGGGGAGTGGAAGCCGCGCTGCGTGGCGCTTCGGAGCGCCTGATCCCGATCCTCATGACCGCCATCGTCACCGCGCTCGGCCTGCTCCCTCTGGCGCTTGGCAGCGGGGAAGCTGGGCGCGAGATCGAAGGTCCGATGGCAGTTGTGATTCTTGGCGGCCTCGCGACGTCAACGGCCTTGAACCTCCTGGCGCTGCCTACTCTTGCCTTACGTCACGCACGATTCGAACAGGCGCTGGAGGAATGAAGAAAGAACCCCGCTGGCGCCTACATTGCGCTGCGTGGACGTTTCTAAGCGACTCATCCTCTTGTGGCCCGGCCCAGTGGAGTGCCCGAAATCCTCAGGGCGCACAGAACGCCGCCGCGCAGGCCGATGTTCCCCAATTCCCAGATCGTCGGCCGTTCGGAGGGAGAGGATCGTGGCCGAAAGTGGGATTCCTGGAAAATGAGATCCCTGGAAATCTCCCGGTTCTCGTGCATGTTGTTTCTCAGTGTGCCTGGGTTCTTAGACTACGCAGGGCCGACCGGTCACTCGCGATCTATCGCAACCAGCCGTGATGCCTTCCTCGCTGGAAATAGAGTTCAGCGCCCCAATCATGGTTTTTCGAAGCTCAATCGCCCGGCCCACCGATACCCCTATCTACGCTTCAACCAGCGCCTCGCGATGCTCGCTGCAAAACTCGGGGCCAAGATGGATTCGCTTCTCCTTTCTTGTAGGACTCTTTCATTCCCAACAACATGCCGGTTTATCCCCGGCGCACTTCCAGGAATCCCGTTCTCACTCCCGATCTATTATGGAGATGTGTTCAACGTCCTGAAACTACTTGCCGCATCCTGCGTAATCCTGGCAGCCCACGCGGAGGAGCTGACACCTTGTTCGCCAGTTCCAGGGGCCGAACAGTTATGGACGCGCTCCGAGGTTCGATTCGTGCTCGTTGGCGAGATGCACGGGACTGCCGAGGCCCCCGCCATCTTCGCGGATCTGGTTTGTTCTGCCCGCGAAGCGAAGCGGCCCATCGTCGTCGGTATCGAGCTTCGAGAACAACACGCCCTCGACGTGTTCATAGCTTCGGGAAATTCCGCCGCAGGACTTCAGGAACTATTATCGGCAGAAGAATGGAAGGGGCGCGACGGCAGAACGAGCGCCGCCATGTTGATGCTCATCGAACAACTGCGTGCGCTGAAGCTGAGAGGCGTAGTATCGGGCGTCGTCGCGTTTGCCGCGTGGCGCCCAGACGAATCCTCAGCCAAAGGCGAAGAACGGATGGCGTCGGCTCTCCTCACGGCAGCGGCGCGCAATCCCGATGCGCTCGTCATTGCACTCACTGGCAACCTCCACGCTTGTAAAAAGGCGCTGCCAGAAGTCGCCTCTTACAGGTTGATGGCCTCGTTTCTTCCGCCAGCGCAAACCGTGTCGCTGGCCGTCACGGACCGCGGTGGCCAAGCATGGAATTGTCAGGGTGGTGCGTGTGGGCCGCACAGTCTCGATTCGAGCGGAGGCGTGAGGCGCGGTGTCTCACTAGCGTCGCCGCACCCCGCTTACGATGGCGTCTTGTCTACGGGACTCCCGGCAACGGCATCGCTGCCGGCCAGTCGTTGATGCTGAACGTTTGCGGTTGAAAACGGGTGGGGAACGACAAGTGGTAGGTTCTCGGAAACTTGCCGCTTGGCCGTCTAACGCCCGACCCGCGGAAGTGAGCCGGCCTGTGGGCTCCGCACTCGTTCCAGTCGCGAAGCTGACTGGGTGGTCCTAATCCGATTCGGTTCCACTTGAGCTGATCAACCGGGCGGGCGGGTCCAGGCTACGAAACTCCTCAACGCTTCACGGTCTTCGCGCTTCGCGGCGGAGACCTTCCTGCGCCAGCATCTTGAGTAGGGTCTGGTAACCCATGCCCTTGCGTGTCGCGATCTCTCGCGCCTGCGTTCGGCGCAGGGGTGTAAGCGGCAGCGCTACCGCCAGCGGAACAGCTTCAGCGCCAGCGTGAAGCACGCCACCAGCCAGGCGGCCAGGATTCCCATTTGCGGGGCGACGCCCACCAAGCCCGTTCCCTGGAGCATGTTCGCGCGCAGGGCGTCGATGGCGGCCGTCAGCGGAAGCGCCTTGATCAGCGGTTGCAGCGCGCCGGGAAAACGCTGCGCCGAGAAGAACACGCCGGAGACGATCCACATCGGCATCATCGTCACGTTCATCAACCCGGATGCGGCTTCGATGGTCCGCGCGCGCGAAGCGATGAGCAGTCCCAGAGCGCAAAAGGTCATGGAACCCAGAACGCACAGCGCGGCCAAAGCGGCCAGCGAGCCGCGGACCGGCACTCCGAACGCCACCGCGCCGAAACCCAGCAGCACGCCGACCTCGATCACCAACAGCGCCAGCCGCGACAGCAGGAAAGACGCCAGGTAGTAGGGACGCGGCATGGGCGTGGCGATCAGGCGCTTCAGGAGCTTCTTCCGGCGCGCGTCGACGATCGCGAATCCCATGCCCCAGATCGCGCTCCCCATCAGGTTCATGCCCAGCAGCCCCGGAATCAGGAAATCGATGTACCGGGATCCCGGCTCGCGCACCAGCCGGTCGCTCGTCGCCACCGGATCGGCGCGCCCCGCCGCGCGCTGGAGCGCGGCGTCCACCAGCAGACGGGCCGCGCGCCCCTCCGGGTTCGTATTGTCGTACCGGTACGTGACCGCTCCTCCCGGTCCCCGCGTGGCCAGCAGCGCCACTTTCCCCGTGCGTAGCGCTTCTTCCGCCGCGGCGGGGGTCAATTGCTGCACGCTCAGAAGCCGTTCCTGCCGCAGCGCGACGGCTACATCGGGGCTGACGGCCGCCACCGGGAGCACGTCCGCCGGCCGGTTGCGAAAAGCGATTCCCAGGCCCGCCGCCAGGAGAACGGGAAAGATGAAAACCCAGAACAGCGCCTCCGGCTCGCGCAGGAATTCGCGAAACCGCACCAGGGTCAACTGCGCCAGGGGATGGTCCGCCAGTCCGCGCGGCGGGCGATGCTCCGCCTCCCCCGCCCCGCGGCCGGCCAGGATGGCGGCCAGGTCACTCATCGCGCAGATGCCTTCCCGTCAGGACCACGAATACATCCTCCAGCGTGGCGGAGTGCGTGCGCAGCTCCGTCAGCGGAACGCCCTGCCGTTCGAGTTCGTCCAGCAGCGCCGGCACGGCGCGATGCAGTTCCGTCGCCTGCATCCGCACCACGCCGTCCTCGGCCTGAACGTCGCGCACGCCCTCGATTCGGCTCAGACCCTGCAAATCGAGCGGCCGGCCCGGGCCGCCCGCGGAAAACTCCACCAGGTGCTCCACGCCGATGGACGCGATCAGCTCGCGAGGCGTGCCCTGAGCGATGATCTTACCGTGGTCCATGATGGCGACGCGGTCGCACAGTCTCTCCGCCTCGTCCATGTAATGCGTGGTCAGCACGATGGTCCGGCCCGCCGACTTGAACCGTTCGATCAGTTCCCAAAGCTGGCGCCGCGCTTGCGGGTCCAGGCCGGTGGTCGGCTCGTCGAGGAACATCAGGTCGGGATCGCCCACCAGCGCGCACGCCAGCGCCAGCCGTTGCTTCTGCCCTCCGGAGAGGTTCCCCACGCGCGAGTCGCTCTTCTCCTCCAACTGCACCAGCCCGACGACTTCGGATACCTCCGGCCCGCGGCGGAAGAAGCTGCGGAACAGGCGCAGGGTTTCCCTCACCGTCAGCTTGTCGGAAAGCTGCGTTTCCTGAAGCTGAATGCCCAGCCGCTGCCGCAACTCCGCCGCATCGGAATCCCAACGCATGCCGAGCGTTTCCACGCCTCCGGAGTCCGGCTCCGTCAGGCCCTCGCAGATCTCGATGGTCGTCGTCTTCCCGGCGCCATTCGGCCCCAGCAGCCCGAAGCATTCCCCCGGCCGCACTTCCAGGTCCACACGGTCCACGGCCACCACGTCTGCATAGCTCTTCCGGAGTTGGTTCACCCGCAGCGCGGCCCCCACGGAGGACGAAGTCATACACCCAGTATCTCAGGCGCCGAAATCGTCCGGCGGCCGGCTCGCGCGAGCGTTAGCATAAAGGTATGCGCCTGTATCTCGTGGCATGCGCCCTGCTCGTCCCGCTCGCGATGGGGCGGGCGCAGAGCGTGCGGCCGAAGGACGTCCGCGATATCGCCAAGAATGGCTCCAGCGCGATTCCCAGGCTGGCGGGCCTGCTCAAGGATCCCGCCAAGGACGTTCGCGTGGAAGTCGTCAAGCAGCTCACGGCCATTGGCTCGCAGGCGAGTTTGGATCCTCTGATCCAAGCCACCGAAGACAACGATCCCGAAGTCCAGGCGCGCGCCGCGGACGGGCTGGTCAATTTCTACTACCCCGGCTACGTGCAATCCGGGCTCGCCGGCTTATGGAAGCGCGCCTCTTCAAGCGTCACCGGCAGGTTCGGCGACAACGACGCCGACGTGGTCGACGCCTACGTCGTGGCGCGCCCCGACGTGATCGCCGCGCTCAGCAAACTGGCCACCGGAGGCGGGAGCATGGACGCGCGCGCCGGCGCGGCGCGCGCTCTCGGCGTGCTCCGGGGCCGCGCGGCGTTGTCCGGCCTGGTCGAGGCGGCGCACTCCAAGGATTCGGACGTGATCTACGAGTCCCTGGTCGCCATCCAGAAGATCCGCGACCCTTCCGCCGGACCGCAGGTCGAGTTCCGCTTGCGCGATCTGAACCAGCGCGTGCAGTTGGCGGCGATTGAAACCGTTGGTCTGCTGCTTGACAAAGGAGCCTTGCCGGTCCTGACCGACGTGCTCGCGCGAACCGGCAACGCCAAAGTGCGCCGCGCGGCTCTGACCGCCATCGCCATGCTCCCCGACGAAGCCAGCCGCCCCCTCTACGCGAAGTACCTGCACGACAAGGACGACGACATGCGCGCGGCGGCCGCCGAGGGTTTCGGGAGACTCCGCAATCCCCAGGACCTGCCCATGCTGGAACAGGCGTGGAACGATGAGGGACGGCCCTCGCCCCGTCTCTCGCTGGCCTTCGCTCTGGCGATGGACGGCAAGATGGAGCTGGCCCAGCTCAGCCCGCTCCGGTACCTCATCGACAACCTCAATTCCTCGGCGCACAACGGCGAGGCGGAGCCCCTGCTGGTGGAGTTGGCGCGCTCGGAGCAGGTCCGCGACAAGCTCTACGCCGCGTTGCCCGCGGCCACCAAGGGAGAGAAAATCGGATTGGCGGGCGTATTGGGACGGAGCGGCGACCAGAAGAGCGTTCCGGATCTCCAAAAGCTCAGCGCCGACAAAGACCCGGACGTGGCGCGGGAAGGGCTGCGGTCCCTCCGGGCGTTGCAGGCAAGACTGTAGGCGGAAAGACGGCTACTTCGCTTTCTTCTGCTTCTGCTGGCCCACGCGGATCTTGAAGTGCAGTACTTTGGATTCCTGGAACGCCTTGTGATCGTGGCGCGCCACGGCGTCGGCCAGGTACTGGTCCACGCTGGCTTCCTTGGGCAGGACGGCCATCAGCGTGAAACTATCGTTGCAGGTCGGGCAAAAGGCGCGAAACCGCTTCACATTCGGAAGTCCCATAGCTGAAACATATGATACCACGCCCGGCCCCGCGGCGACGCCGCTCCACTCGTAAGGCATTGCCCTCTATAGCCATACTCGGAACATTCCGTGGGCGTATTGTTTCAGAAGGATTCGGTGTATTCTGAAGTGTCGGGGGAGGCGGAAATCGTCAAGTTCTGCGCGCTGGCCAGCGGCAGCTCGGGCAACGCGGCCCTGCTGGCCACCGAAAACACGCGCATTCTGCTGGATGCCGGGTTGAGCATGAAGGAGCTCGGCAGGCGGCTGGCGGGCATGGGGGAAGACCTCGCCCGGCTGGACGCCATTCTGATCACGCACGAACACTCCGACCACGTGGCCGGGCTGCCCGTGCTGGCTCGCAACAAGGACGTCCGCGCGGCCATCTACCTGACTTGGCTCACGGAGCCGGCCATCGACTGGGGCGAATCCCGGCCGCGCCTGGAGAGGTTTCAGGCGGGCGCCGGTTTTCAAATCGGGGATATCGAAGTCCAGAGCTTCAGCGTGCCGCACGACGCCGCCGATCCGGTGGGATTCCTCTTCCAGGCCCAGGGCGTGCGCATCGGCGCCGTCACGGACCTGGGCTACGTTCCGGACTCGGTCCGGTACCATTTGCGGCGCACGGACCTGTTGCTGCTCGAATCCAACCACGATCTGGATATGCTGAAGGTGGGACCGTATCCGTGGGCGGTGAAGCAACGCGTGATGAGCCGGGTCGGGCACCTTTCCAACCTGGTGATGTCGGATTTCCTGCTGCGCGATCTGGATTCTTCGACCGCCCGCTTGGTGCTGGGCCATTTGAGCGAACAGAACAATCATCCGGAGATCGTGCGGTTGGTGGCCGCCGAGGCTCTGGAGGGGCGCGGCCTGCGGACGCAACTGTCCATCGCTTTGCAGCGCACGCCGTCGGAAGTGTTTCAGTTTTGAAAAGCCTGGGGCCGCCGATAAACGCCGATGAACGCAGATGAAGAACAAAAACAGTTTTTCTTTATCGGCATTGATCGGCGTTGATCGGCGGCCGGAATTCTTTTGCTAGAGTAGCGACATGATTCCTCGATATACGCGGCCCGAGATGGGCAGGATCTGGAGCGACCAAAACAAGTTCCAGCAATGGCTGGAAGTCGAATTGGCGGCCTCCGAGGCCCTCGCCGAACTGGGCGTGGTCCCGGCGGAGGCCGCGCGCCTGCTGCGCGCGCACGCCGGATTCGACGTAGCCCGCATCCTGGAAATCGAACGCGAGGTGAAGCACGACGTGATCGCGTTCACCACGGCCGTGGCGGAGACCATGGCGGCGGCGGGGCGCGCCGAAGCGTCGCGCTGGCTGCATTACGGGTTGACCTCCAACGACGTGGTGGACACCGCCCAGGCGCTGCAGCTTGCGCAGGCGGCGGCGATCCTGCTGCGCGGCCTGGAGAGTCTGCGTGCCGCGCTGAAACGGCGGGCCTTGGAATTCCAGCGCACGCCCCAGATTGGCCGCACCCACGGCGTGCATGCCGAGCCCGTCACCTTCGGGTTGAAGTTCGCCATCTGGTACGAGGAGGCCGGGCGCGACCTGACGCGGCTCGGCGCGGCGGCGGAAGATCTGCGAGTGGGGAAGACGTCGGGCGCGGTGGGAACGTTCGCGCACATCGGGCCGGAAGCCGAGGAGCGCATCTGCGCGCGTCTGAACCTGAAGCCGGCGGCGGCGAGTTCCCAGGTGATCCAGCGCGACCGGCACGCCGCCTTCGTGGCGGCGCTGGCGCTGGCCGCCGCGTTGTGCGAGAAGATCGCGCTCGAAGTCCGGCATCTCCAGCGGACCGAAGTGCGCGAGGCGGAGGAGTATTTCTCGCGCGGGCAGAAGGGCAGCTCGGCCATGCCGCACAAGCGCAACCCGGTGACCTCGGAGCAGATCTGCGGCCTGGCGCGCGTGGTGCGCGCCAACGCGCAGGCGGCGCTCGAAAACGTGGCGCTGTGGCACGAGCGCGACATCTCGCATTCCTCGGTGGAGCGGGTGATTCTGCCCGATTCCACGATCCTGACCGACTACCTGCTCGACAAGACCACGCAGTTGGTGGACAAGCTGATGGTCTACCCCGAACGGATGCGCCGCAACCTGGAAATGACGCGCGGGCTGGTCTTCTCCGGGCAAGTGCTGCTGGATCTGGCGGCCGCCGGGATGTTGCGGGAGGACGCCTACCGCATCGTGCAAGCGCACGCTATGCGCGCCTGGGAGGAGGAAGGCGACTTTCGCGCGGCCATCGAGGCCGACCCGGAAATCCGGGCGGCGCTGACGCCGGAGCGGATCGCCGAAGCCTTCTCGCTGGAGCGCCAACTTAGGAACGTGGACCGAATCTTCGAGCGGGTGTTCGCGACCGGCTGAAGAACGGGCCGCCGCCGATGAACGCCGA
The DNA here is from genome assembly GCA_050012095.1 of Bryobacteraceae bacterium. GTDB lineage: Bacteria > Acidobacteriota > Terriglobia > Bryobacterales > Bryobacteraceae > BOG-224. The sequence continues at coordinate 12,019 of JBEKHV010000002.1, read as the reverse complement.
TGAACGCAGCTTGGTGAAAAAGTTCATCGGCGTTGATCTGCGTTAATCTGCGGCTTTCAGTATTCGGCTACCGGAACGCAACCTTACGACGCTGCTTCGCGCAGGGCTTCGGCTAGGGCGGCCTGCTTTTCGGGAGTCAGCTTGGCGCCTGCCTGGGTGACGTAGAAGACGTCGATGGCCTTGTGCGCTTCGGTGTCGATCAGGACGACTTCAATGTTGCAGCCGTGGGACGAGATGGAGGACGCCAGATCGTAGAGCAGGCCGGGGCGGTCCTGCGCGACGATTTCGATGAGCGTGGCGGTCCGGCTGGCTTCCGAGTTGAAGCTGACGGTGAGGGGGATGCGCGCCTTGCGGCTCGGCGGGGCCGGTTTGGGGCGGTTCTTCAACAGATCCGCGACGTCCATCCGGCCGGAGATGACGCGCTCGGCGGTGGCGCGCAGGCGGTCCACCTCGCTGGGGTTCAGCTCCAGGCTGCGCATGGCGTCGGCGAAGATGAAGGTGTCCATCACCATGCCGCGGCGGTTGGAGAACGCCTCGGCGCGCAGGATGTTCATGCCGAAACCGGCGAGGGCGCCGGCGGCGGAGGCGAACAGGCCGGGACGATCGGGCGCGGCCAAGGTCATCTGCCAGGCCGCGTCCAGTTTACGGACATCCACCGCCACGCCGCGGGCGCGCGCCTTGCGCTCCAGCTCCATGTGCGCGGCGATATCCGCATCCGTGTGGGTGCGCAGGTAGCGCGTGGGGAGGCCCTCGAGAAACGCCACGCTCTCCGCACGGCCCGCGGAAGCGTCCTGGATGCGGTCGGTCTCGAGCTCGCGGGTCAGCTCGTTGTAAACGGCCAGGTAAAGCTGCCAGAGCTGTTCGGCGCGCCAGGGCGTCATGGTCGTAGGGTTGACGGCGGCGATATCGGCGTACGTCAGCAGCGTGAGCGCCTTCAGCCGCTCCACGGTTTCCATGCGGCTCGCCACCTCCGCGACAGTCTGCGGGTCCACCAGATCGCGAGACTGCATGACGCTGGAAAGGAGCAGGTGATTGCGGATCAGGAAGAGAACCGTCTCCCGCTCGGGCGCCGGCATGCCGATGCGGCCGGCGGCGGCGGCGGCCAGCCGCACCGAGCCGTCTACATGGCCTTCTCCGTGCCCCCCCTTGCCGGCGTCGTGGAAGAGCATGGCGAACACCAGAGAGCCGAGCGGGCCGATCTCGGCCACCAAGCCGTCGAACGGGGCGCCGGGCCGCAGCAGGTTCTCGACCGCCACAATGGTGTGCTCGTCCACGGTGTAGCGATGGTAGAAATCGCGGATCACCAGGCATTCGATGCCCTTCAGCTCCGGGAAAATCGCGTACAAAGCTCCCGTTTCATGCATGGCCCTGAGCGCCAGGGCGGCGTGCGGGAGCGCGAACAGGCGGCCGAGCGCGGGCCAGATGGGGCGGGACCCGGCGAAACGCGCCTCGATGGCGCCGATCCGCGATTCGATGCGGCGCTCGGTTTCGAGCGAAGGCCGGATGCCGTGGCGCGCCGCGAATTCGAACAGGCGCAGCGCCAGCTCGGGATCGGCCTCAAGCTGTAAGGGTTCGCGGAAGTGCGCGCGCTCGCGGCGCACGCCGATATCGGCGTTGCCCAGGCGCGAGCGCCAGTCGCGGAACTGCGCGAACAAGCCGCTGTTGCGGGCCTCGACGATCTCCAACTCGCGCGCGGCGGCGCGATACACGGCCCGCGCGTGGCGGTAGTATTCGCGCATCCACTGGGCGGCGTCGTGGACGCCCCACTGCTCGGCGATGGCGTCCTGCGCGTCGAAGGAAAGGACGTTCTGGTCGCGGCCCGCCTGGACGTGCAGCCAGCAGCGGATGCGCGCGAGGCGCTCGAAAGCGGCCTGCAATTCGGGAGCGGGCTCGGCGGCGGCGGCTCCGCGCAGTTGCTCCAGCCAGCAGACGACCTGATAGTCGCGCAGTCCGCCGGGAGTTTCCTTGACGTTCGGCTCCAGATGATGATACGTATCCCCGTACTTGGCGTGGCGTTCGCGGGTCAAGCCCGCGAGGTTGCCGATGAGAGCGTCCCGATTGGCCTGAAGAAAGCGCGGGATCTTCTCTTCCAGGCCGTCGTAGAGCGCGCGGTCGCCGGCCAGGAAGCGGCGGTCGAGCAGGCTGATGTTCAGCTCGGCGTTGGCCTCGTGGACCTGAAGGCACTCCTCGGGCATGCGGACCGACTGGCTGAGGCGCATCCCCGCGTCCCAGAGCCGCTGGAGGAACGCCGAGATATCGCCTCCGCGGTCGAGCGCCACACGATCGGAGCCGCACAGCAGCAGGAGGTCCACGTCGGAATGGGGGAACAACTCGCGGCGGCCGTAGCCGCCGACGGCAAGCAAGGCGAGGTTCGCGCCCTGGGACTCCCCGGCGTGCGGAGCCAGCAGACCGGCGGCGGCATCCAGGACCGTCCGGTCCACAATCTCCGTGCGCTGGGCGAGCAGGGGCGCGGCGCCGTGGCTAAAGGGCCGCATCTCCACGATCGTCGTTCCGAATGCGAACGGCGTCGGCCACGTCGTAGACGAAGATCTTGCCGTCGCCGATCTTGCCGGTGCGGGCGGCCGCGGCCAAGGCCTTCACCACCTCCTCGCAGCGGGCGGCGGCCACCACCATCTCGAGCTTGACCTTGGGCAGCAGGTCGACGTTGTACTCCTGGCCGCGATAGATTTCGCGGTGGCCCTTTTGCCGGCCGTGGCCGCGAACGTCGCTGATGGTCATGCCGTCGATGCCGACGCCCTTCAGCGCTTCCTTGACTTCGTCCAGCTTGAAGGGCTGGATGATGGCTTCAATTTTCTTCATGGCTGCCGATTGTCCCCAACTGTTAGATGGTAGCGCGCCGCGCCATCACGCTTCCAGGTTATACCCTTCCTCGCCGTGCATGCTCACGTCGAGGCCCTCGACTTCCTGTTCCCGGTCGACGCGCACGCCCACCAGTACGTCGCAGATTTTCAGGATGAGGAGAGTGCCCACGATGGCCAACACCCAGGCGATGGCGCAACCCACGGCCTGGTTCAGGATCTGCGAGGCGTGGCCGTCCACCAGCCCCAGCGCTCTCGCGCTCCCGGCGGAATCCTTGAACGCGTCGTTAACGGCGCGGGTGGCGAAGACTCCGGTGAGGAGCGCGCCGAGCGTTCCGCCGGCGCCGTGCACGCCGAAGGCGTCGAGCGCATCGTCATATCCGAACATGCGCTTCACCTTGACCACCATGAAGTAGCAGACCACGCCGGCGCACGCCCCAATGAACAGAGCCGGAAACGGTTTCACGAAGCCCGAGGCGGGAGTGATGGCCACCAATCCGGCGACCGATCCGGAGATGCCGCCCAGGACGCTGGGCTTGCCGTTGTGGATCCATTCCGCCACGATCCAGCCCAGCGCGGCGGCGGCCGCTCCGAAATGCGTGGCCACGAACGCGCTGGTGGCCAGGCCGGACGCGGCCAGCGCGCTGCCGGCGTTGAAGCCGAACCAGCCCACCCACAGCAGGCAGGCCCCGATGACGCTGATCACCAGATTATGCGGCTTCATGGACTCGTCGGGGTAGCCGACGCGTTTGCCCAAATACAGGGCGCACATCAACGCGGAAACGCCGGACGTGATGTGCACCACCGTGCCCCCGGCGAAATCGAAGCAGGGGATCTTGCCGCCCAGCGACGCGCTCAGCAGGCCGCCGTTCCCCCAGACCATGTGGGCCATGGGGAAATACACCAACAGGCTCCATAGAACGGTGAACAGCAGCATGGCGCTGAACTTCATGCGCTCGGCGAACGCGCCGGAAATCAGGGCGGGGGTGATGATGGCGAACATCAACTGGTAGATCATGAAGGTCTGCTGCGGGATGGTGGCGGCGTAGTTGGGGTTGGGAGCGCTGCCGACGTTGTTGAGGAAGGCGAAATGGAAATCGCCGATAAACGGACCCGACCCGCCGAACGCGAAGCTGTATCCCACAACCGCCCAGATGACGGTGACCACAGCCATGAGCACGAAGCTGTGCATCATGCTGCTCAACACGTTCTTGCGGCGCACCAGGCCGCCATAAAAGAGAGCGAGGCCGGGACCGGTCATCATGAGGACGAGGGCGGCGCTGACCAGCATCCAGGCGTTATCTCCCGCGCTTTGGGCGGAGCGGGCGGCGGCTTCCACAGCCGTCAGGCGGGAGGCGATATCTGGAACTTGCTCCGCAGCCAAAGCGGCGGGCGCGGAAAGGAGCGCGGCGGCGAAAAGATAAGGTAAAGATCTCATCGTGGAGACGATCCTACTGGGATCAACGCCATTGTCTCTCAAGGAGTTGGGTTGAGTGAGACAGAAATTTCTATGAGCGGCATCGGAAATATCTATACCTATACGGGGAGCCGGCAGCCACTCACGACGGCGGGTTTCGCGCGAGCGGCGCCGCGCCCGGTCCGCGTGGCGTTTCATGAAATGCACCTGTCGCCGTGGCTTTGCGGCCCGTACTTCGCGATGGGCAGCCTGATTTCAGTTTCGGAGGCCGGCGGGAATGGGATGGGGGTTGGAGCCGGGTCTTCGGGGCGCTCCGGGTTTGTTTCGGCGGCGGCGCAAAGGGTTTCGTTTTGTTCGGTTTGGGGGGCGGTGGTGGGTTCGTTTGGTAATTCCTCTTCGGGCAGTTCCCCGCGCAGAGACTTGAGACGTTCGAACTCCTCCATGGCCCGGCGGTAATTGCGCTCGGCCTGGGCCTGATAGCGCAGAAACAGGCTGAAGCTGTTGGACTGGTGGGCCATGCGGTGGAAGCCGACGCCCAGGATGAAGTTGCGGTTCTGCGCGCGGGCGATTTCGATATCGCCGTCGCCAGCCAGCTCCTTGTTCATGAGGACCGTGGCGGAGGCGGAGGGTTCCAGGGCCTGGTTCAGGCAGGTGGTAAAGAGGCCGGCTTCCAGGCGCGCGGCGCGGAGGATGGCCTGCTGGGCGAGGGCCATGCGCTCGATGGCGAAGAGCTCTTGGGAGTTGACGGGTTGGTAGACGGCGACGAGATCGTGCCGGAGGTGGTCGATTTCCTGGAGGTCTTCAAGGCGGACGACGGCGAAGGTGGAGGCGGTGAAGCCGTGCTTGCGGGCGTTCTGGGCGGAGCGGGCCCGGCCCTGGGGAGTGCGTGGCCCGGTAGATTTGGCGGCGTTAGACCGATTCGCGGCGAGGCGCTTGGAGGAGACGAGGCTCGGGGTACGCGACATTTGTGAATATCCTTCCGTTTAGAGAGGTAGCACGGGGAGGGGGTGGAGTCTGAAATTGGGAGGGGAACGATGAAGGAAGGAAAGGAGTTATGGGGCGGAAGGAGCGGTGACTGGGAGTTCAGGGAGCGGCTTGGCTTGGCACACGCGAGGGCGTTTCCCTGTACCAATCCGGGAGGCCGAGCGGTGCCAGCCCGTTCAACTGTTCGGGCGTTCGATGCCAAATGACGTGACGGGGACTTCTGACGGGGACTTCTAAGGAAGGATTCCCTTCCTACCGTTGTTATCCGGGTTCTGCCCGTTCGCCAGCTTAACGGGACCTGTGCGCGCGCGTGCTGGCCCAGAGCAAGAATGGGTCTGGAAGGTGTGAAAAAATCGATTCATCCACCGGGATGGGTCTGTCCTGCTCCGCGCCATCAGCCCCTTTTTGGCTCCCGTTCGATCTGCGCTACACTTCAGACGAAGGCAAAAGAGGACGCGCGCGCTTCAAGACGATGGCAAAGGTTGGCAGAAACGACCCGTGCCCATGCGGAAGCCGCCTCAAATTCAAGCGCTGCCACGGATCAGTTGCCTCGCCCGCTCATGATCGAGGCAATCTCCCTTTGAACGCGACGACGACCACCTTCCGACAGATGGGTTTCCCCGGCCAGCATCAAGAAATGCACATCGTTAATCGATTCGAGGAGGGAGACGCTCGTAACTCCTTTCCTGTTACGGGGATGCCGGGCCTCTATCAGGTTAGGTTCGTGCTCAGACGACCTGGATATAGCCTCGTCCCGGAGCGTGGCTACTCGTTCTCTGGCAGCTTGGAGGGTGACTCCCACCTTGCCATCACCAAGCCAGCGTTTGCACCTCCCGGCAATGAGGATGCGGTTGAAATTAAGATCGACTGCACCACCGAGGACGGGCATTTTGTCTTTAAAGGGGTGCCGAATAAGAGAGGCTTCCTCGGGAAGATCAGCTCTGAGCCGTTCAGCGCAACGTGCAGGAGGGACGCGGAAGAACGAGCGTATAGAGCGCTGTCCCCATCCTTGAGCAACTGGAGCGTCCACCTGGATATTCCATTGGAGATTTGCCAAATGGAGACCTTTGAGATAACTACAGGTAACATTCAAGCGAGCATCGTGACGCCACATTTCGAGGCTCCTTTTGCCGTGTCGCCAACTGCACAGCTACCAACGGAGTTCCGAGGCCTTGCCTCCCTTTATCGAGAGGCGTTGAACACGAACAGCGCAGTGTATCAGTTCTTGTGTTTCTACAAGATCGTCGAGGCTCTCCGCGCACGGCGCAAGCGGCTGCTGCGCCGCGCAAAGAAATTGGGGGTGCCTTGCAGTTTGCCGATTGAGGTCCTGCCGGGCACTGAGAGCGAAATAGCGGACTGGTTGCGCTCATTGTTCTATGCCCGGCCCGATTGGGATTTGCTCGCAATCGAGTCAGCTGTCCCATCTGAGCTGCGCGGTGAGGAAATTGGCCACGTTATAGACTCAGTTCTGGAACCCCTGCGCGACAAGGTCGCACACGCCTTGACCACCGCGAAAGGGGATCTAACGCTTTCAGCAGATGAGTTGCTTCACTCGAGGCAAGTGACGCTCAGGCTGCCAACTATGAAGTGTATAGTGAGGCGGATGTTGAAAAACGACTTTCCTTCGGAGTTTCTCTCGCACCTGCCATGAACTAATCTTGTCCTCAGCCGTACCCTCCAACGGAAGCAAAGAAGCCTTGAGGAACACTTGAAAGGGCGGACAGAGCGGCCGGGGACAGACGGGGCGTTACACGCGCCCTGGTGTCGGGGAGGCGAACGTCCCGCCTGTCCCCGTGTTGCCCCTCGGAGAATGCCCCCCAACGGCGCTCGCGGAGATGAACTGCCGACTAGGTCTGGCTGTCGAAGGCTCAACATCGCCGTGCCATCTCCCAGAGAATTGGGGCGTGGTCTGCTTCGACGCGTTGGACGTTTCCCGTAAACTTGACGTGATGCGGACCTCTGGGGGCGATGTTCGAGCGGCCCGCTGGGCGGTCGATACAGCCTCCTATTTCGGCTTTAGGCGCAGAGACTCCTCAAGGTCCGACAAGGCATCCCTCACGTCATCCCGTAGATTCTCAGCCTCCTATTGAATCTGGTCGGCCCCGGTCCGCACTGACGTGACCTTCGTGTTTATCGTTTTGACCCTCCCCAGAGCCGTTCTGATCCTTTCAATCTGGGTTCGGACCGCTGAGACATCCGGGGCCAGCCGCGCCGCCCGTTTCCGAGCCATGCCCCACTGAACGAGGAGGAAGCGGACTGCCGTCGTTAAGTGTTCATCCGTGCATGCAACCCATGGGCCTCGATCACAGGCGCCCTCGGCCCATTCGCCCAGTTCCTGGCCGAGGCCCTCGCGCTTACGGCTCAGATACATAGCGTAAGTCGCCCCACGCTCAGCCATCGCGGCTGAGAGGTCATCCGACACGGCCTTTCTCGCTTTGGGTGACTGGCGATCTCTGACCTCCACCACGAGGAGGCACTTCGGTGAATCCCCCGCCGGATCGGTCACGCTTACGGTAATGTCGCCGGGTCTGTTGTCCACTCCAACATGGTTTATCTCGGCGCCTATCGTGCGTCCCCATGCCTGAAGGCGACCCAGGACCTCTTCTTCGTATGGGGCTCCCTTTTCGGTTGTTTGCGCCAAGGCCTCCGCCGCCGCCTCCCCGCCGCGCACCTCCTTGGCCAAGGAGTCCACTCGCTCCGCAAGGGGCTTCACAGCGTCTTCAACGACCCCCCTGACAGTTTTAGCAAGTGCTCCGTCTCCGGCGGTCACTTCCTTGATCTTCGCAGCCAAGGTTCCCTGGATGGAGTCGGCTCTATCCGCGTCAAGCAGATTGCGGAGAGCGCGAAGGGCCCTGCCAAGCGTCGTGTTCTCGTCGCTGGGGTTAATCTCCTGCGAAAGGAGGTCCTTCACTTCCCTTATCTTCTCCGCGGCACCTCTTGTCACTTCGGCAACCAAGCTCTGGACGGGCGCCAGCACCTGCCCCTCTCCCACGCCGATTCTTGCAGTCAGCGCCTTTTGGGTGTCCTCGGGGATTCTTTCCACTGTGGCCCGAACAGTACTGATCAGTGCCTCCACCTGCCGTTTGACAAAATCTAGGTCTTGGCTTGTGCGCGCGCGTTCAAGGCAAAAGACGCCAACTTCGATTGCCTGGACTAGCGTCACTCCCCGCTCCGGCTCGGAGACGCGGTGAAGGAAATCGGCAACGTCCCTGCTAGGGACCTCTAGATCTCGGATCCAGATGCCAGCGTCTGTTACCTCTACCTGCGCACCGCGCATGTCCCCTCCACAGTTGGGTTCACCAATGAGGAGGCCGTCAGCAGCTTGGGCCATTCGGCAAGCATTAGACCACGGCTCAAGCTACCAAGCAAGGGGGCCCGGGCTGCGCGGAAGGCTAAACCTCTTAGTGATCCGGTGCAAGTTTCACCCGCGTGATGCTCCCTGCCTGAGATAGCGAAGTTCACGCACCACCACCCGAAACCCTGCGCGCACGATCTCTGGTGCATTTTCGGAGGATGCATTCACCGCGGGTTCCTGCTGACCCTGTGAGGTTCCCGGTCGCTAGGCGGTCATTCACGGGACGCTCGACCCGCCCTGCCGAGGATGAGCTGATCTCATGGCGCCCCTGACTTGGGCTTCGTCGCGAGTCGCTACCCGCGTTTACTAGCCGTCGCCCTACCCTTGTGTTTTCAGAGAATTGGGTATTTAATACTCCCCATGGGAGCTTTGCGTCCGCTCCGGACGGACTGCAACCAGATTTGCTGACTGGAGGCAATCTGGATAGACCCTTCTTGCCAGATGTATTCGACTGGTTGAAACAGAAGGCAGAGATCTCCCGCAAGGCGTTCGCGGCCCGCGTCAAGACTCTGCCGATAGAGGGCGCATTGTCGGCGACAGGTGAGGAGAACCGACCGTATGAAACAATTTGATCTGAACATCGAGAAAGTCTTGGAAGACTGGGATGTGCGGCACGCGTTGCGCGAGGTGATCGCGAACGCGCTCGACGAGCAGGCGCTCACGAAGACTAAGGATGTAGACATCTTCAAGGATAAGCAGGGCCAGTGGCACGTCCGGGACTTCGGCCGAGGCCTCAAGTACGAGCACCTCACGCAGAAGGAAGACCAGGAAAAGCTCTCGCGACCTGACCTCGTGGTTGGAAAATTCGGAGTCGGCCTTAAAGATGCGCTTGCGACCTTTGACCGGCGTCAGATCAAGGTGCTCGCCAGGTCGGCGCACGCCGACATCACGACGGCAAAATCGAGGAAGCACGGCTTTGAGGACGTCACGACGTTGCACGCTGTGATTGACGACGCGTCCGAGCCGGGAATTGTCGGCACCGACTTTATCTTCGAGGGCGTCGCAGATGGGGAGATGGCGGGTGCCAAAGACCTCTTCCTACGCTTCTCGGGTGACACGCCTATTGAGACCACTCAATATGGGCAGGTCCTCGATAAGGGCAAGCGCAAGCTTGCCCGTATCTATATCACGGGCTTGCGGGTGGCCGAGGAAGAGAACTTTTTGTGCAGCTACAACATAACGAGCGTCAACGCGGCGATAAGGAAGGCGCTCAACCGTGAACGCACAAACGTCGGCAGGACCGCATATACCGAACGGGTCAAGGCGATCCTCCTGGAGTGCAGGCAGCAAAATGTCGCTCAGCTCCTTGTTGACGACCTCAAGAATTACGAAATTGGGACATCGCATGATGAACTGACCTGGATCGACATCCAGGTACACGCGTGCACGCTCCTCAACGCGACAAGCAAGGTGATCTTCCTGACTGCGGCAGAGCTGATGGTGGCCAAGGAGATGGCTGACCGCGCAAAGAAAGACGGCTATACCGTCGTTACGATCCCAGCAAGCGTCAAAGGCAGAATCCACGGCCTCAAGGATGTCCAAGGCGAGCCCATGCGGGATCTCGAAGCCTACGCGACCGAGTGGAACGAGAGCTTCCAATTCAAGTTCGTCGGCGAAAGGGAACTCACGAGAAGCGAACGGGCGGTTTTCGCGAAGACCGACTCGATTTTCGGGCTCATTGGCGGCAGGCCGAAGGCCATCAAGCAAGTACTGATTTCGGAGACGATGCGAACGGATACTGTCGGCTACCAGGAAGCGTCAGGCATCTGGGAGCCGGGTACGCAGCGCGTTATCGTTAAACGGGACCGACTCACCGGAGTTCGGACGTACGCGAGCACCCTCCTCCATGAAACCGCCCACGCTACCAGCGGCGCGACAGATGTCAGCGAAGAATTCGAACGGGAGCTCACAGAGCTAATCGGTGCAATCGCAGAGGAGGTTCTCTAGGGCCCCAACCGAGACCCGTGGAATCAGGCCGCGCAGTTGCTGCGAGGCTGAGTGCCAAACCGCAGCTGCTTTGTTGTGGATGGGCTGAAAGTAGCGCGTTTTCACCGGCGCGTCCGTGCGCAGGCGACTGTATCTCGGGAGGCGGCAGCCGGGGACGGCGGCGGCCGGTGGGAGACCAGGGACAGAGACGGAACGTTCCACGCTACCTGGAGCCGCTAGGTAAACATCCCGTCCGCACCGTGTTCGTGTCAAGTCCACCTAACGCAGTCGGAAATTCACTTCGACTATAACTGGCATCGCCACAGGTTGGCCGCTTTTCATGAGAGTTTCGGGGACAGACTACCAAACCCCTAAACTCCGGTGGCTGAGATACCTGGGGGTTTCGTAGCCTGGCCCCGGAACCCTCGGAACTGTCCCCGAAACTCTCGAAGCCGGGCGCGGGGCGGCTAGTCCGGATCGCAGCCCAGGGAAAAACGCAGAGCGGCGCAGATCTCCTTCATTCGCGGTGAAGGGAGGTGAGCCACCCGCTTCCCCAAACGCCGTTGCGACACGGTTACGGCGTTGTGAAGGTTCACCGCGCAAGGGCCCTTCATGCCATCTTCTTCGCCCAACTGGACTTCCGAGGGAACGCCCCGGATGCTGGACGTGACCGGCGCGACCGTCGCCGTGGACAGGTAGCGAAGGGCGCTGTCGCGGGTCAGTACTACGACCGGCCTGGCTTTGTCCGGTGGAGCAAACCGGTAGAGCCGAATGTCGCCCCTGCCTATTCCTCCGGCCAAATGGCCTCCGATTCCCAACCGGATAGCTCCCCAGAGTGTCCAGGGCCGGCTTCGTAGCCCTTGCGGTCGCGCAGTTCCATTTCCCTGGTCTGGAGCTTCTTCAGGTGCGCGCTAAGCGCTTCACGAATCAGCGCGGAACGATTCAACTTCGTTCGGCGCGCCGCAACGTCGGTGGCGCGCAACAACACGGAATCGAGGACGACCTGGATCGTTTGCATATGTGGAACCCATCCCACAGTATACTCCACAGGGGACCTTCCGGGCCGGCCTCTCAACCTTTCGCGCGGCAAGATTACTCCCCATAAGCCGGCTTGCGTCCGGCAATCGAGGCTGACGACACGCGCGTAAACACAGCGCCAAACCCAAACTTGACGGCCTGCCTTGACACCGAGGCAAAGCGCTTGGGCGATTGGCGCAGGCAGCCGCGGTTCCTGGGGCAAACCGGGTACAGGCACGAAGTTTCGCAAAGGCGGCGAAATTCGAGCCAGTCCCCGCTTTGCAGCCTGGGGGTCCGGCGTCGAAGATGGCGTCCGCCCCACGATAGTTCTTCAGCGAAGGTCGGGCTGGGCGAGCGGGCGTTAGCGGCGGGTCTTGCCGGAGCAGGGGCTAAAGCCCGACCTTTTGCGACGGTGCGGCATGGCTGAAGCCCAATACTCTTCACTTAAGCATCTCAATGCGGCTTGTGAAGTCGAAACGCTCCGGCTTGTCACGAGCCCGG
>JBEKHV010000001.1:0-262901 GCA_050012095.1 Bryobacteraceae bacterium | reverse complement strand
GCACCCGTTTGCGAAGATGGGTCACAGGGACCTCCTTGTGACCCGCACTCTACCGCGCGACGGCCTCGGGAAGAAGCCACGCGTAGCGTCCGCCGCGCGAGCGGCTTAGTTCAAACGGGATCCTCTTCCTTTGATCATTCAGGGCGGGAAAGTGGACCAACGGAGTCCGCAATCGAGCGGTCAAAGGAAGCTAATCCCACCTTTCGACCGCAGGAGCCGAAATCTGCGCCCAAACATCGCGGACGGTAACTCTGGGAGTTATCATCCTAGCGGAGGAGCACATGCCTGTTTTCACAAGAGCGGCTGGCTTTGCCCTGTGCGCGCTGGCCTTCGCTCCGCCGCTGGCGTACGGCCAGAGAGCGTCAATAACCGAGTTCGCCGCGTGGCATGACCAATCCATCGTGATCGTTAGAGGTATGCTGGATTCACCCTCGATCCGCCGAGCGGACCGGCCCCCGCTTCCGCCTGACGCTCCCGACCCCGCGGCGGCGGCGGGCGACCCAACCCTTAGAACAATCCGCGTCAGCCCGCTTACCGATGCTACGGCCTACTTCGCCTTACAGGTTTCCGAGTGGCTCAAACCGCCGGAATCCGGCCAGCCGCATGGCATTACCATCGTTGCGCCTCACTGGTTTGCAACAGACGGCCCCAATTTGCATCCTGGAGCGGAGGTCCTGCTTTTCCTGAAATATGATTATCGGAACGATACGTACAATTCGGTCCGCGAGATCTACCTGGCGCCTCTCGGCGGGCCGGAGGTCCCTTCACGCGCCAACGTTCCCTCGGGCCAACAGGTCCTTCGGGGAGTGCGGCTCTTCCTTAGCCTGGTGTCCAAGCCTGATGCGGCTCAACGCCAAGAGGCGTGTCTCGCGGCGTGGAAGGACAGTTTTTCCGATCCGGAAAAACAAGGCGTGCTGGACGCGATGTGGGAGACCAGAGCCCCGGAATACTCCCCAGCCCTGCTGAAAGTCTCGCGTGGTAACGACTCGCCGGGCATCCGCGAGTGGGCCCTGTATATCCTCGGCTCAATCGACAATCGCCAGGGCGTCGAGGAGCTCGTTCCACTCTTATCTAGCGAACCCGACTGTGAGGTAAAGAGACAGTTGTTGTTTGTGTTCGGGATGTACCGTGTGAAAGAAGCCGTAACTCCCATTGACGAACTCCTGGCCGGGAACCCGCCGGGCCAATGTACGTCGCGGCAGGCGGACGCCCTTCGGGCGCGAGCGCAGGAAGCGCGAGACAAGATAACGGGGAAAGAGACGCGCCCGGGCTGGCGCAATTGAATCGCGGCGCCCGCGAGAACCGCCTTTTCACCAACTTAACAGAAGCGGATTTGTTAGAATTGGACTGAAAACCCATGACCCCCGACGAGTTGGAACGCGCCTATCCGCCCCTCCGCGACCAAGCCCTGGCCGTGCGGAGGTATCTTTGACGTCTCCGCGCTGAAGCAAAAACTCGCCCAGACCGAAGAGCGGACCACAGCGCTGGATTTCTGGTCGAACCCCGAAAAGAGCCAGCGCGTGATGCGCGAGCGCAAGCGGCTGGAAGAATCCATCGCCAACGACGCCCGCATCGGCGCCCTGACGGACGATCTCGACACGCTCTTCGAGCTGGCGCGCGAAGGCGAGAACGTGCACGCCGATATCGAGCGCGACCTGAAGTCGTACGCCGCGTTCCTGGAGCGCATCGAGACCGCCATGCTGCTCTCCGGCGAGAACGACGCCCGTAGCGCCATCGTCACCATCCATCCCGGCGCCGGCGGCACCGAGAGCCAGGACTGGGCCGAAATGCTGCTGCGCATGTACCTGCGCTGGACCGAGCGCGAGGGCTTCGGGACCGTGGTGACGGACCGCCTGGAAGGCGAAGGCGCCGGCATCAAATCCGCTACCTTCGAAGTCAACGGCGACAACGCCTACGGCCTGCTGCAATCGGAGATCGGCGTCCACCGCCTGGTGCGCATCTCGCCGTTCGATTCCAACGCGCGCCGCCACACGTCCTTCGCCTCGGTCTTCGTCTACCCGCAGGTGGACGATGAAATCAAGATCGAAATCGACCTTGACGATCTGCGCATCGATACCTTCCGCTCCTCCGGCGCCGGCGGGCAGCACGTCAACATGACGGATTCGGCGGTGCGCATCACCCACTTCCCCACCGGCATCGTGGTGCAATGCCAGAACGAGCGCTCGCAGCACAAGAACCGCGACACCGCCATGAAGCAGCTCAAAGCGCGTCTGTACGAGCGCGAGCTGGAAAAGAAGCGCGAGGAGACGCGCAAGACCGAGGACGCCAAGCTCGACATCAACTTCGGCAGCCAGATCCGCAACTACGTGCTGGCGCCCTACCGCCTGGTGAAGGACCTGCGCAGCAAGCTGGCTATCGGCGACGTGGACCGCGTGCTGGAAGGCGATCTGGATCCGCTGATCCATGCCTACCTGGTCTGGCGCAAGACCGGCAAGATCGCCGGCGACGCCCAGGACGAGTTACCGGAGTGAGCGTCGAACACGCGGCCGCCTTGATTCGCGCGGGAAAACTGGTCGCGTTTCCCACCGAGACGGTCTACGGCCTGGGCGCCAACGCCCTCGACCCCGCCGCCGTGGAGCGCATCTTTCAGGCCAAGGGCCGCCCGCGCACGGCCCCGCTGATCGTGCACGTGGATTCCATCGAGATGGCGCGCCGCCTGGCCGCCCGCTGGCCGGACGCCGCCGAAACTTTGGCGCGCCGTTATTGGCCCGGCCCGCTGACGCTGGTAGTCCCCAAGTGGGGCGGGCCTCCCGGCCTGCCTATCCCCGACATCGTCACTGCCGGATTGCCCACTGTGGGCCTGCGCATGCCCGCGCACCCGCTGGCGCTCGAATTGATCCGCGCCTCCGGCGTCCCCATCGCCGCGCCCAGCGCCAACCGGTTCACCGAGATCTCCCCCACCGCCGCTGCGCACGTCGCCGCATCGCTGGCGGATTTTGTGCTCGATGGCGGCCCCGCAACGGTAGGTATCGAATCCACAGTCCTCTCCCTAGTAGACGCGCCCACTCTCTTGCGTCCCGGCGTGATTCCGCTGCCGGAAATCGAAGCCCTAATCGGTCCCGTGGAAGTGGTGGAGTTTCCGGCGGAAGGCGCGCATCTCTCCCCGGGAATGCATCCGCGGCACTATCGGCCCGCGACGCCCCTCTATCTGCTGGCCCGCGGCGATTTCCCACCGGAAGGCCGCGGCGCCTGGCTGCGCATCGGCCGGGAGATGCCCGAGGACGCGCGCGCGTATGCGGCGGCGCTGTACGATACGCTGCACCGGGTGGATCGGCAGGCTTGGGATTGGATTGCCGTCGAACGGCCGCCGGAGACGCCGGAATGGGCGGGGGTGCTGGACCGGCTGCGGCGGGCGGCGGAGTAGAAACAAGCCACCACCGGCTACGCCGCCACGGCGCGGCGCGGCTCGAACGTGTATCCGAATCCCCTGACCGAGTGAATCAGCGCCGGGTTGGCCGGGTCCAATTCCACTTTCTGGCGCAGGCGCAGAACGTAGACGTCCACCGCGCGGTCGGTAATGGCGCGGTCTTGTCCCCAGACCGAATTCAGCAATTGCTCGCGGCTGAAAACCACGCCAGGCCGGCCCATCAGGTACTCCAGCAGGCGGAACTCGGTGGCCGTCAGCGGTACCGGCTCCCCGTTGAGGCGCGCCTGGCACATGGAGCGGTCCAATTCCAGTCCGCCGCCCTGCAGCACGCGAGACGGCGGAGCCTGGTGGCGGAACTGGAGCTTGATGCGCGCGATCAGCTCGCGCACGAAGAACGGCTTGACGACGTAGTCGTTGGCGCCGAGTTCCAGGCCCACGATGCGATCCGTCTCCGAGGCGCGCGCGGTCAGAAAGATGACCGGCGTGGCGGCCAGGTCGAGGTCGCCGCGGATGCCCTTGCAGATGTCCAGGCCGTCGCAATCCGGCAGCATAATGTCCAGCAGGATCAGGTCCGGCTTCGTCCGGCGGCAAAAGTCGAGCGCGCCGCCGCCGGTCTGCCGGCCGGCGAACGCGAATCCCTCTTTCTCGAGGTTATACTTCAGGAGCGCGAAAAGGTCCGCGTCGTCTTCGATGAGGAGAATCTTCTTCATGGCCGGATGACCGCGTTAACCTTCAAACTAGCAGGACGGATGTTACCGAATGGTTAATCCGATGTGAATTCGAGGTTAAGGGCGGCGGCGGGCAAGACTTCAACGCGGAGACGCGGAGGACTCGCGGAGAACACGGAGAAGAATGCGGGCTGGTCTGAGTTGTGGGCCGCGGGTATGGGCCGCTGGGGAAGTTCGCGAGGTTGAGGAAGCGGAGGTTCGAGGGGCGACGCCTCGCGGGATGGCCGTGCGGGGAGAAAAACGACAGGCCACAACAAACGGTGGCCTGTCCCACTGAAGAAAGCCTTCTCAGGGCGGTAATGCTACGCCGAGTCCTCGAAACGGTAGCCGAAGCCGCGGACGGTGGTCAGATAGCGGGGGTTCTCCGGCTCTTCCTCGATCCGTTCGCGCAGGCGGCGGATGTGGACGTCCACGGTGCGCGGGGTGACGTAACGCTGCTCGCCCCAGACGGATTCCAGAAGCTGGTCGCGGCTGTACGCGCGGCCCGGATGCATCAGAAAGAACTCCAACAGGCTGAACTCGGTGGAGGTCAGCGGGATCTCCTTATCGGCTTGGAACACGCGGTGCGCGTCGCGGTCCAGACGGAACGGGCCGGCCATGACTGCGGGCGGCTCGGCATCCATGTCCTCGCGGCGGAGACGCGCCTTCACACGCGCCACCAGCTCGCGCGGGCTGAAGGGCTTGGTCATGTAGTCGTCGCCGCCGATTTCCAGGCCCAGCACGCGGTCCACTTCCTCGGAGCGCGCGGTGAGGAACAGGACGGGGGTACGCCCCAGAGCGTCCGACTTGCGGATTTGGCGGCACACCTCGAACCCGTCCACTTCGGGCAACATCACGTCGAGCAGGACGAGGTCGGGTTTCCACTGCTCCAGAGCCTTCAGGGTCTCGCGGCCGCCACCGAACGTATGCGTCTCATACCCGTGCCGGCGGAGGTTGTAGTCCAGAAGCGCGGCGAGTTCCGCTTCGTCCTCGACTATTGCGATTCGTTTGGGCATCGCCAGACAGGGGCGCCGGACCCCCAAACCATCATAGGGCCGGCTGCCGCCGGTTTTCCATCAGCCGCATGACGAGGTACAGTGCGATGGCCAGGCCAAGCGCGGCGCCGGCCAAAGTCCAGCCGTTGCGCGCCAGGAAGCCGGGGGCGTCCTTGCCGAGCGTAAGGCCCAGCCAGGCCTCGCCAAAATAGCGGAGGACGCGCGCCACTACGATCACCGCGAGAAACCTGGCGAAGGAGGCGCGCAAGGCTCCCGCGGAAACCACAAAGACCTTCAGAGGCAAAGGAGGGACGGGGGTCAGCGCCGCTACAAAAACCGTTACCAGGCCGTAGCGCGAGCACCACTGGCGGAGGCGCTGGCTCTTGCCGGGGGGAGGCTCGCTCCGGCTCAGCCAGCGCGCCCCTCCCCGAGCGGCCATGAAGAGGCCGAGGTTACCGCCCATAGACCCCAGAACGGCCATCAACGCGGCGAAGTAGGCGTGATACGGCATCTTGACGCTGCCCGCGCCGATCCCGATCAGCAGGACATCCATGGCCGCCGGGAGCGGTATCCCCAGCGAATCGACGACGCCCAGAACGAAAACACCCCATGGCCCGTACGCCACCAGGGCGCGCGCAATCGCATGTAGAAGGGCGTTCATCGGCAACAAGCCGCGGCGGGAGCCGCTCGCTATATGATATCCGCAAAAGACTTCCGGAGCTTAAAAAACCACGCGTGACCCAGGACGAACACCACGCCGGAAAGCAGCCAGAGCTTCCACAGGGAACCCAGCGAAGGCGCCTGAGGGCCCAGGAGAATGGCGCGATACCCGCGTACCAGGACGTACATCGGGTTCTTGGAAAGCAATAGGGTAGCAAAATGCGGGAGCGAGCCGAGCGAAGCTTCCGGATAGCAAATCGGGGTGAGGAAGAACCAGATAGTCAGCAGGAAGCCGATTACCTGGCCGAGATCGCGCACAAAAACACCCAGAGCGGCCAGAAACCAGCACAGGCCGGCGGTTAGCAAGATCTGCGGAATCACCAGCATGGGGAGCCAGAGCACGGTGATCGGAACCGCCCCGCGCAGCACTAGCAGGAAGACGCCGAACAGCACAATCGCAAACAGCTCGCTGATCAGGCCCGCGGCCACCAGGTTGACGGGCAGCGTTTCCACTGCGAACACCAGCTTTTTGACGAAATTCCGGTGCTCCAGAACGATGGCGGGCGCGCGGCTGGCGGCTTCGCTGACCGCCAGCCAGGGGAGCATCCCGGCCAGAAAATACAACGCAAAACCGGACCGGCTCGAATCGCCCGGAAAACGCGCGCGCAGCACCAAACCGAACACGAAAAAGTATGTCAACATGAGCAGCAGGGGGCTGAGAACGGCCCAGAACGCGCCGCCGAACGAACCGCGGTAGCGGCCCAGGATATCGCGCCGGGCCATGGCGCGAATCAGCCCGCGGTTCCGCCAGATGGTGAGCACGGGATAGGTGAACGCACGCCCCGCCGACCGCCGCGCCCGCCGCCGCCGCCAGGCGTTGCGCGTAGTCACGCGCGCGCGCTCCAGGCGGGCGACGCCGCCCTGGACGGCAAATTCCGCCAGCAGGAACGGCCAGCCCAGGTCGTAATACCAACACGCGCCCTCGCGCATGGCGGAAATGAACGCCACGTAGCGGCCGTCTTCCGGGGGAATTTCGATTTCCAGGCGCGCTCGCGCGGACTCCCCGGGCGCAATGTCGCGTTCCGGATGGACGCGCGCCCCGTCCACGATGAGCGTCCCGGTTTCGGCGTCGAAGAGGTGAAAACCGATGGCGAATCCTTCGGAGGGGCGCCACGGCTCGGCGGTGGTATTGCGAATTTCGATGGCGGCGCTCGCCTTCCGCGTGGAGGCGTCGAACTGCATGTCATGCGTGACGGATTCGGCGTTCATCGGCGTCCGAAGAAGACAGACCGGGAGGTCCGCCCCACTGGCTGGCAGGTTGCGTTCATTGGTACAGCCACCGCGGGCGCCGGTCTTTCACGGGGCTCGTCTTTCGCCCCAGCGCATAGATGCCGTCTCCGCGCAGGTCCGTGTGCAAACGGTAGCGATCCAGCAGATGAGCCACCCAGCCGTATTCCGGCCGTGGCTCGTCGCGGAATTCGCCGGTTTCCAGCCGGACCACTTCGAAACCGGCGTCCGTCAACAGCCTCCGGATCTCTCGCGGCGCGTACTCACGGCTATGCCGCGCCTCCGCTTCGACGCCGGGCTCGACGGGCTGAATGTAGGCGGGAAACAAACCGGGGTGATGGCCCTGGAGAACGGCGGCAATGGCGCGTAAGGAAACGACATTGGGCGTGGTCAGCAGCAGATGGCCACCGGGCCGAAGGATGCGATTCACCTCACTCATCAGGTGCATCGGGTCGTCGGACAAGTGCTCGATGACCTCGCAGCAGAGCACGGTCGAAAAATGCCCGTCGGGATAGGGAAACGGGTCCTTGGAGGCGTCGAAATGATCGATCTCGCAGGCGAATGGCTCGCCTTCGCTGGAGGCGACCACGCGGCGATCCGTGCGCCCGAGTGGGCCGTAATACGAGCCGCGGACTTCGCCATAACCCAGTTTGTAACGCAGCGCCGGCGTGATTTGCAGGTAGGCGCCCATCTCCAGAATGCGGTCGCTAGACCCTCCCGGCGGGACCATTTCCAGCGTCTTGGCCAAACGCGTCTGGTGGGCATCCACGTACTGGAGCGACTCGTCGCCTGCGGCCCAGCCGCGCACGTACGGCGCAAGGTCTTCCCGCTCCCCGGGGAGCGCCGCCGGGGCGGTTTGCCGAACCGGAGCGCCGGACTCTTCGCTCCACTCCCGGCCCGCGGCCACGGCCTCCAGAAACGCGGCGTATCGGGCGGCTACCGCGTCCCAGTTGCATTCCCGCGCGACGTACTCCCGCGCGCGCGCGCCGATCTCGCGGGCCACATCGGGCCGCGAGACGAGCAGATTGAGGTACTCGAAGATGGAGTCTTCCTCGCCGGGGCCCACGGGTACCTTGACGCACACATCGTCCGGCAACTCGTGAAACGAGCCGACGTCGGACGCCAGGACCGCCTTGCCCAGTCCCAGCGCGCGCAGCAACGTCCCGGAACTCTCTCCCACCGTGGGGTGGCGCAGGTTCAGGACAATATCGCACGCGCCGAGATAGCCCTGGAAATCCTCGATGGGAACGAAGCCCAGCGCGCGCACGCTGGCGGAAAGGTCCATGGATTGGATCATGGGTCCCAGCGGCAAGTCTGGATGCGGCTCGCCGGCCAGAATCATTTTCGCCTCCGGAACCAGGCGCACCAGCCGCCGGAAGGCGCGCAGCGACTCCGGAATGCGCTTGTAGGGCTTTAGAAATCCAAAGATGCCGGCGAGCGGCGTGGCCTCGTCGAGACCCAGTTTCCGGCGGTAGGCGTTGCGATCCGTTTCGGGGATCCATGCGCCGTGGGGAATGACGGCCAGCGGCCCCGAGTACCCGGAGGAGCGCACCTCGTCCGCCATGAATCGGCTGTGGACGATCACCCCGCGCGCGGATTCCAGCAGCCGCCGCGTCATCTTCAGGCCTTCATAGTCGGGGCCGGTCTCCAGCCGGCGCACGCGTTCGGCGAAGGCGCGGGCGCCGGCGCCGCCCTCGTATTCGCATGCGGCCAGATAAGCGTCCCAATCGCCGCGCTTTATGGTGAGGTCCGCGACCAAGTGGTGCAGGTTGGATTCGTGCAGCACGACCACGCCCGGATGCCGGAGGGCCGTCTGGTAGGCCGGTCCGTGGTGCCCGTTGTTCCCGATCTGGTAGAGGGCGACGTCGCAATCCGCCGGGTCGCCGCTCTCCGGGCCGGAGAACACGGCCAAATCCGCACGAGGCCGAAGGGATTCGATCAGCGCGGCAGAATAATCGGCGATCCCGCTACGAGCGGGCGGCAGCGGAGAAAAGAACGCCACCCGCATGTCAGGCGGCTACGTCCGGTGGAGAAAGGGCCGGCTTCATCGGCGCGCCAGAGAGGCAACACCCACGCGCGCCCCGGCCGGGGAACGCGCCGCGACCCGGTGGTACACCTCGAGCGTTTTGCGCGCGGTTTCCTGCCAACTGAACAACGCGGCGCGCCTCAACCCCAAGCGTTCCATTCTGGTCCGCAGCTCGGCATCCAGCAGGAGGTCGGCCATGGCGCGCGCCATTTCGTCCTCCGAGGTGGGATCGAACAGAATGGCCGCGCCGTCCACCACTTCCGGCAGCGCCGCCACGTCGGAGCAAGTCACCGCGCGGCCGCATGCCATGGCCTCCAGCGCGGGAAGCCCGAACCCTTCATAGAAAGACGGGAACGCAAACAAGTCGCAGGCGTTGTAAAGCTGCAGCAAATCGGAATCGGAGACGTAGCCCAGAAACTCGATGCGGTCCCCCACGCCCGACTGGCGCGCCGCTTCGAGAATGCGGCTGGTGAACCACGTTCCCTTCCCGGCCAGCGCCAGCTTGTGCTTCAACCGCGGATGCGCCCGAACGAGTTGCGCGAAAGCCCGAATCAGGCCAATCTGGTTCTTCCGCGGCTGCAGATCCCCAACCGAAAGAACAAATGGTCCGGATAGCGAAAAGCGGGCCCACACAGCGGCCTGGGCCGCTTCCCGCGAGATGGGGCGGAATTCGGGGGCGGCCGCGTACGGGACCACCACCACTTTTCCCTCGTCCACATCCGGGTAGGCCCGAAGAATCGACTGCTTGGCGAAATCACAGCCCGTCAGGATCATCGCCGCGCGGCGCACGGTTCTCCGCACCGTCCACCGCAACTGCAGCGCGCGCCCTCCCGCGAAATACTCGGGGTGCTCCAGAAAGCTCACGTCATGAACGGTAACCACCACCGGGACCTGGCAACCGAGGGGCGCGGTGTACTGGACGTGCAGCAGATCCGGACAATCCCGGCGAAGCCGAGCCGCCAAGTCTAAACCTAGCCGCCAGTATGGATTAGCCGCTACGCGGCGGGTGCGAAAGCGGGCGGGCACGACTTCACGAGCCGTATCCTTGGAAATGTACGCTACGAATTCGCACTTCCTCTCTTGCGCCGCAAAGGCGTTCAGGAGGTTGCGAACGTAGACCTCATTTCCGGTTTGGTGTCGCCCGATGGAGTGAGCATCAACGGCGAAGCGCATGAACGTGTACCAGTATACCCGACATTATCCATCACCACACATAAAAAGACGCAATTTTGCCCATGCGGATTCCCAAGTAAGTTCCTTTTCGAACAAGTCCCTACCCGCCATGCCCAGCCTACCGGCGAGGCGCGGTTGAGTCAACAAGGACGAGACGGCTTCGGCGAATGCAGACGCCGTGTCGGCCAGCAGGATATTCACGCCGGGTACGGCTGGCAGGCCTTCCGCACCCATACTGGTCGACACTACAGGGGTTCCCGCCGCCCAGGCCTCGAGGATCTTGACCCGGGTTCCGCTTCCCGCCAAGACGGGAACCACGGCCACCTTGGCGCGAGCCAATTCGAGAACGGCGTCTTCTACAGGGCCGCAAATCTCGATCCGGCCATCTCCGGAAACGTATTCTTTGATACCTTCCGGGTTTTTCCCAACCAGTCTCCACACCAGCGCGGGCCAGCGATCGCGCAGCCGCGGCCAAATCTCCCGGCGAAAGAACCGCACAGCCGAGATATTCGGATGATATTCCATGTTTCCAGAAAAAACGACCGCATCCTCTTCCAGCCTGGGTGGGCGAGCGGTCGCCGGTATGGCATTGGGGTATACCTCGACCCGCGCCGCGGGCGCGATGGCGCGCGCCGCCCGCGCGTCATCCTCCGAGGCCGCCAGCACGCAGGAATATCGCGGCAGCCACACCCGCTCCAGTTCGAGGCAGGGTTGGCGAAACATGCGGTGGGCAAAACCGGCGACGCCCGGCTCGGTCTGAGCGCAGCGCGCGTGCAATGCGGATTCCACGTTGTGAAGGTCGAGCACGGTGCGGTCGCAGGCCCGGGATATCTGTTCCCAGTACGGGGCGCACCAGAAGTGTTCGACGACGCCGATACCGTACCGCCGGCCGGCGATGGCGGCCTCGATCGGCCCGCCGAATCCCGTAAAGCGGTCGAGCAGGGGTGGCGCCTCGCGCGCGAGGCGCCCCAGGTTTCTGAAGCCGCGGGCGGCGATTCCACGACCGTTTGGGGGAAGGTCGATCGCCACGATCCGGCGAGCGAGTCCCGCGGGCATCCGCGAAGCGGGGTCCGGCATTCCCGGCTGGCGGAAGACGATCATATCCACCTCGCGGGTGCGCGCCAGGTAGTTCAGGATGGAGGCGCTGCGGAGCGCGCCCCCGCCGGCGAGCGGGTAGGGCGTTTCGGCGGACAGGAACAGGGCAGGCGATGGCGGCTCAACCGGCAAAACGTTTGCGCGCCTCCTCGTACACCTGACGCGTGATACGCGCGGTGCGTTCCCAGGAGAACTCGCGGGCGCGCGCCAGGGATTGCGCGCGGCGGGCGGCCCGCCAGCCTGGATCCTCCACGGCGCGGATCATGGCGCGGGTCAGGTCTTCGACGGTGTCCGCGTACGCGGCGGCGTCTCCCGCGGTTTCCGCCACCGCGCGGGAAGCGATCACGCACGCGCCGCATTGCATGGCTTCCAGCACGGGCAACCCGAAACCTTCGTACAGCGACGGATATACGAACGCCACGGCGCCGCTATACAGTCTGGCCAGGTCTTCGTCCGGTGTCTCGCCCAGCGCGCGGATCCCCGGCTCTTGCGGGATGGGCGGACAATCGTCGCGGCGCCGCCCGGCCAGCACCAGATCGATGGGGTAGCGCCTGCGCATAGCGCGCCATGCCTCGACGAGCGCGGGCAGGTTCTTGCGCGGCTCCAGAGCGCCGACGAAGAGGAAGTAGGGCGTGTCTGGCGTGTCCTTCACCGGGCGCAGCCAGGGGGGCGCAGCCTCTGGAGCGGCCACGACCCGCTCCGGGCGCAACCGGAACCGCTCGATGGCCTGTCTCCGCACTCTCTCGCTGGGCGTCAGGATCATGGTGGCGAGGCCCAACTCCAACAGTAGCGGCGTCCGCCCCGCGACGCGGCGCGCGTGCGTGTGCCAGGCCGGGTCCATCCACGGGGAGAGATCGTGCAGCGTCAGCACGCTGGGCCGGCGGGGGATGTAGGGGACAGCGAAATCCGGGCCGTGAACCAAGTCGGCGCCCAGGCGGTCCAGTTCCCGCGCGATGCCCCACAGCCACCAGCGGCGCTCCAGCGCGTTGCGCGGTCCGCCGCCGCGCTTGAGGTTCGGCGGAGCGCCCGGCGGCATGCGGAAGGGCTGGTCGGACACCAGATAGAACTCGTCATCCGGATAGCAGCGCGCCAGCGCCAAGCTGAGCTCGGCGGTGTAGCGCGCCAAACCGCCGCTCGAAAGTCCCAGAGTCGCCGCTTCAATGGCTATGCGCATAAGACGCAGCGATGGGACAGTTACACGCGCTGGCCATAGTTCTGTTCGTAATAGGTTCGGTATGCGCCGCTACGCACGTGGGCTACCCAGTCGGGATGGGCGCGATACCAATCGATGGTGCGCGCCAGGCCCGTTTCAAAATCCACCTCCGGGCGCCAGGCGGTCTCGCGCATCAGCTTGGCGCTCGAGAGCGCATAGCGCCGGTCGTGGCCGGGGCGATCCGTGACGTGCCGAACCAGCGTTTCCGGCTTGCCGGCCAGCGCCAGAACCTTGGCCACCACTTCCAGATTGGGCAGCGAGCGGTTGCCACCGATGTTATAGATCTCGCCGTCGCGTCCGCGCTCGAGCGCCGCCATAATCCCGCGGCAATGGTCGTCCACGTACAGCCAGTCCCGCACCTGCATGCCGTCCCCGTACACCGGCAACGGGCGGTCGTCCATGGCGTTGGCGATCATCAGCGGGATCAGCTTCTCGGGAAACTGGCAGGGGCCATAGTTGTTCGAGGCCCGGGTGACGACGACCGGCACGCGGTACGTCGCGAAATAGGAGAGCGCCAGCAGGTCCGAGGCGGCTTTGGAAGCCGAATAGGGGCTGCTGGGACGAAGCGGGAAATCCTCGGCGGCTTCCAGCGGGGATTCCAGGCTGCCGTAGACCTCGTCGGTGGAGACGTGCAGGAAGCGGCCGATGCCGCGCTTGCGCGCGGCCTCCAGCAGCGTAAACGTCCCCCGAAAGTTGGTGTGAATCGCCGCCTCCGGAGAGAGAATGCTGCGGTCCACGTGCGACTCGGCGGCGAAGTGCGCGATGGCGTCCGGATGCTCCTCTTCCAAGGCTCGCTCGACTTCCTTCGGCTCGCAGATATCGGCGCGCACGAACCGGTACCGCGCGTTCCCTTCGACGGAGGCGAGGTTTTCCAGGTTGCCGGCGTAGGTCAGCTTGTCGAGGTTGACGACGCGCCAGTCCGTGCCGGCGATGGCCATGCGCACGAATGCCGAGCCGATGAAGCCGGCGCCGCCAGTGACTAGAAGCTTCATGCGAGTCCCCGCGCCGCCCCGCGCCGGGCGGGCGCGAGGTATTGGCAGGCGCAGCCCGCTCCCTTACGGTCGCGGCTCGGTACGGCGCTATTTGCGCTGGGTCTCCCAATCATAGTGAATCGAGGCGTCGTCGTAGGGAATGCGCCCCTCGTCTTGCGGGTCGTAGAAACGGTTGGTGAGATAGACGAGCACCGCCTCCTGACCGCCAATCACCTTGTACCCGTGCGCAACGCCCGGCGGGATCAGCGCCTGCCAGGGACGCAACGACCCGATATACATCGTGTTGCGCCAGCCGAACGTCCGCGATCCGAGCCGCAGGTCCGCCAGAGCCACTTGCAGCATTCCCTTGACCGGCGCCCAGCAATCCGTCTGGCGCAAGTGGTAATGGAACGCCTTGATGGTTCCCGGGAAGCTGATCGCCGCCGAAACCTGCGTGCTCTCGGGAGGGAAGGACGCGGCCAGCCCGCGGCCAAAGCGCTGGACCTCCAGAAAGTACCCGCGGTCGTCCGGAAACAGGGAACACGCCTCGACCCGCACGCCTTCGATCAGATCGGGCGAACCGGGTTTCGCAATCACGGCGCCCAAGCCCTTGGAGCACTCCGGCACGGCCAGATCGAGGCCCTCGAAGGAGGCCAGCCGCCGGCCCGCCGCTTTGACTGCCGCGTCGCCGGCCATCAGACCCGAAGCGCCCCTTCCTCGACCGCCGGCGCCGCCCGCTCCTTCACCGATCGCGCCACCAGGTTGGCCGCGCGCAGCAGCGACTCGAACGTTCCGGCGTCGCTCCACCAGCCTTCGAGAAAGGAAAAGGTCAACGACCCTTCCTCGATGTAGGCGTTGTTGACGTCGGTGATCTCCAACTCGCCGCGCCGGGAGGGGACGAGGGTACGGATCTTGCTGAAGACCGTCGCGTCGTACATGTAGATACCCGTAACCGCATAGTTCGTCTTCGGGCGGGCGGGTTTCTCCTCGATGCCCATGATCCTGCTTCCCGCGACTTCGGCCACGCCGAACCGCTCCGCGTCCGGCACTTCCTTGAGCAAAATATGCGCGCCCGCCGGCTGCTGACGGAACCGCTCCGCAGCCTCGCGGATGCTCCCCTCGATGATGTTATCCCCCAGGATGACGCAGATCTTATGGCCGTCGGCGAAGTGCTCCGCCAAGCCCAGCGCGTCGGCGATGCCGCCCTCGCCCTCCTGGTAGGTGTAATTGATGTGTTTCAGGCCGAACTCCTTGCCATTCGCCAGGAGCCGGAGGAAGTCCCCCGAATTCCGCCCCCCGGTGACGATCAGGATGTCGCGAATGCCGGCGTCCACCAGCGACCGGATGGGGTAATAGATCATGGGCCGGTCGTAGATGGGCAGCAGGTGCTTGTTGGTGATCTTGGTCAAGGGGAAGAGCCTGCTTCCGCTGCCCCCGGCGAGGACGACGCCTTTCATAAGCCTCATCATACACTAACGCGCCACGCGGCCTGCGATTCAGTGGGACAGGCCTCCGGGCCTGCCCGGCGCGCGGATCGCGCCTGCGGCGCGAAGGCAGGCCAGGAGGCCTGCCCCACCGCCAATATAGAATGAGGAAGATGACGTTTTACGACTGGAATGCGATCGACGAAGAGACATTGAATCCGCTTCTGATGCGCCAAGCCATCCACGCGGACCATCTGACCATTGCGCGCCTCTCCTTGCGGAAGGGGGCCATGGTTCCGCCGCACAGCCACGTCCATGAGCAGGCGTCGCTGGTGGAACAGGGGGCCTTGAAATTCGTGGTCGAGGGCCGCGAACAGGTGGTACGCGCGGGCCAGACACTGGTACTCGCGCCGCACGAAACGCATGCCGTGGAGGCGCTTGAGGATACGCTGGTCATGGACGTGTTTTCTCCGGCGCGCGAGGATTGGATCGCGGGCGACGACGCGTATCTGCGCCGCTAGTGCGTCATGGCGTAGGTGAGATAATTCACGCCGATCCGGATGCCCATGGCGGAGAATTTCTGCGGGTATTGCGGGTTGTCGGCGTGCTCCCAGGAGTCGCCCAGGTCCATGTCGTGACAGATGGCGACCATAATCCGGCCCTTGTCGTCGTAAATGCCGCGCCAGTGAGGATCGTATCCGTCGTACTCGTAGGTGCGCCCGGAGCGAACGTATTGCTCGCCGGGAACCTGGTATCGATCTTCGAGGTTGTAGACGGTGTGAAAGATGGCGTCGCTGTTGGCGATGTCCACGATGGGCCGGTCGGGAAAAACGCGGCTCATGCTCGCGATGAATACCGCCCACTCCTCGGTCCCATGGAAGTCGTCGCACATGAAGAAGCCGCCGCGCATCAGAAACTCGCGCATGGACTTAGCCTGTCCGTCGGTGAGGTTCCAGTGGCCCACCTCCACGGCGTAGAGCCACGGCCAGTCGTACTCGTCGCCTTCATCGAGGTTGATCGGCTCCTCGGCCGACCGCGCGTGGATGCGCGTGAGCCGCCGTACGGCCGCCGAAAAATGGCGATCCGCCCGCGGGTAGTCCGTGGTCCAACTGGAACGGCCTTGCTGCCAAGGGAAGGAAAACCGGCCGTAACCGCCAAACCCGCCGTAGCCGCCGCGCCCATGAACGCCGGGTATGGGAGGATACATCAGCCGCGCATAGACCCACTCCGTTTTCTCGTTATAGTCGGGTGGAATCGGGAAATTGTTGTACTCGTTGCCCGGGTACTCGCGGAAGGGGCGCTGGAAGGCCCACACCGCGCCCGCAATTCCCAGCGCGCCAGCGAACAGCAACCCTAGCTTGCGGAAATGCATGCCTTTGCATTGAGAATAACACCGCCGCTCACTTCGCGTCGCGCCAGTTGTCCCCCACCCCCACGTCGACCAGCAGAGGGACGGTCAGCTCGCAGGCCGCTTGCATCTCGCGCCGGACCATCGCGGATACCGGCTCCAGCTCCTCGGGCGGGCATTCGAACACCAGCTCGTCGTGCACCTGCAAGAGCATCGCGCTTTGAAAGCCGCCGGCTTCCAGGGCCGCGTCGATGCGCGTCATGGCGAGCTTGATGAGGTCCGCGGCCGTGCCTTGCAGCGGCGAGTTGACCGCGGTGCGCTCCGCGAATCCGCGCGCGCCGGGGTTGCGGCTGTCGATATCCGGGATGGGCCGCTCGCGTCCGAACAGCGTGCGGGTCACTCCGGTTTCGCGCACGCGCGCGATGGTTTCGTCGATGAAGCGGCGCACGCCGGCGTAGCGCTCGAAGTAGTGCCGGATATAGCGCTCGGCCTCGCCGCGCGAAATCCCCAACTGCGCCGCGAGGCCAAAGGCGCTGATGCCGTACACGATCCCGAAATTCACCGCCTTGGCCGCGCGCCGCGCCTCGGGCGTGACCATGAGCGGGGGCACGCCGAGCACTTCGCCCGCCGTGCGCGTGTGAATGTCCTCGCCCTCGCGGAAAGCCTGGACCAGCAGCGGATCGCCGGACATGTGCGCCAGCAGGCGCAGCTCGATCTGCGAATAATCCGCCGCCAGAAGCTTCCATTCCTCGCGCGGGATGAACGCCGCGCGAATCTCGCGGCCCATTTCCGTGCGGATGGGAATGTTTTGCAAATTGGGATTGGAAGAAGACAGACGCCCCGTGGCCGCGCCCGTCTGATTAAAGCTGGTGTGCAACCGCCCGGTTTGCGGGTCGATGAGCGCGGGCAGAGCGTCCACGTAGGTTCCCTTGAGCTTGGCGAGCTGCCGGTACTCCAGCACCTTGCGGACAATCTCATGCTCGCCGGCCAGTTCTTCCAATACGTCGGCCGCGGTGGAGATGGCTTTGCCCTTCCCGTGTTTCGCCGGGGCGGGCAGATGCAAGTCCTCGAACAGCACCCGCCCCAATTGCTGCGGCGAGTTGATATTGAACGGCGCGCCGGCCAGCGTGTGGATCTCGCCCGTCAGCCGCGCGATCTGTCCTTCCATCCGCTCCGAGAGCCGCTTCAACTCCCCGCAATCGATGCGCACGCCCACGCGTTCCATGTGCGCCAGCACGCGCGTCAGTGGCAGCTCGATTTCCGAGTACAGCTTGCGCAGGCCCCGTTCGTCCACGGCGGGATTCAATCGCCGGAAAAACTGAAGAGCGATGTCGGCGCGCTGCTCGGGCGAAGGGCCGAGCTTCAGGTCCAGTTTCCGGCGGGCCTGTTCGTCGAGCGAGCACCCCGCGGGATCGGCGTCCAGCAGGAAGGCGTAGAGCATCACGTCGTGCGCGAATCCCCGCGCGGCAATGCCCATGCGGTCGAGCGCCAGCCAGGCCGATTTCACGTCGCTGGAGATCTTGACGGCGCGTTCGTCCTCCAGCCACGGCTTCAAGGCCGGCAGCAGCTCCGCCGCGGCGGCTCGCGCTTCCCCTGCCCTCCACGCCAGGCCGATCGTATCCAGCGCGAACTCGCCTTCCCGCGACTGCGAGATCTCGATGGCCACCGGCGCGTTCCCCGCGGCGGCCAGCCACGTACGCAGCTCATCCACCTCCGCAATCGCGCGGTAATCGTGCGGGCGCGCGTCTTCGTCTGGCCCCAGTTCCTTCAGAAGGCTGTGAAACTCCAGCTCCTTGTAAATCGCCTTCAGCAGCGCGGAATCGGCCGGCCGCGCCTGGGCCGATTCCCAAGCGAACTCGATGGGCACATCGGTCGCGATGGTCGCGAGCCGCTTGCTCATGCGAATCAGCTCCGCGTTATTCTGTAAGCTCTCGCGGTAGCTCTTGCGCTCGACTTCGGCTGCGCGCGCGAGGACCGTCTCCACGTCGCCGAAGCGCCCGATCAGATCCTTCGCTCCCTTCTCGCCAATGCCGGGCGCGCCCGGTATGTTATCGACGGAGTCGCCCCGGAGCGCCAGCAAGTCGGTCACGCGGTCCGGCGGCACGCCCAGGAAGGCCTTCACTTTTTCCGGGTCGTACCACTCGTCCTCTTTGGCCGGATTGAGCATGGAGACCTTCCCGGTGACGAGCTGCATCATGTCCTTGTCGCTGGACACGATAACCACTTCGAAGCCCTCGCGCTCCGCGCGGCGGGCGAGAGCGCCGATGACGTCGTCGGCTTCGAAACCGGGGAATTCGAGCACCGGAACGCCCATCGCTTCCAGCACGCGGCGCACGTAGGGGATCTGCTCCACCAAGTCCGGAGGAGCTTCGGGGCGGTTGGCCTTATAAGCGGCGAATTCCTGCTCGCGAAGGGTAGGCCCCAGGCTCTCGAACACGGCCGCGACGTAGGGTGGCTCGTATTCCCGGGCCAGCTTCCGCATCATGCTGTTGAAAATGTAAACCGCTTCGGTGGACAGCCCCGCGCTGGTCCGCATCGGCGGCGCGCCGCTCCGCGCGCGGGCATGATACGCGCGGAAGATGAAACCGAAGGCATCGATCAGGAACAGGCGTTGGGGGGCCACACGGCCATCATACTGAATGGCGCCAGCCCCTCGAACCTCGGCCCCCTCTGCGCCCGAACCCCGGCCAGCAGCACGAACCCACGACCCACAGCCAGACCAGTTCCCATTCTTCTCCGCGAATCCTCCGCGTCTCCCTGTCTCCGCGGTGAAGAATGGGTACGGCTATGCTGATGAGATGGATCCCCTGACGCACACGGCGGTGGGCTTGTTCTTGAGCCGGGCAGGGCTGAACCGCTGGACGCCGCGCGCCACACCGATCCTGCTGCTGGCCGCCAATGCGCCGGATATCGATATCCTCTCCGCGGCGGGCGGCGCTCTCAACTACTTGCATTACCATCGCCACGTGACCCACTCACTGGCGGCCATGCCGGTGATGGCGATTCTTCCGGTTCTGCTGGTGCGGGTGGCGGGGCGCAAGCCGATTCACTGGGTGGGAGCGTTCTGTGCCGCGCTGGTGGCGGTGGCCAGCCACCTGCTGCTGGATCTCACGAACAGCTACGGGGTTCGCCTGCTGCTGCCTTTTTCCGGCCGATGGTTGCGGTGGGATCTCACCAGCGTGATCGATGTGTTCGTTTGGGCCGTTCTGCTTTTGGCGGTGGCGGGGCCGTTCCTCGCGCGGCTGGTGGGTTCGGAGATCGAATCGGGGCGCGCTAGGCGGAAACACCACGGCCGGGGATTCGCCATCTTTGCCTTGCTGTTCGTGGTGGCATACAACTGCGGGCGTGAAGTGGCGCACACGCGCGCCGTGGCGTCGCTCGATGCGCGCTTGTATCGGGAGGCAGTTCCTCTGCGCGTCGCGGCGTTTCCAGACATCGCCAATCCGCTGCGCTGGCGCGGGCTGGTGGAGACCGCCGATTTCTTTGCCGTGACGGAAGTGAACCTAGCCGGGGAGTTCGATCCCTTGCGCGCCACCTTCCTTTATAAGCCCGAAGCCGGCCCCGCGCTCGATGCCGCGCGCCGTTCGCCAACCGTTCAGGAATTCCTTCGCTTTTCCCGGTTTCCGTACTGGCGCGTCACGCCGGTGGCCCAGCCGGAGAACGGCAACCTGGTCGAAGTGTTCGATCTGCGCTTCGGCGATCCGCAATCGCCGGGATTCATGGCCAGCGCCCTGATGGATTCCGGCAACCGGGTAGTAAAAACGTCCTTCCAGTTCGGCAGACGGCCAAGGTGATTGTCCCCGCCAGCTAGGTAAACTCGTCGCTACAACTAAGGCGTCACCCGCATTCGTAGAGCGCTGGTCCGATGCCAAAATCGAGGCGTGACCCTGGATCTGGAACAGTTGCGGGATGCGACGCTCGATGACGACGAGTTGATGCGCGAGATACTGGCGGCTCTGATTGACGACACGTCGCGGCAAATACCCTTGCTGGAAGCGGCGATCCAAGCCCAAGACCCTGCGAGAACCAAGCGGCTGGCGCATTACTCGAAAGGCGCCTGCGCCAACGTGGGAGCCAGGGCCGCCGCCGCGGCGCTCGAAGATCTGGAGCGCCAGGCCGCCCGCTCCGACTTCGTCGAATGCTCCGCCTCCCTGGGCCGGCTATCGATTGAGCTGGACTTGCTGCGCGCGGAAACGATCCCCGCGGCGTAGGGAGCTATCCGTTGTCCGTTAACCGTCGTCCGCTTTCCCTCAAGATGGTCCGGATGAAGGATGGTCGAAGCTATCCACTATGCGCTGTCCGGTAGTGGTTCAGTTTGTGAGATCCGCGAAGCTCCGGTACTGCCAAGTTCAGCCAAACGGTTCCTGATGATATCCCAGTTGTTCTTGTACGGGGCCACCTTTTCTACCAGTTCGTGGTATCGCGCGAAAGTCCACGTTTTGGGATCGCCCCCCTCAAAGTAGGCCGCGAGCACTTTCGATGGAAGAATGAAGACGTCGGGCAGTTCGGCGAACTCTTTTAAATCGACCAACGCAAAGAATAGATTTGGGCTGTCCAGACGCGCAGATTTCCAGCCGATAGCCCATTGGTACTCATACGGCTTTTTGTGCTCACCGCGTCCTCTTTCGCGCATGGCGTACATAGTAGTCTTCACCTGTAGGGAAACCATTGCGGAGCCATCAAGATTGCTCACTAGAACATCCACGCTTGGCACATTTCCAAACGTAGGAGCGCATTGAAGTCCCATTGCATTTAAGCGTGCCGCAACGAAGTAAACGCCGGCAGCGCCAGTGAGAGCAGCAGAGTTCATTCGATTGCCTCCTCCAAAACCTTATCAAACTGAACCACTACCCGCTGTCCGCTAAGCTGGTCCGGCTGAAGAAAGCTCGGCGAGCAAAACCTCCACACCCTCTTTGCACAGGCCCGCCGCGTGTTTGGATGCCGGCGGCAGGCCGCCTACCGCCTCCTCAATGATGGACGCCTCGAACGCGGCAATTTCCGCGCGGGTCTTTCCCTGCATCCATTCTGTAAGCGCCGAGCCGGCCGCGATGGACGCCGTGCAACCCCTGACCTTGTATCGCACCTCTACCGCTACACCAGCCTCGAACCGGGCCGAGAGGCGCAGGATGTCGCCGCAGGCCGGATTGGAAGCCTCCACGGTGAGCGCTGGCGCGGGCAGCTCGCCCACGTTGCGGGGGTTGCTGAAGTGATCGAGAAGGCGCTCGGAATACATCTTGTGTTTCAATATTGGCATGCTTCAAGTGGTGGCGGGGATCATCGAGCGCGAGGGCAAGGTGCTGATCTGCCGCCGTACGGCGGGGCAGTCGCACCCGCTGCAATGGGAGTTTCCGGGCGGCAAGGTCGAGTGCGGGGAAATGCCGGCCGAGGCGCTCGCACGCGAGTTGGAAGAGGAGCTGGGCATAAGCGGCGCGTGGGGGCAGGAGATCGCGCGTTACGAGTTCACCTATCCGGGCAAGGCGCCGGTGGAGTTGATTTTTTTTCGCGTGCTGGATTTTCAGGGATCGCCGCGCAATTTGATCTTCCAGGAAATGCGTTGGGAGCCGCCCGAGAGGTTGGGCCAGTTCGATTTCGTGGAAGGCGACCTGGAGTTTCTGCGGACATTCGCCGCCGGGCGCGCGGCGTAGGAGCCTGCCGCATGGCGATCCTCAGTGGCATCCATCCCGTGGCGGAGGCCTTGCGCGCGGGCCGGCCTTTCGAACGCGTGCTGGTGGCGCGCGGGGCGGGCGGTCCCCGCTTGCAGGAGATTATCGACCTGGCGCGGCGCGCCTCAGCTCCGGTGCGCTTCGAGGCGCGCGCCACGCTCGACCGCCTCGCGGGCACGGCCGCCCATCAGGGCGTGGTGGCCATCGGCGCCGCTCTGGCCTACGCCGATTTCGAGCGCGCGGCGACTTCCGCGCTGGTGGTCGCGCTCGATGGCGTCGAAGACCCGCACAATCTGGGGGCCATTATCCGCACGGCGCACGCCGCGGGGGCGGGCACGGTGATCGTTCCGGAACGGCGCTCGGCCGGCCTCACCGACGTGGTGGCCAAGGCCGCGGCCGGCGCGCTGGAACACCTGCCCGTGGTGCGCGTCACCAACATCAACCGGGCGCTGGAGGATCTCAAGAAGCGCGGATTCTGGATTTACGGGATCGATCAACGCGGCGCCGAGACCTACGACAGCGTGGAGTATCTTTCGCCCACGGCCCTGGTATTAGGCGGCGAAGGCAAGGGACTGCACGAGCTGGTGCGGAAACGCTGCGACGCGCTGGTGCGCATTCCCATGGCCGGCCAGATCTCTTCGCTCAACGTTTCGGTGGCCGCGGGCGTGGCGCTGTTCGAGTGGAAGCGGCGCTGCGCGAAATCCGCATAGTAGAATCGAGTTGAAATGAACCATGTATTGTCGACGCACTTGTTCGTCAACCATCGCCTGACCACGGCCCTGCTCTCGCGAATCCAGCAGGCCGGCATCCCGGCGGTGGAAATTTTCTGCGCCAAACAGCACCTCGACTACCACAACAAGGCCCAGGTGGCCGAGCTCGGCCACTGGTTCCGCGATTGCGACTTGAAGCTGCACTCGCTGCACGCGCCCATATACACGGATGAGATTTGGGGCCGGTCGGGACCGCACGCCGTGCTGACCATCACCGAATCGGTGAAGCCCAAGCGGTTGGAGACAGTGGATGAAATCAAGCGCGCGCTGGAGATCGCCGAGATTGTCCCCTTCCGCTACCTGATTCAGCACCTCGGCGTGGGCGGGGAGGAATTCGACGAGCGTAAGTTCGACGCGGCCTTTACGGCGCTCGAAGAGCTGCGTGTGTTCGCCCAACCGCTGGGCGTCGAGATTCTGCTGGAGAACATTCCCAACGATCTTTCGAGCGCCGCGCGGCTGGCGCACTTCCAGGAAATGACGCACATCGGCATGAACTACGTCTTCGACACGGGCCATGCCCACATGAACGAAGGCGTGGAAGCCGCCTTTCGCCTGATGAAGGAACGGATCCGCTCCACCCACGTTCACGACAACGACGGAAAGGCCGACGCCCATTTGTTTCCGTTCACCGGCGGCATCGATTGGCCGGGCGTCATGAAGATGTTTCGCAGCCGCGGAGACCAGTTCCCGCTGGTGCTGGAATTGAAGGAGCGCCCGGAGCTCACAAATCCGCTGGACAAGGTAAAGGAGATTTTCGACAGGTTGGAGGCGCTGTAACCGCGGCGCCGAATCCCATATGATGCCGCGAACCACCATCGCCGAAGCCGGCCGCCGCGTTGGCGAGACCGTGCAAATCGCGGGCTGGCTCTACAACCTGCGCCGTTCGGGCAAGATCGCGTTTCCCATCCTGCGCGATGGCACAGGCCTCATGCAGTGCGTGGCGGTCAAGAGCGCATTGCCCGAGGAGCTGTTCGAGACAATCAAGAACCTGACGCAGGAATCATCCATTATCGTGACGGGCAAGATCCGGGCCGAGCAGCGCGCGCCGGGCGGATTCGAGATGGACGTCGAAAACCTGGAAGTGGTGCAGCGCGTTTCGGAAGCGGACCCCTACCCGATCACGCCCAAGGAGCACGGCGTCGACTTTCTCATGGACCACCGCCACCTCTGGCTGCGCAGCCAGCGGCAGCACGCCGCCATCCGCGTGCGCCACGAGGTAATCAAAGCGGTCCGCTACTATTTCGATTCGCACGGCTTCACGCTGGTGGACGCCCCCATCTTCACGCCGGCCGCTTGCGAGGGCACCACCACGCTGTTCGAAGTGAATTATTTCGACGACGACAAGGCCTACCTCACGCAATCCGGTCAGCTTTACAACGAAGCGGCGGCCATGGCGTTCGGCAAGGTCTATTGCTTCGGGCCGACCTTCCGCGCGGAGAGATCCAAGACGCGGCGCCACCTCACCGAATTCTGGATGGTGGAGCCGGAGATGGCCTACGCCACGCTGGAAGACGTGAAGCGCATGGCCGAGGAGATGATCGTCTTCATCGTGGGCCGCGTCCTGGAGAACCGCCGCGAGGAATTGAAGCGCCTGGAACGCGACGTATCGAAGCTCGAAGCCATCCAGGCGCCCTTCCCCCGCATGAGCTACGACGATGCGGTGAAGCTCCTCCAAGCCAAGGGCAGCGAGATCCAGTGGGGCGGAGATTTTGGCGGCGCTGACGAGACCATCCTCACCGAGGACTTGGTGCGTCCGGTCCTGGTGGACCGATACCCCACCGCGATCAAAGCGTTTTACTTCGAACCAGACCCGGAGCGTCCCGAGCTGGCTCTCGGCGTGGACGTGCTGGCGCCGGAGGGTTACGGCGAAATCATCGGCGGCGGCCAGCGCATCCACGACCCGGAGCTGCTGCTCCGCCGCATCGCCGAGCACAATCTGCCCCAAGAAGCGTTCAACTGGTACATCGATCTGCGCAAGTACGGCACCGCGCCGCACGGCGGCTTCGGCATGGGAATCGAGCGGTGCGTGGCGTGGATCTGCGGCCTGGAGCACGTACGGGAAACGATTCCGTTTCCGAGGATGCTCTACCGGCTGAGGCCATAAGTTCAGAAGGGACCGTGCGTCAGTCTCACATCGCCGTCATCGGAGCGCCGCTGGACCTGGGCCAGGGCCGGCGGGGCGTCGATATGGGGCCTTCCGCGCTGCGCGTCGCCAATTTGAACGCGCGGCTCGCGTCGCTGGGGTACGTGGTGGAAGACGCGGGCAACCTTCACGTGGAACAGGCCGAATCCCTGCCGGAAGGCGACGCGCATGCCAAGTATCTTCCGCAGATCGCGGGCGCCTGCCGACGGCTCGGGGTTCTAACCGGCCAGGCGCTCGTGCGCGGCGCCGTCCCGCTGGTTCTGGGCGGCGACCATTCCGTGGCCATCGGGTCCGTCAGCGGCGTTTCGCGCCATTACCGCAAGCTGAAACAGCGCATCGGGCTGATCTGGCTCGACGCCCACGCCGATATGAACACGCCGGAATCGAGTCCCAGCGGAAACGTCCACGGCATGCCGCTGGCCTGCGTTACGGGATTCGGCCCGCCGGAACTCGCCGGCCTGTTCGGTTACCGTCCCAAGGTGGCGCCCGCGAACGCCGTAATTGTCGGCCTCCGCGACGTGGATAAGACGGAAAAGCCGCACGTGCGAAAGTCCGGTGTTCACGCCTTCACCATGCGCGATATCGACGAGCGCGGCCTGCGCTCCGTAATGGAGGAGGCCATGGCTCTGGCGTCGGATGGCGCGGCCGGATTCCACGTCTCCCTCGACATGGATTTCGTGGACCCCGCAGACGCCCCGGGCGTCGGTACGCCGGTCCGCGGCGGCGTCACCTACCGCGAGGCCCACCTGGCGATGGAGACCATCTGCGATTCCGGGCGCATGATCTCCCTGGAGGCGGTGGAAGTGAATCCCGTGCTCGACGAGGCGAACCGCACCGCCGACCTCGCCGTGGAACTGATCATGTCCGCATTGGGTAAGCGGATTCTTTGAAGCGCCGCACCCCGAATTTAGGACTATAGTGAAATCATCCGGGGCGCGCGTCGCCTGGAGAGGGCCTTTGCGCCGCCCCGCAGGAGGATCGCCATGATTGGTTCCTGGAGATGCGCGGTCGCCGGCCTTCTGGTATTCGCCGCGCAGGCTGTCGCGCAGACCACCATCCCCACCATCAACATCATGTACCAACAGCCGGTCACAACCGGGATGGTGGGGTTCACCAACTCCCAGACCGCCCGGCTCAGCGTGCTCAACTTGGTCCCCGCTACAGCCGTCCCTTCGGTCTGTAACGTTCAACTCGCGTTCTACGACGACAAGAACAACCTGCTGAAGCAGGCCTCCGTGAACGCCTTGCCGCCGCAGACGGCGTCCTCGCTGGATTTGAGCCGTACCGAGGTGGCTTCCAGCAGCCCGACCGTGCAGCGGGCGCAGATCCGCGGCGTGGTTCGCACCGGCCCGTTGATTCCCGCTTCGGCGCAATCCGTGGCCACGCCCGGCGCGTCGGTTGTCTTTGCTTCCGCATGCACGGTCATGACCACGCTGGAGATCTTCGATACCGCGACCGGCGTCACCCAGGTTCTCACCAGCGACACGCGGCCCGTGTCTCCGGCGGCGGTCATCCCGCTCGCCACCGCGCTCACACAGCAGTAGCGCTCGCGCGCCAATGAAGAACTCGCCGGCCGGCGG
Organism: Bryobacteraceae bacterium; assembly: GCA_050012095.1. GTDB lineage: Bacteria > Acidobacteriota > Terriglobia > Bryobacterales > Bryobacteraceae > BOG-224. Next base: position 236,458 of record JBEKHV010000001.1, on the reverse strand, counting down.
TGTGGGGCAGGATGGTATCCTGCGGGCGGTTGGCAACCGCCCTCGCGAGGCCACTGCCAGTCGGCCGCAGCTTGGCAACCTGCCCCACAACGGCGGCGGCAGGCCTGGAGGCTTGCTCCGCCTGGTCAACGGCGCGGTAAGATCCACTGGGGGGCGCCAAAGTTCAAGTTCACACAGAGAAAGGAGCGACACGATGTTTCGAAAGCTGGTTTCCACGGACAATGACGTCGCAACGGCAATCCTCCGAATTGCGCTGGGCGTCGTATTTTTCGCGCATGGCTCGCAAAAGATGTTGGGTTGGTTTGGCGGCAGTGGTTTCAGTGGAACCATGCAATTCTTCGCTGCAACCATGCATATTCCCACGCTGTTCGCCTTCCTGGCGATCATGGCGGAGTTTTTCGGCGGCCTGGGGCTGATCGTCGGCCTGTTTGCGCGCGTGGCGGCTCTTGGGATTGCCGCAAACATGCTTGTGGCGGTCGCCATGATCCATCGCCACTTCGGTTTCTTCATGAATTGGTACGGAACCCAGAAGGGCGAGGGCTATGAATATCATATACTCGCCGTCGCCATGGCCGTGCTGGTGATGGTGAGGGGAGCCGGTGCGTTCTCCTTCGACAGGGCACTGACAGCGCCGCCGGCAGCTCCGGCTCGATAGGCGCTTCCACCGTTCGCTGCTATCATAGGCCCATTGGCATGCTGGGCGCGAAGCTTCCGCGGGTTTACCCGATCCTCGACACGGCCGCGCTCGCGGCCCGCGAAATGTCCCTCGAAGACGCCGCCGCCGCTTTGCTGGAGGGCGGCGCGGGCATTCTGCAAATCCGCCACAAGAGTCACTGGAGCCGCGCCGTGTTCGAAGCCGCGCGCCGCGTCGACGCCCTGTGCCGCCAATCCGGCGCGCAACTCGTCGTCAACGACCGCGCCGATTTCGCCCTGCTGCTTGACGCTGGCTTGCATGTGGGCCAGGACGATCTGGCGCCGCGCGACGCCCGGGCGCTCCTCGGGCCGGACGCCCTGCTGGGCTTCTCCAGCCACAACGCCGCCCAGCTTGTCGGCGCGGCCGCGGAGCCGGTGGATTACGTGGCGCTCGGCCCCGTGTTCGCCACCCAATCCAAGCTCCATCCCGACCCCGTGGTCGGGGTCGAGGCCGTGCGCCGCCTGCGCGCGCTTCTTTCCAAGCCGCTGGTGGCCATCGGCGGCATCACTCTCGAAAACGCTTTGGAAGTCTGGCGCGCCGGCGCCGATTCGGCGGCCGTCATCGGCGGCCTTCTCCCCGAGGCCGCAACTCCCCGGTCTCTCCGCGAACGGATGGAACAATGGCGACAACTCGCGACAACGGTTTAGTCAAGGGCCTGGGGTTGGTCGACGCCACCACCCTGGTGATGGGTTCCATGATCGGTTCGGGCATCTTCATCGTGGCGGCCGATATCGCGCGCCAGGTGCAATCGCCCGGCCTGCTCATGATGACGTGGTTCGTCAGCGCCGCGCTCACGCTCGCCGCGGCTCTCAGCTACGGCGAATTGGCCGCCGCCATGCCCCACGCCGGCGGCCAGTACGTGTACCTGCGCGAGGCCTTCGGCCCGCTGTGGGCCTTCCTGTTCGGCTGGACCATGTTCCTGGTGATTCAAACCGGCACCATCGCCGCCGTGGCCGTGGCCTTCGCCAAATACACCGGCGTCTTCGTCCCGTGGTTCTCGGCCGGCAATTACTTGATCGGCTCCGGCCGGATCGGAGTGACCACGCAGCAACTGCTGGCCATCGCCATGATCGTTGGTCTCACTTGGTCGAATACGCGCGGCATCCGCACCGGCGCCGCGGTGCAGAACGTATTCACCTTCGCGAAAGTGGCCGCGCTATTGGGACTCGTGGGCTGCGGATTTCTCCTGGGCCGCAACTCCGCCGCCGTCGGCGACAATTTCACCCACTTCTGGCGCGGCGCGGCATGGAACTTCGATACGGTGCGCCTGGTCGGCGTCGCCATGGTGGGCGCGCTGTTCTCTTCCGACGCCTGGAACAACGTGACCTTCACCGCGGGCGAGGTGCGCAACCCGCGGCGCAATGTGCCCATCTCGCTGGCGCTGGGGGTGGCCATCGTTTCGGCGCTCTTCATCGCGTCGAACTTCGCGTATCTCAACACGCTCACCTTGCACGAAATCCAGACGGCCGCCGAGGACCGCGTCGCCACCGCCGCCGCGTTCAAGATGTTTGGTCCCGTGGCCGTCCAACTGATGGCCGCCGCCATCATCGTCTCCACCTTCGGCTGCAATAACGGCCTCATCCTTTCCGGCGCGCGCGTGTACTACGCCATGGCCAAGGACCAGCTCTTCTTCCGCCGGGCCGGCGAGCTCGACCCCGTTCATCACGCGCCGCGCTTCTCCCTGGTCGCGCAGTGCATCTGGACCGTGGCGCTCACGCTCAGCGGCAGCTACAACGATCTGCTGAATTACGTGATCTTCGCCGTGCTGCTGTTCTACATGCTGACCATCGCCGGCCTCTTCGCGCTGCGCCGCAAGCGCCACGATATGGAGCGGCCCTACAAAGCCTTTGGATACCCCGTGCTGCCCGCGGCTTACATTCTGGTGGCTGGCGTGATCGACGTTCTGCTGCTGATCTACAGACCGGGCTACGCCTGGCCGGGCCTCATCATTGTGCTGCTGGGCGTGCCAGTTTACTTCGCCTGGAGAAAGAAAGCCGCGTAGAACCGGGAAGCCCGCCCACGGGCAGCCGCCGCTACGCCGCCTCCGGACCCGGAACCGCGCCCTGGCGCGCCTTGCGGATGCGCAAGAAGAGAATCCGCGCCAGAGCCAGCAACGGCACGGAGAGGACCATCCCCGCGACGCCCCCCACCTCCGCGCCCGCATACACGCCGAACATCACCAGCAACGGATGCAGCTCCACCCCTCGGCCCATCACGTGCGGCGAAAGGAAGTAGTCCTGAAACATGCGGTACAGGACCAGGAAGATGAGCGTCGCCCACGGGTGGGCGCCGGAAATCAGCGCCACCAGGAAGACGATGACGCACGCCGTGACCGGCCCCAGCATGGGAATTACTTCCAGCATGCCGGCCAGCGTCGCCAGCAAAACGCCGTACGGCATGCCCAAGATGGTGAAAAAGACGGCGTAAGCCGTGAAGGTGGCCAGCGACAACGCCACTAGCGCGCGCATGTAATGCGCCAGCAGGGCGTTCAGATCGGCCAGCACGTCCTCGAGCAGCGCGCCCCGCGGACCTTCCCCTACCGCGCCGAGAATCCGCTGGCGGATGAGCCGCCCGTCCTTCAAAAAGAAGAACGCCAGAACCGGGATGATCACGGCGTAGATCAAGCCGCTGGCCACAGCCAGCACTTTCAGACCGGCTTGGGCCAGCGCCGCCAGCAGGTCGCTCGATCGTTGGGAGATCTCCGCCTGCGCTTTCTCAATCAACTGCGTCTTGTACTTGTCGAACACGCCCGGGGCGCCGGAAGGCGGGGCCTTCCAGGCTTCGATGCGGGCCGGAAGGTCCTTGGCGAGCCGGTTGGCCTGATCGACGACGCGCGCGCCGATCTGCCCCACGCCCAACGCCACCGCTCCCACGAAGATCACGTAAGCCAGCGCCAGCGCCGGCGTACGCGTGCGGCCGGGAAGGAAGCGGTCGAGCAAGTTCACCAGCGGCGCCAGCAGGTACGCGAACAGCACGGCCAGGACGAAAACGAAAAGCGTGGTGCGCACCACGTACACCAGCCACAGCAGCAGCAGGACCATGGCCGCCGTCCACGTGCAGCGTGCCGCACGTCGATCGATTCCGAGCATTCGCTCTGATTCTAACCCGAGCGCGCCCGGACAAGCTATGCTTTTGCGCCGCCCGGCGCGGCTTGGTGGCGCAGGCGGTTTCGCCTGCGCTTCGGCATTTCCGCGCCACTTCTCGCGGCAGCGCCTCTGCGCAGCTTATTTCCGAGCCGCCAGCCTAGCTCCAGCGGATTCCCCGCGCTGTCAAATCCTGCTCCAACTGCCCCCACCCTTCGAACCGCACCGCGTCCATGCCCAGGCCGCGCGCCACTTCGGCGAAGGAGGCGATGTCGTCGGCGTAAAAGCACTCCCCGGGCAGGCAGCCGGCGCGTTCGATCGCCGCCTGGAAGATGGCGGGTTGCGGTTTGATGGCGTGTACTTCGTAGGAGAGGGCCGTCTCGTGGAAAAGCCGCAGAAAAGGATACTCGCGGCGCAGCGCCTCGAAGTGGATGGGGTTGGTGTTGGAGACCAGCACCAGGCGGTACCGCGCCGCGAGGCCCTCCAGCACGCTTTCGGGAATCAGCGGCTCGCCGAAAATGCTGTTCCAGATCCGGCAAAAGCCTTCGTAATCCAGGCGCAGATGGAGTGCGCCGGCAAGTTGGAGAAAGAAGTCCCGTGGCTCGATCCAGCCGCATTCGAACCGTTCCGCCAAGCCGGCCGGCGCGATTCGCTCAGGAATCTCGGAGGCGGCGCAAGAGCAGAACCGCCCGATGGCCCGATAGGCGCGCTCGAAATCGAAGTTGATAAGAGTCTTGCCCAGGTCGATGAGGACGGCTTTGTGCATGTCCCGGTCTCTTGGATGGCCCGGACGCCCCGCGCGTTTCGGCGCGCGCGCCGGCTCTCAGCTCCTAGCGAAGTGCATCTGGGACCAGGCTCCGGCGGCCGCAATCAGCGAAGCCCCGATGAGGAGCGCGGCCGTGTACCACCCTCCCGGGTCGAAGCCGTACGCGCTGAATACATATCCCTTGATGAGCATGACGCTTACCGCCAGGCTCCAGATGAAAAGCAGCGCGGCGAGCTTGCGCCGAAGCGCCAGGATCACCGCGGCGAGTCCGCACAGAGAAGCGCAGAAGACCACGTATGCCAGCGTGGGTCCCGTCCATGGCAACATATCCAAGCGCAGAGAGCCGGGGTCGGAGCCTAGCGCCACGCTGGACACCCCCAGCAGGAAGACGGCTAGCAAGCCATGGAAAACGTAGCTGAAATAGCGCAGGAGCGCGGTGACCACCGGAACAACCTCCTCGTGAAATGAACGTACATTCTAGCAGTTCTCGCGCGGAGATCCGCTCACGGGCCGGTTGCCTTCAGCTTCTAAACCGGACAAAGGGATCTACTCAAGGCCGGGGAAATAAGGTAACGTATAGGGTACGAACACTGGAGAATCACATGCCGACAAAGCTCACCGCCGAAATCATCGCCGTCGCCATTCTTGGTTTCGAGCAACAGAAGCGCCAAATCGACGCCAAGATTGGCGAACTTCGTGGAATGCTTCCTGGTGGTCCCGCTGAAACCGCCGCCACAACCGAACCCACAAGACGCAAGCGCCGGAAGATGAGTGCCGCCGCACGTCGCCGCATGGCAATCGCACAGAAGAAGCGGTGGGCAGCGATCAAGGGTGGGGCCGAGCCGCCGGCGCCGGAGAAAGCGCCCAAGCTCAAGCCCCGGATCAGCAAAGAAGGTATGGCAAGAATAATTGCCGCAACGAAGAAGCGATGGCGTTTACAAAAGGCCGCAGCGAAAGCCGCCGCAAAGAAAGCCGCACCCACCCGGAAGAAGGTTGCCGTGAAGAAGACGGCGGTCAAAAAGGCGGCAAAGAAGACGGCCCCTGCTGCTACCTTGGCGGTGACGGAAGCTGGCGTCAACCGGACATCTTGAGTTCCTACGACGGGAATGGCGCTAATTCCAACCCCCGTCCGACTCACGATCACCGGAGCCGCCAGAGGTCATGGTTGAACGTAGCACATATGCGCCAAATAGCTCCCTGGACAGCCATCCTCTGTCAACCATCTTTTCAGCCAACTTGTGTTCCTTCGATCCCGGCTGCGGTTTCCACGCATTCCAACGGCCAGCGTTTGTGATTTGGATGATGGCGACATAGGTGTTCCACATATCGTCACACTCCTGACGTGCCGCCCGATCTCGCTTATGAATGGAAAAGGAACTGACGATCCCCATGACGCCGCCAGTCATGCCGACGATCCCGCCAATCATGCCCACGATCTTCGGCGCAAGTTCGAGCCAATCCAAACCTGATCCGGCCATGAGAATTTCCTCTTAAATGAAGTATCCGCCCGTATCCGGGACACATTTACCACATCTCCCGCAGCCGGGGCCGCTTGGCACCTTTCCGCAGGTTCTTTTTCTTCTCAAACACCCGCAGATTATCGGTGGTGTGGCTGCCGCCCCTGGAAAACGGCCATACGTGGTCGATGTGATGTTTTTCCGGGTCGAATTTCTCGCCCTTCAGATCCCGTTCAATAACCGCACGTCTTGTGGCGGTCGGAATATGCCGTGACCGTTTCTTGCCCTGCCAGCGTCCGAAGAAAATGAGTGCCACGAAACCGGCGATGACCTGTTCCTGCGAAGGCAGCAAATGCGTCTGCAAACGCAGGGCGGTGAGCACCGCCATCAGAACACAGAAGGCCACAATCGCCTTCAGGAGATTCCGCAGGAAGAGCCTTGCGCCTTCACGTGCCAGCCGAAGTGCTCGAAGCCAGTACAGGCAGAAAATCGCTCCAACGATGAAGATGATCCAATCGGCGTTCGGAACACCAGTAATGTGAAATGGCGGCTGCATAGGATCAGCCGGGAAGACCGCTGACTATCGAGACTTCCTGGCTCTTTTCCTTACGAAAGCCTTTCCGGTTGTTCCGTCCTTTTTTTTCTTCCCTTGACCGCCTGAAAATCTTCTTTGCTCTTATTTCCGGCGCTGCCGAAAAGAGCGCCGAAGGCAAGTGACAGAAGCGGTATTGGCATGGAAGAATTGTAGCCACCGCCAGCTATCAGGTCAATTTGGCCTTGGCTAACAACAGTGTGATAACCAAGATTAATAGAGCTGCTTTAGACGGCTGTACTTGAGCTTTGAAGACCGGAAATCGTGGAACCATCGGACGAAGCGGAAAAAGGTGCCAACCGGGCGCAACCGAGGGGCGCTGTGAGCTTCCTGTGTGTGCTGGCGAGGCATTGTGGAGCACGTCTCCGAAGACGATTTGGAACGCTACGCAATGCTGTCCCTGCCAGCGCCGGAATCAGAGCGCCTGGAAGAGCATCTTCTGATGTATTCGGCGTGCCGGGATCGGCTGGAATCCACGGATGTGTACGTGACGGCGATGCGTTCGGCGGCGGGGAAGATCAGGTGGGACGAACGGCGGGATTTGCCGGGGCGATGAAGTCGGCCCTGTACGGGTGCGCCGTTTGCCGGGGACGCTTCTTGTGCTCTACCGGGCTGGTGCGGATGGAACTGATAGCTGCTGTGGGACTTCAGCGGCCGCATTAGGAGATGCTCCGGGCGATTCCGGCGAAAGGCGAGAGACTGGAAGCAGTCGTGCACTTCACGGCGTGATTTCGATTTGGAAACGGCGGTAACGGTTAGCGGGTGGTTCGCACAGCCACGCTGAAACTGAACCTACCAGCAGAGTTGACGTTGGTTGCCTGAAGAGATTGCCTGTACAGTTGCCGCAAGCAAAAGCGAAGCCCCTATGCCAATCAACTGATCGGTTCCCCTTTTCGTCTGCGACAAATACAGAACCGTCGCCAAACTACCCATGATTAACAACAAGGTTTTGTTCCCCATGACCGTGATTCTACGCTCAATTCGTCCGGGCGGCAACGGGGTGGTCCCAATGGGGTGGTCCCAAACGGGTTCGAGAGCCGATCACACCAGCAGAAATGCCGGAATGGTCTCGCAACAAAGGGCTTAAACTTGTGCCGGGAATCAGGCCGAAATAAAGTGGTGGCGGAAGTGGGACTCGAACCCACACTCACCTTGCGATGAAACGGGTTTTAAGCCCGTTGCGGCTACCAATTACGCCATTCCGCCGTGGTTGCCCTTCTCATTGTACGCTATGATAGACACTGCGTTGAATGTGATGAAAGGTGGGTGCTTTTATCACAGCTTGTTGACATAAGTTCAATGTAATCAACGTAGGAAAAGGACTTTTCCCGGCAACGGGAGTGCGGGTTCGACCCCCGCCCCGGGCACCACGATATTTTCGGCGTCGGCCGCTAGCACTAACAGCCGTCCCCAGGTCTTCCGTTCAGATACCCGATGAACCGGTTGTCGTGCCGTTCGATGTGTTGGTTGGTCCAGACTTCGACGAACAACGTCAACATGCCGCTCGCGTGGATCGCTCCCGAAGCGAACTCTTCCCGCACGCTTTGAAGCTGGCCCAACAACCGCTTATGCTCCGTGGCGTGGTCGCTCACGCCGTCGTAGCCGCTGGACCGCATCAGCGCCTCTTCCGAAGCGAAGTGCTTTTCGATGGTCGCGGCGAATCCGGCGAGCAATTTCCCCAGTACGTGCTGGGACCTCCTCAGATCCACGGCGGAGCGAAAATGGCGGAACGATTCCAGGACTTTGTCGTGCTCCTGGAAGATCTGCGCGGCTGCCGGAGAACAACCCTCATGCAAGCTGGGCGTACTCATAGCCGCAAGCATAGGGAACAGCGCGCCCGGATTCAATATTCTCCATAGTTATGTCGTGAACATGCCCCGCGGAAACCGGTCCATCCCCGCGCCCGCATATCATGTCGGGTACTCCAGACGGCGCTGCCGTTTTCGTTACACTGAGGAATGGTGAAATGGGCAGTCGGCGCACAGCCCCCCGGATTTCACTGCGCCTGGGTCTCGAATCGTTTGAAAACAAATAACTTAGAACCATTGGACCGCGCCGGGGATGCGCCCGGTTTCCGCCCCTGGCGCCACGATGTTCCATGAAGATTCTGGTACTGAACGGCGGTTCTAGCACGCTGAAGGCCACCCTGCGCGAAGTGGACGGCGCGGGGCCGGGGCGAGCGCCCGCCCCACTGTGGGAGGCCCATGCCGATTGGGGACGCCGCCCAGGCGTCGCGCAGGTGCGCTTACGGCGGGCGGGCGAAGCGCCCGTCGAAACCGAGGTAGGCATCCCCACTTCGGCGGCCGTGATTCAGCCCGTGATCGAGGACCTCTGGAGCGGGCCGGCCAAAGCGATCGACGGCCCCGCCGGGATCGCCGTGGTGGGCCATCGCGTGGTCCACGGCGGTCACGCGTTCCAGGAGACCGCCTGGATCACGCCGGAGGTCAAGGCCGCCATCCACCGCTATGTCGATTTCGCCCCCGAGCACAACCGCTTGGAACTGGAAGCCATCGAAGTGGCGGAGCGCGTGGTAGGCCCCGGCGCGCGGCAGGTGGCCGTGTTCGATACCGCTTTCCACACCACGCTGCCGATGCACGCCAAGGTGTACCCGGTTCCCTACGAGTGGTTCGAGAAGGGCGTGGCGCGCTACGGCTTCCATGGCATCAGCCACCAGTACACGTCGCGGCGCGCGGCGGAGATCCTGGGCCGCGATCCGAAAGAGCTGCGCCTGGTGACCTGCCATCTGGGCAACGGCGCGTCCCTGGCGGCCGTGCGCGGCGGCCGGAGCGTGGACACCACCATGGGCTTTACGCCTCTGGAAGGCATCATGATGGGCACGCGCAGCGGCTCCATCGATCCCGGAATTTCGATTTACCTCGTGCGCCATCGCGGGTACGGCGCCGACCGGCTCGACCGTGCGTTGAACAAAGAGTCCGGTCTCCAGGGAGTCTCGGGCCTCTCCAGCGATATGCGCGAGATCCTGGCCGCCATGGAGAAGGGTCACGAGCGCGCCCGGTTGGCCTTCGACATGTACACCTATCGCCTGGTCCGCGAGATCGGCGGCATGACGGCCTCGCTGGGCGGAATGGACGCGCTGGTTTTCACCGCGGGAATCGGCGAAAACTGCGCTCCGCTGCGCGAAACCGTATGCCGGCGCCTGGCGTTCCTGGGCGTTCATCTGGACCCCGCGAAGAACGACAGGCCTCCGATGGATAGCGACATCGCGGCAAAAGATTCCCCCGTGCGTGTGCTAGTGGTCCACGTGGAGGAGGACTGGGAAATCGCCCGCGAGTGCTGGCGGATGATGCACTCCGCACGGTAATTGTATGATCGGTTTCTCTGCTGCAAGCGGCCGGCGTCCGGAACTAGACTACAAGTAGAGCGGAGGAGAATCGCATGGCTAGAGGGCCTCTCAACGAGCAAGGAATCGCGCGGTACCGGGAGGATGGCTTCGTCCTGGCGCCCGGCATGTTCAGCAAAGCGGAGATCGAGCTTCTGGGGCGGTCGGCAAGAGCCGACAAGACGCTCGACGATCACTCCTTTGGCCGGGCCGACGGTCAGGGCGGGGTGATCCGTCTATCGCTGTGGAATCACCCGGGCGATGGCATTTACGGGATGTTTGCCCGCTGCCGTTCGCTGGTCGATTCGGCGGAGTTGTTGTTGGGCGGCGAGGTCTACCACTACCACTCGAAGATGATCATGAAGGAACCCAAGGTAGGCGGGGCCTTTGCCTGGCACCAGGACTATGGCTATTGGTATCGGAATGGAGTCCTGTTCCCGCTGCTCACCAGCGCCTTCATCGCCGTGGACCGCGCCACGAAAGAGAACGGCTGTCTCCAGGTGTTAAAGGGGTCGCACCTCGCCGGCAGGGTGGATCACATTCTCACCGGCCAGCAGGCGGGCGCCGACCTCGAGCGCGTGAACGAACTCGCCCAGCGCCTGGAACTGGTCTACGTCGAAATGGAACCGGGCGACGCGATCTTCTTCGACTCCAACCTGCTGCACCGTAGCGCGCAGAATCACTCGGACCACCCGCGCTGGTCGATGATCTGTTGTTACAACGCCGCCCGCAACGATCCCTACAAGGAGTCCCACCACCCGCGGTACACGCCGCTGAGCAAGGTCGACGACTCCATGATCCTGGCGGCCGGCGCGAAGCGCTTCTCCGACTCCGCTGCCGATGTCGCCTGGCTGGATCCCAACCAGGATTCCAGCGCCACCAGCCTGGCGGCCAAGCCGAACCAATGATTCGCAACACCTCCGACGGCGGCGCCCGTCCCCCGAGGCTGCGAAGCTATCTCAACCTGATGGCGCTCGAGGATCTGCCGCCGGACTGCTCGGCGCCCGCCTCGCGTTGGGCAAGGCCGGATTGGGCCGCGTCAACCGGCCCGCCGACGCGGACTCTCTCGCCGCCAGGTTCCGCGATGAGGGCCTGGAATGCGCCACACTGCACGTCGGATGGGGCATGGAAGACGATGACGAAGCGGCCCGGCTGATCGATGCCGTCCTCAACGCCTCCGTCCGGTACGACGTGCCGCTTTACGTGGAGACCCACCGCGCCACCATCTTTCAGGACCTGTGGCGCGCCGTGCAATTTGTAGCGCGATTCCCCGAACTGCGTTTCAACGGCGACTTCTCGCATTGGTACACGGGCCTGGAGATGGTGTACGGTGGAGATCGAAGCCTATGTTGACCCGACGACGCTTTTTCGCCAGCGGCGCCGCCGTTCCGCTGCTCGCCGGCTCCGCCTCGGAAGCCGCCCCGGCATCGGCGGCGCCCTCGCATTCCTTACACGAATGCGTATCGCTAAATGGCTCGTGGCTGTTTCGTCTCGACCCTGACGGCAAGGGCGAAGCCGGCGGCTGGGCGCTTCCAGACGCGCCGGCCCCTGGCTGGCGGGAGGTTTGCGTACCGCACACGTGGCAGGTGGAGTCCGAGAACACGGAGTATTACGGCGTGGCGTGGTACCGGCGAACCTTTGACGCGCCGCGGGCATGGAGCGAGATGGCTGTCCGTGTGGAGTTCGACGCGGTGTTTCACACGGCCGCCGTTTGGGCGAACGGGCAGGAAGCCGGGCGGCACATCGGCAAGGGCTACACGGCGTTCGCCTTCGATGTCGGCCCTCTGCTGCGCTATGACGCGCCCAACAGCTTGGTCGTGAAAGTGGACAACGCCTTCAACGAAGCCATGCTCCCTCGGGGACGTTCGAGCGACTGGGCTCACGATGGCGGCATCTACCGGCCGGTCCAATTGCTGATCACGCCACAGGTATTCATTGAGCGCCTCGCCGTGGACGCCGATCCCGACATCGCCGCGCGGTCCGCGTCGATCCAGGTCGAGGCCGTGGTGCGGAACACGTCGCAGAAGCCGTGGGATGGCACGATGGGCTACCGCGTGACGGACGACCAGACCGGCAATGAGACGCTGGCGGTCGCCCAGGCTGCATCGATTCAGCTTGCCGCTGGCGAAACCAAGACCGTGGCGCTGCGCCCGGCTACGGTCCGCGATCCGCGCCTGTGGCGCTTCGATCAGCCCGACCTCTACACTCTCAGCGCCGAACTGGCCGGCGGCCACGCGTTGGACGCGGTCTTCGGAATCCGTAAGATCGAGATCCGCGGCGCGTCGTTCTACCTGAACGGCGAGAAGGTCCGGCTAATGGGAGTCGAGCGGATGGCGGGCAGCAACCCGGAGTACGGGATGGCGGAGCCCGCCGCGTGGATCGCACACGACCACGCCGATATGAAAGAGTTGAACTGCGTCTACACGCGAGTCCACTGGCCGCAGGATCGCGCCGTGCTGGACTGGTGCGACCGCCACGGCATGTTCATCCAGACCGAGATCCCGACATGGGGCAGCGCTACATTCCGCGGCATGACCGGCGAGCCTTCCGCGGAGATCATGAACAACGGACTCGAGCAACTGCGCGAGATGATCGCCCGCGACCGCAACCACCCCTGTATCTTTTCCTGGGGCATGTGCAACGAAATCGGCGGCCAGAATCCGCCCGCCTACGCTTTCGCCAAACGGATGTATGGGGAATCCAAGCGGCTGGACCCGAAGCGGCTGGTCTCTTATGCATCCAATTCGCTATTCACGAATCCCAGCAGAGACGTCAGCGGAGCGATGGACTACGTGATGTGCAACGAGTATGTCGGCAGTTGGCAGGCGGGCACGGTTGACGACCTCGCGCGGATTCTCGACGACATTCATCGTGCGTTTCCCACCAAGCCGGTGGTCGTTTCGGAGTACGGTTACTGCGCCTGCACGCCGGAACGCCCGGAGGGCGACGGCGCTCGCATCGCCGTCCTGCTCGGGCACGACCAAGTCTTTCGGGAACGAGACTACGTGGCCGGGCTGATTTTCTTCTGCTACAACGACTATCGGACGCACGTCGGCGACCGCGGCGTGGGAGCGATGAAACAGCGGGTCCACGGCGTGGTGGACGTTTACGGCGCGCGGAAGCCCTCGTACGAGGCGTTGCGCGCCGAGGCGAGCCCGCTCAAGGCGTTCGATGTGAGTGGTAAACCTGGGGAGTTGAGGGTCCAACTGGAGACCAGGGGCGCCGCGCCCGCCTACGCGCTACGGGGATACAAACTGCGGACCGTGACGTACGGATACGGCAATATCCCGGTCGAGCGGATCGAGACGAGTTTGCCGGCGATGGAGCCCGGCGAGCGGACATCCGTCACGATCAAATTCACGGAAGCCCATCCCATTCAAGTGAGGCTGGACGTGCTGAGGCCAACGGGCTTTTCGGCGCATACCGCGATTTGGAAGCCATAGGCGGGGAGCGGTGAGCGCGCCGGAAGTTTCGGAAGGGGACTGTTAAACAAGAAGACGGGAAGTCGGGCGTCGGAATGATGCGCACGCGAACAGGAGGCGTAAGCGCAATGATTTCTGGCATTGAGTATTGCGGGCCATGACTACCTCGCATGAAACATACAACATGCGCTATGTCTGGCTGCTGTCAACCGTGGCGGCGCTGGGGGGTCTGCTGTTTGGTTATGACTGGGTAGTTATCGGCGGCGCCAAGCCGTTCTACGAGAAGTTCTTTCAACTCACCTCGGAGCGACAAATCGGCTGGGCCAATAGTTGCGCGCTTGTAGGCTGTCTGCTGGGCTGTCTGTTTTCCGGCGCGGCCGCTGACCGCTTCGGGCGCAAGATGCTGCTGGTGGTCTCGGCCGTGCTGTTCGCGGTCTCCTCCGCGCTTACCGCATGGTCCTCCACATTTACCATGTTCGTCACTTGGCGGATTGTGGGCGGCGTGGCCATCGGGATTGCATCCAATGTTTCTCCCGTCTATATCGCAGAGGTCAGCCCAGCGCCGTGGCGCGGCCGGCTAGTGTCGATGAACCAGATGACCATCGTGGTGGGAATCCTGGCCGCCCAGATCGTCAACTGGCTGATCGCGGAAAAGGTTCCGGCAGGCGCGACCGCCGAGATGATCCGGCAATCCTGGAATGGGCAGTTCGGCTGGCGCTGGATGTTCACCGCGGTCGCCGCTCCTTCGCTCGTCTTCCTGATTGGCGCGCTGCTTGTCCCGGAGAGTCCGCGGTGGCTGGCGCTGCGGGGCCGGAAGGATCGCGCCCGGCGCATCTTGGCGCGCGTCGGAGGCGAAGCGTACGCCGAGGAGGCGCTCGCCGACGTCGCAACTACAGCGGGACGGCGAGCGCGGGAAAGCCGGTGGGCGGAACTGTTCGCGCCCGGCATGAGGAAGATTCTCGGCATTGGCGTCTTCCTGGCGGTGCTCCAGCAGTGGAGCGGGATCAACGTGATCTTCAATTACGCCGAGGAGATCTACCGCAACGCGGGGTACGGCGTGAGCGATATTCTATTCAACATCGTGATCACCGGCGCCATCAACCTGGCGTTCACGCTGGTTGCGCTAGGCGTTGTGGATCGTCTGGGGCGGCGCTCGCTGATGCTGGCGGGATGCGCGGGCGTGGCGATTTGCCATTTGTTGCTCGGGCTGTCCTATTATTTAGGGCTTACGGGTCTCGCCGTGTTGGTTTGTACGCTGGGCGCTATAGGGTGTTATGCCATGTCTCTGGCGCCGGTCACATGGGTACTCATCTCGGAGATCTTCCCGAACCGCATTCGTGGCGCGGCGGTTTCCGTATCAGTCTCGGCGTTGTGGGTCGCCTGTTTCATTCTGACCTTCACTTTCCCTTCATTGAACGCTTCGCTGGGCGCCGCCCGAACTTTCTGGTTGTACTCGGCCATCTGTTTCGTCGGTTTCCTGTTCGTGTTATGGCGCGTTCCCGAGACCAAGGGAAAGACGCTCGAACAGATCGAACGCGAGTATGCGGGGGATGGAACGGCTCGCGCTTTAAGTTCGACCTGAAAAACGTCCCGTCGGCTTTCCCGCACAAACGGGCTCCTCCAGATGCCGTCGCGCTGGGGTCCGCGGCAGCGTCTCCGCCACTCCGGTAAGCCTTTGACTGCGTTGAGAGTACAGGTAATCGGCTCGGGTTACTGTGGCCGTTCTTGTGTTTTGGAGGAGCGCCTGCGGGCGGTATCAAAAACGAAACATGTTTTAATATTCCCTGGCGTTCGCGGCCATCGAGAACAGCGCCGGGCGGCTTGGTACGCCGGCCTTTAGCAGCGCCATCTCGTCGGCTTCGGAAGAGAGCGGGAGCGCGATCTGTCCGCCTTCCGCAACCGATCGGCAGAAGCCCATCATGATTTCGAAGCCCTTGTAGGCGCTCTCGAAATGGCAGGAATGGACCCGCGCGTTGTCATCCAGCCAGTCCGCCATCTCCTGGATGTAGGGCGGCATGTCGAGGTCGTAATTCATGGAGCCGCCGCCCGACCACGAGCCTTGCTTCGTCACGGCCCGCCAGCCGCCGCCCGTCAGCGTCTCCGCGAAACCGTCCACGCCTTGCGCGCCGATGCGGCATTTCCGCCACCAGTAATCCACCTCCGGCACATCCGGCGCTCCCGCGCCGCACTCCATCACGCCGCGCACGCCGTTGGCGAATTGAATGAAGCCCGCGATGTAATCCGGCGACGGGTGAATGTCCTCCAGCTTCCCGCGGCCCGATGCCTGGGCCATGACCCATTCCGCCTCGGCTTCGCCGTTGAACCACCGCGCGTAGTCCACCAGGTGCGAGAGCATGTGCATCATCCAGCCGGTGGCCGTCCCGTACACGGTGTGGATGCGCCCCAGCGCCCCGCTGGCGACGATCTCCTTCACCTTCCGGTAGTGTTCCCCGTAGCGGTGCTGATGGCTCACCACGGCCTTGACGCCGCTCGTCCGCAGCATGTCGCGCATCCGGAAGCCCTCGGCGCTCGTCAGCGCCACCGGTTTTTCCATGGCGATCAGCCTGGCCCCGCTCTCGATGCCCACGCGCACCAGCTCCGCGCGCACCTGGGGCGGCGTGCAGAAGCAGAACACATCCGGGCGAATGGCCGCGGCCAGGGCGCGCGGATCGGTGTTCACCGTTGCAACGCCCAGCTTGGCCGCCGCCGCTTCCGCGCGGGACCGGTCCACGTCGCCGATGCCCGCCACCTCAAAGCGGCTATTGGCTTGGAACGCCGCGGCGTGATGCATACCGCGCTTGCCCGCGCCCACGACAGCCACCCGATACTTGCCCGTCATGCGGCCCCCGCGGCGCGGTCCCATTCCAGGACCCGGTCGGCTACGTAGTCCACTTCCTCGGCGGTCAGCTCGGGAAACATGGGCAGCGAAACGCAGGTGGCCGCGTTGCGTTCGGAGTGGGGAATGGGGCCCGAGATGCGCGCCGGTTTGCCCCACGGAAAACCCTCCTGCTGGTGAATGGCGATCGGGTAGTGGCACTTGGCGTCGACGCCGTGCGCGTTCAGGAAGTCGAGCAGCGCGTCGCGGTGCGCAGCCTTCTTCGTTTCGATCACGTACAGGTGAAAGACGTGATAAAAGCCAGGCGCTTCGTGCGGAAGGGTAATATGCCGCGCGCTCCGCAGCCGTTCCGTATACCGGGCCGCCCACTTCCTCCGGAAGCCGTTCCACTCGTCGATGTGCTTCAGCTTGGCGCTCAGGACGCCCGCCTGAAGGTCGTCCAGGCGGCTGTTGTAGCCCATGGTGTGGCAGGAGCGTTTGTCCGATCCGTGGTTGCGCAATTTGCGGATCGCGCGGTCCACCGCGGCGTTGTTCGTGACCACCGCGCCGCCATCGCCGAAGCACCCCAGGTTCTTCTGAATGATGAAGCTGATGCAAACCGCGTCGCTCAGCTCGCCGATCGTGAAGCCGTCGCCGCGGGCCCCGATCCCCTGCGCGTTATCTTCCACCACCAGCAGCCCGCGCTTCTCCGCGATCGCGCGTATGGCCCTCATATCCGCGCACTGCCCGTAAAGATGCACCGGCACGATCGCTTTGGTGGCGGGCGTGATGGCGGCCTCGATCTTCGAGGCGTCGATGCAATGCGTCCGCGGGTCGGAGTCCACGAAGACGGCCGTGGCGCCGGCGATCCAGATGGCTTCGGCGGTGGCGAAGAAGGTATTGGCGGTGGTGATGCACTCGTCGCCCGGTCCGATCCCCAGCGCCAGGAACGATAACCACAGCGCGTCGGTTCCGTTGCCGACGCCGACAGCGTACTTCATGCCATGGTAGGCGGCCAGTTCCTTCTCGAACCGCGCCAGCATGGGTCCCATGACGAACTGGCCCGACTCCAGAACCTCCCGCACATTCGCGTCGATCTCCGCCTGGACATTGTGGTATTGGCGGACGTGACCGTAGAAACCGACTTTCATCGACATAGCTCTCCTGCCTGCGCGTAGCGATTGAAATTGAGTGGTGGCGCAGGCGGTTTCGCCTGCGTTTGGCGCCGCGACAAGCTCTCAGGCCCTACTCTAACAACTTTCGCCGCCGCGATGATCGGCCGGGAGCGCCCCGCGCGAAACGGCAAACCGGTCTGAAGGAGACGGCCAAATCGGCCGATAGGGAATACGAGCCTTCCCTATGTTCCTGGAGCAGGACTGGATCTACAAATCTGTTCTCGAGAGCCTCCCGGCCGGCGTGTACCTGGTGGACCGCAACCGCCAGATCGTCTTGTGGAGCGACGGCGCCGAGAGAATCACGGGCTACTTGCGGCAGGAAGTCGTCGGACGTCATTGCGCGGACAATCTGCTGATGCACTGCAACCGGAATAACGTCGCGCTTTGCGGCGGCGCGTGCCCTCTGACTCAGACCATACATGACGGCCAGCCGAGGGAGGCCGATGTTTTTCTGCTCCATAAGGAAGGGCAGCGCGTTCCGGTCCGCGTGCGCGCCGTCCCGATCCGCGACGAGGAGGGTATGATCGTCGGCGCAGCGGAGTGCTTCGACCACCGCGCGATTCTTCCCGCGGCAGCCGCCCCGGCGCGCGATTCGGAAGAAGAAACGTCGATCGACGCCGCGACGGGATTGCCCGGCCACGCCGCGCTGGAGGCGCGCCTGTGCGCCGCCCTGGAAGATTTCGCCGGGTCCCGCGTGCCTTTCGGCGTCCTGGATATAGCCGTGGACAACCTGGACGATGTACTCCACACCAACGGCCGCAATGCGGTGAACACGGTTCTCTACGCGACCGGCCAGACTCTCTCGCTGAGCGTGGGGCCTGGCGACATGGTGGGCCGTTGGGGGGAAGGCCGGTTCCTGGCCGTGGTGACGGGATGCGGCGCGGCTGCGCTTTTGCGAACCGCGCAACAGTTGAAACAACTAGCCAGCCTGGAGGCCATCCCGTGGTGGGGCGATCGCCTCGCGGCGGCGTTATCGGCCGGCGGAACCGTCGTACGGGACGGCGACACGCCGGAACTACTGGTTCAGAGGGCGGAGGAGGCGCGCCAAACGAGCGTTCAAACGGGAGACGGCAACGTGGTAGTGAAATAGCCGAGGCGCGCGCCGTTGTGGGGCAGGATGGCATCCTGCGCGGCGGTTGGCAACCGCCGCAGACGCTGGATTACGCGGTAGTTCGAGAAAGCAAGCGGTTGGTCACGGTCTGGTTCGACGAGGCGAACGAATGTTTCCGATTATCGGCATTGTGGTGGTTTTCGTGGCGATTGCCACCGGCTACCTGATGGAGAAGGGCAATCTGACGGTCCTGCTGCAACCGGCCGAGTTGCTCATCATCGGCGGCGCAGCCTTTGGGACGCTGCTCATCGCCAATCCGCCGCATGTCCTGAAGAAGATTCTCGAAAGCCTCCGCGGCGTTCTCCAAGGATCGCCGTTCACCAAGCCGCGCTACCTGGAATCCATGAAGATGCTCTACGATCTGTTCAACCGCGCGCGCAAGGACGGGCTGGCGGCCGTGGAAGCGGATCTCGAGGAACCCGCGAAAAGCAAGATTTTTTCCGCCCATCCGGCCATCATGAAAGATCCGCACGTCAGCCAATTCATTTGCGACACCATGCGCACGGCCACGGCCGGCGTGGTGGATCCGTTCGATCTCGACCAGATGATCGAAACGGACATGATCGTCCACCACCACGATGCCTCGCTGCCGGTGGCGGCGCTGAGCGTCACGGCCGACGCGCTGCCCGGTCTCGGCATCGTGGCGGCGGTGCTGGGGGTGGTGATCACCATGGGCGCTCTCGGCGGTCCGCCGGAAGAGATCGGGCACAAAGTGGCCGCGGCGCTGGTGGGCACGTTCCTGGGCGTCCTGCTCTGCTACGGCCTGGTGGGGCCGGTGGCATCCAACCTGGCGAAGACCGCGGACGAGGAGAACAGCTACTACCAGGTTTTGCGGGTGTGTATGATGTCGTTCATCAAGGGCACGCCGCCGATCATGGCCGTGGAGATGGGCCGGCGCGCCGTGCCGGGCCACGTGCGGCCGACGTTCCTGGAACTGGAAAAACTGTGCCGCAACCGGCAGCCCCAGGCGGCCGCGCCCGCGGCGCCCAAGGCGGCCGCGTAGGGAAGCGATCCGATGCCGCACGCGCGCCCCATCGTCGTCAAGCGCCAGGCGGCGCATGCCGGCCGCCATGGCGGCGCATGGAAAGTCGCCTATGCGGATTTCGTGACGGCCCTGATGGCCCTGTTCATCGTGCTTTGGCTCGTGAACACCAGCAAGGCCATCCAGCAAGCCGTGGCCGGCTATTTCAACGACCCTGCCGGCACGTCCCGAAGAATCGGCAGCGGAAGAGAGGGAACCGGCGACAGCTTCACCGTCAACAAGGACAACATGTCCGAGCTGAAAGAAGCCTTGCAGAAAGCCATACAGAGGATGCCCGCCTTCGAGAAGCTCAAAAATCAGATCGAGATGACGATCACGTCCGAGGGTCTGCGAATCGAGCTGATGGAGACCGAAAAGGGGACGTTCTTCCCCAGCGGCGTCTCCGATCCAAGCGAAGATGGCAAAGACATCCTGACCATGCTGGCCAAGGAACTCGGACAGCTTCCGAACACGATTTCGATCGAAGGCCACACCGACGCCCGGCCGTACGTCGGCGGCGGGAACTACAGCAACTGGGAGCTTTCCGCCGACCGCGCCAACGCGGCGCGCCGCACCATGCAGCAATCCGGCCTGGGGCTGCGGCAGGTGACGCAGATCCGAGGCTACGCCGACCAGCGCCTGCGCAAGCTCGACGCCCCGGAAGACCCTTCCAACCGCCGAATCTCACTCATCGTGCACTACATAGACAAGCCGGAGGTCGACGAGGGGAGCGGCCCGGCCGCCGCCGCGGACGCTGGGCAAACTCCCGCGCCTCCAGCGGCCGCGCCGCGCCATTGATCTGTACTCACGACGGGCGGCGCTACCTGCCCGGAGCCGGGGCAGCCGGCGCCACCGGGTTCGGGGGCTCCGTCTGGGGGATTCGGCGCATCCAGATGTTGCGGAATCTCGTGGTCGTATCCGGGGCGCCCACTTCGATCCCTGGGTTCTCCGCGATCTTCCGGCCTGCCTCACGTCCATGGTCCTGGAGCACGAGCGGCCCCTCGATCTCGCAACCTCGTCCCCGCACCGGGACATGATCCTGGATCAGGACGCCGTTGTGAAAGATCGTGAGGCTGCCCGGCTCCGGGGTGGTGCTGCCGGCAGCGCAACGCGGCGCATGAAAAACCATGTCGTAGCTCTGCCACTGTTCGGGCGGCCGGCAAGCGTTCACCTCCGGCGCGAATTGTCCATAAAGCGCGCCGCAGGAACCGTTGGCGTACGTCGCGTTCTGGTAGGAGTCCAGAATCTGAATCTCGTACCGGCCTTGGAGCACGATGCCGCTGTTCGAGCGCGCCTGGCCATGCGCGTCGGCTTCGAGCGGAACATTGAACTCCACGTGGATCTGCGCATCGCTGAACTTCTCGGCGCTCTGGGTGTCGAGGGCGCCGGTGCGGCAGCTCATTACGCCGTCCGCGACCGTGCAGTGCGACGGCGTTCCGTCCATCCTGGTCCAACCGGTATTGTCCTTCCCGTTAAACAAAACGATGGCATCCGACGGAGCCGTGCTCGGACTGCCTGGAGTCACCACCGGCGGTTGCGGCCCAATCTCTCGCGGTCCACCACCGCCGCCGCCCTGCCGGCCGCCGCCTCGCTGAGCGCCTGGCTGCGCGCCTTGCTGAGCCCCGCCTTGCTGAGCGCCGCCCTGCTGAGCGTATGCGACGCCTACGGCAAAAACGAACATTGCGAATACACACTCTTTTTTCATGCTCACATCTCCTTGGCTTGTCTTCTGTCGGGGCTACAAAGCGCTCCGAAACACCGTGTGAAAGTAATAACCAGGATTTCCTCTTTGGCTATCCTGCCGCTTCATCGCCACTCAGGTTATCACCCACTACTACCGCATGCAACCAGAAGACGCAGCGCGGAGCGCCCAAGCGGCGCGCACGGAAAACGGCCTGATGGCAAGTGGATTGTGGACTGCAAACTGGAGGCGCGGGTCGGGATCGAACCGACGAATAAAGGTTTTGCAGACCTTTGCCTTACCACTTGGCTACCGCGCCCCATGGCAGGATCTACCTGCAAGATACCGCGCGGAAAGGCGGCGCGTCAAACCGGGCGCGCGAAGCGGCTCGACTCATTTCGCCGGGATCACAAGGCGAACTGTTTGGCCGGGCAGACCCGTGACCCTTACGGGCTGGGCCGTGGGAAGCAGAGCCCGGATGACTTCTGGGTCGATGTAGTCGTAGGGCTCTCCCTCGTCGAAGGCGAACAGCAAAAAATCGCCTTCCGAAACCCCGCGGAAGGCGAAGGTGCCGTCGCTGTCGCTCTGATCGAATCGAATCGGGCCGGGATTCTCCCAGCCCGTGCGTGGAGCCAGCATCACGAGGACGCCGGCTTCCGGCCGGTCGCCGCGAAAAACCCGGCCGTTCAAGTCCGTGGCGTTGGAATCCACGGCCACGGTCAACTCCACCGATCCCGACTCGGGGATATCGACGAAGCCGGCGGATAGCTGCGCGCCCCGAGCAGCCAGGGAGACGATAGCCAGTTCCCGGCCCTGGTACACGAGGACTTGGTATCGGCCGGCCGGCACAGCCGCGAATTCGCAGAGTCCGTCTTCGCCCAAGGTTCGCGCAGCAAGCCATCCGCCCTCGTCCCGGTTCAGCGTCACGCGCGGATGAATGCCAGGGTTCCTCGGCACGCCCAGCATATCGACCTTGACGGAGACTTTGGCGGAGGGTACTTCGCCCAGCGTCACCCTGGTCGTGGGCGCCGCGAGTTTCACTGTCTGGTACGCGAGAAGCTTGGTTGTGCCCTCCCAAAGGGTGAAAAGATAGTCGCCCGCCGGGACGTGTTCGAAGGTGAACGTACCTGTCGCGTACAACGATTCGCCCACGTAGAATTCGCTCCCGAATGGGCCCCTGGCGCGAACGCTTACGATTCGCCTGACTGCCGGGTCTTCAGGCTCCACCACGCCCTCTACTCGCACGGCCGGCAAGGGGGCGATCATGAGATCGGCCCGCGCTTCTTCGCCAGCCTTGAGATGGATCAGATCGGCTTTGCCGGAGTCGGAGGCGCTGGGATAGAACGTGACTGGGTACGACAACTCTTCGGCTTGCATGGCATCCGCATATCGCCACGCGCTGGGGCCGAATGCGAGTACGTAAGAACCGGCGGCCAGAAAGGGAAGACGAAAGTATCCGCGGTCGTCGGTCGCCGCCTTTCCGAGCATTTGAGCATGCCGTTGGTTGCCTGACCCCACAACACGGTAGGCCTGGACGGTTAGCTGGGGGACTGGCTCCGCTTGCGTATCGCGCACCACTCCGCTGATGGCCGCGCCGGGGATCATGCGGAAAACCAGATGGTCGGCGGTCTCGTTCTCGCCGACGACTACCGCCGTGGAATACTGCTGGTATAGGGCACGCTGCATGTAAGCCTGACGCACAAAGCCGAGCCGCTCCGCCGAAAGACCGTACTTGCCGGCCTTCAGGCCCTCGAAACGGAATGCTCCGTCCGAACCCGTTGTCACCGTCAAAGGCGGCGTCCCGCCTTCAGCGGGCGCGAGAAAAACATGCGCCTTGCCGAGCGGAACTCCCGTGGTTCCGTGGACCACCGTGCCGGAGATGGTGTACGCTTCCGCGCCCGGCAGTGCCCACAAAAGCAGCAGGACCAGCCGGATCATGGGTGATTCTCCCGGGCCAGCTTGACGGAGACGTGTCCCTGGGCGTTTGGCGCGAGCGAAATGGAAACCGCCGTGCTCGACAGCGCTTCCAGAGCGGCCGGCGAGTAATACTCCACCTGGCGCGAGGCAGGCCAAGCGTAAATCCTATAGTCTCCCGGAGCAAGGTCGTCGGCTTCAAACAAACCATCCGGGTCTGCGGAAATGACGGCCGGAATAATAGAGGAACCGTAGCGCCGCACGGCGACTACCGTGGCCGACTCGTCTGGAGTTTGGCCCTCGACTGTTCCATCAATCTGTCCGCCGCCGGTTTTCAGGACGATCTGCAACGTATCGGCCGGGGCTTCCACGCCGATAGTGAGTCCGCTAGCCAACACGTCGTCCGCGCCAAGCCATGCGGACGCCACATATCCGGATCCCGGGGTCACGGTGAGGGTGTAAACGCCGGGAAGAAGGTGATTCAACGTGAAGTTGCCGGCCGCATCGACGGTCCGCGCGTTGACGTCGGTCCGGAACGGGAGGCGGCTCGGATTGTTATTTTGCGCCTGCACGAGTACAAACCGGGGCCGCCCGGAATCGGAATCCGCCGACGGAAACTGAATCGTGCCTTTGACGTCCACCCCCGTGCTCATGGAAATATCGACCCCTGAGACGTCGCCCTCGCCCACCGTAACCACCATTTCGCCGAACCACCTGTCGGCCGACTGGGTGGCGTAGGCCTGGATGGTGTACGCGCCCGGCGTCACGTCCGCCGCTTCGAACGTGTGGGTAGACGTGCTGAACAGTATCCGTCCGCCAACATCGTCGTCGTCACGCAACAGCCGGATGGTGGGTACAACGCCCGCTGGCGCGTTCCCGATCGTCCCCCAAATCTTGTAGGCCTTGCGGGCTTGGACGGCGAAATCGGCGCGGATGGTCTCTCCTGCCCGGATCTGCAAGGGCTGGGCAGCGGCCAGGCTAGGCGCCGCTGGGTAATAAACCGGCCCATACGATTCATCCGGAAACGCCACCGCCGGAATTGCGCCGGCGCCCCATGCCTCTCCACGCCGCCCGAACAGTTTCAGATAGTCCAGTCCAGCAGGCAGATGCCACAGCCGGAACTCCCCGAGATCGTTGGTGATCGCGGTGAACCCGGACCGGGTGATTCGGCGGCCCCCTGCGATGGTCACGCTGACCAGTTGAACCGTAGCGCCGGGCAGCGGTTCTCCGTCTTCATTCACCACCTTCCCCTCGACTGCGGCGGCCGGAACGAGCTTGATGGTCACATCCGCGTCTTTTTCGAGATCCTCCCCGCTCAATCCGACCATGTTCGTGTCGCCTCCGCTCTCGGACTGGAATCCGCGGCGCGAGCTTTCGATCCGGGCGAACGGAGGGGCCGGCAGGGAAAACGAAAACTTGCCGGCCAGATCCGTGAGCGCGCGCCCGGGTGGGCCGGTTCCTGGTACGAGAGCCCGAAGACGCGTCCCTGCCGGGGCTTGGTCTTGTTCGGATCCGAGCGCTTCGCGGCGCGTTCCGGGATACAGAATCACCAACGCGCCGGAGATGGGCCCGCCGGTGGCGGAGTTCACCACCGTTCCTGAAATGGTGATGTCCTTCGCAGCCTGACCAGATAAGAAATATATCGGGAAAAGAAGCAAACAGAAAACAAGCGCGCGTCGAACTGCTTCGCCGCAACCGGGACTACCCTCCGGCTGGCGAGAGCTCGAGCCGCTGGCAACGTTCGCCATGCGATTCAAAAGTAATCTAACAAATTGCCGCAAAAGAAAACAGCAGGTCACGGTCGCGAGAGCGCGAACAAGAGCGCGGGCCGCTACTTCGCCCGGAACCCGGAGCGTGGTGGGAGCGGGCTGGAACGGCGGGTAATGGGAACCGGCGGTTCTTCCGATTTGGCCGGCATTGTCAGCAACACCAACTGCGACGGGCGCTCGCGATCGTGGTACACGGTCTGGCTGGCCTTCAGGAGCCGGGTCTCGTCCGCGATCCGGCCGCCCGTGTTGGAGTTGCGGTCGAAACGCGGGAAGTCGCTGCTGGAAATCTCCAGGCGGATGCGGTGGCGCTTCAGAAAGACGTTGGCCGTTACGCCCGCATCGATCGCGATGCGGTAGACCTCGCCGGGATTGGCCAGCTCCGGCCGCTCCAAAGAGTTGCGGTACCTTAGGCGCAGGATGCCGTCCGTCAGGTTGCGCGCGTAGCCATCCGGCGCGACGTCCACCAGTTTGGCGGTGAAGTCCGTGTCCCGGGCGCTGGTTGAAGCGTACAGCGTCACCGTCACCGGCCCGATGGCTTCCACGTCTTCCGCCAGCGGCCGGGTGGTGTAGACCAGCACGTCCCGCCGCGCTTCCACGGGACGCTGGTCCATCGGTCCCCACGGGAACACCAGCGGGTTGCAGCACACCGCGCCGCCGCGCGTCGGAGCCGGGTTGAGGGGGTCGAAGACGAAGCGATCGCTGGCGGCGGCCGCCGGAGGCGCATCCGTCAGCCGGCCATTGCCGTTCAGCGTGTTGGCGCCGCCCGCGCCCCCCAAGTAGAACGCGCGGGGCCGGGCTTGGGCGGGCGGCCACTGGCGCTCTTCCCGCCACTGGTTGGAACCCATGACGAAGATCTTCAGCGGCGGAGAGGACAGCGCCGGCGAATCCGTCCCTTTCAACCAGCGGTCGAACCAGGCCAATTGCAGCGCGCGCACGGGGACCTGGGAGTCCGGTCCGAAATCGGCGTCCCGGAATTTGTAGGACATGTTGTGCGGCCAGGGACCGACCAGAAGCCGGTTCACTCCGGAAATCTTGCGCAGCGCGGCGAACGCTTCCAGGTCGCTCTCCACGTAGTTGTCATACCAGCCGCCCACGGAATACACGGGAACGCGAATCTCCTGAATCCGTTCGCGGATGCTGATGGCCCGCCAGAACGAATCGAAGGCCGGGTGGTCCATCGCTTTTCGATACATCGCCGTGAGACGGCCGGTGGCGGCCACGTCGGCGGTGCGCAGGGGCAGGTGCAACACGTAGCTGGCGAAATCCGGATGATAGCCCGCCACCTTCAGGTTCTCCGCCATCCATTCGAGCCGGTTGCCCAGTTTCATGGCGCCGCCCGTGGAGTAAAAGCGGTCGCGGTAATCGTCCCACCCGGAGACCACCGGGAAGATGGCCTTGAGGTGCGGGTTGTTGCGGGTGGCGGCGTCCCATTGCACGATGCCGCGGTAGGAGCCGCCCATCATGCCGATTTTGCCGTCGCACCAGGGCTGCCGCGCGATCCAGGTCAGCGTGTCGTCGCCGTCGGAAGGCTCCTGCGTCAGCGGGTCGAACACGCCTTCGGATTCGTAGCGGCCGCGGACGTCCTGAGCCACTACGGCGTAGCCTCGATCCACGAAGGCCTGGTAGTTGACCGTGATGTCCGCGCCCTTGCCGTAGGGCGTGCGTTCCAGGATCGCGGGCGCGCGGCCGCGATCGGACGGCAGGAAGACGTTGGCGGAGAGGCGCGTCCCATCCCGCATGGGAATCTGCACATGCAAGCGCTTGATGGCGGGCGCCGCGGCGAGCGCCGCGTACGCCCACGCGATCAGGAACAACAATCGCACAATAAATCCCAATATTGTTTCGCGGTCCGCTCCGCCCCGTGACGTTCGTGAACGTGAGCGGCGCCCCGGCGGCCAATAGCGGCGGCCGCGTCCGCCACCAATGGTAGCAAACGGAGGTGCTGCCGCAAGGACTCCCGCTCCGGCAGGCCCGGCGCGATGCGTACGCAGGCGTCTTCGGGAAAGCGCTCGTGCGCGGGCGAGTCCGTCACCAGGACCGGCTTGCCCAGGCCCATGAGGCGGATGGTAATCCCGGAGGTCTCGCCCGCGGAAGGGTAGCGCAAGTTGATGCAGGCGTCCACCGCGGCCGCCGCGAGCCAGAACTCGGCTTCGGGGAGGTACGGGCGCCGCACGACGCCAGGCGCGGCGAGCAACGGCGCCGCCGCGCGGTCCAGATCGTTGGAAACGAAATCGCCGGCCACCAGCAGCGCCAGGCGCGGGATCTCGCGCCGCAGCTCCGAGAAGACCTCCAGAACGGGAATCAGGCGCTTGGATTCGCGCAAGTAGCCGAAGACGCCCAACAGGAACGCGCCCGGCTCCACGCCCAGGCTCTGGCGGTAGCGGACAGCCGACGACTCGGCCGGCGGCGGCGATGGCGGCTGGTACAGGTGAGGGATCTCGACGATCGGGGGGCAGACCTGCAACCCGATTGGCTGAAGGGCCTGTTCCACCATGCGCGCCGCTTCCGGATTGTGAACCACGATCGCGCGCGCCCGCTCCAGCGCTCTCCGCAGCATGGGGAACTCGAAGTACCGGCTGTCGGAAGCCGATGCGGCGCGGCCGGCCCACAGCGCCCGCGCCAAGGGGCGGTTCCACTCGCCATAGTTGTAAACGAACTCCTCGACGTACCGCCGTTCATCGAGATGCCCCAGCAGGAAATGGTGCAAGACGGCGTCGTGCAGCGCCACCACGCCGGGCCGCTCCAGCGCGCGCCGGTAGGCGTCCGCGTGCAGGGGGTTGTTGCCCAAATGGTAGAGCGCCACGTCGCACCGTTCGGGCGCCACCTCGACGCGCCCATGGCGGCGCAGTTCCGCCAGCAGCGCGGCGGAGTAATCGGCCACGCCGGTGCGCGCCGGAGGCAGCGGCGAATAGAAACCGACGGTCATAGGCCCCGGTCACCTTCACAACTTGCTTGCTTTGTGGGGCAGGATGGCATCCTGCGGGCGGTTGTTAACCGCCCTCGCGAGGCCGATTGACAATCGGCCGCAGGTTGGCTACCTGCCCCACAACATCACAGCTTGCTTTCGACTTCGCGGTACACGGCTTCCAAAGCCGCATCGATCGCGGAGGCGTCTTTTCCGCCGCCCTCCGCCATGTCCGGCCGGCCCCCGCCTTTGCCGCCCACGGCTTGCGCCACCGCGCCAGCCAGCTTGCCCGCATGTAGCTTGGCGGTCAAGTCCTTGGTCACGGCCATGACGATAGAGACGACCCCGTCTTCAACCGACGCCAGCGCCACCACGGCGCTTTTCCATTTGTTGCGCAGGGAATCGGCCAGCGCGCGCATCTGCTGGCGGTCCATGCCGTCCACACGGGCGGCCAGCAGCTTGACGCCGTGGGACGTGCGGGCCTGCGCTTCGAGCGCCCCGGCCGCGGCTTGCGCCAGCTTGCTCTTCAGGTGCTCGACTTGCTTTTCGAGCGAGCGCTCTTGGGCCAGCATCTTCTCCAGGTGCTCGACCAGTTCCGGCTCCGGGGCGCGCACCATGTCGCCGATCCGCCGCAACGCGTCGCTCGATTCCTGGAATTGGCGAAAAGCCCCCTCGCCCGTGACGGCCTCGATGCGCCGCACGCCGGCCGAAATGCTCCCTTCATAAACGATCTTGCAGACGGCGATATCGCCGGTGCGGCCGACGTGGGTGCCGCCGCACAACTCCCGGCTGAAACCCGGCACGGAAACCACGCGCACCTCCGCGCCGTACTTCTCGCCGAACAGCGCCATCGCCCCGGTTTCGAGCGCCCGATCGAGCGCCATGACGTCGGTCTCGACCGGCGTGTTCTTCCGGATTTGCGCGTTGACGATGCGCTCGACTTCTTCGATTTCCGCGCGGTCCATGGCGGCGTAGTGCGTGAAATCGAAGCGCAGGCGGCCGGGGTCCACCACGCTCCCCGCCTGCTTGACGTGCCCGCCCAGCGTCTGGCGCAACGCGGCGTGCAGCAGGTGCGTGGCGGTATGGTTGCGGCGCGTCGAGTCGCGCAGCGGCGCGGCCACCTCGGCGCGCAGCGCGTCTCCCGCGTGGATGGGCGCGTGCGTCGTGATGCGGTGCGCTGTGAGCCCGGGGACGCACGGAAAGGCCGTCTCCACGTCCGCCGCCTTTTCCCCGGACGCCCGATACAGCGCGCCGCGGTCGCCCACCTGCCCTCCAGCTTCGGCGTAAAACGGCGTCTGGTCGAGCACGAGTTCCACCTTCGCGCCCGCCGGGACTTCCTCCACGAGCTGCTTGTCCACCAGCAATCCGACGACGCGCGAAACCGCTTCCGTTTGGGAATAGCCTAGGAACTTGGTTCTCCCGCGCTCCAGCAGCGCCTGATAGGCCGGCGCCACGGCGCCCTTCTCCGCGCCCTTCCAGCTTGCCCGCGCGCGCTCGCGCTGGCCTTCCATCTCGCGCTCGAATCCCGCGCGGTCAATCGCCAGCCCGTGCTCGCGCGCCATTTCCTCCTGCTCGTCGAGCGCCAGGCCATACGTGTCGTAGAGCTTGAAGGAAACCGCGCCGGGAATAGTACGGCCCGCCACGGAGGCGACTGCTTCGTTGAATTGCTTTTCAGCCTCCAGGAACGTGGTGGCGTAGCGGCGCTCTTCGTCCTTCACCACGCGCGCCACGCGCTGTATGCTCTCCAGCATTTCCGGATACGCGGATTGCATCAGCTCCGCCACGAAGCCGGTGAGCTGATAGAGGAACGGCTCCTCCACGCCCATGAGCCGCACGTTCCGCAGGGCGCGGCGCATGATCTTGCGCAGCACGTAGCCGCGGCCCTCGTTGGCCGGCAGCACGCCGTCGTGGATCAGGAACGCCGCGGCGCGCGCGTGATCGGCGGCGATGCGCAGCGCGGCGTCGTTCCGCGCCTCGGCCCCGTACGCCACGCCGAACAGCTCCTCCTCCCGCGCGATGATGGGTCGGATCAGGTCCGTATCGTAGTTGGAAAGTTTCCCTTGCAACACGGCCGCGACGCGCTCCAGGCCCATGCCGGTGTCGATGGATGGGCGCGGCAGCGGCGTGAGGACGCCGTTCGAGTCGCGGTTGAACTGCATGAATACGAGGTTCCAGATCTCGACGAAGCGCCCGCCGGCGTCGCTCGGAAACGCCTCGGTTTCGCGTCCCGGCTCGGCCGCCTCCGGGCCGAGATCGTAGTGGATCTCCGAGCACGGACCGCACGGCCCGGTCTCGCCCATCTGCCAGAAATTGTCCTTCTCGTCGAGGCGGAAGATGCGGCTGGCGGGCACGCCGGCCACTTCGCGCCAGAGCCGTTCGGCATCGTCGTCCTCGCGGAAGACGGTGACGTATAACTTGTCCTTCGGCAGGCCGTAATCCTTGGTGATGAGGTCCCAGGCGAACTCGATGGCGTCGGACTTGAAGTAATCGCCGAACGAGAAATTGCCCAGCATCTCGAAAAACGTGTGATGGCGGCTCGTATATCCGACGTTTTCGAGGTCGTTGTGCTTGCCGCCCGCGCGCACGCATTTCTGCGAGCTGGCGGCGCGGGAATAGCTGCGCTTTTCGAGGCCCAGGAACACGTCCTTGAACTGGTTCATGCCCGCGTTCGTGAACAGGAGGGTGGGGTCGTTGGCCGGGACCAGCGACGAGCTGGGAACTACGCGGTGCCCCCGCTGGGCGAAGAAGTCGAGAAAGCGCTGGCGGATTTCGTTACCTGTCACGGAGATTCCTTTGGGCAGCGGTAAGTACGATTGTAGCGGACGCCGCCAAACTCGCCCACTTGCCGTATCGGCCGGAAATATTCGTCCGCACCTTGGGTCTCGATGCCTTCTTCAACGGACTAGATCCACAGTCTTCGTTCAGACAGGCTGAAAGCCCGGTTGCACAAATTACGAAACGAACCCATTCAGGCGCCAAGCCGTTGATTTCAGGAGCATTCATATTGAGTGAACCGGCTGACTGGGTGGAACCTAGACTCCGCGAGCCTTGGCGGTCCGGCGGCCGGCGCGGGCCGAGGGAGGAGACGGGGGCGACTTCGATCCCGACGTGATATCTTGCGAAACGAACCCAATCGCAACCATAACCCCTTGATTCCACTACGGAGATTCCTTTGTGCCGCGGACTCGGTACGATTGCGGCAGACGCCGCCGGGCGCGCCCCATTTCGATATCCGCCAGACCGGCGCGGCTGGATGGAAAGCGCGCGGGCCGGCTGACATGCCGATTCAATATTTTGCGAAACGAACCCAATCCTTATCACAAGCCATTGATTTCCAGACAGTTAGATTTGAGGGGACCGGCGCGGCCCGGGGGCTTTCGACGGGGAGCCAACCCGACATCAGCGCCCGGCTCCAGGGTAGCAGGAAGGCGCGCCAGGGGATGGCGGAAGTGGAATGGATGTGGCGTGGATTCAATCGAATGGGAATTTTAGATGCGTTGTGATCGAAACCGGCCCATCCGGCCAGGGGCAACGCAGGGACGCGACCCGAGGGCCGATTCAGGCCGAAAAGGGGACAGCGGCATTTCTTCAAGCGCACCCAGAAAATGCCCCCTTTACCCCATCTCCACTCGTACCCCCTGGTAGGCTTCCACGCGCGGAATTACCACTTCGAGAGTCGGGCCTTTTTGCTCCTGCTTGTAGGGCGCTTTCACCAGCATCGCGACGCTCCGCACCCGCTTGCCCGCCGGTATCGCCAGCCGGACACGAACGTTTTCCACGGGCGCCAGGTAGTACTCATTCGCTCCCGCGCGCTCCATTTTGTCGCCGGTCCAGTTTGTCAGGTGGAGCACCAGGACGTTATCTTTCGCCGTGAGGTTCGCAATCAGCGCCGAGGGCGCTTCGATCTCGTACGGCGGCGGCTCGGAGGCCGCCTTGGCCACCAGGGCGCGCACCATCTCTCCAACCGCGCTGCTGTTCTGTTGCACGAACAAGCTCTCTAACGCGGAGGCGCAGTAGACGGCGCAGCCCTTGCCATAGCGCGACACGATCACGCCGGGCAGGATCGGCCGCAGGCCGTCGCCGGTGACAATCTCCTTCCACACCTCGCCGCCATCGAGAGCCTTGACCGGCAGGTAATGCCACAGCGGCGTCAGCGCCTGCGGGTCGGGGCGCTGGCGGTCGGCCAGGTAAAGATCGTACGGGCCGCCAGTGTTCGAGCTGTAATTGGCGATGAGATCCGCCAGCTCTTTGGGCGGTTGGAAGGGCGCCACGCGGATCACCTCTTCCAGCCCGAAGCGGTCGAGCCGATTGGCCGCCCGAGTCGCGTCGAACAGCGAGGTGGCGTAGCTTGCCACCAGCCCGCCGCCTTCGCGAACGAATCTCTTGACGTTGGCGAGGCGCGTTTCCGAAAGGGACGTTACGTCGGCGAGGTACAGGACCTTGTAAGCCGCGAGCCTTTCGGCATCGTCCAGGAGGGTCTCGTCCACCGAGGAGACTTGCACGTGCCCGTACAGAAGCGCCGCGAAGGCCCCCAAAGTCGACGTGCGCACGTCCATCCGCCACCAAGTGCCCGTCTGAGCGTGTCCCGGCGGGGTCCGGTATGCGTAGACCACGGCGGCGTAGGGGTAATTGGGAAGCGCGAATTCCCGTTCGTGGCTCTTCATGACCTCGAAGGGGTACTCCACAAAGCGGCGGTTGGCGGCGTGCTGGACGTAACCCCAGGGCAAGGCGAGAATCGGCGCGCCGCCAAACATGGAGGTGGTGAAGATCTGCTGTTCAAAATCGAAGGCGTTGTAGATGGCGCGAGGCCAGTTGTTGTACTCGCCCACGTATGGCCACACGCCCATGCCGGAAGCGCGCGCCAAACTGACCCCCTCGGCCCGCTCCAGAATGCTGTTGCCGCGCTCGTAGAGAAAGGCGTCGTTGGCTTCGCGAATGCGGGGATCCTGGCCGGCCATCGCTTGCGGATTATTGATGTTGTAAATCATCGGAACGTCTTTATGCGATTTCACGATCTTGCGCACCTGCAAGACGAGATCGACCAGCTCCTCCTGCAACCAAGCGTGATAGCGGCCGGTCGCGGCGAGCTCGGCTGAAGTGTAGCCGCCATCTTCGCGCCAGGGCAACTCCAGTCCGGTCGCTTTGCGGAACCCGTTGCGACAGCCATCGCAATAACAGACTTGCCGCCCCGGCCAGAAATATGACGTGACCCAGCGATCGAAATACATGCCCGCGACGTCGTAGTCGCGGACCACGTGCTCCACCAGATCGAGATAAGCCTGGCGATAGGGCGTGTTCCAGCAGACCGTACCATGGTCCTCCCCGACGTAGAAGTGGCTCCTGGCCGGTCCGCCGCCGGGGGTGGTCCTCTGCGCATACTCGGGGTAGTCTTTCGTGACCATGGTCCAAGCGAGTTTGTGGCCGGTGGAAATGTAGGGCACCACGCGGATGCCGCGCGGCTGACAAGCGGCGATGGTTTCGGCCAGAATGTCGCGATTTCCGAGTTCCGGGTGCGGCGAGAACCGAACCCCCTGGATCAGGGCGTATTTCCCCATGGTCGCGATACGCACGGTGTTGGCGTTCATCCGAACCATGGTCTCGGCCAGCGCCTTCGCGTCGTATTCCAGCACGGTAGCGAACGGAGGCTCGTAGGCGTCGATGAGGAACACTCTGGCGGTCCGCATCCAGCCGACATTCGCCGCGGAGGCCTGGGCGGATACTTGCGGCGAGGGCGCGGCCGCCCCGTTTGAGGCGAGCGCCGCGCCGGAAAGGATCATCATCTGTCTGCGGTTCATCTTTCATTCCTCCTGTTGCGCCATTGTAATCCTGAAACTTCGGCGAAGTTGCACTTCCACAGGACAAATTCGCCGAAGAAACGGGCTTTGTATCAGGGCACGACTTCAGTCGTGCCGAACCGATTCGAAAAAACTTTGGGCTTTAGCCTCTGTGGAATCGCGACCGTCACGCGGAAGCCTCGAGCAGAAGCGCAGGGGCTAAAGCCATTGGATCCCCCCGCTCTGCGGCACGGCTCAAGCCGTGCCCTGATACAAAGTATCTGGTCGATCTTACTACACGTACTCGTGCCTCGGTCCAACTTCGGATTTCAGGGTAATACCTCCATCTTGCGTCCGCAATCCGCGGCGCCCACGCGATAACGTGGCAAAACCAGGCGTCATTGTTTCTTCGCGGAACCGTCTGCGAGCGTCCTCAACCGCTTGCGGTCGCCCCATACGGATTCCGTGTGCGCTAGAATCTCGCTGGAGCTGAACCAAAACCGCTTCGTCCGGCCTTGGCTGTGCAGCTTCGCCATGTCATTGTAGTGCGGCGAGGACGGGCGCTGAGATTCCCCATAGGGAAGCAAGCTCCAAACCTGTTTTGGGCTGCCTTCCATCACGATCAGGAGATCGCCCCAGCCGTCGTTACAATGGATCTGGCCGTTGCTCTCCATTGGCCCATCATCCGGATGCAGGACATCATACAGGCCCGTGCCCCCTAAGGGGAACGTGCCGCCCCGGACCACCACGTTGATATCGCCCCAGCGGACCTCCGGCTTTCCATAGGTGGCCTGGATGCGCTGCACCGCTTTTTCCAGAGCCTTTAGCGCCATATCCTGCTCAGTTGGCGAATCGAGGTCGATCTTCCGCTTTCGTTCGTAGCTGATGAAACGCTCAAACTTCGCGGCCGAATACAGGTCCCGGTAGCTTTCGCCCCAGAAATAGATGTACGGGTAAGCCGTGGATTCCACGCTCGACCGGCGATCCCAGCGGCGGATCAGGTCCATGGCCCGCAAGACATTGGGGGCCGGGCTGGGCGACCGCGCCCAAGCGCGTTCGAGCAGCGGAACGATGACCTCGGACGGAACGATCCAGGTGTCAAAGGCCAGCTCGGTCATATCGGCCAGCGTGAACCTACGGTCCTGGGTGAGCACCTGGAAGAGCCTCTCGCCGCGCGTGTTCAACGCTTCCTCGCCCGCGTTCGCCTTGGGGGTGGCCCGCAGGTACCAAGGGGCCGGATCGAGCGGCTTCAATCCCGAGTTTCTGGTGACCACCCACGGCGGGTTATTGCAGTTTTGCAGAAAGCCCGACGGCGGATTCGCGAGCTGAGGGTAGTCCTGAAACGGCAGGTAGGGCCCCCACTCGGTGGCTTTGGTCCACCCGGGAACCGGCTTGCTCCAGTCGTATCCGTCCGCGCGGCGCGCCACGTTTCCGTTGTGCACCCAATAAATGTTCTGGGAATCGGAATACAAGAAGTTCCAACGCGGTATGAGCTGAAGGGCGAGAGCGGCCTTGAACTCCGTCAGGTTGCGGGATTTCATGACGCGATACAGGCCGGTGGCGTAATTGACGCCGTCGAAATTGGGCAGCTTCACGGAGTACGCGCGGTTCCGCTGTTTATCGAAGCTTACGATGGGGCCGTGGTGGGTATAGTAGAGCGGCAGCGTGACCGTCTCCATGCCCTTCGCGCCTTTCACCCGGAACGTGGCCTTCTCGACCCGAATATCCCGCCACTGGCCCTCATAAAAGTACTGGAGGGGGTTGGCAGGGTTGATTCTCTCTTCGTAGACATCGGACATGTTCGGCTCGTTCCAAGTCGCCGACCACGTGATCTTGTCGTTGAAGCCGTCGAGAAACACCGGGCTGCCGAACCAGCTAATGCCTGCCGCGTCCAGCTTCTCCGGTACGATGAGGTGCGCCTCATAGTTCTGGAACCGGTTCGCCCACGGCATGTGCGTATGTTCCACGTGGATGATTCGTCCATTCGCCGAGCGGCCGGGCGAGATGGCCCACTGATTGGAGCCGAAGTCCGGGAACTCGGTGATCTTTCCCTCGATCTTGGAAAGAGCGTCGTGGATGCTGTAAAACCGCATGTAGTTGCTGCGCTCCAGGGCCTCGATATCCTCCGCGGAGACCGAATCGATCCATGCCGGAATGGCGGCCCGATGCTCGCCGATGTATTCGTTCACGCCGCGCGCGAAGGCATCCAGGATGGAATACACATCGGGCGCAATCTGGTCTCGATGCTCGATCACCGCGGCTTTGGTCCGCAGCAGCCGCTGCAGGTAATCGCCGTCCCATCGATATTCATAGGGGATGAAGTGAAGATAGCCGTCGCCCAGCGCGTTGGCGCCCTGCACCTCGGCCCGGCGTCCCTGCGCGTCCCGGTACTGAATCATCATGTCTTCCAAATGATCTTGGGCCTGCGCGTATCCGTATCCGAAAAAGGCGGCTTCCTCGGTATCGCCGACGATGTGCGGAACGCCGTACTCATCGCGGTAGATAGTTACGTGCTGAGCCAGGCGATCGGACGCCGCCCCCGCCGGGGGCATCAGCCAGATTGCCGTAGCGAGCAGGACGGCCAGTCTCAAGCGCATCGTTCCTCCTCGGAACTGTCAATTCTACAATGCATAACCGGCCCAGTTCGGCTCCCAGCGGTCCCGAGGCGCCCGCGGATGGGATAGGTGGGCGGCCGGGACGTTGTCCGTTTTTCACGCGGCGCGGTGGACCTCCCATCCGTCCACGCGTTGCCCCCAGGCAGGCGGAAAGCCAATCCCGCGAATGCGGAACGAACCCAATTCGACTTCCAAGCCGTTGACTCTAGGATTGTTCGTATGGAGTGACTTGGGGGCGCCAGAACGGACCTTGGACTGAGACGGCGCTTCCCAGCCTGCTGTCGAGCGCTTCCGGTCGAACGACCGCCCAGTTCGCTGGACAGCGCGTGGGCAGACTGAGGTGCCGATTCCATATATTGCGGAACGAACCCAATGCGCATCACAAGCCATTGATTCCAAGACTGTTAGATTTCAGCGGACCGGCGCGCCGCGGAGGCTTTCGACAGGGGAGCCAACCCGAGATCAGCACCCGGCTCCAGAGTAGCAGGAAGGCGCGCGAGGGGATGGCGGATGGGGAATGTAGGTGGCGTGGATTCAATCGAATGGGAGTTTTAGATGGGTTGTGATCAAAACCGGACCATCCGGCCAGGGCAACATGGGGATGCGACCCCGAAAAGGGGACGCAGTTCTTCATCTGCACCTAGAAAATGGTTTCCTTTACCCCGAAATGAGGCGCTTCCGGGCTTTTGCGCCCTGGAGGAGCCGGGGGCGGACCCTTCCTGGGCTGCCGGAGTCGGCCGGGATGGAAAGAATGAGCTATACGGCTCCGACGGAACCGGGTGGGTGTAAAATCTTGCCATAAAGGAGATTCGGCTTTGAAACTTCTAATTATTGGCGGGGTGGCGCTAGCCCGTTGCGGATGGCATAGTCCCTGGTCTCTCGCGGAAAGGATAATCGCATGTTCAAACGACTGAAGTTAGCTGGCGGAAGTGCCCTGGCGTTTTCGGTTCTTGTCACTTTGGCCGGCCTTTATGTCCAACCGGAAGCTGCCGGGGCAGCGCCGTTGCAGAGGGAAGTTTTTCTTCACATCACGACCAGGATGGAGCCGGCCGTGGCCACCAAGGTCACTCTCGGGAACGCCACGGTACAGGCAGGCCGTTTCGTCAAATCGGCGCGGGAGACGTCCGACCCGATCACCCCGTTCTGGGCGGATGACGATTGGGTTCAAGACCTTACCGTTTACTTCCTCAACCGGACCAACAACACCATTGTCTACGCGTACATCCTTTTTAGTTTTTCTCAAACCACGGATGGGCAGATTCGTTATGCCTTCCCACTGACTCTCGGCGTTGTACCTCCATCAGTCTCCTTTGGCCTGGACGGCAAGCCCTATCACCAACCGCCAGGGGCGCAGCGGATGTTTTGGGGGCCGCACCAGACGATGGCGATCCACCTGGGCGATTACATTGACCGGATCAGGCATTCGGTGGGGCCCTCCGCGCCGCCTCTCGCAACGCTAACAACGCTGTTCGTGGACCTCGAACCCGGCCTGTTCTTCGGCGACGGACTGCAGTGGAATGGCGGGTATCGGGTTTTCGATCCGCAAACCTCCACTTGGCGCCGGATGGATCGGGACTACTTCCCTGGGAACATAAATCGGGACTGGCCGGGCGCGCCCGGATGGGCCGACCAGCAGTGAGCAAGAGGGGAAGGGCGATGAAAGAGTCCACAAATGTCCTGGCGCTGGCCTGAATGGAGAACACGTCTGCTGTCCCATCTCCCCCAATGCGGAAGAGAGTGATCGCAATCGGCGTCGATTTGGTTTAGGATGAAGATCGTCATGAGAGCGGGCCAATGCTGAAATCCGCTGTAACTGTCTGTTCTTTGTTGTGCTTAATTGCGTGCAACAGGCTCGATGAGCGTCGTACTCCGGCGAACAATTCCGCACTCTCGGTTTCCCAGGCAAACCCCAAATACGCGAGTATGGCTGTCGACGCTGTGGCGCGCCTTCGCGAATCCTTTAACTCCGGGAATTGCGGCCTGATCTACCGTGCGGCCTCTGAGCCATTTCGTGAGCGCGAATCCCAAGAAGCATGGCTGAAGACGTGCGAGCGGCTGCGGGCGGACCTGGGATCCTGGATGGATTTTAGCGTCCGGTCTACCCGTACCTGGCAGAGCTTTACGGTCCTCGTCGACGGGGCGGCGTCGTTTTCGACAGGCTCGTATAACCTTCGGACCACCTGGCTCCTCCAAAATGGGAGAGCCAATCTGTTCTCGTTATACCTGCAGGGCGCCGGCCGAGAACTGGTCGTACCGGAATCGCCCATTGGCCGCCAGCCGAGGCTGACGGACCCCCCTCCGAGTCCGGGCCGGGTCGGCGAAGGTGCGGATGTTGGCAAGCAGGGCAAGCAGGGGAAGAGAGATGAAGAGACTCCCTCGGGCAAGACTGGTCGGCAAGACTGGTCAGCCTGAGAGCAAAACTGGTCAGCAAAACTGGTCAGCCTGAACTGAACGATTTACGTCACGGCATCGCGGCAGCTTTCTGACCTTCGAACAAGCAAGATCCAAGGTCAGGCGCTGGCGGGTACGGGGGGAATCACGTAGTTCAGGCCGACGCGTTCCTCCTCACGCCAGCAGCTTCCTCTTGGGTCTAAAAGAGCTGCGGTATCATTCGCCAGCGGACTTCACGACAGTAGTCCGCATATCCCGGCAGACTTTCCTTCAGAAATCTCTCTTCGTCCACGAGCCGCCATATCAGTGCAGGTAACGTGGCTCCGAATGGGAGAAGGCCCCAGCAGGAACCGAGCGCAAACGGTGTCCCGAGAAACAGCAGCAACCCTCCTGCATACATTGGATGGCGCACAATTGCATACGGTCCCGTGGAGACGACTCGCTGATCCGGGGCGATTTCAATGGTTGCAGAAGCGAAAGAGTTCTCCTTGTAGGCAAGAAACGTAATGTAGAAACAAAGCACCGTGAGCACGTCGCCAGCGATGATGGCATAGACCGGCGCATTCGACCATCGGAAGCGGTGGTCGAGAGAAGGCACAACCAGCGCCCCAACAAATCCGATCGACGCAAACAGCATGGCGATCTTCTGTGGCTTCCGTTTCTCCGCGGTTGGTCCAGCCCTCGAACGCCGTCTGAGAAGCGCCGGGTTGTTTTTCATGAGGTAGACCGTGATCGGAATCGATGCCCCGAAAAAGATGCCAAGGTAAACCCATGCCTGCCAGTAATCCATCGTCCATGCGGAAAGGAATAGGACTAGCGCCATTGCGACAGCAAGCGAAGCAATGCCGAACCACGCTCTTGCGTTGAGATCATCCATCAGCCGGCAGTTGGTCTTCCCAGTACTCAGCCTTTATCAGCATAGCCGGACCGGGCCTGTCCCGCCACGAATGAAGCCTGGTGGGTTTCTACCCGCGCGGGCACGGCCAAACGCGCGAGCGGCATTGGCAGGGTAGAATGGGTTCGGGATCAGTTTCGGGGAAGGAGGTCTGAAATGCGCAGGATCGCAAGAGCCCTCCGGATCGCGGTCGCGATAGGCCTGTGCTTCCCGCCTACTCACTCACAGACAGCGGCGGGCGGCTCGATTGAAGGCGTGGTTGTGGATGGCGCTACGGGACAGGGGATCAAGGGCGCACTCGTGCGCATCCAGACCAACGCGGACGATCTGCTGAGCGCCACGACCGATGCGCAGGGTAACTTCCGGTTCGACGGGCTGTGCGCCGGCCAGTACCTTGCGAGGGCGCGCTTCCCCGGATTCGCCGCTGCCGGCGGGAACTTGGAGAGCGGCTTTGCGGTCCGCGTTCCGGCGCCGGGCGGAACGCCCGCGCGAGCCCGGATTGTCATGGAGCGGTATGCGGCGATTGCAGGGAAGGTGACCGGCCCAGCAGGAACTCCCCTGCCGGGAAGGACGGTAGAGGCGTTCCAACGCGTTGCCGCCGGCGGCGGGCGAGGAGGCGTAACGACCTTCGGGGACGGATATCCATACGCACGCGCCCAGAGTGCGAGAACGGACGACCGGGGAGAATACCGAATTGCGCCGCTCAGCCCTGGGCTGTACCTTCTGCGATTCCCGGCCCCAAGCCCGACGGATCACGACATGTACTACCCGCAGGCCTTCAAGCCCTCCGATGCCAAGACTATTGAGCTATCCAGAGGCGACGAGTTGCGCGCCGACGCACAAATCGTTCCGCCGGCCGGAGTGACGGTCAGCGGGCATATTCTCGGCACCGCCACCGGCGCGAAGCTGCAGATCGTTCTGGGCGAAGAGGAAGCCGTGCGGCAGGCTCCGACCGCCATGTACACCAGCGGTTATTCTCTAGTCGTGGCGACCGGGGACAGCTACACGATGCGCTCTGTCCCGCCCGGAAAGCGCATCATCTGGGCCGAGCAGTACGCCAACGGCGATTCCATGGATAACTGGGTCGCCGCGGCGAGGCAGGAGATCGACGTGGGGGATGCGGATATCGGCGGATTCGATCTCACCCTCCAGCCGGCGGCGCGCGTCGAAGGCTCGGTGAGTTTCGAAAGCGGCTGCGCGCCCGCCGAAGTCGTCATCGATTTGCGGGGCGAAGGGGACTACTTGATCCACGCCCCGCAAGGCCGCCGGTTTGGTTCCACGAGCATGCCCCGGGGCAAGTACAAGGTCTTCGCAACTACGGGACGGCGAGGCGATGCGCCAACTTCCGTGAAGCTGGACGATGCGGATGTTCCGGCGGACGGCTTCGACCTGGCTCCGGGAGCGACTGCGCAGCTTCATATCACGATGGGCTGCGCGGGGAGATGAAGCCATGCGAAGACAAGCTTTTCTCATCCTGTTTTTCTGCGCCGCGGTTTCCGCGCAGGTCACGATTGACGGGGACGTAGTACATCGGGCGACGGGCGAGCCGGTCGCGGGCGCGCGCGTGCCGGATTGCCTGGCGACCCAGCCGCCCTACGTGGAAACGGACGCCGGCGGCCATTTCCGGTTGTCCGGAACGTTTTCCAGCGAGCGCCCGCGTTGCTTGCTGACCGTCGTGGGCCCGGACTTGCTGCAGCATAACCAGTGGCTCTCAATCGGATCGCCGGAGACGCACATCGCCGTGCGGGTTGAAGTGACCAAGGCGGCGGTCATCACGGGAAAGGTGTTGGATGAAAACGGATGGGGCATCCCGGCGATGGTCTGGCCCTTGCGGTTCTACAACGACAATGGCGTGCGGCGAGTGGCGCCGGCTGCTTCGGTTGAAGCCAACGACCGCGGGGAATTTCGGATCGCCAGGCTGACGCCGGGCCGGTACTATCTCTACGCGTCCCCGCGTTTGGCCGATTACCTGCCGGCCTGGTATCCATCCGTGCCGGATGAAGAGCATGCGCTCCCCGTTGACTTGGCGGATGGACAACAGGCCAGCGTGGAGCTCCATCTGGCGCCGGGCGGAGGAGTGGAGGTGCGCGGCCAGGTGACCGCGCCGGCAGGTTTCCAGCCGGGGCAAATGAACTTCATTGTGAGGCGCGTGGCCGAATGGTTCGAGTCCGGAGTTCCGGAAGCCAAGCTCGCGGCGGACGGAAGCTTCGTTGTGCGCCACGTCCCGCCGGGCAGGTACATATTCATGGCCACGCCCAGCCCTATCGCCTCCTGGAGCGCACCGCCGGCTTATCTGGCCTGGCAGGAGGTCGAAGTCAAGACGGAAAACGTCGATGGCGTCAGACTCAACATAGGCCCGACTACCGTGCGCGATCTGAAAGGAACCGTCGTGACCGATGGCTCCGTGAAGCCGCAGCAGGTCCGCATCGCGTTGAACGGCGTTGCAACGGCCCCTCGTCT
This sequence comes from Bryobacteraceae bacterium, assembly GCA_050012095.1. Classification (GTDB taxonomy): domain Bacteria; phylum Acidobacteriota; class Terriglobia; order Bryobacterales; family Bryobacteraceae; genus BOG-224. Next base: position 194,578 of record JBEKHV010000001.1, on the reverse strand, counting down.
GGCGGCGAAGGTGGAAGCGGATGGCGCCTTTGCGATTCCAGGTGTGTGGCCCGGCCATTACCAGGGATACGCGACGGTGGAAGGGGGACAACCTTTGTCGTTCCTGTTTGGCCAGCGGGAGATCCTGCGACGCCTGCTCGAATTCGACGGAACGGATGCGCCGCTGCGCGTGACGGTGGCAGGAACGTTCGTACCGATCGCGGGCACGGTGGCGGGCTCCGATGGAAAGCCGGTAGTGGGCGCAAGAGTCGTATTTGTGCGCTCGGGATCGACGTACGCCCCTTCTCCTGTCGGGAACCCTGGAATACCGTTCAACGCGGGCACGGACCAGAACGGCGCGATCATTTCGGCGGCGTTACCTCCGGGCGCCTATCGCGTCTACGTGATCGAGAACCCCGATGCGGTCGATCGGACCATGGAGGATCCGCAATTTCTCCAGTCTCAGGAAAAAGCGTTTCCGCCGGTCACGGTAACTGTGAGCGGAACCGCGCCCCTACGGCTCGTCTTGCCGCAGCGGTAGACCGGTCCAACCAGGGAGCCCTGTGGAGGCCGAGCGCGCCGCAGCCTTCGAACGAGCAAGATCCAAGATCAGGCGCTGGCGCGTACGGGAGGAATCACGCGGCTCAGGCCGACGCGTTTTTCAGACGCCTTTTTCCGGACGCGCTTTTCGCACTTTCAACGGAAATCCGGACGCCCTCATCCACGCGGGGCCGGCGCCTTCTCCCCAAAAGGCCAGCCTCGCATGGCGTCGAGCTCGCGACGGCTGCGGTTAATATAGTCGCGCAACTCTTCGATTTCGTACTGCCGCGCCAAGGCGCGCGCGCTTGCCCCCGGCCGCCGCGCTTGCAAGACGAACCAACCTTCGCGGTCCAGGTGTTCCGCCAATTGAACGTCGTTGGGGTGCTCTCTGAGAAGCCGGGCGCGTTTCGGAATGTTCATATCATTGTGGTAGATGCCGCGGTCGAGGTCCAGCGTGAGGTGGCTGGCGTTGATGCCGTCGCTCTTCTGGTAGTGGATCTGCTCGCCGGTGATATCGAAGACGGTGCAATCGCACGCCAACGAAGACGACACGATGTAATAGTGATAGGTCAGCGCATGCGCCTGGACCGAGGAGCCGCCCGTGTACGCGCTGGGCCAAAGAACCAGTTCCGCGCCTTGATCCGCCAGGCTCTTCCATACGTCCGGGAAGTTGACGTCGAAGCAGATTGCGAAACCGATCCGCCCGAAGTCCGCCTGGTAAACGGACACAGAGTTTCCCACGTCGAGTTTGGCCCTGTGATCGAACTCCGAAGGGAAGACGTCGTCGTAGACAAAAACGACTTTCCCGCTGCGATCGAGAAGAACGGCCGAATTAAAATGCCGGTTGCCATCCATGCGCCCAATCGGAGAAGCGATGTAGGTGTGATGCTTGCGGGCCAAGGCCGACATAGCCTGAGTCGCAGGACCGTCGAGCGTTTCGGCGGCCTCGTGACCCCGCCAGAGTTCCGGCAGGGCGACGAGGTCCACGCCCTTGGCCGCTTCCGTATCGACCAGGTCGCGAATGACCTCGAGCGGTTGGTTGTTGTGGAAACCCAGGCTTACGATTCGCACCGGCCGGCCGATGGTTCCAGGCGCGGCATCGCTTGGCGCCACGCCTTGCTCCTGAGCGGATGCGAGCCCGGCTCGTTCCACCGAGGCGAACGAGCCCAGCGCGACCGCTGAGTTCGTAATGAACTGTCTTCTGTCCACGTTGTTGCCACCCTGTCCGAATGACTTGAGCGATATTCGGCGCCAGTTCCCACAGGGCAAAACTGGTCCGCCTGAACGGAGCGATTTACGCGACTGCCTCGCGGCAACTTTCTGGCCTTCGAACCAGCAAGATGCAAGATCAGGCGCTGGCGGGTACGGGGGGAATTCACGAGGTTCAGGTTAACGCGTTTTTCCGACGCGTTTTTCCGCCGGGCATGGGGTCCGATCCCCCCGCCCTCCGCTCAGATCATACCGCATCGCGTTCGGTTCTTCCATGGCAAAACTGGCCAGCCTGACAGGCTGTCGGAGAGAAGGCGACCTTCCGGCCGCCTGGCTTTGCGCATAGTGGCTTGTTTTCGCCATAATTCCGCTGGTACATCGTGCCGCAGCCTTTGCCGCGGGCAGGGTTCCGTAACGTTGCGCATGAATAGGCGCAATCCGGTCTCAGTTCGCCTGCGGGAGCCACGCGTGACGAAACATTTTCAGCAGGGCAATTCGGCGACAGGCAACGAAACCCCAAAGCTTTCCGCCGTTCCAGAAACGGGGAATCGCTGCCGACAGCGGCCAGAGTGAGGATTCCAATTGACCCTTTATTCGCAACAAAGCCGGGAGGCTTACAGGAACGCCATGGTCTTCAAGCCCGAGATGTCGAACGGCCGGCGGCAGCGCAGGTTCTTGCAGGCCACCTTATCGTCCAGCAGAACCATGTAGCTCTGCGCTTTCTGAAAACGGGCGCGGTCGCGCTCGTCGGCTCCCTGCGGGATGCGGTCCTTCTTGGTGCGGACGAGCCAGCGCAGATCGTACGTCTCGGCGCTCCGGCAATGGGGACAGTTCAGGGTCGCCGGCTTGGTGGCCGGCTTCTCGGTGTAGAAAGCGCGCTCATCCATGGCAACAGAGCCCTATCTATACGCCCGGCCGCGCAGGCGATACTTCAGATCGCGCACGAAGTCGTAGATCCGATTGCCCTGGGGGCACCTCCCCAGAGCGGAGACATTGGGCGGGAGGGAGCCGAGAATTTGGGTTTTTCGCTCCACCCAGACTTTCATGTCCCCCGCCTTCCCGGCATCCACGTCCACGATCACGCCGGAACCGCACGTCTCGCCGGACAGTACTTCGAAACTGCCGGTGGTCAGGGCGGGAGAGCCCCAGTCCTCCATAAACGACGTCATCGGATAGTCCCGGCACGGCGCGGCGTCCGTGCAGCCCCACATGGCGTACGCCTGCTTATAGTCGCGGGCCGCCAGCAATCGGAAAAACCGATTCACCGACGCCTGTTCGGCGCGGTTGGGGATGACGTACTGGAAAATAAACAGCAGAACGGCAGCGGTCGCTAGAACGAGGAGAGACCACTTCACGATCCGGTGAACGACTCTTTCGCGCTTTGCGGTGGCGACGCCGTAGTTATCGAGATAGCCGCCCATTGTCCTTTGCCATGGATTATTTTCCCGCGGGCGTGGCCGGCGCCGCGGGCTTTACGGGGTAGGCCTGGTCATACGCGGCGATCACGTCCTTGGTAATATCCAGGGCCGGCTTGTAGTAGATGGAGGTCGATACATCCACCACCACGTCGATACCGCGCTCCTCGGCAAGCTTCTTCACGACAGCGGACATTTTCTGGGAGCATTTCGAGAGAATGTCGTTGCGGTCGCGCTCGATGTCGGCCTGGAAATCCTCGTTCAGACGCTGCAATTCGCGCTGGCACCTGGCAATCTGCGCCTGAAGATCGGCCATGGCCTGGGGCGCCAGCGTGTTCTGGCCATCCTGCACTTGCTTCTGTAGCGCGGCGCCGTCGGCCGTAACCTTGTCGATTTCCGCCTGGCGGGGCTTGTACTTGGCCTGCATGTCCGCCTGGATCTTCTGTATCTCGGCCGAGTCGGCAAGCGCCTGTTGCATATTGACGACCGCCACTTTGACCTGCGCCGCAGCCCCCTGCGGGATGAAAAAGAGGGCGCAGCAGGCCGCGAGCGGCCCCAGCCCCGTCCGGAAAAACATGAAAGAACTCCTTGTTGAATGTAGACGTTCAAACGAACACGGCCGGCCGGTACGCGCCTTCGACTTCCGGCGCCGCGCTACCACTAGATTATACAGCGCGCGCGGCCCCAACAATTCATCGGAATCCATGCACCCTTGTGAGCCATGCCGCATCCAATCTGCGAGGCAGGGTGAGTCGCTGCCTGTACGGGCGGTGTCCATCTACGTTTACGGCTCCTCTCGGCAGATAGTTATCTTGTTGATTATGCAGGTATTACTACATTTATCAAGAGCGGCGGACGTTCCGCGGGGAGGGAACTGATGAGCGTGCGGTCCGAGCCGGCCGTGACGAACAGACGGGCGAAACTTCGCTTCGACCTCGCGTGTGAATTACGTTACAGGGTGGTTTACCGCGGCAAGGTCTGGTCCTCAGGCGTCGGACGGACGATCGATATGAGCAGCGGCAGCGTCGCCTTTTTCGCCGACTCTCCCCTGCGGCGCGGAGCGAGGGTGGAACTGTCCATCACTTGGCCCGCGCTGCTCGATGCCGTCTGCCCGATGCAACTCAGCCTCGCCGGCCGCATAATCCGAAGCGACGGCCGATTCGCCGTGTGCAAAATAGGCAAGCACGAGTTTCGCACGCAAGGCCGCAAGCTGGAGCAGGCGGCGGGGGCAAGCGGCGCCTTGGTCCCGCGCTGGGCGCCAGCTTCTCCTTCCGGTGTTGGATTGGTGAACTGAGCTCCGGTTCCGCGAGTCGTCGGGCGTTCGAGCCCCGGCAGTAACCGGTTCATTCTACTTCCTGAAACAAACTGGCTATCACTTGGTTTCCGATTTGGTTTCCGTTTTCGGCGGCTTCCCGCTGGAGCCTTCGCCTTTGGTTTCCGTCTGGGACGGCTTCCCGTTGGAGCCTTCGCCTTTGGTTTCCGTCTGGGACGGCTTCTCCTTTGAGCTTTCGCCCGAGGACGACTTCCCGCCGCGCGCGTAATCGTTGATATACCAGCCCGAGCCCTTAAACTGCAACGCCGAGGCCGAGACCAACTTCTCCAGCTCGCCGCCGCACTCCTCGTGCCGGCTCAGCGCCTGGTCGGAGAACTTCTGGATGATCTCAAACGTCTCGCCGCAACGCTTGCACCGGTATTCGTATAACGGCATAAGAAGGAAGGGAATCTGAGTTAATTCTAACAGATTCCGCCGGAAGCGCTAACCTCCGGCTGCGATCGGGCGTCTTATGCAGTAGGATGAAGCGCAAAAAACACATAGTCGTGTTGGTGGCGATCCTGATAGCCATGGGGATCTGCGCGACTCCGGCTTACGACAGCCTAGCGGCCTCCGTGGGCGCTTTCCAGCGCTGCCTCAGCGAACTGCAGGCTTCAAACAGTTCCCTCAACCCGATCGAACGCGTCGTGTTCAGCCTGGCGCTGGCGAACACGAAGGCGCCGCAAATGGAACCGCCGGTTGCCGCGCCGCGGCGGCGCTCCTAAGAACGCCTTACCATCCCGGCTCCCAATCCCAGCCTCCGTCCTGCCGGGGGGCCGCCCGGCCGACGCTGGGAAACGGGAAATGAAAAGCCATGAGCCGCATGTTGTCGGCCGCCGCGCGCCCGGCCAATGCCCGCCGCGTGGCCACCGCTTGTTGCGGCGCCACGTCGAATCCGTTTTCCCACTCCGGTTGCGCCAGGTGAAGAGGATGCAGCGCGGCGTCGCACATATTCAGCAGGCGTTCGCCGCCGGATTCCACCACAATCGCCAGATGGCCGGCCGTATGACCCGGCGCGGGAATCGTGCGCACGCCCGGACAGATCTCCCTCTCCCCATCGACAGGCTCCAGGTGGAACCGCAGGGCCTCCAGACAGCGCCGCGCCGTGGTTTCGATCCGGCGTTTCACATCGGGCGGAACGCGAAGTTCACCCAGGCCGGGGCGCCCCTCGGTCCAGAACTCCATCTCGATCTCCGATAGAACATAACGCGCATTGGGGAAGACCGGGCGTCCGCGCGGGTCCACGGCGCCGCCGATGTGGTCGGGGTGCGCGTGGCTGAGGATTACGGTATCGACGTCCCCGGCCCGGATGCCCTCCGCTTCCAGGCGCGCCCGTATCGCGCCCGTGGTCGGCGACGATTCCCCCGCCCCGGCATCCACCAGGATCACCCGCCGGCCGGTCTGGATCAGCAGGCACGCGTACGGGCTCAGGATGGCATCGAGCGGGAGCCGGCGCTCCTCCAGGGCCAGCGCCAGCCGCTGGGGATCGGCGTTCGGGAAAAACCACGTTGCGGGGTAGGAACCGTAGCCGTCGGCGAGAACCGCGCAGCCGATCGAGCCGACCTGGAAGCGGTAGGCGCCCGCGGGCATATGAATCAGTTATCGGAAACCGCGCGCCAAAAGTCAAAAACGCTGAAAATCTTTGGAAGCCGCCGATGAACGCCGATCAACGCCGATAACCCTTGGTTTTGCTTTTCAATCGGCGTCCATCCGCGTTCATCGGCGGCCCCTTCTCACACCTGCCCCAGGAACGGATGTCCCGGCTGAACAAGCAAGAACCCCGCGCTACCAGACGCGACACGCGTTGGCGCTTACCATGGGCTGGCCGGCCTGGCACGAGAAAGCCTTCTGAAACTCGGGCGAATTCCGCGCCGCGCCGTTCACGCGGAAACGCCCCGGCGAGTGCGGGTCGGTCATGGCGCGATTGCGCAGCTCCTGTGGAGACATGTTCTCGCACCACACCTGCGCGAATCCCAGGAAAAAGCGCTGCTCCGGCGTGAAGCCGTCGATCTTTTCGCTCGCGCCGTGGAGCGCGTCTTCCAGCGCCATGTAGGCGATCCGCAACCCGCCGTTATCCGCCGTGTTCTCGCCCAAGGTAAGTTTGCCGTTGAGTTTGACGTCGTCCACCGAAGTGAAGCCGGAGTACTCGTCGGCGATGCAGGCGGCCCGTTTTTCGAACTCCGCGCCGTCCCGGGCGGTCCACCAGTCGCGCAGATTGCCGCCGGCGTCGTACTTGCGGCCCTGGTCGTCGAACGCGTGCGTCATCTCGTGACCGATGACCACGCCGATGGCGCCATAGTTCACCGCCATATCGCGCTGCGGGTCAAAAAACGGAAGCTGCAGGATGCCCGCCGGGAAATTGATGCTGTTGTCGGCGGGCTGGTAGTACGCGTTCACCGTCGGCGTGGTCATGCTCCATTCGGACCGATCCGTCGGTTTCCCGATTTTCGCGATGCGCTGGCTGACGAGCGCTTCCGCCGCGCGGAACGAGTTGCCCAGGTAATCGTCTCGCGCCACCGTCACATGGCTGGAATCGCGCCACTTTTGGGGGTATCCCACGTTGTTGGCGATGGCCCTGAGCTTGCCTTCGGCGGCCGCCTTGGTGGCCTCGCTCATCCACGGCAGCCCCGCGATATCCTTGGCCATCGCCGCCTCCAGTCCTTCCACCAACTGGGTGATGCGCGTCTTGGCATCGGCCCCGAAAGCGGCCTCCACGTACTTCTGCCCGAGCAGATCCCCGAGGGCGCCGTCCACGGCGCCGGCGCAGCGAATCTCCCGCGGGCGCGGCTGCTGGACGCCCGCCAGGTAGCGTTGCCAGAAATCGAAGGACTCATCCTCGAACGGCGCGGACAACTCCCCGGCGTTCGCGCGCAAGAGACGAGAGGCGAAGTACGCCTTCGTCTCTTCCATGGGGTGAGTGGAAAACGTGGCGATGGCCGCCCGGATGAAGTCCGGCTGGCTGACGTTCAGCGTATCGAACGCCGGCGCCCCGACGGCCTGGAAATAACTCTCCCAGGGGAACGCGGGCGCGAGCGCCGCGAGCTGCTGCCGGGTCATGATGTGGTAGGTCTGGCCGGGATCGCGCATCGTGACGCGGTCCATGGACGCCCTGGCCAGGATCGTCTCCAGCGACAGCGCCGCGCTCGCCTTGGCCGCGGCGGCGGCGGCCGAATCGCCGGCCAGCACGAACGTCTTTTGGACGTGCTGGAGGTACCGCTGCCGGATCTCGGCGCTCTTGGCGTCGTCCTTGAGGTAATAGTCGCGGTCGGGCAGCGACAGCCCGCCCTGGCTCAACGCGGCGATCGTCCGGCTCGAATCTTTCGCGTCCGGCTCCGAGCCGAATGAAAACACCACGCCCACGCCGAAGCGGTGCAAGTGGGCCATCTCCGCCGCCACGTCCGCTCCGGTGGCCATGGCGTCGATGCGGTCCAATTCCGCCTGGAGCGGCGCGATCCCCTTCTTGTTAATGGCCGCTGTATCCATGCAACTGGCGTAGTAGTCGCCGATCTTCCGGTCCGTCTCGCCGCGGCCGGCTCCGCCCGAGGCGGCGGCTTGCAGAATGCCGAGTTCCAACTTCTCGTTGCGGTCCTGCAACTCCGCAAAACGCCCGTAGCGGGAACGGTCCGGGGGAAGCGGGTGCGAGGCGTTCCAGGCGCCGCAGGCGTACCGGTAGAAATCCACGCACGGGTCCATCGACTTGTCGATGGCGGACACGTCGACGCCCGTCTGCGCAACGGACGCCGGGGCCTGGGCCCAGGCCCAAACGGGCGCGACAAGCGCGAGAGCGATTCCGAGCTTCATACTCCCCGATTGTAGAGCCCGCGGTTCGATCGACTTTGTTGGCGCGCCGCTCTCAGACCTTGATCAGGCTGCGCAAGACGCCGTCCCACGGCGCGCGGTACTGCTTGGAGCACATGGCGGCGGCTTCCTTGTCGCCGATCACCACTTGCTTTTCCGGATCCCAGTGAATGGCCCGGCCGCCCAGGCGGAGCGACATGTTGCCGAGGTTGCAAATGACCGCGGTCCGATGGCCCATGTCCAGGTCGCAGAACGGTTTCGCGCGGGACTTGATGCAATCGATCCAATCGCGCTTGTTGGCGTTGAACATCTGGTCTTCCCCCGATTCGCCGCCGCCGCCCGCCCCGCGGCCCGCCGCAGCGCCTTCACCCCGTCCGCGGGCCGCGCCAGCCCCGGCTGCGCCGCCGGCGGCGCCCTGCGCACGGCCGCCGCCCCCGCCGCCCCGGCCGCCCGTCCCCGGCTGCGCCTCGATCCAGGGCACGGACGGCGTGTTGGTGTATACGGGACCGCCGGTCGGATGGCCCATGAAGCGTGGAATCTGGTTGACCGGGTCGCCGTGCATCTCGGCCGTCACCTGGTTGGACCCCAGAAGCAGGTCGCCCTTGTTGCCCATGATCACCGACCCTGTGGAGTCGCGGTACGCATTGGCTTCGCGCACGCCCATGGTCATCATGAAACCCGGAAACTCGTAGAGGCATTCCTGAAGATCGGGCGTTTCGCCGTCGTCTTCCAGCGTATAGCGCCCGCCGAACGACACCACCTTGGTGGGACCGCTCACGCCCGTGACCAACAGGAAAGCGGCCACGGTGTGCGCCCCCAGGTTGGTCAACTGGCCGCCGGAATAATCCCAGAACCAGCGAAAGTGGTACAGCCCCCGGTGGGCCTGGTACGGGCGCTTGGGCGCCGGGCCGAGCCACAGGTCGTAATTGAAATCCGCGGGTGGATCCGTGACGGGCGTCTTCCCGAAACCCGGATAGATGTTGCGCACGCCGGCTCCCAATTTGACCATCTGGATCTTGCCCAGCACGCCGCTCTCGAAGATTTTCTTAGCGACCAGGTGGCCCGGATTGTGGTTGCGCTGCGTGCCCACCACCACCACACGCTTGTACTTATTCATCGCCTGGAGCATCCACTTGCCTTCGTCGATGAACACCGTGAGCGGCTTCTCGACGTAGACGTCCTTGCCGGCGGCGCAGGCCATGATGGTGAGCATGGCATGCCAGTGGTCGGGGGAGGCCACCACCACGCCATCGATGTCCTTGTTCTCGTACATCCGGCGAAAATCGCCGTAGGCCTTGGCATTGGGGCTTTCCAGGTACGCCATGCCTTCGTCCAGGCGCGGCTTGTAAACGTCGCACATCGCCACGCGGTCGACGTCCGGAAAGGATCGCTTGAAATTCGTAATGTGCTGCTTGCCGATCAGCCCAAAGCCGATGAAGCCGATACCGACGCGGTCGTTGGCCCCGAGGACCCGGTTATAAGAAGCCGCGGTCAGAGCCGTCATTGCGCCCAGGAAACCCCGGCGGGTGGATGGATTAGAAACCCCTTCGTCTGGCATTCGATTCTCCTCTTTCTGGCGGTGCAGCCAGGGATTCCACAGCGGCTACCTGGCCGCCTTCGATTGTACATCCGATACGCATGGCCGGCACGACTCTGGAATCCATCGCGCCGGGCGGCGCCACTTGCCGGGTGCAATGAGGATTGAAAATCAGCCGGCTGACGCCGGCACGGCAAGCCGGGAGGCATGCCCCACATTCAGCGGCGGCGTCCTCCGCCGCGGAACAAGGCGCCGCGTCTGGGATACACTAGAGGTTGGGCGCGGCCGGTTCATCGAGCGTCCCGTCCCGGCTTTCCTTGGAGCGAATCGAGTGAAGAGAAGCATGTCGAATGGCGCGATGGCCGTTTGCCTGGCGGCCGCCGCCTCTTGGGTTGCACCGGCGCTACGGGCGCAGTCGGCGAACTACACCATCACGACCGTGGCCGGCGATCACACGCTCGGCTACGGCTTTTCGGGGGACGGAGCCGCCGCCATCGCCCAAAATGGAAATCCCGGCGCGCAATTCTGGAACCCCGTTGGACTGGCGGTGGATTCCAAGCTGAATCTCTATATCGCCGACCAATATAATCACCGCGTCCGCCAAGTCAATTCCAGCGGCGCGGTCACCACGGCGGCCGGATCCGGCGCGTTTGGTTTGGCGGGCGACGGTGGACTCTCCACCCTGGCCGCGCTTGCCTTCCCGTGCGGCCTGGCGGTGGATTCCGGCGGCAATGTTTACATCGGCGACACCGGCAATAGCTTGATCCGCAAGATTGCCACCAGCGGAACCATCAGCACCTTGGTCGGCAACGACACCAGCGCCAGTAACGCCAGCGGCTTTACGGGCGACGGCGGCCTGGCCACCAGCGCCGAGCTGAACCATCCGTGCGGCGTGGCCGTGGATTCCGCCGGCAATCTCTTTATCGCGGATACGGCAAACCATCGCATCCGCAGGGTGGACGCCGGCACCGCCGACATTTCGACGGTGGCCGGAAGCGGTACGGCGGGTTTCGCGGGAGACGGAGGGCCGGCCCTGGGAGCCAGCTTCAACTTTCCGATGGGCATCGCCCTGGACGCCTCGGGCAGCAATCTCTACATCGCGGACAGTCTGAATCACGCGATCCGCAAGCTATCCTTGTCCGCTGGAATCGTCACGACGGTGGCCGGCGTCGGCGGCGTGCAGGGGTCCGGTGGGGACGGCGGCCTGGCTATTCAGGCGAATCTGCGCTACCCCAGCGACGTGGCTGTGGATTCCGCGGGCAACGTCTTCATCGCGGACACCGATAACAGCCGGATCCGCAGGGTGGATGGCGTTACAGGCGTGATCACCACCATTGCCGGCGGCCAGTACGGCTATTCCGGCGATGGCGGCCCGGCCACGAGCGCCGCGCTGAAGTATCCGGCCGGCCTGACTTTGGCCCCGGGCGGCCTGATCTACGTTGCGGATACGCAGAACGACGTTGTGCGGCTGCTCACGCCGCCCGCCAATGCCGGAACCCCTCCCTCGATCGCTCCGGGCGGAGCGATTACCGCCAGCGATTTTGGGGCGCTGCATTCGGTGGCGCCGGGGACGTGGGTGGAGATCTACGGGACGAATCTGGCCGCCAGCACGGCCTCATGGGACTACTCCACTTTCGCCGGCTACCTTGGGCCGACGTCGCTGGCGGGAACCAGCGTCACCGTCGGCGGCCAGGCGGCCTATACCGGCTACGTGAGCCCCGGCCAGGTGAACGTGCAGTTGCCGCTCACCCTCGCGACGGGAACGCAATACCTCACCGTCGCTACCGCTTCCGGGACAAGCGCCGCATACGCCATCGCGGTGGACGCGTCGCAAGCGGGGCTGTGGGCGCCGAGCTTGTTACAGGCCGGCGGCAAGCGGTACGCGGGCGCCCTGCTCGCCGATGGGACGTTCGCGCTGCCCGCCGGCGCGGTTCCCGGCATCTCTTCGAGGCCGGCCAAGCCGGGCGAGGCCGTCACGCTCTATGGCGTGGGATTCGGCCCCGTGAATCCCGCCATTTCCGCCGGCCGCATCGCGCTGGTGGACAACTTACTGAACTCGCAGTTGAAGGTATATATCGGCGGGTCGCAAGCCGCATTGACGTACGCGGGGTTGGCGGTGGGATCGGTGGGGCTTTACCAGATCACCTTCAATGTCCCCCCCAACATCGCCGCCGGCGCCGCCGTTCCGCTCACCTTCACGCTCAATGGCGTGAGCGGGGCGCAGACGCTGTATCTCGCAGTGGGCAACTGAGGCGCCGGGGCCGCGGCGGATCCCCGCTCACCGGCCACGGTTGAGATAATTGGCATAGCGCTCCAGCCCAGCTATGCCCAAGCCTCGCACGACCTTTTTCGTCGATAGCCGCCTGATCCTCCTGGCCGGTTTCGGCGGCCTGCTGGTCCTGATGGCATTCGCCGAATTCGATGGCGTCCGCGCGCTCCGGAGCATTCAGACGTCCAATGACGCGATCCGCGAGGACTTCCTGCGGCGCACGCGCGTACTGGAACGCATTCGCGCCGACCTGTACGTCTCGGGCACCTACGTCCGGGATTACCTGCTGGAACCGGAGAACGGAAGAGCGGAAGGGCACCGCCACAGCCTGCTCGAAACGCGCACGGATATGGACGCCGCCGTCAGCGAGTACGGCGCGATGCCAAGCCCGCGGGAAAGCTCGATGTTCCAGGACCTCACGCGGCAGTTGGCCACCTACTGGCAGGTCTTGGAACCCGTTCTCCAGTGGGACGCCGCCCAGCGGCGGCGGAAGGGTTATCAGTTTTTGGAGGACGAGGTCTTCCCGCGCCGCACGGCCATACTCCAGATCGCCAATAGCATTGGCGCCATCAACGAAGCCCAACTGGACGCCGGGCGGCTACGGGCGCAGCAGACCTTTTCCCAGTACCGCCGCCGGCTCGGGATCGTCATCGCCATGACCATAGGCTTGGGCTTGCTTCTCGCGGCTTTCAGCGTGCGCAGAATCCTGGCGCTGGAAACGCGCGCCGCCAGGCATTACCGGGAGATCTCCAAAGCCCAGGCGGAATTGCGGCGGCTCTCGGCCAGCCTGGTGGAAGCGCAGGAGAACGAGCGCCGCTCCATTTCCCGCGAGCTGCACGACGAGGTGGGACAGGCGCTGAGCGGAGTACTGCTGGAAATGGCCAGTCTCTCCCAACTGGTGCAGCGCCGCGACGCCGGCGCGCTGGACAAAGTGGAGGAGATCAAGAAGGAGGTGGAGAATACGCTGGGCGCCGCGCGGGATATGGCCCTCCTGCTGAGGCCCTCCATGCTGGACGATCTGGGCCTCGTCCCGGCCCTCGAATGGCAGGCGCGCGAAGTCGGCAAGCGCAGCGGCGTGCGCGTGCGGGTGGCGGCGGAGGGAGTCTCCGAGGACCTGCCGGAACAGCACAAGACCTGCATCTACCGCGCCGTGCAGGAGGCGCTGCATAATTGCGTCCGCCACGCCGGGGCGCGCGACGCGACCATCACGGTGCGGCAGGAGCCGGAGCGGCTGTCCCTCTCGGTCGAGGACAATGGAAAGGGGTTCGATCCGTTGCGCCAACGCGGCCTAGGACTGATCGGCATGCAGGAACGGGTCTCCGGCCTGGGAGGCGTCTTCCGCGTGGAATCCGTCTCCGGCCGCGGAACCACCGTCCGCATTTCCCTTCCACTGGCCGCCCCGGGCGCGCTCGATCGGGAGACCGCATGAGCGCCATCCGCATCCTCTTGGCCGACGATCATACCGTGGTCCGGAAGGGCCTGCGCCTTCTTCTGGAGAGCCACGACGGGCTCGAGGTGATCGCGGAGGCCGCCGACGGACGGCAAGCCGTCGCGCTGGCCGAGCAAACCGCGCCCGACGTGGCGGTCATGGACGTGGCCATGCCGATCCTGAACGGCATCGAAGCCGCCCGGCAAATCTCCGCCAAGCTGCCGAAGACCGCGATCGTCTTCCTCAGCATGCATTCCGACGAAGCCTACGTGCTCCGCGCTCTCAAAGCCGGCGCCCGCGGCTACCTGCTGAAGGATTCCGCGGAGCACGATCTGATCGCCGCCGTGGAGGCCGTCGTCCAGGGCAAGACCTTCTTCAGCCCCGCCATCAGCAACATGCTGGTGGAGGATTACGTGCGCCAGATGCGGGAGCGCCAAGTGGAGGACAGCTACGATCTGCTCACCACGCGCGAGCGGGAAATCCTTCAGTTATTGGCCGAGGGCCGGAGCAACAAAGACGTGGCGAACCTTCTCAACCTCAGCCTGTACACGGTGGAGACCCACCGCGGCAACATCCTGCAAAAGCTGAATCTGCACAGCGGCGCCGAGCTGATCCTCTATGCCGTTCGCAAAGGCGTGATCCGATAGCTGGCGCGGGGCCGCAGCCATGTGACTTACCGCAGCGCGCCGATCTGGTAGTCCAGGATGACGCGCTGCGCCTGATAATCGTATTTCGCGGAGGCCACGGCGATCTGCGCCGACGTCAGATTGAGCTGCGTCTGGCTCAATTCCACGATCGAGCCCAGGCCCAGATCGTACCGGCTCTGCGCCAGATTCAGCCCCATCTGCGCCTGGTCGAGCAATTGCTGCGTGAGCGCCAGGCGGTCGTATGCCGTGGATGCGTTCAAATAGGCCACCCGGACGTCGCGCACCACCCGGTTCTCCAGGTCGGTAATGTTTTCGCCAGTCGCCTTGGCTTTCATCTCGGCTTCGGTCTGCCGCGCTCGGAACAACCCGCCGCTGAAAACCGGAATGGTGACGTTGAGGCCGATGGCTCCATACTTTCCCGGCACGGCGACGTAGCCCGCCGGCGCGAAACCGGCGGTTCCAATGACGCCGACGCTCGGATAAAAGAGACCGTGCTCCGCCTTGACGAGCCGCTCGTCGGCGCTTTCCTGGAGCCGGAGATCCTTGAGCTCGGGGCGATTCTGGACGGCCTGGGAGATGAGGCCGTTGACGCTATCGGGAGGGGGACCCGGCATCGGCTCCTCTTGCAGGTCGAAGGCCGTCTCGTTGGGCAGACCCATGGCGGCCGCCAGCTCGGCTTGCGCCGCCTTCCCGTCGTTCTGCGCCTGCACCTGAAGCAGCTTGGCATCCGCCAGGTTCACGTTGGCGAAACTCACGTCCAGGTCGGATTTCAATTTGCTCGCCGCCAACGCGGACACCTGATCGGCGACCAGTTGCCGCGCTCGAACCGTATCGTCCGCGACTTTCTGGACCGCCTGAGCCCGAAGCACGGCGAAGTAAGCGCTGCTGACGCCGAGCAGGATCTGCGCGCGAGCCGTTTCGGCGGTCTGGTCCTGCGCTTCGGCCCGCAGCCTGGCCATGCCGACCAGATTGCTGGTCCGGCCGAAATCGGTAATCATCTGCCCGACCGTCAGGCCCGATCCCACCCGGTCGTAAACCACCGGGTTGTTCAGGCCGCCCGCCGCCAGGCGGCTTCCATTATCGGCGCCGACCCCGGTAAGGCTGCCGAACATGGTGGGCTCAAAGCCGGCCCGGTATTCGTTGGGAACCTGGTACGCCGCGGCGGCGTTGAATCTGGCCGCCGAAAACTGCGGGTTATTCTGAATCGCCAGCCGCTGGGCATCCGCCAGCGCAAGATGCATGGCCGGCTGCGCCGGCAGAGCGGACGCAAGAGCTAAAAGAGTCAACAATCCGCGCATCAGTTCGATCTCCGTTCGGCATAGATCAACACGTAAGCGGCTGGCACGAGGAATACGGTGAGCGCCACCGAAGCGCTCAGGCCACCCAGAATCGCGCGGGCCAGCGGCGCGTAGGCTTCGCTCCCGGCGCCCATTTTCAACGCCATGGGGAGCAAGCCGATGATGGTGGCCAGCGACGTCATCAGCACCGGCCGCAGCCGCACCCGGCAGGCCATCGCCACCGCATCGCGGACATTCACCCCCTGCATGCGTAATTGACGCGTAAACTCCACAATCAAAATGCTGTTAGATACCGCAATTCCGACCAGCATAACCACCCCCATCAGGGACATCACGTTGAGCGTTGTGCCGGTGAGCCACAGCGCCAGCATGACGCCGATCAGGCCCGGCGGCACGGCCAGCAGAATGATGAAAGGATCGACGAACGATTCGAATTGCGCCACCAGAATCAGATAGAGCAGCAGGACCGCCAGGCACAGGCCCATTCCGAAGCTGGCGAACGAGGTGCGCATGCCCTGCACCATTCCGCCCAGGCTCACGGTCAGTCCTTCGGGGACCTTGGTCCGCGCGATGATGCCGTCGATCGCGCTCGCGATTCTCCCCAGGTCTTCGTTCAGAGGCCGCACCCAGATATCGATGGTGCGCCGCAGTTGGTAATGGTCCACCTCGGTGGGGGCGGTGATGCGCTGGATACTGGTGATGGTGTCCAGCCTGGTGGAGTCCGTGAAGCCCGGTCCACGGAGCGGGATGGCCCGCAGGTCCGCGAGGCTCTTCACCTGCGTCTCGGGGTACTGCACGGTCAGCATGTAGTCGAGGCCCGACTTCGGATCGATCCAGTAGCTGGGCGCGATCATCTGGTTGGAGGTCAGCGCGGTGATGACGTTATCCACTACCTCGCGCTGATCCAGGCCCAACTCCCCCGCGCGCGTGCGGTCCACATTCAGTTGCAGCGCCGGGTAATCGATGTCCTGGGGAATGAAGGCGTCCGCCACGCCATCGATCTTTCGAATTTGCGCCGCCAGTTGCAACGCGGTGGCATAGGATGCTTTCAGGTCCTGGCCAGCCACCTGCACGTCGATCGGCGCCGCCAACCCGAGGTTCAGCACGGCGTCCACCAAGCCGCCGGACTGGAAGTAGGCGCTCAGCTCGGGCATCCGCGCCTGGATCTTTTCTTTTACCCGCCGCATGTATTCGTAACTGCCGATGCGGTGTCCCTCCTTCAAGCCGACTTGCACGAACGCGGTATGCATGGCCGAGTTGGTGGTGTAGATAGAGGAGAACCCCGGAGTGGAGCCGATGTTGGAGACGATCACCGACACGTCGCCCGGATCGGCCGTCTGACGGATCAGGTTCTCCACCTTGGCAACCTCGCTTTCCGTAACCGCGAGGCGCGTTCCCGTAGGCGCCTTGAGATTCACCACAAACTGGCTCGCGTCCGTCCGGGGAAAGAACGACAAGCCGAGCTGAGGCAGAATCGAGAGACTCCCCACGAAAACCACGCCGAATCCCACCAGGGTGAACGCCGGGCGGCGCAGCGCCACCACGACCAGCTTGTCGTACCATTTCAGAAATCCTTCGAACCGGGCGTTGAACCAGATATTGAACTTGTCCGTGAGAGTCCAGCGGCGCTTGATATGGTCCACCGAGACCGGCCGCTCGCTGGAGGGCGTGCCGTGATGCGCGGAAGCCTTGATGAACCGCGCGCAGAACAACGGGACCACCGTCATGGCGACCACGAAGGACGCAAACAGGGACAACGCCACGGCCAACGCGAGCGCGGAGAACAGGAACCGGCTGACGCCGTACAGAAATGTCACCGGAAAGAACACGACTACCGTGGTGAGGGTAGCCGCAAGTACGGGAAGAGCCACTTCGCGGCCGCCCCGTTCCGCGGCCACCGCCGGCGCCTCCCCCAGTTCCAGGTGGCGATAGATATTCTCCAAGACCACCACCGAATTGTCGATGAGACGGGAAAACGCCAGCGCCAGGCCGCCCAGCACCATGCTGTTGACGGAACTTCCGCCGAGCGAAAGCGCCAGGAACGCGGCCAGCGCGGAAAGCGGTATCGAAAAGAACACCGCCACCGTGGCCCGCATGCTGCCCAGGAACACCAGGATCATGATGGAAGTCAGAAACAAGCCCAGGGCGCCCTCGTGCAGCAGCGTGTCGATGGCGGTTTTCACAAACACGGATTGATCGAACGTCACTCTGTTGACTAGTTCCTTCGGAACGTCGTATAGGCGCGTCAGCGCCTTCTTCACGGCGTCGACCACGGCGATGGTGTTGGTGTCGCCGCCCTGCTTCATAATCGGGATATAGACCGAATCCTGCCCGTCGACGCGGACGATGCTGGATTGAATTTCGGACGCGTCCTTGGCCACGCCGATGTCCTCGACGCGCACCGGCGATTGGCCCACGGTCTTGACGGGCAGCCGATCGATTTCCGCGACCGTCGATAACTGGCTGTTCGTATAAATGCTGTAATCCAGCGGGCCGATCTGCACGTCGCCCGCGGGCAGAATCAGATTAGCGGCGTTGACGGACCGGACCACGTCCATCAGGCTCAACTGGTGCGCTTCCAGTTTGTACGGGTCGGCGTAGACCATGATCTGGCGGTACCGGCCGCCGAAGGGAGGCGGGGCGCTGGCCCCCGGAGAGACGGCCAAGACTTGATTGCGCACCTGGAACTGCGCGAGGTCGCGAAGCTCCGTCTCGCTGAGCCCCGCGCCTTTGAGCGTGATCAGGCACACCGGCAGGCTGGAGGCATCGAACTTCAGCACCACCGGCGGCAGCGTTCCCGGAGGGAGGCGGCGCAGGTTCGCCATGGCCAGGTTGGAGATGGTCGTGACCGCGGAATCGGCGTTGCTCCCCGGCTGGAAGTAAACTTTGATGATGCTGACGCCGGGCAGCGAGCGCGACTCCAGATGCTCGATCCCGCTTCCCAACATGAAGAAGCGTTCGAAGCGGCTGGTGATATCCGCTTCGATTTGCTCCGGCGGCATCCCCGAGTAAAACGTGGCGACCACGACCACCGGGATGTTCATGGCCGGGAACATATCCACCGGCATCCGCGCCAGGCTCACGCCGCCGACCACGGCGACGACCAGGCACACCACCACGATGAAATAAGGATTGCGGATGGCAAAACCGGACATAGCGGATGATTACTCGGCGACGGCGGCGGTTAGCGTGGCGATCTTGGGCCGAACCTCCTCGCCGGCTTGCAGGCTGGAGCGCCCGCTGATCACGACCAAGTCCCCCTGGTTTAGGCCGGACCGTACTTCCACGCTGTTGGCATTTTCGATTCCCAGCGAGATCCGGCGCACGGCCACCCGGTCGTTGGGCGTCACGATCATCACCCGGCCGGTCGATTCGCCGCTTCCCGAGGCGCCCGGAGCGTCTCTGTCGACGGCCGTCACCGGTACGGCCACCACCCCCCGGCGGTCCGCCAACGTGAGGTTGACCTCCGCGAACATGCCCGGGATCAACACCAGGTCCGCATTCGGCACATCCACTTCGGTATCCATGGTGCGGGTGGCGAGCGACAACTTGTCGGCGAAGCGCGCCACCTTCCCCGGAAAACTGCGGTTCAGCGTGGGCACTTGGACCTCCACCTGCTGGCCGATGTGCACCGTCGGGACCGCGGATTCCGGAACGGGAAGGATGAGCCGCAACAGGCTGTTTTCGGAGAGCCGCACCACCGGCATGGCCTGGGTTTGCGAGGCGGTTCCCGCCTGGATCATCGACCCCGTGTCGGCGAAACGCTTCGTGACGACCCCGGCGA
This sequence comes from Bryobacteraceae bacterium, assembly GCA_050012095.1. Taxonomy (GTDB): domain Bacteria; phylum Acidobacteriota; class Terriglobia; order Bryobacterales; family Bryobacteraceae; genus BOG-224. The sequence goes on along the minus strand of JBEKHV010000001.1, from coordinate 175,361 downwards.
AGGGCGCCGTCACGCGCGTGTAGTCCATCAGGGTCTTGATTTTTTGCGTCTCGGCTTGGCTGACATGCATTTGCTCGGTAGCCGCGGCCAGCGCGGATTGCGCCGCCGAGACCTGCGCCTCGGCCACGAGGTCCTTACCGCGCGCGTCGTCGATTTCCTGCTGGGCGACCAGACCCGGCCGCTTCGCGGCGACCGCGGCGAGCCGCTGATAAACGACGTGCACCATCTCATGCGCCGATTCGTCGCTCTGTACCTCGTCTTTGGCGCGCGCCACCCCGGCATTGCTCAACTCCAGGGCGGCATTGGACCGGCGCAGGTCGTCCTGCATCTCCGGGACTTCCAGGGTCGCCAGAAGCTCTCCCTCCCTGACGCGGTCGCCCACGTCCACGTTGATCCGCTGGATATACCCAGCCACCTTGGCCATCACGTCGACTTCCTGGAACGGTCTGAATTCGGCCGTAACAACAATGCCTTGCGAAAGATCCCGGCTTTGGGCCTGCGCGACGGCGACGGTGAGGATGTCCGGCGCCTGGGGGCCGCGCGTCGCCCCGATTCCCGGTTTGGAGCACGAAGACCCCAACCACGCTATGGCCACCACGGCCGCCAGTCCGACAAGTTGTGTGCGCATAAATTTTCTTAAGGCTCTGACTGCGATCATAAACAGGGAGGAGTCCTGCGGTGAATACCGTTGCGAGGGTATTCTGTGCGCCGATGGCGCGCGCTGAAGCTTGCGTCACCTGCGGATCAGAATTCGGTGCGGTATTAACTTAAATCAACAGAATGATAACGCAGACTTACTTCAAGTTTTACTTGAATGGCTGTGGGTCCGCTCTCTGGGAGACCAGCCGGCTGTGCTTCCAGGCGTCTCGTTGGCGTGCGCCTGCCGTTTGAGGCGGCGCCGGCGCCTACTGCCCGCCGCTGAATGCATGCAAGGCCCGAAACAGCGAAATGCCGCCGACCAGGACCAACAGCCCCAGCGAGGTGAAGCCGAAAGCCTTCGCCCATACCGTCAGCCGCCGCACTTTTGCGACGGTTTGTTGTTGTTCGGCAGCCATGCCGTCCTCGGCGGGGTCGAGGATGACGACGTCCTCCTCTTTTCGTCCGGCCAGCGCCTTCCAAATCATCACCACGACGAAACCGAGCGTGACAGCCGCCCACAGAATCGAAATCCAAGTAAGCATAGGAGCCACCCACTCAAGAATTGACGAAAGCGCACTCCATGTCAAGTCTTATTCGGGACGCGCGCCTCTGATTGCGCACCATGTAAACGCCAGGCCCGGTGTTACGAGTGCTCGAGAATGCGGTGGGCCTGGTAGGGCTCCGCCAGCGCCTTCAACTCCGCGTCGTCGAGCTTCACTTCCAGGGCGGCTATGGCGTCGTCCAGATGGTGCATCTTGCTGGCGCCGATCACCGGCGAGGTGATCCCGGGCTGCTGAAGGACCCACGCCAGCGCCACCACGGCGTTGGAGACGCCGCGGTTGCGGGCCACCTCGGTGATGCGATCCACCACGTCGAAGTCGGAGGGCTGATAGTACAGGCCGTGCGCGTACGCATCGGTCTTGGCGCGGATGGTGTCGCCGCGGTCCTCGCGGCGGCGGTTGCCCATCACAAAGCCGCGCGCCAGCGGGCTCCAGGGAAGCACGGCGATGCCCTCTTCGCGGCACAGCGGGAGCATTTCGCGCTCTTCCTCCCGGTAGATGAGGTTGTAGTGGTTCTGCATGGCGACGAAGCGCGAAAGGCCCATTTCATCGGCCTTGTACAGCATCTTGGCGAACTGCCAGGCGAACATGGAGGAGGCCCCGACGTACAGCGCCTTGCCGGACTTCACGACGTCGTCGAGCGCCTCGAGCGTCTCCTGGATGGGCGTTTCGTAGTCGAAACGGTGGATGTAATAGAGGTCCACGTAGTCCATGCCCAGGCGCTGGAGGCTGTCGTCGATGGAATGCATGATGTGCTTGCGCGAGAGGCCGCGCTGGTTGGGGTCGTCCCCCATGGGATTGAAAACCTTGGTGGCGACGACCACGCGGTCGCGCGGCGGGCCGAAGTCGCGCAAGGCGCGTCCCAGGACCTCTTCGCTGACGCCGCCGGAGTACATGTCGGCGGTGTCGAAGGAGTTGATGCCCAACTCCAGCGCGCGCCGGTAAAACGGCCGGCTCTCGTCTTCATCGAGGAGCCACTGCCGCCACTTTTTCGAGCCGTAGGTCATGGTCCCGAGGCAGATGCGGGAGACCTTCAAGCCGGTGGATCCGAGTCTGACGTATTGCATATCCTTTTCAGGCTACCGCATGGCGTGGGGCCGGGGATGTTGCCCCGCCAATCGGGTTGGTCAATGAGGGTAAGCTGAAGATAGGGTGAATATCCGATCCCATGAGGCTCTGGAAACCAATCGCCGTACTACTGTTCTGCGGGGTTGCGCGGGGGCAGGCGCCGAACGCGCCGCTCGACGCCGGCTACCGGCACCTGTACAACCTGGAATTCGCGGACGCGCACCGCAGCTTCCAGGAGTGGGAGCGGCAGCAGCCAGACGACCCCATGGGGCCGGTTTCGGACGCCGCCGCCTACCTGTTCTCGGAATTCGCCCGGCTTCACATTCTGGAATCGGAATTCTTTACGCACGATCAGCATTTCATCGCCGATCACAAGCTCGCGCCCGATCCGGCGGTGAAGCGGAACTTCTACGCCGCGCTGGCGAGCGCGGAGAAGCTCGCCAGCCGCTCGCCCAGCGATGAGAATTCCATGTTCGCATCCGTGCTCGCCGGAGGATTGCGCAGCGATTACACGGCGCTCATCGACAAGCGCTACGTCCAGTCGTTCAAGGAAATGAAGGCTTCGCGCCAGATGGCCCAGCGCCTGTTGGCCGTCTACCCGCGTTGCTACGACGCCTGGCTGGCGGTGGGCGTGGAGAACTACCTGCTGAGCCTGAAGCCGCTGGTGGTCCGCTTTTTCGCGCGACTCGCGGGAGGACAGACGGACCGCGAGGAGGGCGTCGAAAGACTTCGGCTGACGGCGGAGAAGGGCCGCTACCTGGCGCCGCTGGCGCGCCTGATGCTGGCCGTGGCGGCATTGCGCGACGGCGACAAGAACCGGGCGCGCGATCTGCTGAAGGGCCTGATCCGGGAATACCCGCGAAATCCGCTCTATCCGCTGGAACTGGCGCGGCTGGATGCGGCGGCGCCGAATACGAATTGACGGCTTGGCGGGCGCTCAGCGACGGTCCCTGAAGAACCGCCGCAGCAACTCGACGCAATCGGCGGCGAGAACGCCTTCTACCACCTGCACCGAATGGTTGAGGACCTCGGAATCGGCGAGGCGGAACTTGCTGCGCACGCCCCCGAAGCGAAGGTCGCGCGCGCCGAAGACGAGGCGCGCCACGCGGGCCGCGACCAGGGCGCCGGCGCACATGACGCAAGGTTCGAGCGTCGCGTAGAGCGTGGCGCCGGGCAGGCGGTAGTTGCCCATGCGCGCGGCGGCCTCGCGAAGGGCCAGGATTTCGGCGTGGGCGGTGGGGTCGCGGCGGGCGATGGGTGAGTTCGAGCCGCGGCCCACGATCTCCCCGGCCACCACCACTACCGCGCCCACGGGCGTTTCCTCCCCGGCCGCGCCATTCCGCGCCAGTTGCAAGGCCTCCCGCATGAACCGTTCGTCGGACTCCACTAACTTATGATACGTGGAAGCGGGACGAACGCTTCCGCCGAAGCGCGGCGGACGACATGGATAAGAGGGCCTGAATATCCTGTTTCGGGACGCCGAGGGGAACCCTTGACGCCATGGCAGCGCAGTTTCATGAGATAATTAAGGATCTGAAACGCTGAGCGGTGGCGTGGGCGGTGGGGTTTGCTTACCGGCGCCCGCTTTCCGTGCGCGTCGTCGCGGCTCCAGGCGTCAGGTTCGAGGATTCCCGCTGGGATGGCGCTTCAGAAGGAGAAAGTCATGCTCAAGAGCACTAATCTAGCCAAAGCGATTGCCCCCTTTGCGATTCTGCTGCTTCCGGCGCTGGCGTCCGCACAGGCGCCCGCCCAAGCGTCCGCCCCGACGGCCCTCCAGGGGGAGGGCTGCTGGCTGCGGGACGCCGTCTCGCCCACGCCGATGGTGGTGTACTCACTGTGCCAGCAAGGGATGATCTATGCCACCACGGATGGCGGCGCCACATGGAATTCGCGCAGTACGGGCGCCACCGTATTTGTTCGGGCCATGGTGTTTAACGATGTCAATCACGGTTTGATAGCGGGCGACGAAGGAACGATACTGGCCACCGGCGACGGCGGCAAAACGTGGCAGCCGCGCATCAGCAAGACCAAGGAGCACCTGTTGTCGATCACTTCCGTCGGCAGCGACGTGTGGGCCTCCGGATTTGACGGCGTCATCGTACACTCGGGCGATGGCGGGAGCGCTTGGGAGACCGAGGACAGCGGTACGACGCAAACCCTGCAAGACATCTTCTTTATCGATAAGGATCACGGCTGGGCGGCCGGTTGGTCCGGGACCATTATTCGCACCGTGGACGGCGGCAAGAAATGGCAGGCGTCGCCATCCAAGGCGCAATGGTCCTTGATGTCGATGCACTTCACCGATGTGAACAATGGCTGGATTGTCGGCTTCTCAGGGCAATTACTGCGGACCAAGGATGGCGGGGCGACGTGGGAATTGCTGCCTCCGCCGACCAAAGAATGGCTCAAGGACGTGGCGGTCGACCGTTCGGGGCGCATCTGGCTAGTGGCCGACGCCCAGTTGCTGGTGAGTGAGGACGGCGGCGCCAAGTGGCGTTCCGTACCGATGGTGACGCAAGCCTTTCTGCGCGAACTGTTCCCGGTGGGCGACTCCCTGTGGGCGATCGGACAGCTTGGCATGATCAAGCAGGTGGGTACGGAGTGGAAGCCGGTCGACGCCCTGAAGATCCTGTCGGCGTCCGACGCCAAGGCCGCCGCGGCCCGCAAGGATATCGCCTCTCAGGCACAGGCGGCGCCGGCCAAGGCGCCGGCAAAAAAGAATTAGCGCGGTTGGCCCGGTTGCCGCCCGGGCGCAGGCGACGACCAGAGCCGGCTTGTCCCGTTCGCCGGACGCGATCCGGCGGAAAGAACGTCATGGAGCCCTTTCGCTACCACGTCTTTATCTGCGACCAGCAGAAGCCGGATGGGGCGCCGTGCTGCGCGGCCCATGGTTCCGGCCGGGTGATTGACGCGCTCCGCCGCGAGATCACCGCCCGCGGCCTGGAAGACGAGGTTCAGATCACGCCCTGTGGGTCGCTCGGGCTGTGCGAGAGCGGGCCGAACATGGTCGTCTACCCCGAGGGCGTGTGGTACTCGGGTCTGACGCCCGGCGACGCGCCCGTGATCGTACAGGCGCATTTCATCGATAACTCCCCCGTGGAAGGATTGGCTCGCACAGACCCGGCGGACGTCCGGGCGGAGTTCCTTTCGAACCGGCAGAAGCGGCTCGCCGCCATGCGGGCCAAGGACGCGGCCGGCGCTCTGCCGGACGATCTGAACGCGCGCATCCGGGCCTTTCAGGAGAGCCGTGCGATTCTGACGGCGCTCGAGTTGGACCTGTTCACCGCGGTGGGCGGCGGGGCCGCCGCGCCGGAGGCGGCCGCCGCCATGGGCGTGGACGTGCGGGCCGGCGAAATGTTGCTCAACGCCATGACCGCGCTGGGCCTGCTGGTCAAGCAGGACGGCGCGTTCCGGAACACGCCCGTGGCGGCGCGGTACTTCACCGCGGCCTCGCCCGACAATGCGCGTCCGGCCCTGATGCACATTGCGCACCTGTGGGCGCGTTGGTCCGCGCTTACGGAGTGCGTGCGCGTTGGCGCGCCCGCCGATCGCCCGGACGGCGGAGCCGGGGACGAGGAGTGGACGGAGGCGTTCATCGCCGCGATGCACCGATTCGCATCGGAGCGCGTGGGCGCGGTGGTGCGGGCCATTGGTCCCGGTTCGATCCGGCGCATGCTGGACGTAGGCGGGGGTTCGGGCGCGTATTCCATCGCCTTCGCCGAGGCCAATCCGGGCCTGAGGGCAGACATCCTCGACCTACCCGCGGTGATTCCGATTGCGCGCCGGCACATCGAACGGGCGGGCGTGGCGGATCGCGTTCATCTGCGCTCCGGCGATCTCCGTTCCGACAAACTGGGGGAAGGCTACGACCTGGCGTTCGTCTCGGCCATTTGCCACATGCTCGGCGAGGACGAGAACCGCGATTTGCTGCGCCGCTGTTACGACGCTCTGGCGGAGGGCGGCCGCGTGGCGATCCAGGATTTCATCCTGGAACCGGACAAGACGGAGCCGAAGCAGGCCGCGCTATTCGCGCTCAACATGCTGGTGGGCACACGGGCGGGCAGCGCGTATAGCGAACCGGAATACGCCGCGTGGCTGGCCGAAGCGGGCTTTCGCGAGATCCGCCGCGTCCGCCTGCCAGGGCCGGCGGGAATCATGATCGGCGCGCGGTAGGGACTCCTCCAAGAACGGTAGCCGCCGATAAACGCCGATTGAAAACAAGGTTTCTTATCCTGAATTCCGAAGTCCATTTCGGCTGGGCTGAGTTTCGACTGCGTAAGATTCTGAAATAAGAAGCCTTGTATCAGGGCACGGTTTCAGCCGTACCGGACCGAATTCTCGGATCGGCTTTAGCCGCTGGGATGGCGTGATGTACACCCGGATCTTTGCCATGGCCCCGAAATTCCAGGGGCTAAAGCCCTCTGGATGTTCGCTGTTCGCGGCACGGCTAAAGCCGTGCCCTGATACAAGACGTACAACTTCGAGATTCAGGCTTATCGACGTTAATCGGCGTTTATCGGCGGCCCAGGATCTTCTCTTGGCGCCCTGCTAGCGTCCGGGCCAGTTGTAGGAGGCTAGGACGGAGCCGGTGGTTGAGACCAGCAGCAAGGCGGAGCGGCCGGGTTCCAGGGAACCGGCGAAGGGTTTGCCGCTGCGTTTGTCGGTGAACGAAACCGGCTGCTGGCCGGATTCCGAACTCAGGACGTAGAGGGTGGCGCTGGGGAACTGCGTCGGGCAGATCAGGATTCCGGGGTCCTGGAGCGTGGTGGCGTAGGTGGGGGAGACGCCCGCAATCTTCAGCGCATAGCGGTACACGTCGCCGATGGGCTGGAGGTTGTCGTTCAATTCCAGGGGCAGCGGCGAAAAGAGGATCTTGCCCTTGCCCAGCGTTGTCTCCGCCCAGGAGCTCTTGTTGGCCAGAACGGCGCGGTCCAGGTAGGTGGTCTTATCGCCGCCGAAGGAGAGCCGCACTTCTCCTCCCGGAAATCTCAGAAGCTCTTCCCGCGCTTCCAGGGGAACGGCGTCGTACGACAGGCCGATGTCCTTCTGCCGGCCAGTGGCGTGGAAGTGCGCATCCCCATCGAAAGGCCCGGTCACAAGCAGCGTGGCGCCGGCGCCGACTTTGGCTCGGATGGCGTCCCACGCGGTGGGGGTCAAGCCTTGAGGCGAGGGCAGGATAATCAGTTTCGGGTCGCCGAGCCGCTCGATCTGGTATTCGCCGACGGCGTAGGCTTCCGCGCGCGCGTAATAGTAGAGCGCCCGGACCGCTTTCTGCTGGGCCTCCAGCGCGGTCGCGTTGTAAATGGAAAGCTGGTAGGACTGCGGCAGGACGAGCGCCACGCGCGGCGCAATCAGGCCGGTGGCGTACGGCGCGGCCTTTTCCGCGAACTCTCCCATGCCGCGCAGGACGGTCTGCAGGAGCTTGGCCGACCCGTCGCTGCGCTTGATGCCGAAATCGACCTCGCGGTCCCAGTCCCACATCATGGCCCCGCTGTTGGCGGCGGCGAAGCCCAGGGCCCATTTCTTTTCGTTGAGAGCCGTGCCCGTCAGCTCGTCATAGCGCCAGGTTCCATCGGCCAACCGCACCGGCTGGTAGCCCGTTTCGCCGACGATGTTCGGAACGCCGGGGCTCTTGGCGGCGACCGAATCCCAGAGCAGGGCGTCATCCCGCCAGTAGGTGTGATTGGTGGTGAAGCCGACGCCGGCCGACGCGTAGAACTGGTTCAGTACGCGGTTGGTGACGCCGCCCTCGTCCTGGCCGACGTTGACGAGCTGCCGGCTTCCCGCGCCGCGGATGGCGGTCACCATGGACGCGACCCAGCCGGTAAACATCTCCTGGGAAAACAAGTTGTAATCGAACGCTCGCACCATGCCGGCGTTGCGGTACCGGTCGAAAGTGAGGTTGGCGATGGTGGGCATCGGCACGTCGTCGAACGTTCCGAGTTGGCCGGGCACGACCCGCCAAGCGGCGCCCAGCGCCGCGATATCCGGATATTTCTCCGCGAGCCATTTGCGCCACAGATCCAGTTCGATGGGATCGCCGTTGGGCGTATTGCCGGTCCAGAGCCGGCCGGGATTGGCGAAGCTGGGTTCGTTGATCAGGTCCCAGCAGAGGAACGGGAGATCCTTGAAACGCCGGACGATGGAGAGCACGTAGTTCAGCTCGGTTTTGACCGATGCGGGGTCCAAGTACACGTTCGGTTGCGGTGGTGGAGACGCGCCGCCCCGGCCCCCTGCTCCTCCGGTTGCCGCGGGGGCCGCTGGCGCGGCGGACGTTGGTTGCGGAGCTGCATCGGGGTCCAACGGGGTAGGAGTGAAAGCGTAGAACGTAAAATTCACGATGATGTTGTGGCGCCGGGCGGACAGGAGGAAGGCTTCCAGGTTCCGCAGGAATCGCTCGGTCACGCCCTTGTTTGCTGGATCGATGAGCCGCAACGCCGGCCCCCACACGCCCGTACGGACAAAGGTGACGCCGTAGCGCTGCATTTCGTCGAAGTCCCTGTTCCAAATCCAGGCGTTGCGCGGTCCGCCGAAATCCCAGCCGTTGGCTTCCGTCGAAAAGTAATTGGCCCCGAAGGGGAAGAACGGCTGGCCGTCGCGCGTCAGGAAATCTCCCTTCACGCCCAGCGCCGGGCCGGTGGCCAGCAGGTTCGCATCCTCCACCCACAGGCCGTTCTGGTAGCCCTCGCGCCCTTGCGCGCCTCCTTCCCACACGCCGCGAACAATATAGAAGCCCGGCGGATACGCTTGGCGGAAGGCCAGCTCGGCATCCATTTGAGCGCCCGAGCAGGGAGCGTGCAGCGTCTCCAACACCGTGGAGCCGGAAACCAGCTCGACGCGCACCTCGCCCGCCAGCGGCTGCCGCTCGCGCTGCAGGCGGCCGTTGCGGAGATGAATCGCCACGCGCGGAATCTCGCCCGGCTTCAGCGTCGAAAAGGGCATTTCCAGAGAGAAAATGGCCGGGCCTTGTTGCGCGTAAGCGGCCGCCTGATGAACCAGCGAGATTCCGTCGGCCGAATCCCAATAGCCCGGCAGCGGCTCGAAATCCAGCAGAACGGCGCGTGAGCTGGCGCCGCCCCTTTCACCCCGTCCAGCATCTCCGGCGGCGGCAGGCGCTCCTGCCGCTCCCGGGGCCGCGCCGCGCCCGCCCGCGCCCCCTGGCGCGAAGCCCATGCGGTCGGCGACTACCACGGGCGAAGCCGTGTACAGCCCCTCGGAGTTCGCCATGAAGCCGAGGCCGTTGCAGCGGCCCTCCAGGACGAAGAAACGGCGCGCCTGGATCGCGGCCGCCGGCAGGAACGAGTACTCCGTGCGCCAGGCGAACCTGGCGCCTTCGGCGCGCGGCGCTTCGTAGGTGTGCTGAATCCCGAGTGCGCGCGAGTAGGTGTCCTGCGGCGGGGCCTGAACGAACCTGCCGTTGGAAGCCGTCACCGGAACGCGGAACGGCTGCCCCCCGAGCACCAGAAGATTTCCGCCGGCCCGCAGGTAATCGATGATGGCGGTCCAGGCATCGGCCGGCGCGGCGGAGCCATAGGGCAGCACCAACAAATCGGCCCCCGCCAGCGTGGCGGCGTTCTTCAGGCCGTCGATCCCGGCGAACACCGTGTTCGCGCCCTCCAGCGCTTTCATGAGCGCATCGCGAGAGGCCGGCTGGCTGGCCGCCGTCGGGAAACCATCCTGCCAGAAGACCACTACCTTGGCGAACGCGGAGAACCCGCCGAGAATGACCAGAAGAAGCGCCGCAATCGGATTACGCATAAGACCTTTCGATGTCCGGAACGCTCGTCCGCAACGTCCAGCCTGGGGGCGCGGATCAAGCCTCAGGATAAGTTTGCGCGCCGCGTAGCGCAACCGAAGGTCCGCGCGGCCCTACAGGTCTGGCGCGATTCCGACGATGGGGAGGATGTGGAGTGGAGGCGCGAACCGCGCTTTGGCGCGGACCAGGCGGTTGTGGTCACGCAATTGGGCGGCGGCGGAACCCGGCGCGCGGCGCGCGTATGGAATCTTTCGCGGTCGGGTCTCTCGCTGGAGACGAACTGCCCCGCAGAGCCGGGGACGACGCTGCGAATCGAGTTCGCGGACCGCGTCATGCTCGGCACGGTGGCGCATTGCCGCCAAGCCGCCGGGGCGTACTTTGTCGGAGTAAAGCTGGCGCAGGCGCTCGACAGCCTCGCAGGATTGGTCCGCGCGCCGAAGACGATACAGGGCCGCCTCAGAGCCCCAGCGTCCTCATCCCGTACAGGACAGAGGCCGAAAGAACCCCCAGCAGCGCCGCAGCCAGGATGAGCGCGGCCCGTTGGGCGACATGCCCGCGCATCAACTGGGCGTGAAGTACCCTCCTCATGACGACCCTCCGCATTTTCTCTCTGCCGAAGAGACGCCGCGGACCGGCGGCAGGTTGCGAAATCGGGTCCGAGGGCGGCGCCAATGCGTTATCCTGGGATTCCAATGAGCAGAAAAGCCGTGGTGTTTGGGAACGTGGGGCAGCTTGGGGTCGAGCTGGTACGGGAACTCCAGGGTAGAGGCTACGAGGTCGCGGGCTGGGACCGCGCCGAGGTCGATATCACGGATGCCGCGGCCGTGGAGCGGGCACTGGGAGGCTTTGGCGCCGAGGTGGTGTACAACGCGGCGGCCTACAACCAAGTGGACGTAGCCGAAGAAGAGCCGCAGGCGGCCTTCCTGGTGAACGCGCTGGCCGTCCGCAACCTGGCTCTGACTTGCCGTCAAATGGACGCGCGCCTGATCCACTACTCCACCGACTACGTGTTCGACGGCTTGGCGGGCCGTCCCTACACGGAGGGAGATCCGACGCATCCCCTGGGCGCCTACGGCGTCTCCAAACTGGCTGGCGAATTATACGCTCAGGCGTACCTGGACCGGGTCCTGATCGTGCGTACGTCGGGCATCTTCGGCGTCGGCGGCCTGGCCACGGCGCGCGGCAATTTCGTCGAGGTGATGCTGCGCCTGGCGAAATCCGGCCAGCCCATCCGCATGGTGGAAACCCATTATGCGTCCCCAACCTTCGCGCCGCTGCTGGCCGCGCGCACCGTGGATCTGGTGGAGCGCGGGCTGGACGGGGTGTTCCACATCGGCGCGGGCACATCCGTCTCGTGGATGGAATTCGCGCGCTTGATCTTCGAGGTTGCGGGCCTGAAGCCTACGCTGCAGCCCACCGACGAGAGGGCCTTCCGGACCGTGGCCCGCCGCCCCAAGTTCTCCGCCCTATCCAACGCCAAGATGGAGCGCGCCGGATTGGAACCGATGCCGCCCTTCCGAAACGCCGTCGAGGAGTACTTCGCCCAGCGCGCCCGGGCGCTCAGCGGGACGCCGGCTTGATGGCGTAGTAACCCTGGCGCGCCTGGACCTTCAGGGTCTTGTCGGTGGTTTTGACCGCCAGGCGGCGATAGCCTCCATCCTTCACGCCGTTGGTGGGCGTGTAGCCGATGGCATACTGGCTCCGCATTTCGTCCTGAATCTCGCGGAAGACCACCGCCAGGGGGTGACCGCGGTCCACCCGGAAGACCTGGCCGCCCGTGGCGTCCGACATCTTGCGCAGATATCCTTCGCCGCCGCCGCCAAAGCTGCCGAAACCCCGGTAGAAGGCCGGATCCGAATAGTCGATGCTGTAAATCACGGTATCGGCCTTCTGGGCGGCCTCGATCGCCGAGTCGATGGATACCCTGCTGCCCTCATCGACGCCGTCGGTGATCACGACAATCACCTTCCGCCCTACTTCGCCGGTGAGCTTGTCCGTTGCCGCGACGAAAATGGCGTCGTACAACACCGTGCCGCGTGGGCCGCCGGCGGTGGGGACCGGGCCGGGGCCAAGGCCCCCCACGCCCGAGTTGACCCGCAGCCCTCGCATCCCGTCCGTCAGGAGGCGCGCGGAGTTGGTGTAATCCTGGAGCAGCTCCGATTCCTCGCCGAAGCTGATCAGAAAGGCTTCGTCCTTAGGCCGCAGAACCTGGGCGAAAAACGCCGAAGCGGCGGACCGCTCGATGTCGATGAGGTTCTCCTGGCTGGCGCTGACGTCGATCAGCAGCCCGATGGTGAGCGGGAGATCGGTCTCCCTGGTGAAGTACTTGATTTCCTGAGGCTTACCGTCTTCGAGCACGGTGAAATCGTTCTTCTCCAGGTTGCCGACCAAGCCCCCGTGTTTGTCGCGAACCGATGCCAGGATGCTGACCACATCCACATTCACCGAGATGGAGGGGATTGGCTCATCCGGGTTAGCTGGCGGCGGGGGAGTCTGCGCCATCAATCCGGTGCCTAGCGCGAAAACGACAAGTGTACGCATACCGATACAATAGGGATGACGTATCCCCGCGGGCGGCTGTTTCAACATGAAGGAAGCCATTGTACACCTGAAACGGGCCGATCCGGTACTCGCCGGCATTATCGGCCGGGTAGGCAAGTACCGCATCGAGTTCCGCGATCCCAGCTACGAGACGCTGGTGAAGTCCATCGTCTACCAGCAACTCAGCGGCCGCGTGGCCGGCGTGATTTTCGCCCGCCTGGCGCGGGCCGCGGGCGGCGGCATTACGCCCGAAGGCCTCCTCAAGATGCGCCCGTCGCGCATGAGGGCGCTGGGCCTCTCGGGCCGCAAAGTCGAGTACATCCGCGACCTGGCCCGGCACGCGCGTTCCGGTGCCGTGGCGTTCGAAGAGCTGGGCGCGCTCAGCGACGAGCTGGTAATCGAACGCCTCACGCAAGTCAGGGGCATCGGCGTCTGGACCGTGCACATGTTCCTGATCTTCGCCCTGCGGCGCACGGACGTGCTGCCGGCCGGCGACCTGGGAATTCGCGCCGCCATCCGCAAAGCCTATGGCCTAGCCGAATTGCCCACCCCCGCCGAGGTGGAGGCCATGGGCGAGCGGTGGAAACCCTACTGCACCGTGGCGAGCTGGTACCTGTGGCGCAGCCTGGAGCCCAACGCCAACCTGTAATCGGAGCCGGAGTTCTCAAATTCCACAGGTCGTGGAAAATTTCATCGGCGTTAACGAAGTTTTATGAAACAATGGAAATTGCATCGTTTATAATGCGTCCAAGAGATTGAGACCTTAGGGTACGGTTCATCTGACGGCGCATATTCTTTTGAGGAGAGATTTGGAGATATGAAGACATTGAAGGTGGCGCTTCCGGCGGCGATCCTGATGGCCGGTTTCATGGTGTGTACAACGTCATCGTTCGGCAAGCCGGAGTACGCCAAGAAGGAAGGCAAGGCGTGCACGTATTGCCATGTCACCATGGGCAAGAAGGACCTGAACGACACGGGCAAGTGCTACTCGAAGAACGACCACTCGCTGGCCAAGTGCCCCGTGCCGGAACCGAAGAAATAGCGTTCCCCGCCCCGGCAGCGTTCCGGTGGCCGGCTGCGAGACCCCGCCGTTTGGACGGGGTCCGCGGTCTGCCGGCGCCCCACTTCCAGCCAGCCCCTCCCCGCGCGACCAAGCCTCACCCCCCGCGCGCCATCCCCGCAGCCGCTAGCGCAGGGCATCGGCAACCGCGAAAAATCTCTTGCAAACCGTAATTTATGGTAGTAGACTAGAACACAGGTATAGTAGAACGCATATGACGCACTCGAAATTCACACCGCTGGAGCTCCGGATCATGCAGGCCCTCTGGGACGGCGGAGCCATCTGCATCCGCGACATTCAGCAGTCCTTCCCGGAGCGAGGCAGGCCCGCGTACACGACCGTGCAGACCACGGTCTACCGTCTGGAAAAGAAAGGGGCGGTCCGCCGCGCCCGAAAGATCAGCAACGCGCACATTTTCGAGGCGGTGGTCTCCCGCGGCGCGGCGCAAAGCCGGTTGATGGACGATTTGCTGGATCTTTTCGGCGGACGCACGCAGCCCGTGATGGCGCACCTGATCGAATCCGGCAAGCTCACCCTGGAAGATGTGGAGGAAGCGCGCAAGGCGCTCCGCAAACAAGCGAAGAAGGAGTAACGCGATGCCGACGCAGGAATTAGTGGTGGCGGCAGGCCGTCTGGCGGCCAATCACCTGTGGCAATCCACGGGGTTTGCGGCGGTGGCGGTGGTGCTGGCCTTGGCTCTGCGGGCCAATCACGCGCGGGTGAGGTACTGGCTGTGGATGGCGGCGTCGGTGAAGTTTCTCGTGCCGTTTTCCGTTCTGGCGGCCGTGGGGAGCCAGTTGGGACGGTGGCTCGTTCCCGCGACGCCGGTGGCGCGGGTGCCGCTGGTGATGGCGCAAATTGTGCAGCCGTTTGCGACGGTGCAGGGGGACGTCTTGCGAGTTGCGCCATCCATGCCGGCCCCGAGTTTTGCCCACCTGTTGCCGGCGCTGCTTGTGGCGATTTGGGTCTGCGGGTTCGCGGTAGTCGTTGTGTATGGATGGACGCGGTGGCGTCGGGTGGCTGCGGTTGTGCGTTCGTCGCCGCCGCTTCGGGAAGGCCGGGAAGCAGAAGCGCTCAGGCGGGCCGTTGTGGGGCAGGCTGGCAGCCTGCGGCGGGTTGGCAACCCGCCAGAGCGCCGGTTACCAACCGGCGCGCAGCTTGCCAAGCTGCCCCACATAGACTTGGTATCCTCCACCGCTCGACTAGAGCCCGGCATTTTCGGGATCTTCCGGCCGGTCTTGTGGCTTCCGTCCGGCATTGGAGATCGGCTGGGGGACGCGGAGTTGGAGGCGATCCTCGCGCATGAGCTATGCCACGCGCGGCGGCGGGACAATCTGGCTGCCGTGATTCACATGGCTGTTGAAGCGATTTTCTGGTTCCATCCTCTGGTGTGGTGGCTGGGCGCTCGGCTGGTGGAGGAACGGGAGCGAGCCTGCGACGAAGACGTGGTGCGGCTGGGCGGGGAACCGCAAGTCTACGCCGAGAGCATTCTGAAAGTCTGCGAGTTCTACCTGGCGTCGCCCACGGTCTGCGTTGCGGGAGTCACCGGCGGAGAGCTCAAGAAGCGAATCGAAGGCATCATGACGAATCGATTCATGCGCAGGCTGAGTTTCGGCAAGACACTGCTGTTGGCCGTGGCAGGGATCGCAGCCGTGGCCGGTCCAATCACGATCGGCCTGCTGAATGCGCCCCGAATCCGTGCGCAATCCCCAGCCCGCAAGCCAGCGCTCTCTGCAGCGGCTCCAGCGGGCGCCCAAGCCTCGGCGCCAGCGCCCGCGGCGGCAAGCAAGACGGCCAGTGCCGCTCAGCCCGCTAAGGCATTTGCGCAGCACGCCGCTCCTCCGCCGTCGTTCGAGGTCGCCTCGGTCAAGCCCGTCGAGGAACCGCGGGGCGCATTGAATACCTTTTCGTCCTCGGGGCCGCGGGTGAGATACGTCGCTAATAGCATTGTTAACCTCGTCATGGAGGCCTACAAGGTAAAACACTATCAGGTGATCTTCGCACCAAAGGTGACGCCGCCCACCGGCGGGGTGTACAACCCTGCCTATTACGACATAGAGGCCAAGGCCGAAGGCGATTTCGCCCGGACTCGCGACGAATTCCGTCCGATGCTGCAAACGTTGCTGGCGGAGCGATTCAACCTCAAGGTCCATCGCGAGATGAGGGAGATGCCGGTTTACGCGCTGATGGTCGCTAAGAATGGGCCGAAGTTCAAGGAGAGCGCTCCCGATGCCACTTATTCGTTTCTTCATGGCGTAAACGGCCTCAATCAGAATATTACGGCGTCGAAGGCAACCATGGAGGCTCTTGCTGAGGGGATCCGGGACATGGTTTGGTTGGATCCGCCGGTAGTGGATAAAACGGGGCTTACCGGGACGTACGATTTCAAGATCGAGGCGACGTCCGAGAGCAGACTCAACAGGAACCCGGATGATCCGGCCGCTGTCAGCGTCTTCGACGCCGTCCAGGATCAACTCGGCTTGAAACTGGAGAGACAGAAGGCCATGATCGAAGTGCTGGTTGTAGACCACATAGAGAAACCGTCGGCGAATTAACCCAGAGGGACGACTCGATGCCCACAGAAGAATTTGCGGAGTCTTTCGGACGACTGGCGGCCAACCACTTGTGGCAGTCGACGGGGTTCGCGGCGGTTGCGGTGCTGCTGGCCCTGGTTCTGCGGGCCAATCACGCGCGGGTGCGGTATTGGCTGTGGATGGCGGCGTCGGTGAAGTTTCTTGTGCCATTTTCCGCGCTGGCTGCCGTGGGGAGCCAGTTGGGACGGTGGCTCGTTCCCGCGACGCCGGTCGCGCGGGTACCGCTGGTTATCGGGCAAATTGTACAGCCCTTTACGCCCGTTCAGAGCGACGTCTTGGGAGTCACGGCCTCCGCGCCGACACCGGGCTTTGCCCATCTGCTGCCGGGTTTCCTTCTGGCGCTGTGGTTCTGCGGCTTTGCCGTAGTCCTTATATACGGGTGGACGCGGTGGCATCGCGTGGCTGCGGTTGTGCGGGCGTCGGCGCCACTTCGGGAAGGCCGGGAAGCGGAAGCGCTCAGGCGGATCGTTGTGGGGCAGGCTGGCAGCCTGCGGCGGGTTGGCAACCCGCCGGAGCGCCGGTTACCAACCGGCGCGCAGCTTGCCAAGCTGCCCCACATAAATCTGGTCTCCTCCACGGCCCGGCTGGAACCCGGCATTTTCGGCATCTTCCGGCCGGTGCTGTGGCTTCCGGCGGGCATTGGAGACCATCTGGGGGACGCGGAACTAGAGGCCATCCTGGCGCATGAGTTGTGCCACACGCGGCGGCGCGACAATCTGGCCGCGGCGGTACACATGGCGGTGGAAGCCATTTTCTGGTTCCATCCTCTGGTGTGGTGGTTGGGCGCGCGGCTGGTGGAGGAACGGGAGCGCGCCTGCGATGAAGAAGTGGTGCGGCTGGGCGGGGAACCACAGATCTACGCCGAAAGCATCCTGAAAGTCTGCGAGTTCTACCTGGCATCGCCAGTGGCCTGCGCCGCGGGAGTCACCGGTGGAGAACTCAAGAAGCGAATCGAAGGGATCATGACGAATCGATTCACGCGCAAGCTGAGTTTCGCAACGAAGCTTCTACTGGCCGCGGCGGGACTTATAGCTGTGGCCGGGCCGATAGCGATTGGCGTGCTATCCGCGCCGTCGAGCCGAGCGGAGATACGGGCCGCCACGCCAACTGCGCCCGTATCCGTACTTGCAACCGCTAAGGCAAGCGCTCCTGCGGCCCCTGTAGCTCAACTTCCCGGGGACGCCGCTGCCGCCTTTGCGCAAACGACCGCTCCGCTGCCTTCCTTTGAGGTGGCTTCGGTCAAGCCGGCGGATCCGAAGGTCCGTGATAGAGGGATCTACACTTACCCCGGTGGCAGGATTACCTGCCATAACTGCCCGTTGGTAATGCTGATCGTTGAATCATTTGATGTCCCATTCTTTCAGGTCAAGGGCGGGCCGCGTTGGATCAACGACGACCAGTTTGACATTGAGGCCAAGCCGCCGGCCTCCTCGAAATCGAGCAAAGCGAACCCGCCATATCCCAAAGCGCCTCTCAATGAGGAGCAACGGCAGATGCTGCAAACGCTGCTGGCGGATCGATTTCAATTGAAATTCCACCGCGAAACCAAGGCAGGCCCGGTCTACCTATTGATGAAGGGTAACAAGGGCGACAAGGGCCTCAAGCTGCAAGATGCTAAGGATAGGGGAGCTTATCCCTGGGCCGGTGGTCCCAAAGGCGGCGCGCCCGTCAACGGAGACGGCCTAGCCGGCATCAATATCTCTATGCCGCAACTGGCCGCACGCCTTAGCGCGTGGTTGCAGCATCCAGTGCTGGACCGAACTGGGCTGAAGGGATCTTTTGATTTCAAGGTCGATAATTCAGGTGATCCGGCCCCCGACCAAATTTCCGGCATCCTGACGTCGGTCCAAGAGATTGGCCTCAAGCTGAAAGCTGGCAGAGGTCCGGTGGAGACCATCGTTATCGACCATGCGGAGAAGCCTTCGGCGAACTAGCTCCGGGGAAACCGGGGACGAAACGTTGACTACGCTTGCGACAGGGCAAAACGGGTCGGGCAAACCTGCGCGAGTTTCTCGCAAAACTGGTCCGCCTGAACCGAGCGATTTACGTGACTGCATCGCGGCAGCTTTCTGGCCTTCGAGCAAGCAAGATGCAAGATCAGGTGCTGGCGGGTACGAGGGAATTCACGCAGTTCAGGCTGACGCGTTTTTCCGACGCGTTTTTCCGGACGCGTTTTTCCGACGCGTTTTTCCAGACGCGTTTTTCCAAGCCAGAAAAGATGGGTTGGCCGGACGCGTATTGTGTCGGCGGTGTGATATAATGCTACTACGTTGTTTAACCAACACACGACAAGGAGACGATTAAGTGACTAGACGAGGCACAGTCACGTTCCTAACTGTCTGGGTGTTGCTTCTGGTCGTGTACTCCTGGTGGCTTGTTCGCAGACGAAACGCCGCCGCGCTTCGAGAGTCAATCGCCGCAGAGAACGTTCTCCATGAACCTCATGGATCTGTCCCGATTCCAGCGACCCAGGCAAACCGTCAGTCAGAAGAACTTGAGAAGGCAGCGGAGCGTCAACGTCAAGAATCCGCAGAGGTACGGAATCGAGAGAAGCAAGAGGCCATCATGAATTGGCCGACGTTTCTGGTGGTGCTCAACCTGCCTCGCGGCGCAGAATGCTCCCAGCTGAGCACTCGGAACCTGGTTGATGGCTCGCTCAGTTCGGGGTGTCTCGCTAAAGTCTATTCTCCCCGCCCCGATGCCCGTGTGTGCTACCGCAACTATAGCCGGAATCTGGTGATATCCGAAGGCTTTGAGAGCTGCGCGGAAATGCAACTCCTGCCTGAAACTGACGTCCCGCTGACACGCGTAGCACTCACGATTCAGAGAAGCTTCTATGGACTAGAGTGTCAAGTAGATGGTAATAGTCTTTCGATGTTGGACGAGTCTGGCGAGCAGTTTTTCTTGATGCCTGGGCAGCACCAATCGTCATGCCTCATGCAGGGCGGTTCGTTTACTGACCACGCAAGTGGTTCGATAGTATCAGGCACAACGGACAAACCGGTCGGGGTGAACTTCACAATACCGGCGCGACTCCGCAGCCCCAAGACCATATTCTTCTCATATGACCGTGGCATGGTTTCTGCGAGCGTACGAGACGACGCGCCAAACTGAGATCGGCGGATGATCCGTCTTGTCCCGTCCGTCTGTATCTGTCCGGCGAGCCCGGATTAGGGATCCTCTGCCAGTAGCGATGTTGGGGCGGAAACACTGTGTCGAAGACGGGGCCGGGGGGCTTGCTGCTCCCGTTGCTGTCCTGCCGGGGCCAGAAAGGGCCAGCAACAGTATCCGTCCGGAGAACCCATGTGCGGGTCCTCGGGCGGCAGCGGCACCGGGGCGGAAATCGCTTAGGCGGCGGCCGTTGTCCGAGCGGCCAGCCATTTGTCGGGCAGAAGATCGGCGAGCTGCGTAATGGGGTGGGCGCTGATCCACTGGAACACATCGCGCAGGTGGGCGAACGGATCGATGTGATGCCGCTTGCAGGTCGCGATGAGGCTCGTCAGCACGGCGGCCGTACGTCCGCCGTTGTCGCTGCCTAGGAACGTCCAGTTGCGGCGGCCCACCGCCACGCCGCGCAGGCTGCGCTCGGCACCGTTGTTGTCGATTTCCAGATCGCCGTCCTAGCAATACCGCACCAGCGCGTCCCAGTTCGACAACGTGTAGCCAATGGCTTGGCCGATAGGACTCTTCGGCAACACCTGCGGCCGCTTCCGTTCCAGATACGCTTTGACGAAAGGCAGGGACGGACTGGACGTTTTGTCCGTTTTTAACGCGGCGCAGTGAACCTCCCGCCCGTCCCCGCCTTGCGCCCCGTCCCCGCCTTGCGCCGTCACACGTAAGGGGGCAGTCCGTCGGCCCCTTCCTCTCGGCGCAGCAACCCGTACAGGAATACTGTACAATATGAAAAGGGTGTCCCATGGCGATTGAAGCGACCTATACGAGCCTCCGTCAGAACCTGGCTAGCGTTTTGGATCAAGTTGTAGACCAACGGGAAACCGTTGTCGTCCGGCGCAGAGGCGCCCGCGCCGTTGTCCTCATTCCCGCCGCCGAGTTCGCTGGGCTTGTCGAGACCGCCCACCTGCTCCGGTCTCCACGGAACGCGCGACGTTTGCTGGCGGCCCTGCATCGAGCCGAGCGAGGGAAAGCAAAGCCCGCCAGCGTAGCTGAATTGCGGCGTGAGATGCTCGGTGCAACGGGAAAGTAAGCGGGTCGCCGTCTTCCATCCCGAGTTCCGAGAGGACCTGCGATACTGGGCCAAATCCGACCGGAACACCGCGATCCGAGCGCTGGATCTGGTCGAAGCGGCGATGCGCGATCCATTCCAAGGCCCGGGCAAGCCCGAGCCGCTCCGCTATCTGCTCGCAGGCTGTTGGTCGAGGCGCATCACGCAGGAACACCGCCTGGTATACCGCGTCGGCGACGAAGCCGTCGATTTCCTTCAGGCTCGTTACCATTATTGATCGGCCGGTTCCGATACCTCCCCGCAACTCCCCTTCGGTCGTGTGGTGCGCGTCGCTACCGCCGCTCACGCGGAAAACGCCCCGCTCATAGAAGTGAACTCACACGGCCTCCGCCTGGGATTCTGAGCCGGGCAACCCGCCGGCCGGGGAACACATCTTGATTGGTCCGGCGAACCGAGCAAGCCTTTTCCATTCGCAGCTCATCTTCAAATACAACCCCCCGCATCCTCTATCGCTTGGCCCCTCCATATTTCAGACTCGAGCCTCTCCCCGTGCTATATCTCGAAGCAGGGGATAACCGCATGACCGCTTTCCGGGCGCCTGCCGGCGATCCGCCGCCAGGGAGCGGGGCTTGAAGGAGCGCATGAGAGGCGCCGGAACGGCGGAATGGGTTCGTCGCGGAAGCATAAGTGGTTTCATTTTGTTTTTGTTAGGCGCCAAAATGGCTTTGTTTGGTAATTCTCCCCGCAGGGCCTGTAATCACACGAAAAGGCCAGAGCGGTCCGACGCGTGTGGATTCCCTCAGCCGTCGTCTGACGCTTCGCCTGTTTTATGCCAATATAGGCATGTACCGACGGATGAAGAATAGAGGTGAAGAATGCCGAAAAGCGAAGCCCTTGAGCGGGAGCCCAGTACGGGCAATGTATTCGCCGACCTCGGCCTGCCCGGCGCGGGCGAACACCTGATCAAAGCTGGACTGGTGGTGCGGATCGGCCGGACCATCCGCCAGCGAAAGCTGACCCAGGCAGCCGCAGCGCAGATCATGGGGATCGATCAGCCCAAAGTCTCAGCGATGCTGGCTGGTCGGTTCCGGGGATATTCGGTTGAGCGCCTCATGCGTTTCCTGGTTGTGCTGGGACACGATGTAGAGATCGTCGTAAAAGCTAGAAAGCGCGGTTCGGCCGAACTTCGGGTCGCGTAGAAGCCGTAGTGGCGGGCAAGCTGTACGTAGCGTTAAGGCCGAATTACTCCCCACAAGTTTTCAAAAGCGTAGCGCCGCCGTGTGGCATTCGCAGCCCATCACAAAATACAACCCCCTGCATCCTCTATCGCTTGGCCCCTCCATATTTCAGACTCGAGCCTCTTCCCGTGCTATAGCTCGAAGCGGGGATAACCGCATGACCGCCTTCCGGGCGCCTGCCGGCGATTCGCCGGCGGGAACGGGGCTTGAAGGAGCATGAGAGGCGCCGGAACGGCGGAATGGGTTCGTCGCCGAAGCATAAGTGGTTTCATTTTGTTTTTGTTAGGCGCAAGAATGGCTTTGTTTGGTAATTCTCCCCGCAGAGCGTGGGATCGCAGGAAAAGGCCAGGGCTGCCGGAACGCGGGTGTACGGATTCCCTGCCCTGCCGCTGGGCGAAGTCTCCGCCGCACGGCTGCGGACCGGCGCTCATAGGCCGCGTTCGGGGGGCTAAGGGGACGCGTTTCCTCAAGCGCCCAGCCGCCGATGAACGCAGATCAACGCGGATTGAAAACAGAATTGCTTATCCGCGTCGATCGGCGTTCATCGGCGGCTCAATCTGTCTTATCGGACTTTTTCAGCAGCCTCTCTTAGCTTGCCCAATCGGTTCACCGGTAATCGGCATCCAATCAGCAGGTCGGGAACAGGAGGGAAGTTATGCCGGATAAGAAAGTGATCGCGGTGCTCGGGGCGACCGGCGCGCAAGGCGGCGGTTTGGTTCGGGCGATTCTCAGCGATCCCCGGGGCGAGTTTGCCGCGCGGGCGCTGACCAGGGATGGGAACGGAGCCAAGGCGAAGGAGCTCGCCAGTCTGGGCGCTGAAGTGGTAGCCGCGGACGTCGACAACCCCGAGAGCCTGAAGAAAGCGTTCGCGGGCGCTTATGGAGCTTATTGCGTGACCTTCTTCTGGGCGCACTTCTCCGCGGAAAAGGAAATGGCGGAAGCCCAAGCCATGGCGGAGGCGGCCAAGGCCGCCGGTCTGCGGCACGTGATTTGGTCCACGCTGGAGGACACGCGGAAGTGGACGGCTCCGGGCGACCGGATGCCCATCCTTCAGGGCAAGTATAATGTCCCGCACTTTGACGCCAAGGGCGCGTCCGACCACTTTTTCACGGACCTCGGAGTCCCCACGACGTTCCTCCTGACGTCCTTCTATTGGGACAACTTTATTCACTTCGGCATGGGTCCGAAGAAAGGCCCGGACGGAAAGTGGGCCATTACGTTCCCCATGGGCGACAAGAAGCTTCCCGGCATCGCCGCCGAAGATATCGGCAAATGCGCCTACGCCATCTTCAAGAAGGGCAATGAGTTCATCGGGCGGAGGGTGGGGATCTCGGGCGAGAATCTGACGGGCGCGCAGATGGCTGCTGTTTTTACCCAAGTCCTCGGAAAGGAAGTCCGTTACAACAGCGTGTCGCCGGATGCGTATCGCGGGTTCGGCTTCCCCGGAGCCGACGAGTTGGGCAACATGTTTCAGTTCAAGCGCGATTTCGAAGAGTCCTTTTGCGGGGTGCGCGATCCCCACTTCGCCCGCGGCCTGAACCCCTCCTTGCAAGACTTCAAGACGTGGCTGACGAAGAATAAGAGCGCCATTCCGATGGAGAGCGCCGCGGCCGGCGCGTAGCGAAACATCGCCGGAGCCGGCCCCGCATCGGGGCGCGACCCCGCTTCGTCAGACCCTCGCCGCCAAGCCACGCGCGATACGTGTGTGGTTTCGGCGCCGCCTGATATCATGACCCTTATGGATGAAGTCAAGATTGGCATCGTGGGCCTGGGCAACGTAGGCTCGGGGACGGTGGCCATTCTGGCCGAAAACGCCAGCCAGATCGAGCTGAAACTCGGCTTCCGCCTGAAAGTAGTCGCCGTTTGCAGCCTGGATGCCCTTACGCGCGAGTTGCCGCCCGCCATGGCGGACGTCTTCCGAACCACGGACTGGCGCGAAGTGACCTCGCATCCCGACGTGCAGATCGTGGTGGAACTGGTGGGCGGAACCACCGTGGCGGCGGAGATCATCGAAGCGGCCATCCACAACCGCAAGTCCGTCATTACGGCCAACAAGGAGTTGATGGCGCTGCGCGGGCCCGAGTTCTGGGATAGCGCCATTCGCGCGGGCATCAACCTGGCCATGGAAGCCAGCGTGTGCGGAGGCATCCCCATCCACACCGTGCTGCGCGAAGGCATTTCCGGCGACCGCGTGGAAGCGCTGTACGGAATTCTCAACGGCACCTGCAACTACATCCTCACGGAGATGGAAAAGCGCGAGGCCAGCCTGGAGTCGGTACTCGCGGAAGCCCAGCGGCTGGGCTACGCCGAAGCCAATCCCAGCGCCGATATCGACGGGTTCGATGCGCGCTCCAAACTGGTGCTGCTGGCGGCGCTGGCGTTCGGCGACCGCATCACGCCCACGGACGTTTTCATGGAGGGCATCCGCCGCGTCACGCCCGTGGACTTCCGCTACGCGCGCCAGTTGAAGCACACCATTCGGTTGCTGTGCGGCGCGCGGCAGATGCCGGAGGGCATCCTCCTCTCCGTGCGGCCGGCGCTGATTCCCGTTTCCACGATTCTGGCCGGGGTGCAAGGCTCCTACAACGCCGTCTGGGTAAAGGGCCAGTACGGCGAGGACACGTTCTACTATGGCCGGGGCGCCGGATCGCTGCCCACGGGCGTGGCCGTGACCAGCGATCTGATGCGCGTGGCGCGGGAAATCCGCAGGGGCAGTCCCGAGCGTGTGTCGCCGTTCGCGCACGAGCGCCTGGGCGAGAACAAGCCGCTCTCCATCTTGGCGAAGCGCAGCGCGTATTACTTGCGTTTCCGCGTGGAAGACCGCCCCGGAATCATCGCCAGGCTGGCTGGCATTCTGGCGTCTAAGAACATCAGCCTGGACGCCGTGCTGCAGGAGCCCGGCCAGAATCCCCACGATCTGCCCTTTGTCATGACCGTGGAGCCGACCTCCGAGCGGTCCATCCAGGAGGCGGTCGCCGAAATGTCGGGACTAGATTTTCTGAAAGAGGCGCCGTTGGCCTTGCCCATCGAACAGGGTCTATGAGAAGGGACCGGCGGGCCGCCGGATCGAGGCGCGCTGCGCCGCCGTCCCCCGCGCGATTTCGCCGGGCATATAATTATGATTTCGCAGTGCAACGGAAAGCGAAAAATTGAAGGGGGCGCAAGTAAGCAGAATGAAGACAGAACGTGTATTGGCAATTTGCCTTCTGGCCCTGGCGACCGCCTGGGCGCAGCAGCCGGCCGCTCCGCAGGGCGCGCAGCAGCCCGCCGGGCAGCAGCCTGGCGGCCAGCAGGGTGGACGCGGAGGCCGCGGCGGCGGCGGCGGCCAGCCCAGAGACATTGGCCCGCAACCGCCCGTCGTCACTCCCGGCGGACCCGAATCCGCCCCGTCCGATGCCATCGTATTGTTCAACGGCCGCGATAACACCGGCTGGACCCGCATAGATGGAACGCCCTCGCAGTGCACCGTCGCCGATGGCGTCATGACCTGCAAGACCGGCGCCCTCGATACCAGGAGTGCCGCGACCTTTCACAGCGCCCAGATCCATGTCGATTTCATGGTTCCCAGCGAGCCCGGCTTCATTGGCTACGCGAAAGCCAACGGCGGCATCATTCTCCAGGGCGTATACGAGATCCAGCTTCTGGATAGTTACAACAACCCGGTGGCGCCGGACAGCCAGTGCGCCTCGCTCTACCGGCAGTCGGCGCCCCTTGTCAACGCCTGCCGTCCGCCCGAGCAGTGGCAATCCTACGACATCGTCTACCACGCCCCGAAATGCGACGCCAGCGGGGCCGTTACCGAGCCCGGCTCGCTGACCATGTGGCAGAACGGCGTCCTCGTTCAGGACCATGTGCCAGTGCGCGGCCGCCGCTGCATCGACCAGGGGCCTCTCGTGCTCCAGGACCACGGCCGCGTCGTCGGCCGAACCATCGAAATCGAGGAGGGGCCGATCAACGGGCCGGCGCCGGAAACGGACTACAAATACCGCAACATTTGGATGCGCAAGTTGGCCGACTAGCTGGCCGTGCCCTTGCGCGGCGTTTCGTTCACAAGCGCGGCGTGGATGATTTGCGATGCAAAGTTAAACCGAAGGGAGCTCAAGTCGGAATGAAGACTCAACGTGTATTGGCAATATGCTTTCTTGCCGCGGGAACCGCATTCGCTCAGCAAGCGGGAACTCAGCAAGCTGCTCCGCAAGACGCCCAGCCCGGCGCTCAGCCCGGCGGCGGCCGGCGAGGCGGCGGCCGGGGCGGGGCGCCGAGGGTGATCGGGCCGCAACCACCCGTGGTGGATCCAGGCGGTCCGGGCAAACCGCCGTCCGACGCCATTGTGTTGTTTAACGGGCGGGACGCTTCCCACTGGACCATACTGGACGATTCCCCCGTCCCCGCGCGCCCGGGCAGCTATAAAGATGAAGGGAAGCCCGTTAAGTGCAAGGTCGCGGGCGGCGCGATGACCTGCAAGACCGGCGATGGCGATATCCAGACGAATGAGAAATTCAGCGACGCGCAGATCCATCTGGAGTTCATGGTCCCGAACGAGCCCAACTCGAAGGGCTACGCGAAGGCGAACGGCGGCGTGATCCTCCAGGGCGTGTACGAGATCCAACTTCTGGACAGCTACAAGAACCCGGTGGCCCCCGATAGCCAGTGCGCCGCGCTGTATCGGCAGTCGCCGCCGCTGGTGAACGCTTGCCGGCCGCCCGAGCAGTGGCAGTCGTACGACATCTTCTTTCACGCTCCGAAATGCGGTTCCGATGGAACCGTGCAGACGCCCGGCAGCCTGACGATGCTGCAAAACGGCGTGCTGGTCCTGGACCATGTGACCGTGCGGGGACGTTGCATCGCCGAAGGACCGTTAGTGCTCCAGGACCACAGCCGTAGCATCGGCCGGAACATCGAAATCGAGGAGGGCCCCGTCAACGGGCCGGCGCCGGAAACGGACTACAAATACCGCAACATTTGGATGCGCAAGTTGAGCGATTAGCGTGGCTTTGCGACGCAAAGTGAAAAGGAAGGGAGTATTACTCGAAATGAGAATAGAACGTGTTTTGGCGATTTGCCTGTTCGCGGGAGCCGTCGCATTTGCTCAGCAGCAGGGAGCCGCGCCGGCCTCTCAGGGGCAGGGCGGGCGCGGCGGCGGCGCCAACAACCTCAACGCCGGCGGTCTGCCGAGAATCCTCGGTCCGCAACCGCCCGTGGTCGATCCGGGGGGGCCGGGAAAGCCTCCGTCGGACGCCATCGTCCTCTTCAACGGGCGCGACATGACGGGTTGGACCCAGTTGGACGGCAAGCCGGCCCGGTGCACCGTCGCCGACGCCGTCATGACCTGCCGCACCGGCGTGGGCGATATTATAACCACCGAGAAGTACCGGAACGCGGAGATCCACGTCGAGTTCAACCTGCCGAACATGCCCAACGAAAAGGGCCAGGCGCGCGCGAACAGCGGCATCCTCCTCCAGGGCCGGACTGAGATCCAGGTCCTCGATGTGTACAACAACCCCACGTACAACACGGGCGAGTTCACCGGCGGGACCGGCAGCAACGGACCGCTGGTCAACGCCGCCCGGCCGCCCGAGCAGTGGCAGAGCTATGACATTGTCTTCCATGCCGCCAAGTGCGCCGCGGATGGGACTGTCCAGGAGCCCGGCTCGGTGACCCTGCTGTGGAATGGCGTGCTCGTCCAGGACCATACGCCGATCCGGGGCCGCGGGTGCGTCTCCGAAGGGCCGCTCGGGATTCAGGATCACAGCATGTACGTCGGCCGGAAGATCAACATCTCTCCGGGCGTCGATGGCCCCGCCCCGGATACGACGCTGAAGTTCCGCAATATCTGGATGCGCCGGCTGCCCGATTAGCGGCCGCGCTCCTACGAGGTGCGCGATCCGTGGGGGGAAAAATGGGATTATGAAACCGTGTTACGAGGCGGCCGTGTGCGCGGCGCTGGCGGTAGTCTTGGCGCTGCCTTTGGCCGCCCAGGCGCCGGCAAAACCGGAAGAGGGCATCACGCGCCAGCAGGCCGATGAGATCCTGAATGAGCTGCGGCAGATCCGGCAGTTGCTGGAGAAGCAGCAGGCCGGGCCAGCCGCTCCGGCGAAGGATCAGCCCGAGCGGGCCAAGCTCAACCTGCAGGACGCGCCCATGCTCGGCGAGAAGGACGCCCCGATTACGATGGTGGAATTCACGGATTATGAGTGCCCTTACTGCCAGCGATTCCACAGCGACACCTTCCCCGAGATCAAGAAGAAATACATCGATACGGGCAAAGTGCGCTTCTTCAGCCGCGATTTCCCGCTGGACTTCCATCCGGACGCCATGCGCGCCGCGCAGGCGGGCCGGTGCGCCCGCGCACAGGGTAAGTTTTGGGAGATGCGCGAGACGATGAACGCGCACCCGGATAAGCTGGACTTGGAGAGCCTGGCGGCGGAGGCCGGATCGTTGAAACTGGACATCGCCGCTTTTCGCACATGTGTGGATGACGGAAGTCAGAAGAACGGGGTCCAGACCGATATCCTGGAAGCCACCAAGATCGGCGCCGACGGCACTC
Source organism: Bryobacteraceae bacterium (assembly GCA_050012095.1). Classification (GTDB taxonomy): domain Bacteria; phylum Acidobacteriota; class Terriglobia; order Bryobacterales; family Bryobacteraceae; genus BOG-224. The sequence continues at coordinate 147,175 of JBEKHV010000001.1, read as the reverse complement.
CGGCTTTCGTTATCGGCAAGAGCACAGCCACTGGCGTGGATGGCGAGATAATGGTGGGCGCGCAACCGTTCGATGCCTTCGACCAGAAACTGAAGGCCCTGGAAACCGCGCAATAGCCCGGTGGGGCGGGCCTCCCGGCCAGCCTGCTTTTCCCGGCACCCGCCTACGCAACAAAAGCAGCCAAGGCCCGCTCGACTTCCCGGGGTTCCAGCGGCTCGCCATCGTTCAAGCGGTTGAGGATGGCTTCGATGATCCCCTTGGCCTCGTCCTTCCGGTGGTTTTGGATGAAGCCATCGAAGAAGTGCTCCCCCGCCAGCGCGCGGTTGATTTCGGTTTCCTTGTTGTGATCCTGAAGCTCGGTGAAGTAGACCACGCGGTACCGGCCGCTGTACTCAGTCTCGCGATAGATCTCGAACATCACCTTGTCGGATTCAAACAGCATAAGGAATATGGTTGCACATGCGGGCCCGCCAGGGCGGCGGCTTCTTACCGCGGCGGCGGGATCGGGCTAGGCGGCCGCGAGACGACGCCGGTCATGGCCTCGTCCAAGGAAATGTCATTGTTGTTCAAAAGCTGGCCGGTCGCGCGGTCCAGCTCCACGCGCGCCTTGGCATACGCCGCCGCGGCCGCGACCTGGTTGGATTCGGCGGTCACGAGGTCGCGCTGATCGAGGATGACGTTATAAATGGTGGACGCGCCCAACTCCAGCTTCTTCTGTTCGGCGTCCAGCGTCTGCTGCTGAAGGGTCACGGCCTTGCCGGCGGCCTCATACTGCGCGCGGGCGTTCTGCAGGCCGATGAGGGAATTCCGCACGTCCACCCGAACCTGGTTTTCCTGGCGCTGCAGGGCCAGCTCCTGCTGCCGGTAGGTCAGTTCATCCGTGGCCTCCTGGGCCTGCGCCGTGCGGTTGCGAATGGGAATCGTGAGATTGAAACCCGCCGCGTAGTTGGGAAAATTGCGGGCGAACAACTGCGAAAGCACCGTGCTATAGCCGCCGATGAAGAACGGCGTGTTGCTGTGCGCCGACCCCGCCGGCGCCGGCAACAAATTCACCTGGCCCGCGAGGGCGTTGTTCGCCACGTTGCCGACCACGTCGAGCGTGGGCAGCAGGCCGTTCTTCGAGCCTTTCACCGTCAGCGCCTGGTTGACAAGCTGCACCCGGCTTTGGGTCAACTCGGGACGCGCGGAAAGCGCCTGCGCGGTCAGATCCTGGATGGGGATGACCGGCTCCACGCCGGGCATCTGGATGGAGTCGGTGGGGATGATGTGGGCCTCGGCGACGGCGAGGCTCGCGACGCCGGTCTTGCTCAGCGCGGTCTTGATAATGGTCTCCTGCTGCTCGACCCGCAACTGCGCGGCCAGAAGGCTCTGCTGACCGGTGGCGATCTGCGCTTCGGCGCGCACGACTTCAATTTGCGCCAGCGTGCCGACCGCCACCTGCTTCTTGTTGTCCTCCAGCAGTTGTTGGGAAGCCGCCAAAGCGTCCTGCGCCACGCGGACGGCGTCGTTGAACGCTACCAGGTCCCAGTACAGCTCCATCACGGCGGCGACGGTGGTCACCACCTGAAGTTCGACCGTCAGGTCGGCCACTTCGCGGTTGTTCTTGGCGATCCGGATCTGGCGCGAGTTCACTCCCCAGCCGAAGCCTTGCAGCAGGTGCTGGGTGAAGGAGAAGCTCAGAGAAGCGTTGGTGGCCGGGTTGAAGTCGGCGCGCACGCTGTTGTTGGTCACCGTGCTGTTGCTCAACCCCAGGCTCACGATGGTTCCGCTCAGGAAGCTCTTCTGAATGGCGGCGGAGTTGGTGTTCTGGCTGTTGATGAGAAAATTCGTACCGGTGGTGAAGGCGCTGCTCTGCGGCGTGGTGAGGTGCGACCAATTAGAGCTTCCGACAAGCATGGGATCGAGGCTGGGAATGACGGGCCCGGACGATTGGATCACGCTGGCGCCCACGGCGGTCGAGCTGCCCGCGCTGGTCCCCGCGGCCGCGCTCGTCGAACTTCCCGTGGTTCCCGTGCTGCTGACCGAAGAACTCGAAGGGCCGGCGGTAATGCTCGTAGAAACGCCGCGCGCCGCCCCGCCCGCCGAGGCCAACAATACCGCCGCATCCGCCAGCAGCGGGCCGTAGCGCTGGATCTGAATATCGAGGTTGTTTTCCAGCGCCAGGGCGATGCAGTCCTGGAGCGAGAGATACATGTTTCCGGCGCGCAGCAGAGCTTCCAGCCGGCCCGAGTTCGCCATGTTGGGCGGAGGAATTCGTTTGGTTTTGTATGGGAACGTCATCTTCCCAAACCATCCGTGGCTTTCTGTTTGCGCCACGGGTTGCGCGCCTGCCCCTTGCCCTGGCTGGTTCGGCGACGGCGCCTGTCCGCCGGCGGCGAAGCCGCCCGCCGGCGAGAGCAACGCCGCCGCGCAGAGGGAAGCTATATATGGCCGGATTGATATCATGGTGTCACCTCGTTTGAAACGCCCCTGTAGGATTGCCCTAAGCTCAATGGTATAGTAGCCGTTTGTGACTGAGCAAGCCAAGGCCGTTCTGGAACTGTTTCGCTCCGCTGGAGCGTATTTGCAGGGTCATTTTCGCTTGTCCAGCGGCCTGCACAGCTCCGCTTACCTGCAATGCGCGCTGGTGCTGCAACATCCCGCGGAAGCGGAAAAGCTGGGCCGGCTGCTGGCCGCCGAGATCCGCTCCCTGGCCCGCGGGAAGATCGACTTGGTGGTCTCGCCCGCGCTGGGCGGATTGATTATCGGGCACGAAGTGGCGCGCGCGCTGGGCACGCGCTTCGTATTCACCGAGCGGGACAGCTCGGGGAAAATGGTCCTGCGGCGCGGATTCGCCGTGGCGCCGGGGGAGACCGCGGTGGTGGTAGAGGATGTGATTACCACGGGCGGCAGCACGCTGGACGTGGTGGAGACGTTACGCGCGGCGCGGGCCCACGTGGTCTCCGCCGGTTCCATCATCGACCGTAGCGGCGGCCGCGCCGATGTGGGAGCGCCCCGGGCGGCGCTGGCTACGCTCGACGTGGAATCCTACGAACCCGGGAAGTGCCCGCTGTGCGCCGCGGGAATCCCCGTCGTGAAGCCCGGCTCGCGCCCCACCTGATGCGCCGCATTAAGATCCAGGTCGCGTACGATGGCGGCGGGTTCCACGGCTGGCAAACGCAGCCCGGCCTGCCCACCATCCAGGGGACGCTGGAACAGGTTCTGGCGGAGATCGAAGGCCAGCCGGTACACGTGGCGGGGTCGGGACGCACGGATGCGGGCGTGCACGCCCTCGGGCAGGTGGCGGCGTTCACCATCGCCAATCCCATTCCGCTCCCCAACCTGCAACGCGCCGTCAACCGGCTCCTGCCCCCCGCCATTCGCGTGTTTTCCGCGGTGGAAGCGTCCCTCGAATTCCATCCGCGTTTCGACGCCAAGGCGAAAACCTACGAGTACCGCATGGTGCGAACGGAAGTGTGCGATCCATTCGAGTGGCATTACGCCCATCACTACCCGTATCCGCTGGATGAGGATCGCATGATCCGGCTGGCGCGGGTTTTCGAAGGCGAGCGCGATTTCACGGCCTTCGCGGCGTCGGATGCGAGCGACGCCGAAGGCGAATCCAAAGTGCGGACCATCTTCTCATCCGCGCTGGAGCGCGGCCCCGGCCGTCTGCTCTATCGCGTCCGCGGAAGCGGCTTTCTGAAGCACATGGTGCGCAACATCGTGGGCACATTGATCGAGGCGGGGAGAGGGAACATCAAAGACCTGGACGTTTTGCCCGCCCGCTGCGGTCCAACCGCGCCGGCCAAGGGGCTGTTTCTGGTGAGCGTGGAGTATTGAGGTGGGGCAGGTTGGCCGAAAGGCAACCTGCGGGCCGATTGTTAATTGGCCCGCGCGGCGATTGGCCGGGGTACCCTCTGGGTCGCGCGCAGGATGGCATCCTACCCCACAATTCTTATGCCCCCGCGCCCTTGGCCGTCTTCAGGAACGTTCCTTTTTGGAGCTCGTCGTAGGCCTGCTGGAGCTGCGCTTGCGTGTTCATTACGATCGGTCCGTACCACGCCACGGGTTCTTGCAGCGGCTTTCCCGAGCACAGAAGGAACCGCAGGCCATCGTCGCCGGCGGTGAGCGTCACCTCGTCGCCGCGGTCGAACAAGATGAGCGAGCGGTTATCCGCTTCGGCCGGAGGCGTGACGTCCGCCCATCCGACGCCTTCGGTTGGAACCGAGAGCGGGCCGGACGCGTTGCAGAACTTCCCCGCCCCGGCGAATACGTAGGCGAACGCGTGGCGCGTGGTCTCCACCGGCAGCGACTTCGTTTTTCCCGGAGGGATCGACACATCCAGATAGATCGGATCGGCGGCGATCCCGTCGATGGGACCTTTCTTGCCCCAAAAATTGCCGCAGACGATCCGCACGCGAGTCCCGTCGTCGTCGGTGACTTCGGGAACGTCGGGAGCCTTGACCTCCTGGTAGCGGGGCGGCGTCATCTTGAGCGACGCGGGAAGGTTGGCCCACAACTGAAATCCATGCATCCGGCCGGCCTTGTCGCCCTTGGGCATTTCCTGGTGGATGATGCCGCTCCCCGCGGTCATCCACTGGACGTCGCCCGCGGCGATGGCGCCCTTATTCCCCAGGCTGTCGCCGTGCTCCACGGTTCCGGCCAGCACATACGTGACGGTCTCGATGCCACGGTGGGGATGCCACGGGAAGCCCGCCAGGTAATCCTCCGGGATGTCGTTCCGAAAGTCATCCAAGAGCAGAAAGGGGTCGAACTCGGACGTGTTGCCGAACCCGAACGCGCGGCGCAGGTGCACGCCGGCGCCTTCCAGAGTTGGTTTGGATTTGATCAGACGCTTGATCGGCCTTAGAGACATGCTCACCCTCCCATACAGAGAGTCTACTATTTGCGCGCCTTCGGCGCGAGGCAGGCCGGGAGGCCCGCCCCACAATGGCCGCTACTGGCCGTTCGGTTTGGCGGGCGGGGCGCCGGCTGGAATGAGTTTCACTTGCACGCTCTCCTGGCCGCTCTCGGCCAGAGTGACGGCTTCGCCTTTGTCTTCCAGGGGCTTAATGAAGTCCGGGTCCATCCATGCGCCGGATTCCACATCCTCCCACGCGAACACCTTGTACTGGCCGGGCGGCAGGCTCTTGAAGGTGAAGCCGCCGCTGGCATCCGAGCTTACTTGCCGGTAGAAGCTTGGCTGGTCGCGGCGATCCTTCTCCTGCGGCACGAGAGCCACGATGGCTTGCGCGGCGGGTTGCTGCGTAGTGGGGTTCTGGACCGAGCCGGTTACCTGCCCGGCGTGGGGGCTGACTAGGATATCCAACGGCTCCGGCGCGGCGCCTTCGACCTCCAGGCCTTGCAGCAAGACATCGTCATCGCCCGAGCGAATGGACTTCACGTAGAAGCCTTCGGGCAACCCTGTGACCGTCACGTCGTAACGGTCGGCGCTGGTGTTTTCCAGTTGGAAGCTGAGGTCGGCGGCGAGTTTGCCCGAGTTGGCCCCAATCCCGCCGCCTGACATGACGGAGCCCATGGCGCTCATCAGCGCTCCGATGCCCATCTCGTGTGGCTGCATCTGCACCTTGACGTTGGCGAGGTCGGCCTTGGTTTCGCCATCCACCCGTACGCGTCCCGCGACAACGACGCCCGGAACGATACTCAGCGTGAGGCCCTCGATATCGCTCTGGCCCACATCGATGGGCAGGGAGGCCAAGTACGTCTTGCCGGACTGCTGCACCGAACCGGAGAGCGCATAGGAGCCCGGCGCCACGCCGTGGATATCGAACTCACCCTTGGGATCCACGCGCACCATTTGCATCGACAGCGCGCCGGCCAGGCTGCGCGGCGCCAGGATCAGCATCGAGGCCGGCGCGGGAGCGTTCACGCGGCCCCGGATACGCGCCGTACGCCTTCGGGCGAGCGTCATATCGATGCCGCGAAGCTGGACCCCGGCCGTCACATCGACGGGGGTAGCGGCAGCCGAGTCCGTGACGCCGGGATAGTAAGTGGTGACGTCGCTTTCTTCCGGCCGCGGTTCCGCGGATTTGTCTTCGGTTAGCGCCGCCGCGGCCGCAGTGAGGACCATACCCGCGGAGATATAGTACTTGCCCGGCGCCAGCCCAAAGGCGCGATATTCGCCCAGATCGTTGGTCTGCGCCGAACCGGCCGTCTGGAGGCGCTTTTTGCCCTGGGCGTACTGAAGCTTGAGCAGTTGCACCATCACGGACGCAACAGGCTCGCCGTCTTGATCCACGATGCGGCCGGACACCACGGCGTGCGGCGTCATGCGAATGACGAGGTCCTGGGGTTGCTGCGCGCGGCTGAGCGTCAGCGGAGTCCCGGGACTGGAGGGCGAGCGCGCGCCGTATTCGGCGGTCACAAAACCGTTGCGGCTGACCTGAAGACGGTATGTGCCCGGTTCCAAATCTTTCATTGCGAACCGCCCGGAAGCATCGGAAGACGTGCCGAACTGGCGCGGAAGCCCCGCCACGCCAGGAGTCGGGTTGGTTCTAGTGAGCGTCACCGCGACCTTGTTCACCGGCTCATTGGTGGCTGCGTTGACCACGCGGCCCGCCAGCGCGCAAAGATCTTCGGGCTTCGTTGCGGGCGCATTCGCGCCCGTTTGGCTGTTGGCCGTCTGCGCGGCCAGGCCATGATAGATCGGAAAGAAAAATACGGAGCAGATGTAAGTGAGTGCGAGTGACTTCCTCATGACGTGCCTTCAGTCTTCCTGATCTTAGACCTTTTTCTCCTTTGGAACTAGGATCTCCAACCGAAATATCCACTTTGCGGAGCGTGCGGATTGTCCGTGTACTCCGCTTCTCTGTAAACCTTGTCGAGCGCCCACCATAGCACGGCCAGCACTGCGGCGGCGACTGCGACCGCGCCAGGGCTCGTGACATACCGGACCGCATGCTGAACCAGCGCCGGCTTGAAGTGCAGATACAGGACAAGGGCGATTCCCATTGATATGAGAGCTGCTGCGCGAACCCGGGACGAGATACCGCGAAGGGCACGCCAATCATAGAGCGCATTGAACAACAGAAGCGTGAGCGTTACCCCGGCGGCGACTGCGAAATCGACGACTTGTACCGGGAAGGCCCGAACGGGGGTGGGGAACCATTGGAACGGCGGCAAATAACCCGCAAAGTAACCGGCCATCTCCAGCAGAAAAATGGGCGTCACAAGAATGAGCAATACGGTCCGCGCGTCGATCGGGAGCGCACACAGCCAACGGCTTTGCCGGCGAGCCGTCTGCCATATAAAAAGAACAAAAAAGAACCCGACAAACCAGTCGTCGAAATTCGCGAACCAAGGGATCAGCAGCAAGGATCTCCACCCGTGCAGGCTTTTCAGAACCGGCCGCCATGCGTAGGATGACGCTGCGTGCTTCCCGCCGACGGAGCGCGCTGTCAAACCCCTTGCACGATCAGCCTCGGCCGGGGGCCCCGCCGGCGCAAGTTGAAACGACCGTGGAACCACGCGCCATAACCTGAAGAGCAGCGCGGTGCTCAACCCCGCGCAAGCTGCTAGGACCGGAACCGTATCCATGAAAGGGGCTAAACAGGCAAACAAGGCGAGGAACCACACCCCGCGGGGGAGCCAGTCGGGGCCACGGATCTCCTTGATTCGCACGGATTGCAGAGCCAACGCCGCCACCGTGGCGATGGCTGCCGCTTTCACCGCGCCCAGAGCGTGCGCTGCATGGGAGGCACCACGAGCGATCAGGATGGCGCTCGATCCCGCAAGGATCGGAACCCAAAGTATTCCCAAAAGCGTGAGCAGTCGCGCTGCGAGCAACTGGCGTCCAGAGATCGGAAGGGCAGCCTCGAAAGGCGTAGCGCGTTGGTAGGGCAGCCAAAAGTAGCCCATCTCAGCGAACATGCAGAAATAAAACACCGCGTCGGGCGTGATGGCCAGCACAGGGAGCACTGCGGCGACGGCCAGCGCGAAGTATGGCATCCGCCTCAGGATAGGATCGCGCTTCAGAAGTTCGTAGATCATGGCCGTCTCTACCGCTCGCCGCCTACCAGCTCGATGAACAGTTCTTCGAGCGGGACCCGGAGGCAGCGCGCGCCGTCCACGCCGAGCGATTCCGCCAACCGCGCGGCTACGGCCTCCGGCTCTCCCTCCACCACGGCGTGCCATTCGTCGTACACGGCGCGCACGCGCAGGCAACCGGAGACGCGCTCGATCGCCTCCGCGGCGGACGCGGCGCCGCGCGGGATCATGGCAATGCAGAGATCTTCGCGAAGGCGGTTCAGGTCGCGGTCGATCCGCACCTTGCCGCCGTCCAGAAGCACCACACGCCCGCCGATCCGTTCCACGTCGCCCATCTGATGGGAGGAAAAAAGGATGGCCGCGCCTTCGCGGTTCAGCAGTTGAATGGAGGTTTCCAGGAATTCGCGCCGCGCGACCGGGTCGAGGCCGCCGGCTGGTTCGTCCAGCAGCAGAAACTCGGGACGGTGGCAGACCGCGCAGAGCAGCACCACCTGGCGCGCCTGCCCTTTGCTGAGCTTGCCGATTCTGGACGACGGCAGGAGGCCGAAGCGCTCCATAAGCTGGCGCTCCAGGGCGCTATCCCACTGCGCGAAGAGATAACGGTGAAAGGCGATCAGATCGGCGACGGTGGAGTGCGGCGGGAGCACCTGGTCTTCCGACACGAAGCCGATGCGGCGTTTCACCGCCACCGGGTCGTCGAGCGGAGCGACGCCGAACGCGCGCACCGCGCCGCTATCGGGCGAAAGCAGGCCCATGGCGATGTGGATGAGGGTGGTCTTGCCCGCGCCATTGCGTCCCAGCAGGCCCACCACTTCGCCGGCATCCATCGAGAAAGTCACGCCGTTCAGGACCGGCGCGCCTTTCTTGTAGGACCGGCAAACGTTAGAGAACTCCAGTACGGGGGTCATGGTTTCACTTTTTCCCGCCGGGCGGCGGGCCTCATGGGGTCGCCGATCTCGCGCCCGGCGTTCCTCAGAATCTCGACGACTTCGGGAAGACGGATTCCGGCGAGAGACGCCTGCGAAAGCAGCCGGCGCGCTTCCTCCTGAATCCGTTCGATCTGGTCCCGGCGATCCACGCGCGGCAGGCTGTTGCAGACGAAGGTACCGCGGCCACGCCGGGTCTCGATGTAGCCCAGCGCCTCTAGTTCGTCGTAGGCCTTCTTTACGGTGAGCGGGGCGACCACGATCTGCTCGCTCAGCTCGCGATGGGAGGCCAGCTTTTCCCCAGGCTTCAGCTGGCCGACCGCAATGGCTTCGACGATTTGCCGCATGATCTGGCGGTAGAGCGGCAGGCCGTCGGAGGGATTCACGAGCCACTGCATATAGTGATATATATCTCTATATCACTTGGATGTCAAGGGGCAATTTTTAGCGCAGATACCGGAACCTAGTTCCATGACCGCCTGAAAAGGCGCCTTCCTGTGGGGCGGGATGAAATCCTGCGCGCGGCCCAGGGGGCGCCCCGGTTAACCGCCGCGCGCGCCGATTGGCAATCGGCGCGCAGCTTGCCAAGCTGCCCCACAAGGGAATGTTTTCAAGCGGCCATAGCGCTAGATCCTTTTCACCTTAGTCTTCGCCGGCTGGAGGATTCCTAACATCTGTTGCGAGTACGCTAGGAACGCCTTCTCACCGCCGGCCGTGAGACGGCAAATGGTCAGCGGCAACTTTCCCTTGAACTTCTTCTCGATCTTTACGTACCCGGCCTCTTCCAGCTTCGAGAGATGACTGGAGAGGTTGCCCTGCGTCAATCCGCATTCCCGTTGCAGGTAGAGGAAGTCCGCTTCGCCCACGCCCTTGAGAATGGTGAGGATCGCCAGACGCGCGGGCTCGTGGATGAGGCGGTCCAGTTGGGGGATGTCCTGATGCCGGCTGTTCACGCGCGTATGCCCTCTGGAGTCTGTGAGCGCGGATTCATGCGCAGGTAATTCAGCAATGTGAACACGCCCAGCGCCACTAGCCAGACGCCGACTAGCAAGAGAGGCAACCACGCCCGATCGGCCGAGGGAGCGGGCATCCATAGAAATACCAGCCCCAACAGCGGCAGCGCCGCCACGGACCGACCGGGCGACTGCTGCAGAACAGAATGATTTTCCACGGAATCTAGTTTGCGCTGCAAACTATGGTTTGTCAACCGCTTTTTCGACGGCTTATCTCCGGCGGCCAACAAGGGACTTCGGGACCCGAGCGGACTTCGCGGGCGGACCGCAGCGCGGTTTAGCCGCAAGGCAAAGACCATGCCGCCAAGAATGGCGGCATGGCAGGCTGAAAGCCCACTCCACGAGGTGCGTCGCCAACTCGGGTGGGGCGGGCCTCCCGGCCTGCCTGGCGCGCGGAGCGCGCCTTCGGCGCGAGGCAGGCCGGGAGGCCCGCCCCACCGCGGTCACGCGCTCGCAGTTCGCGGCGGCGGGTGTTCGCAACTTGAAATCACGACCCCGGTCAGGACCACCACGACGCAGCCGATTACGTTGTACCAGAGGAACGCGATGGTCGTGAAATACCAGCAGGCGAAGATCACGGCTTCACCGGCCAGGACGCCGCAGAAGGCTCCCAGGCCGCGCACGCGCGGGAAGAAGAAGGCAAGAATGAAAACGCCTAGCATTCCGCCGTAGAAGAAAGATCCCAGCAGATTGACGGCTTCGATGAGCGAACCCATGCGCTTGGCGAATTGGGCCGAGGCCACGGCGTAACAGCCCCAGAAGACCATCGCCGCGCGGGAGGCGTTCAGATAATGGTGGTCCGAAGCGGATGGGCGTACGTGGCGCTTATAGATATCGATCACGCTCACCGTCGCGAGCGCGCTCATTTCCGAGGAGATGGCAGCCATGGTCGCGCCCAGGATTACCGCCAGGATTAGGCCTACCAGGCCCGCGGGCAGGTAGCGGGTGACGAAGCTCAGAAAAATGTAGTTTGTGTCGTTGACTTTTTCGCCGCCGGCCCGCTCGATGAGGGCCGCGCCATCGCGGCGCGCGGCGTCAAAATCGTTCTGCGCGCCGCCGTATTCGGCCAGGCTCGCCCGCCATTGCCCGGAATCGCCGGCGCGGCGGGCGGCGAGCAAGCGGTCAGCGGCGGCTTGACGGCGGCCGAAGGCGGCGTCGTAGTTCCGCGATACGGCGTCGTAGCCGGCCCGCATCGAGGGGGCCTGGAGGCGCTGCATTTCCGTGCGCTCAAACAGGATGGGCGGCTTCTGATAGATGTAGAACACGAACACCATGGCTCCGATGAACAGGATGAAGAACTGCATCGGAATCTTGGCCACGGCATTGAAAAGCAGGCTCAGACGGCTCTGCGCGATCGACTTCCCGGTGAGATAGCGCTGCACCTGCGACTGGTCCGTGCCGAAATAGGCGAGGGCCAGGAACATCCCGCCGATCAGGCCGCTCCAGAGGTTGTAGCGGTCATTCCAATCGAAATGGAGGGTGACGGCGTTCAGCCGGCCCGCGGCGCCCGCCAGGGTGAACGCATCGCGAAAGGAAACATGCGGCGGGAGCAGGAGCACCGCGCAGGCCAGCGCCGCGACCAGCCCCACGGTCATGACGATCATTTGCTGCAGGTGGGACCAGGCGATGGCCTTGACTCCGCCCATGGTCGTAAACGCGATGGCCACACCGCCCATGATGAGCGTGGTTTCCCAGTCCGGCCAGCCGAAGATGACCGTCAGCACCACGGCCGGGGCATAGAGCGTAATACCCAGCGCCAGGCCACGCTGAATGAGGAAGACGGCGGCGACCAAGGCCCTGGTCTTGGCGTCGAAGCGCTGCTCCAGGTACTCGTAAGCCGTGTAAACTTTAGCGCGGTGGAACAACGGGACGGCGGTGAAGGAAAGAACGACCATGGCCAGCGGCAGGCCGAAGTAGAACTGCACGAAGCGCATGCCATCCACGTAGGATTGGCCGGTGGTGGAAATGAAGGTGACGGCGCTCGCCTGGGTGGCCATGATAGAGAGCGCCATGGCGTGCCAGGGCAGCGTCCTGCCGGCCAGGAGATAACCGCTGGTGTTGCGGGTTCCGCGCCCGCGCCACAACCCGTAGGAAACGACGTACGCCAGCGCCGCGCACAATACCACCCAGTCCAGGGGCCTCATGGGCCGTTCCTATGCTCGTAGCGCAGACGTTTCCTCCCCCGACGGGCGGCTCCCGGATGGCCGAGGCGTTACTTCACTGTGAACGTCACGGAAGCGATGTGGTTCTCCCACTCCAACTGGAGCATGCCCTTGCCACCGCCTTGATCGGTGATCGTATATTTCAGGTTCTCGACGAGCGCGGGCGGCTTGCTCATGGTCATCTTGACGCGGCCGACCTCCTGCGTCGTGTCGTAGGTCAACCCCGACTGGCCGGTTTGCTTGTTGACGATGAGCTTCCAGTTGTCCGGATCGGAAAGATCGATGTACAGGGAGTGGTCGCCCTTGGGCACGGCGAGACCGCCGATATCGAGGTCGGCGTCGGTATGGAGGGCGGTGGCGGCGTTGGCGCCGCCACGCCAGATCGGGTAGGTCGCATCCTTGCCGATTGATCCGTCCTTGCCAAACAGCTTGCCCACGCGGCCTCTCACCCGGGGCGAGGAATACTTGATGGCGATCGTCTTACCGCCGACAACCTTGGACTCCGTGGCGCCCGGGCTGGCCGGGCCTTGCGCCGAGGCGAGACTCGCAACCGCAAGGATGGCGCCAGCGCATGTCGAAAACAGTTTCATGGCTACTTCCTCCTCTGTACAGAATAACCATATGGCGGGCGCTCGGCTGGCGCTAGTGCCGGAAGTGGCGGACGCCGGTGAAGACCATGGCGGCGGACAGACGGTCGGCGGCGGCGATGACCTCTTCGTCGCGGATCGAGCCGCCGGGTTGAATAAAGGCCGTGGCGCCGTTCTTGACAGCCTCTTCCACGCCATCGGGGAACGGGAAGAAAGCGTCGGAGGCCACTACCGTGCCCGCCAGGGGCAGCACGGCCTTCATGGCGCCGATCTTGACCGAATCCACGCGGCTCATCTGGCCGGCGCCGATTCCGGCGGTCTGGCCGCGGCGCGCGTAGACGATGGCGTTCGACTTGACGTGCTTGGCCACCTTCCAGGCGAACTCCAGGGCCAGCCATTCGTCTTCAGTCGGCGGCCGGCTGCTCTTCACCACAGCCGTGGAGCGCTGGAGCCGCGCGTCGTCGGCGGTCTGCGCCAGGTAGCCGCCGGAAATCGATTTCACCACCAAAGGATCCAGGCCCGGCGCCACGCGCATGAGACGCAGGTTCTTCTTGGCTTGCAGAATAGCGAGGGCCTCGGCGCTGTAAGCGGGAGCGGCAATGGCTTCCACAAATGTCTTGGCGATCTCGCGCGCGGTTTCTTCGTCGAGCGGGCGGTTCACGGCGATTACGCCGCCATAGGCCGAAACCGGATCGCACTCCAGGGCCTTGCGGTAGGCTTCGGCGAGCGAGGCCTGCTCGGCGCAGCCGCAGGGATTGGTGTGCTTGATGATGGCCACCGCGATCCCCGAGAATTCCGAGGCCAGTTGCCAGGCGGCGTCCAGATCCACCAGGTTGTTGTAGGAAAGCTCCTTTCCGTGCAGTTGCTCGGCGCCGGCGATGCCGCGGCCGGGCGTTCCATAGAGCGCGGCCGACTGGTGCGGGTTCTCGCCGTAGCGCAAATCCATCAGCTTGGGGGCGCGCAGGGCCAGATCGAGGGGCAGCGGACCGGCGGCGTCCTGGCGCTCCAGGCGCGCGGAAATGGCGGCGTCGTAATCGGCGGTGGTGCGGAAGGCTTTCTTCGCCAGGCGCCACTTGGTTTCGAGCGAGAGCGCGCCGCCGCCGTTCCGCATTTCTTCCACGACGGCGGCGTAATCGCCGGGCGAAACGACGACGGCGACATCCTGGTAATTCTTGGCCGCCTCGCGAATCATCGTGGGGCCGCCGATATCGATGTTCTCGATGAGCTCCTCCAGATGCGCGTTCGGCCGGGAAGCGACTTCCTCAAAACGATAGAGGTTGACTACCACCATATCGATGGGTGCGATGCCGTGCGCGGCCAGCGACTGCATGTGGTCGGGACGAGAACGCATGGCGAGAATGCCGCCCGCGATCTTGGGGTGCAGAGTTTTCAAACGGCCGTCGAGCATTTCGGGAAAACCGGTGACTTCGGAGACGTCTTTCACGGGGGCGCCGGCTTCGCGGATCAGGCGCGCGGTGCCTCCGGTGGAGACGATTTCCGCGCCCATGGCAGCGAGATCGCGGGCCAGTTGCACGACTCCGGTCTTGTCGGTGACGCTGATCAGTACGCGTTGGATTCTGTGCATCTACCGCACGATAACATGAGTGCGGCGGAGGCGCTTCGTTGTGGGGCAGGTTGGCAACCTGCGGCCGACTGCCAGTCGGCCTCGCGAGGGCGGTTACCAACCGCCCGCAGGATGCCATCCTGCCCCACACCAATCCATGGCCACGCCGGTTCTGAAGTTGCCATCGCGGGGCTGCGGTGGTTAGAATGCTCCAGTGCTTGCCGGAAAGGAGCGCTGGGTCCTCGCGCTGCTCGTCATCTCCGCCGTCATCAATTATTTCGACCGCGCAAACCTCGCGGTGGGAGCGGTTAGCATTCAACGGGAGCTGCACCTTTCGGAAAGCCGGCTGGGGCTGCTGCTTTCGGCGTTCTCCTGGACGTATGCGGCCATGCAGCTTTCGTTCGCGGCGGGGTGGCTCGCGGACCGCTTCAATGTAAGCTTGGTTTACGCGGCGGGCTTCTTTCTTTGGTCGGGATCCACCGCGGGGGCGGGGTTCGCCAGCGCGTTTGGCGTTTTCTTCGCGCTGCGGCTGCTGCTCGGCGCGGGCGAGTCGATCGCCTACCCCTGCTACTCGCGCATCTTTGCCAGCTTTCCCGAGCATCACCGCGGGCTGGCCAATGCGCTGATCGACGCGGGGACCAAATCCGGGCCGGCGTTGGGAACCTTGATTGGCGGCCTGGCTATGGCGCGGTTCGGCTGGCGCGCATTTTTTATTGCGCTGGGAATCGCCAGCATGTTGTGGCTCCTTCCGTGGTTACGCTGGATGCCGCCAGCGGCCGCCGCGACGGGCGACGCCGGCGCGGCGCCGGGAGCGTGCGATATTCTGCGGCAGCGCTCCGCCTGGGGCACCTTTTTCGGTCTGTTCTGCGGGAACTATTATTGGTACTTCCTGATGAACTGGCTGCCGGCCTACCTGGAAACGGCGCGCGGTTTTTCCAAGCCGAAGATGGCCGTCGTGGCGTCGCTGACGTTCTTCGCCGCAGCCGGTTCCTCGATCATCAGCGGCTGGATATCGGACCGCTGGATTGCCCGAGGCGGTTCGCCCACGCTCGTGCGCCGGACCTTTACCGGGCTGGGGCTCGCGCTTAGCGTTGTCATTCTGCCGGTTTCCGTGATTCGCGACGATCGGATGGCTACGGCCTTGCTCCTGCTGGCCGGGGCGGTCTACGGGATATTCAGCTCCAACATCTGGGCCATCACGCAAACGCTGGCCGGTCCAAGCGCGGCGGGAACCTGGACCAGCATCCAGAATGGCATCGCGAACCTGGCCGGGATTGCGGCGCCGTGGTTCACGGGCTGGATCGTGGAGCGCACGGGCAGCTTCCACTTCGCGTTCCTGGTAGCGGCGGCAGTCGCGGCGGCGGGCGCGGCGATTTACGGGTTCGGCATCGGACCAGTCAAGCAAGTCGTCTTCGCGCGGCGGAGAGAGTGAACGATGTACGAGATTTTAGCCGATCTGCCACGCGGTTCCATGGTCCTGGACTTGGCGTGCGCCAGCGGCAGCTTTCCCGCCACGGCTACCCCCGCGACCGTGGTGCGAATCGACAGGGAATGGCGCCAACAAAGCACCGGGGATCTTTTCGTGCGCGGGGACGCCGCGCGGCTGCCGTTCGCGGACCATGGGTTCGACGCGGTGATCTCCAATCACAGCCTCGAGCATTTTCTCGATCTCGAAGATTCCTTGCGGGAAATTGGCCGCGTCATCCGGCCGGAGGGAGCGCTGTACGTGGCCGTGCCGGACGCCTCCACGTGGACGGACAAAGTGTACCGATGGCTCGGGCGGGGCGGCGGACACGTCAATGCGTTTGTATCGGCGGCAGACGTGGTGGAATGCGTGGAGAGCGGGACGGGCCTGAGGCTGGCCGCGATCCGGACGCTCTACTCCTCGCTTTCGTTTTTGAATCGTCACGTAGCTCCCAGACCTTTCCCGCGCCGATTGATGCTGCTGGGAGGCGGGTTTGAGTGGACGCTCTTTCTGTACGTGTGGTTCTCCCGGTGGATCGACCGCCTGTTTCACACGCGGCTGGGCATCTACGGGTGGGCCTTTTACTTCGGCCAGCGGCCTGCCAGCATCGACCTGAGCGTGTGGCGCAACGTGTGCATCCGGTGCGGAGCGGGACACCCCGGCGAGCTCTTGCGAGAGCGCTCGCGGGTTCGCCCGTTTTTGGGCTGGCTGGAAGTCTACTCCTGCCCGATTTGCGGGGGCCTCAACCCGTTCATCGCCTTCTAGACGAGGGCGATCCCACCGGCGGCCGGCCATCCGGCCGGCTGGGCAAGCCAAAGGCATGCCCCACTGGCTAGTGCAGCGTCTCCAGGCACTCGCCGGTGGTCGCGTCTACGAATACGGACAGGTTGGCGGTCCCCACCGACTCGCCCCAGATCACACGCCAGACGGGATGGGCGTACTTCGTCGTGGATTCCAGCAGGAAGCTGATCGGCTTGCCGGCGTTCTTCGCCGCGGCATTGCCTGCTTTGGCCTTGGCCGTCTCGTAGGCGGCGTCGGTATCCTTCTTGACGGCCTCGATCAGGAAGGGGGGCTCCGCGATCGTGGCGGACCATGGATACTCGCTTCCCCCGAAAACCCCTTCGTGCAGGCTCCCCTGGGCTTCGATCACCGAATACGTCCAGGACTTCCGGAGGCCCTTGGACGGCGATACGAACGTCGCCTCCCAGGCCCCGGCTTCGCCCGGGACTTGCGGGACCTCGGAAAGGATGATGCTGTTCATCTTGAGAATCTCGATGTCGGCGGACCACGCTCGGGCCACCTGATACATTTTGAACAGGGCGCTTTGGCCGGTGACCGGCGCGACCGCCTTGCCGGCTTCCTTCTTCCCCTCGGAATTGGGCGCCTCCGAACAGCCAGCCAGAAGCGCCACCAGAACGGGAACAGACAGAAACAGTGTTTTTTTCATACCGATGTCTATTCTAACCCGCTGCGGGCAGGCTGCCCGCTTGCGCGGCAAGCGGGATTCCCGCCGACCTTCAATAGAGAGCCTCAGAACGTCAGCCGAAACGCGACGCGGAACGAGCGCACCATCACGCCACCCGGATAAGCTTGCGAAGCGTTGCCCGCGCCCAGTCCCGCCACGGGCCTCAGCACTCCGGCGCTGACGGTGTACGCAACGGTGTTGACCCCGGTGTCGTATTGGTGGTTGAGCAGATTGAACGCTTCGAACATCAGGGCGCCCTTCACCCTTTCGGTAAAGGGCAGCGTGCGCGTCAGGCGCGCGTTTACCTGGTACTGGTAACCGGTCCGGAGGGTTCCGACCCCGTAAAAAGGCACGCGAGCCCAGCCGCCGGAGCCGTTCAGCGAATTGGTGTACGCCATGGAAACGCCGGAAATCTGCTGCCCGCCGGCTATCACCATGGCCGTCGCGGCTTCGGGCGAAGAGAAAAAGGCCACGCCGGACAATTGCCAGCCATTGACCAGATAGCGAGCCAGCAGCGAGTTGTTCCCCAGGGGCGCGGGCTGCCATACCCAGTCGATGGAGCCCCGATGCCGCTGGTCGCTGGCGGAATTGCCTTTATCGGAAAGGTAACCGCCCGGCGTCACGTTTTCCGGTACCAATCCCATCCCCGGCGGCCCGCCCACATCGTCGATGGAGTGCGACCATTCGTAGTGGGCCCGCAGGCTGAGCCCGTAAGCCAAGCGGCTGCGCACGTCCAGGGCGGCCGCGTCGTACCAGGACGATCCGCTGTTGGCCACCGAGAAAACGTGCGCGCGGTTCGGATCGGCCTTCGTAGTATAGATCGGGGTCGAGAAGGTGGTCACGACCTGCCCGGAGCTGTTGTCGATGGTGTACTTTCCCACCGTCGTGGGGGCCACCAGGTTCAGATCGGAATCGCTCCAAAGTCCGAAACCCGGGTCGTGAACGGCGCTGAGGGTCACGGTGGTGTTGTTCCACCGCCGTTCCAAGGAGAACGTGGAGCGCTTCGCCTCGGCGTCGCGCAGCTTGGCGCCAGACTCGAAGATATCCGACGTGCCGCCCGGAATCGTGCTGGAAGTCACGGCCTTGGGAAACGCCGGCGCCCCGGACTGATTCGGGTTGGCCCAGATATGGGTCTGGTACAAAGAGTTGCCCAGGAACAGAGCATCCAGAAGTTCGCCGTGAGTGGGATCGTAAAACATGCCAAAACCACCCCGGAGGGTCGTCGTGTTAGTCACCTTAATGGCCGCGCCCACACGAGGCGCCAAGTCGGTGTTGGTGGATCGGATCACACTGGTTTCGTAATAGTACGGCGCAGTGATAACCGGCTGGGACAAACGCGGCTTGTCCCAGCGCACGCCGAAATCCAGCGTCACGCGGGGAGCCACTCTCCACGTATCCTCCGCATAAACGATGTACCTCTTGTATTGCAAGCTCTGGGCGGGAGTTCCGAATTGCTGGGTGAAGTCCACGTAGTTTTTCTGGCCCGCGCCGGTGAAATCCTGCGCGAAAGCCGTCAGCGAGGCATAGGAGTACGTCCCGGCGTAATTCTCCAGTGAATTCAGCCGGTCGAAGGTTCGGGACAAATCGCCGCCGATCTTGATCACGTGGCTGCCGCTGACCAGGCTGGCGTTGTCCACGAGCTGCAGGCGGCGCTCGCGGTATGCGCTGGGATAGGTGTTCGAGGCGCCGACGGGGGTCCCTGCCACGAAAATGCCGAGCAAGCCGGTGGACAAGCCCGGCGTGGAGGCGCCTTCGGCCAGGTAATCCTGGGTGAAGCCGAGCCGCAGTTCGTTCACCGTAGCCACGGTCGGCACGCTGATCCAGCCGAGTTTCGCAAAGCGCGACTCCTGCTTCGTAGCGCCGTTTCCCAGCAGGCCGCTGTTGGAGGCCACGCTGCCCATCTGGAATCCGTTCGGAAAGACGCCATTCATGGCGTTGGCCTCGAAGGTGAACGCGTTGCGCGCGCCCAGACGGAGATCCGCCTTGGCCAGGGCGGTTTCCGAATGCCAGTTGGCCTCGACCAGAACGTTCATCTGGGACTGAATGAATTTGTCGGCGGCCGTGCACAAAGCCGCCGCCTTGCAATTGGACGCCAGAACGGCGAGGCCGGCGGAATCCGATATGAGCGGATTGATAATGCGGTTCAAGTCCTGCGAACGGCCGCTCCGCGCTTCATAATTCGCGAAAAGGAAAAGCTTGTTCGGGACGATGGGCCCGCCCGCGCTCGCGCCGCCCTGCTCATCGGATTGCAGCAACTGCTTCCCCTCGGCGTAGCGGCCAATCGAGCTCAAACCCGGCTTGTAAAGAAAACCGTACGCGTCGCCGTGAAGGGCGTTGCTCCCGCTGCGGGTGGCGGCGTTTACGAAGCCGCCGTTGGTCCGTCCGAACTCGGGTGGAGCGACGCCGGTAAGGACCTGGACGTCCCGCATCGCATCCTCGGAAAACCGCCTGGCGGTGGTGTTCTTATCCCAATTGAACATGCCGTTGATAGTGACGCCGTCGACGAGGAGCGAGTACGAGGAGGGGACGCCGAGAAAGGCCAGGGCGCCGCTGGCATTGTCCACAGACACCGAGGGCATTAAAACCGCCAGTTCGTCCAGCCAGCGCGTTTTTCCCGGCAGGTCCTCCAGTTGCGCGGCGTTGATCAAGCCCGCGTCGCTGTCGCCAATGTTTTCCTTCAAGGGCTGCGGGGGGAGCGCGGCGGCAGCCGGCGCGCCGGATTGCGCGGGAACCGCCGCGGATTGCCGCCCGGAGGCCGGCGGGGCGGGTTGCGTGGGAGCCTGCGCCAAGGTTTCCATCCTGGTAAGCGACTGGGGAGCCGCCGGAGAAATCACCCCGCCCGCCCGCGGGCCCGTTGGCTGGGGGGCCGTCGCGGCGCGCGGCGCGGGAGCCGGTACGGCGGGCAGCCCGGCCGGCGCCTCGGGGGCGGGAGCGCCACGCCCGGCAGCCGGCAAAGCGGTCAAGGAGATTTTAAAATCCCACGTCCGACCGGTAATTACCTGGAACGATTCACTCGTCCAGTCCCGAAAACCCTGGCGCACGACCTCCAGTCTGTACCCGGCGGCAGGCGGCAGATCGACCGCGTTGAACAGGCCATCATCGGTGGTGGTCATCGTCCGCCGAATGCCCAGGTCTTGGTTGGTTAGGACCACCTTCGTTTCGGGGATACCTTCCCCGTAAGAGTCGCACGCCATTCCGGCCACGGAGCCGGAGCCCGCAACCGCTTGCGGCCACGCGTAATGCGAAGAGGCCAAGAATAGCAAACCTATGGCGAATACCGTTCTCATGCTCGGATAACCTCTACCGCGACTGAATATGCGAGAAGAATCTGATACTTCAGATTACAACGCCGCGCAAGACATGAATGCGTCCCTCATTTTCCCACATGTGCCGGGACGGCACGGGGCGCGCGACGGGGCGGAGGCCTGGTGCGCGGCTGGCCCTCGGACCGGCCTTCGGCCGGAGGCAGACCAGGAGGTCCGCCGCCCCACTTTTGCGGGCGGATCACGGATGCGATGCGGCCCACGCTATACTGAAAGCACCGACACTTCCGTGCAAGATTCCATCCGGATTCGCGGGGCGCGGGTCCACAACCTCAAGAACATCTCGCTCGATATTCCGCACAACCAACTGACCGTCGTCACGGGCGTCTCCGGGTCGGGCAAGTCGTCGCTGGCCTTCGACACCATCTACGCCGAGGGGCAGCGGCGGTATGTAGAATCGCTTTCGGCTTACGCACGGCAGTTCCTCGAGCGCATGGAGAAGCCCGACATCGATGAGATCGATGGCATTGCGCCAGCGGTCGCGATCCGGCAGAAAACGGCCGGCCGGAACCCGCGCTCCACAGTGGCCACTTCCACGGAATGCTACGACTTCCTGCGCCTGCTGTTCGCGCGCGTGGGGCGGACCTTCTGTCCGAATTGCGGCACGCAGGTTCGCCGGGACAGCGTGGACCAGGCGGCCGCGCGCCTGCTGACGCTGCCCGCGGGATCGCGCTGGTACGTGGCGTTCCCGTGCGGCGAACAGGCCTCCGCCCAGGCGTTGCGCGACCGCCTGTTCGATTTGCGGAAGAAAGGTTTCACCCGGCTGTTCCAGACCGGCCGGGTGTTCGAGTTTTCGACGCCGGAATCGCTGCTGGATATCGACTTCTCAGAGCCGGTATTCGTTCTGGTGGACCGCATTGCCATCGGCCCCGGCCTGCACCAGCGGCTGGTGGATTCCATCGAGATCTGCTACCGCGAGGCCGGCGAGGCGATCTTCGAGAGCGCGGCGGGGACCGCGCCCGAACGCCTGCGTTTCAACGAGAAATTCCAGTGCAAGACCTGCGGCATGGAGTTCGCCGCTCCCGAGCCGGTTCTGTTCAGCTTCAACTCACCGGCGGGCGCGTGTCCGCGCTGCCAGGGCTTCGGAAACACCATCGATTTCGACATGGACCGCGCCATCCCGGACAAGTCGTTATCCCTGGATGAAGGCGCGGTTGAGCCGTGGACCAAGCCGAAGTACCGTTCGTGGCTGGGCAATTTCAAGAAGGCCGCGGCGCGCGCGGCCGTGCGCTGGACGACGCCGTTCCGCGATCTCTCCGAGGGCGAGCGCGAGGCGGTGTACGCCTTCGTCCGCCGCTTCTTCGATCACCTCGAAACCAAGAAGTACAAGCTGCACGTGCGCGTATTCCTGAGCCGCTACCGCGGCTACGCGACGTGTCCGGAATGCAACGGCGCGCGGCTGCGGAAAGAAGCCCTGTACGTCAGGGTGGGCGGGAAGAACCTGGCGGAAGTCGTGCGCATGAACATCGCCGAGGCCTGCCGGTTCTTCGACGCGCCGGAGCTCGCGCCGGAAGAGGCCGCCGTCGCGGAGAAGATCCTGCTCGAAATCCGCCAGCGGCTGAAGTTCCTGAACGACGTAGGGCTGGAGTACCTGACCCTGGATCGTCTTTCGTCCACGCTCTCCGGCGGAGAGGCGCAGCGCATCCAGCTTGCCACCTGCCTCGGATCGCGGCTGGTGGGCGCCTGCTACGTGCTGGATGAGCCTTCCATCGGCCTGCACCCCAGGGACACCGGGCGGCTGATCCGCATTCTGGAGGAACTGCGCGACCTGGGCAACACCATCCTGGTTGTGGAACACGATCCGGACGTGATGCGGGCCGCGGGCCATATCGTCGACCTGGGCCCAGGCGCCGGCGAACACGGGGGCAGCGTGATCTTCGAAGGGCCGTTCGACCGGCTCCTGGCGAACGGGGGCGGGTCGCTGACCGCCCGCTATTTGCGCGGCGACTTGCGGGTGGCCGTCCCGGGCCCGCAGGGCGCCCCGCGGCGCCGCGGCGCGCGCGGCGCGGCGATACGGTTCCAGGGCGCGGCCGTCCACAATTTGAAGAACATCGACGTGGAGATTCCGCTGGGCATGATGGTAGCCGTGACGGGCGTCTCCGGATCGGGAAAATCCACGCTGGTGCACGACGTGATCTTCCGTTCCCTCGCGGCCCTGCACGGAGCGCGCGATGTGGAGCGCGGCCCGGAGCCGGACGATCCATCCGAATCGCCGGGCGGCGAACCGCGCGTCACCTGCCGGAAGGTCGAGGGCGCGGAGCGCGTCGCCCGCGCCGTGATGATCGATCAGTCGCCCATCGGACGCACGCCGCGCTCCAATCCCGTGACGTATATCAAGGCGTTCGACGTCATCCGCTCCCTGTTCGCCTCCACGAAGGAAGCTGAAAGGCGCGGGTACGCGGCCGGACATTTCTCCTTCAACATCCCCGGCGGGCGCTGCGAAACCTGCCAGGGCGACGGAACGGTTACCGTGGAGATGCAGTTCCTCGCCGATGTGGAGCTGGTGTGCGAGGAGTGCAAGGGCGCGCGCTACAAGAGCGCGATTCTCGAGATCCGCTATGGCGGGCTGAACATCCATGAGACGCTTCAGCTCACCGTGCGCGAGGCCATCGGATTCTTCCGCGCCACGCCGCGGCTCGCCGCACGGCTGAAGGTGCTGGACGACGTGGGCCTGGGCTACCTGCGGCTAGGGCAATCGGCCACCACGCTTTCCGGCGGCGAGGCGCAGCGCGTGAAACTGGCGGCCCATTTGGCGCTGGCGAGCTGCGAGAACACGCTGTTTATCTTCGACGAGCCGACTACCGGGCTGCATTTCGACGACATCTCCAAACTCCTGACCTCCTTCCGGCGATTGATCGAGAACGGCGGAAGCGTGGTGGTGATCGAGCACAACCTGGACGTGATCAGAGCCGCCGACTGGGTGATCGATCTCGGTCCCGAGGGCGGCGACGCCGGCGGGCGAGTGGTGGCCGTGGGACCACCCGAGGCGATTGCCGCCGCGGCAGCCTCTCACACCGGGCGATATCTCCGCGGAACTGGCGTCCTGGGCGGGCTGAAGCCCACGGAGGGCAAGCTGAATGCCTGCCCCACCTAACGAGGGCGTAGAATCGTACTGGGGACTCCCGTATGCGACCCTTTTTTCTCCTGGCATTTCTTCCCGTTGCGTTCTGGGCCGCCGCGCCCGCCCTCACAATCGAAAACCCGGTTGTGAGCCAGATGGAGGGCGGCGACCCGGATGCCGCCGGCTTCGAACACATCGCGGGCGAGACGCTGTTTTTCTCCTGCCGGGTGTCGGGCTTCACGAAGGCTGCCGACGACAAGATCCATTTGACATACTCCGTCCAGGCGTTCGACCCCAAGGGCGTTCCGCTGGCGGAAATCTACAAGAACGAGATTAGCGAGGAAGTTCTGCCGCAGGATAAAGAGTGGCTGCCGAAGATCGCCACCGAGGTGCAGATTCCGCCGTTGGCTCTTCCCGGCGAATACAAGATCGTGGTCAAGGCCGAGGATGCACTGGCCAATACTTCCACGGAAACGCCCGTGCCGTTCCGCGTGCGCGGGCGCGCCGTAGCGCCCAGCGACAAGCTGACGATTCGCAACTTCGGCTTCTACCGCGATGAAGACGATGCCCAGCCGCTCCCCAAGCCCGTCTACCACAACGGCTCCAACCTGGCCGCAAAGTTCGACATCACCGGTTATCAATACGGGCCGAACAATAAGATCGATGTGACGTACGTGGTATCCATTCTCGGCGCGGGCGACCGCGTGTTGTGGAAGCAGCCGGAGCCGGCCGCGGACCAGAGCGAGTCCTTCTACCCCAAACCCTATATTTCCGCTTCGATGAGCCTGGGTTTGGAGACCGTCAAGGCCGGCGAATACACCATGATGGTTCGGGTCATGGACGCCACCGGCAAGCAGACGAGCGAAACCAAGTACCCGTTCACAGTGGAATAGCCGGAGGCTTGGAGGCCTGGGGACCACGAGAAACGCGGATGCGGGGCGCGCCCCGCGCGCCAGGCAGGCCGGGAGGCCCGCCCCACCTACGACACCAGCGCCTGAGCCACCCGGGAAGCCAACTGGTCGAATGTGAGGATTTCGTAGAGCGTGGGGTCCGACATGATCCGGGCCACCAGCGCCGTGTGCATGGCGTGGCCGGCGCGTTCGCCGATCACGTGACCCAGCAAGGGGCGGCCGAGCAGCGCCAAGTCGCCGATCAGGTCCAGCGCCTTGTGGCGGCAGCACTCGTCGGACATGCGCAGGCCCTCCGGGTTCAATACCCCCTCGCGCGTGAAGCATACCGCGCTATCCAGGGACGCGCCGCGAATCAATCCCATGTTCCGCATCTGGTCCAGCTCGTACTCGAAGCCGAACGTGCGGGCCGGAGCGATCTCCGCGGCGTAGCGCTCGGGCGTCACTTCCATCTCCAGCGACTGGCGGCCAACCAGAGGATGGGGAAACTCGATCTCGCAGGTAAGGCGAAAAGCCTCGTCCGGAAGGATGGAAATGCGCTTCCCCTTGTCCTCGATGGCGATCGGCCGGCGGATGCGCAGGTAGCGGCGCTTGCGGCGGTGCTGCCGAATGCCCGCCTCGCGGATCAGATTGACGAACGGCAGCCCGCTGCCGTCCAGGATGGGGACCTCCAGGTTATCGATCTCCACCCAGGCGTTGTCGACCCCCATGGAATAGAACACGCTCAGCAGGTGCTCGGTGGTGGAGATCAGGACGCCTTGGCGCATCAGGCTGGTCGCATAGCTGACGCGCGCCACGTGCCGCCAACTGGCGGGAATAGCGAAGTTATCCAGGTCGGTCCGCAGGAAGACGACGCCAGTCCCGGCCGGAGCAGGCAGTATCCTGATCCGCACCGGCACGCCGCTGTGGAGACCTATCCCCGCCGTTTCCACCGGGCGTTGGGTGGTAGTCTCAAATCGCAAGAGCCATCTCCGCCATCTCCGCGAGTTCAGCCGCCATGGACTCTACTATTCTAACCCATTGAGACGCAATGAGTTTCCAGTTATTTGCTGTGTCTAAAAAGCAACATATCAAAGTTCGGATGTTGCTAATTAGCAACACTGAGTAAGCTACGACGTGGCCGGCAGTCCACAGGGATCGGCACCGAATTAGCAAACAGATAGGCGTGCGGGAGCGTAGTACTACAGCGGAAGCGGATTCCGAATATGAAGTTCCTGCTTTGGTGGGCCGGGGGCCAGGGAGCGGCGTCGGCGGCCCTTCGTCCGGCGCAGAAAAAGGAGCCGCGCCGGAACTGTTGACTGGGCGCGGCTCTGTTCGCACGACTCGCGAACGCAGCGGGGATTCAGGTCGCCAGGCGCAGCTCAGCCGACGCCATCATGGGTTGCTGGAAGGCGCGCGAACCCTGGGTGCGAAACTCATAGCGCTCAATGGCCACCGCGGCGCCTTGCCCGTCGCTCCGCACGACGCAGCCGTAGATCATGAGCTTCATCGGGCACCGATCGTTCAACAGCACGGGCCAGTTCATCGAGAGTTCGACAGGCATTCCGGGTGTGAGCATGTTCGGGGTCGTAAACCATATGCCGCTGCTACTCATGTTGGTTGTCTTGCCACTGCCTGTTTCGGCGATGCGCTGGCCGTACAGCATTTTGTAGCGCACCTCCTGTTCGACGGGGAACCTGCGCTTGGTCCGCTTCTCCCGATCGCTTCTGCCACTGAAGATCCTCGCCTCGGAGTTCTCGTTCACTGGACCAGCCTCCACCAGCCAAAGTACATGTGGAGCGTTCCGGCCCGCAATACCTCTTTGGTTATTCGGATAGCGCTAACCGCCTTCCGGACGGCGCCGGCCGGGCCGGGAACAAGTTACGGGAATCGAGAGGCTTGCGGACGCCGGCCGGGTTAACTGGGCGCGGCGGAGCGCTCCGAAACCCGGCCGCTTTGCGCCCTCCACCGGCCAGCGATCCGGAAACGGGTCGCCCACGCAGTTCCCTTCCCCTCAAATGCGGGCATTCGAGTCGGACCTTCCCACCCAACTGCGGGCAATTCACCACCGGTCATCGCGATGGCGAAATTATTTCAAAAAAACTCTGGAATTCATTGGACAAACAGGCCCTAAACTGCTAGTATCAAAAACAACACAGACAGCATCCCTGGCGGCGAGTCCCCTCCCGCCGCCAACCCCTCTGAGTGCAGGCCCCGAGATACCCAGCTCGGGGCCTTTTCTTTTGCCCCGCCCGCGCGTCGGGGCCGGCCTGAACTCGGGGTGGGGGACCGCGATTTCTCCCCCGTTTATTTTTTCGTCCGCGCCCCCAAAAAACTATAGACAATCAGATCTGTTTGTGTTAATGTCAGGTTAATACAGACAGCATCCCTGGCGGCGAGTCCCCTCCCGCCGCCTACTCTCTGAGTGCAGGCCCCGAGATACCCAGCTCGGGGCCTTTCCTTTTGCCAGACGGATTCCGCCGCGCTACTCCACTGTGACGTGCGTACCTTTGGATTCCTCCTGCGAGAGGCGGGCAATGCGGTCGTCGATCATGCTCCTGAGACCTTTCAGAAACTCGACGCGCGCGTTGCGGAAGTGGCCCTGGCTGGCTTCCGACCACCGCCGTTCCAGCATGGGCAACACAGCGCAGAAGAAGCAACCGGAGGGGGACGCGCTGGCGGTCGAGGTCCCGGCGCTCGAAGTTTTCTCTTCCTCCATCTCCATATCAACTCTCCTTCATTTCCACGGTTAGAATTCGATTCTCCAGGCGGGCGCGGACGGGCGAAAGGGCCGCCATGGAAGTCGGCAGGCCGACGTGCCGTCGCAACGCGCCGATTTCCACCACCAACTCGTCGCCTTTCTTGAACAGGCCGACCTCCCCTTTGGCGGCGAACGGCAGCTTCACCCGGACTTCATAGCGGCCGTCGGTCTTGGAGAACGCAAACGGCGCCTCCGCGCAGGTCACGGCCGCGGGATCTTCCTTCCCGGCGTAGAGCGCGCGGGCCAGATCCTCCAGGCGCTCGCGCCCCAACACCTCGTGAGTGAACAGCGGCACGCGCTTGACCGGCGCCGGCGCAAAGTACGCCTCGATTTCGTCCAGAATACGGCCCTGCGACGCACGCCACTCTTGAAACCAGGCGTCGGTCACTTCGGCCGGAAGCACGCGGTTCACGATGATGCCGTCCACGGTCAGGCCGTGCAGCGTAAAGTAAACGAACGCGCGCTGGGTTTCCCGCAGCACCATGCGTTCCGGATTGGTGACCAGGCGCACGCTGGTGATGCGGGGATTCTCCAGCAACTCGCCGATTCCGCCGAGCTTGGCGAACAGGTCCTGGATGTTCGCAAAGTATTTGTCGGGAGGCAACTCCACGGGCGAAACGCGGTTGGCGATGGGACGCACCGCCTTGATGAAGCCTCGCTGGAACGGGAA
Source organism: Bryobacteraceae bacterium (assembly GCA_050012095.1). GTDB lineage: Bacteria > Acidobacteriota > Terriglobia > Bryobacterales > Bryobacteraceae > BOG-224. The sequence goes on along the minus strand of JBEKHV010000001.1, from coordinate 119,302 downwards.
GATGTGCTTCATGTACCACTCCAGCGTGGTCGGCATGCTGACGAAACGCAGGGACTCGGCCGTGGGCGCGCAATCGAGGACGATCACGTCGTAGCGCCCTTCCCTGCGGAATTGGTTCACCCACATCATGGCGCTGAGCTCCTCCATGCCGGGCAGGATGGCCAGTTCTTCGGCCTCGACGTCGCTGATGCCAGTGGTACGGAGCACGGAAACCACGTAGGAAGAGATCTCCCGCCAGTGGCGCTTGATCTCCTTCTGAATGTTCACCTCGTGGATGGCCAGGCGCTCGCTGATGGGGTACGGGTCGCCGGTCTTGCCGTGAAACAGTTCGGTTTCGAGGTCGAAGGCGTCCGCCAGGCTATGCGCCGGATCGACGCTCATCACCAGCGTTCGATACCCCAGGCGCGAAAGTTGCAGCCCCGTGGCAGCGGCCAGGCTGGTCTTTCCAACGCCTCCCTTTCCGCTGAACAAAAGGATGCGCATACTTCATTTTACGGCGGCGGGGGGCTATTCCGCCTGTTCGACGGATCGGCCCTTAAGCCCAACGTGTTCCGCGGCGGACAACAGGCGGCGGTCGTTGGTCCAGATATCTTGCTCAAGGATCTTGCCGCTATCGATCTTGACAGGAGGAAGTCGCCGCAATAGCCTTTCGCGATTTGGCATGCGCCGCGTCAGCGGCCGACCGCCGAACGGCCGAATCTCGGCGACGGGCGCGCCCCGCTTCTCGATAACGATAGTATCGCCTGCCGCAACCTGCTTGACGATGTCGCTTGTGTTCAGGTGCAGCTCTCGAACAGATGCCTTGCGCCTCATGTGTCACATTGTGAAACGGACTTCCGGAGCAGTCAAATCGGAAGCCGCCGGTCTGCCGGTGGAAAGGGGGAGCGGGGCGTAAGAAGGCACTCCGGTTTAGTTTCCGCGGTGGCCATTCCCCCCAATCGGCGGCAGGGAGTATCCGGCTGCCGCGGGGCAGACGCCATTGTCTTCGGCCTTGCGGCTTCCTATACTACTGGTCTGGAGACCGGTATGAAGTTCTTCGCTCGCTCCTTGCTCATCCTGCTCGCCCTGTACGGGTTGGTCTTCGCGGTTGGCGATGCGTATCTGGCGCACGCCGGCGCTCACTTGGGCATCGCCCTCGGGTTTGCGGCGGCCACCATCGCCATCCAGTACCTGCTCGCCCCTGTGTTCATCAATTGGATGCTGGACATCTACTGGGACGAAAAAGGCACGGAACTGCCTGCCGCGACCCGGGAGTTTCTGGACCGTTTGTGCGCCCAGCGCGGGATCGACGTCCCGCGGATCGGCATCATTTATAGCGGCACGCCCAACGCCTTTTGCTTCGGGTACACGCCGGGACACGCCAACCTGGTAGTAACCTCCGGCCTGCTGGAGACGCTCACGCCGGAGGAGGCCAACGCCGTCCTGGCGCATGAGGTGGGGCACATCGAGCACTGGGATTTCGTGGTGATGGCCATCGCGGCACTGGCGCCGCTCCTGCTCTACCAGGTCTATGCGTTCACCGACAGGATAAACAACTTGCGTGTGGTGGCGTTCGCCGCCTACGCCTGCTACTGGCTCGGCCAGTTCCTGGTCTTGCTGCTCAACCGCACGCGCGAGTACTTCGCGGATGGCTTCAGCGCCGAGGTGACGCGCGCCCCCGATGTGCTCTCATCCGCTCTGGTGAAGGTGGCCTACGGCATGATCCACGCCGACGGAGAGCGGCAGAAGACGCTGCGCTTTGGCGCGACGGACGAGAAGAAGGCGGTGCGGCGCGAGCAGCGCTGGGCAGGAGCGTTGGGGCTGATGGGAGTTTCGAGCGCGCGCGCCGGGTCCGCACTGGCGCTGGCTAGCGCGGACCCGGCGCGCGCCGCCGCGGTAATGCGCTGGGACCTGGTGAACCCGTGGGCGGGCCTTTACGAGATCAACTCCACGCACCCCAAGACGGCGTTGCGCGTCCGCGCTTTGAACGAGCAAGCCCAGGAGATGCACCAGTCGATTCGATATCCCCTGCCGGAAGACCAGCGCGTTGCATGGGGTTCCTTCCCGCTGGAGGTCGCGCTGTGGGCCGCGCCGGGGCTATGCGCCGCCGCGATCGCCTTGATCGTGTGGCAGGGAAAGTGGATGAGCGCCCGCGGCCTCGGACTGCCGCCCCGGGCGATTCCGGCGCTGCTGGTATTCGGGGGCGTCGCATGGATGTTGCGAGTGTATTGCCGGTACCGCGGCGAGTTTCAGCCGGCCGCCATTGGCCAGCTCATTGAGGACGTGGAAGTCTCCGAGATGCGCCCGCGAGCCGTGCGGTTGGAAGGCGAAATCCTGGGGCAAGGCGTGCCCGGCGCATTCTGGAGCCCCGACCTGGTCCTGCAGGATTCCACCGGAATGCTGTTCGTGCTCTATCGGCAGTCGATTCCCCTGGCGCGCTTCTTCTTTGCCATCACGGAAGCCGAGAAATGGATCGGCAAGAAGGTGGCGATCGAAGGATGGTTCCGGCGAGGGACGCGGCCCTATGTCGAGATGTCGCGGCTGACCGGCGAGGATGGGAAAGCGCACCGGACTTACTCGCGTTGGGTGCAGTACGCCCTGGCCGCGGCAGCCGTGGCGATCGGCTGGGCCTGGCTATCGATCCGTTAGTCCGCCCGACCGCGCTCACGAGCGGCGGTTCGGTAGACGGAAGAGACGCACTATGTTTCCGCTAACGAAAATGCGTCCGATCCGCACGGCGCGCAAGCGCGGCGAATACGTCCCATTCGTCCCGTGGTTCCCGCCCGTTTCGATGTCGAGGCGTCCGCCAGGCTATGCGCGGGATCGACGCTCATCACCAGCGTGCGATACCCCAGGCGCGAAAGTTGCAGGCCCTACTGCGTTTTGGCCTGCCGCGTCACAGGCGGCGTCTTCCCCGAGTGCACTTCCAACAGCCGCCGGTGCGTGGCTTGCGCGGCGATTACCAACTCGGAGTAGGGGCGGTCGGCCACGTCGATGAATCCGATGTTGTAGTTCTCGCCGTCGGAGCGGCCCGTGTTGGGCTCGTCGAGCCACTGAAACCAGTGGCTTCCGACGATGGAGGCGTCGGCCGCTGCATTCTCCACGTAGTAGCGGTAGGCCACGCCGCGCTCTTCCTGGCTGGCGGTCTGCTTGAGGCCCGGAGTCATGCCCCGGCCGGGCGCGCCGAAGTGAAACTCGCCAATGAGCACCGGGCGGTCGATCAGCGTGCGGATCTCTTCGATCTCCGCCTGATTGACGGAGTAGGCGTAGCTATTGATGCTGAAAATGTCGAACGCCTTGGAGGCGCGCACCAGGTCCGGCGGCACGTCTCCGCCGAAACGTACCCCGATGACCATGTGGTTGGGGTCGTGCTTACGGAAAGCGGCAATGACGGTGTCGACGAACTTCTGGTAGGACCGATACAGGAACGCCCGGCGGCGCTCGGGCGTGTCGCCGGCGGCGAGATACTTCTTCAGTTCGCGCTGGAGCGGGCTGTCGGGACCGGCCAGAATCGCATCGGCGGCGACGCTCTCGCGCCCCGGCCAGGGGAGTTCATTGCCGAGGAAGTAGCCCAGCAAATAAGGGTCGTCTTTGCGAGCCTCGGCTTGCACGGCGGCGCGCTCAGCCGCCTGTTCGAACTCGGGGGCGTAAACATCCGCGACGCCCATAGGCCCGCTGTTGGCTCTTACGCCCAGCGTCATGGTGTATGGGACGCGATGCGCGTCGGCGACGCGCTGGTCGCTCCAGTTGCCCACCGTGTTGAATCCCCAGGAGATCATCCGCCGCACGGCGTAATCGACCCATGACGCCACCCAATCGTTTCCGTAGCGGCGCACCATGTTCCAGGTGTAGAAGGAGGATCCGGCCCGTCCGCCGGAAGAGGCCGTGGCGGGCGGGAGCGCAGTGAACAGCCCCTCGCGCCCCGCGGTGCGCGTGGCCGACGATGCGGTAACGCAGTCCATGCCTGCGGACCAGAAGTAGTGGCCGTCGGGATCGAGGATCCACCACTTGCCATCGATCTTCTCGACCCGGAAGAAACCGGTGGCCTTGGCCTGCGTACCCTTGTACCCGCCGTACGGGCCGTAGTTGAAATCGCCGGATCCAAGACCTTTTCCCTCGGCGACCCATGCGGCTTTCAACTCAGCCAGGGTCTTGGTCTTGCCCGGCCAATCGTCGGCCATCCACTGGCCGAACTCATCCACCAGAGGCTTGGCGTCCAGCAACGCGTCGCCGGGGTCTTCCTTGGCGAGACGGAGGGAACGGATCTCCAGCGACGGAGCCCCAACCGGATCGGGGATGGACACTTCGATGTCGCTAACCGCGGTGAGCGGCCCCGGCGACCCAATCAGGTTGATGAAAATCATGGGCCGGGACTTGTTGTGAACGGAGGCCAGGTCGGAGCCTTGGCTGGCCTCCTTGGTCAGGAAGTCCAGAGGCACGGCGGCGCGGACCCAAGCTCCCGGCACGGGCGAGAGACGCACAGTGCGGACGCCGCCGGGGTCGTGGATTCTCAGCTCGAACCGCTGAGGCGAAGAGAGCCGCAGTTCGAGCACAAGAAAATTGAACCCGCTCCAATCGGAAGGCAGGGCGGGGTCGAATTCCTTGAGCGGCCACGTGTGGCTGGTCTCAGGCCCGTGGAAAACCGCAACCTTCGTCTGGCAGGGCGCGGACGCGGACAAGACCACGAGCAGCGCGGCTGCGGACGCAAACGAACGACGCATCATGCAAGCCTCCAGAACGGACAGCTTGGCACATGGCGCGTTGCGGCGCCAGCGGCGTTGCAGGACGTCGGAATAGCTGGCAACCGCACGGCCCCAGTTTCCGAGTGGCGCGTATTTCGCCCAGGGCGCGGTCCGACACTTCCCCCCGACCCGACTTGGGGACCGGTCGCCGCACGGATGCACCTATCCAGTATTTGAGAGAATAGGATCACTTTCCAAACAAGGCGGCTTCGATGGAAACGTTCGATTCGCATTATCTTTACTTCGACTTCCGGCAATTTGTGATGCGCAAGGCTCGGCACGCGCTCGATGAAAGCTGTCAGCGCTTTGTTAATAGCGTGGTGGAAACAAGCAGAAAGCGCGTCGGAAGCATCGAGAAAGATTCGCTCCTTTGGAGGGCGCAACTCGACATTACCTGGGAGTCTCGGTTAATGCCGACGTCGCTGTCTCTCAACCCGAACCACGTTGCAGAGACCGTCGAGGTCGAGATGCCCGTGCCGCTCGACTCGAAACGAATGGTGCCACTGAGGGATCGGGCGGGAGAGGGGCGGGTGAACCCAAAGGGAATTCCATGCCTCTATTTCTCTACTGACAGAGACACGGCGATGGCTGAGGTCCGGCCATGGATCGGGTCGTACGTGTCGGTAGCGCAATTCATGATGCTTCGCGATCTAAAGGTTGTGGATTGCTCAGCGGAAGATGGACCCCGGACCAGATCGTTTCGCAAGAAAGAACCTGAGTCCGGAAAGGGAGAAGAAGGGGTATGGAGAGACATCAACTGGGCCTTTTCTGAGCCCGTGACACGATCAGATGATGTCGACGAATACGCGCCCACGCAAGTCCTAGCCGAAGCATTTCGAAATGCGGGCTACGATGGTATCGTCTACGGGAGTAAGTTAGGCATCGGAAGGACGATCGCGATCTTCGATTTGGATGCGGCCGAGCTGGTGAATTGCGAGGGGTATCGAGTTCGATCCGTCAAGCTGGAGTTCTCCCATGCTGCTGACATTTATTATGCAGAGAAGTACCTCGACCCGGAGTGATCCGCTGATCCAGATCGGCGTAGTCAACGAATTCGGGGCTTGGACTTCCAAGCGACGCGCATTCGCGACGTTTTGTCTTAACGAATGAAGAAGGTCTATGGCAACTAATACGAGCAAAGCGAGGCGGAAGTCCGCGAAAGCGCCCGACGTGTACTGTTTTCAGTTGGGCGATACGGGGTGTTTCAAAATTGGGCGGTCCGTAAATCCGAACCAAAGAAAGCGCGCGTTTTCAACCGCATCACCCGTGGAGCTTATAGAGCGCCGGTGTGAACCGTCTGAACATCCGGAAGCGCTGGAGAAATACGTTCATGAGCTGCTGGAGCCAAAGAGGGTAATAAACCGACGCGAAGTGTTCGATGTCACCATGCAGGAAGTGTCCGAGGCCTTTGCGACGGCTGTTCCTATCGTCAACGAAGCCCAGAAACTTCTCGACATGGCCGCGGCGCTCGCGAAGAACAAGCCCGTGAACCGCACAATGTCAGCGCCATCGAAGGAAGTGACCGATCTATACCGCCGTTTGCGTAAGGCGCAACAAGATCAGTTTTTTCTTCAGTGCCGCATAGAAGTTCTTGAGAGCAAAATCAAGCTCGCGATTGGTGACAATCTCGGAATTCAGGACATCGTTTCATGGGACTGGCGTACCGGCTCTCGGATCGATATTGACAAGCTTAAGAAACAACGGCCGCGGTTATATAAACTATTATTGAAGCGATTCGAGGCAAATCTTAGCGGTCGGCGCTGCAAATGGGCGTGACCTCCTTCCCTTCGAGTTTTGCAACCAACCTCCGAGAATCCGGCGTTATGTCACTTTCTCCCGAACCGTCGGCATCCGCAAACTGACCCGCGCTCTGAGCGGATCGTCCGCCACTCGGAAGCCTTCCAAGTTGACGCGTTAAACCGTCGAGACCAAACCGACCGCTCAGCTGCCCAACGACGATCTGGAAACCGGTGATACAAGCGCGGCGTTTATCGGCGACCGGGAGTCTTTTCGCCCTCTTTCGGCAAGGTCCTAGGCGTCGCCCGCGGCTGGCGGCACGCCGAACAGCGGGCGATATTTCTCCGGCATCCGGGTGCGCTGCATCTGGCGATCGACGAAGACGTGGCTGGTGCGGCCCGTGGCCAAGACGCGGCCGCCGTCCGCCAGGCGCATTTCGTAACCGAAGACGGCCATGCGCGAGTTCGCCTTTTCCACCCACGTCTTGACGACCACCTCATCGTCAAATCGCGCGGGCGAACGGTAGCGGCAGTTGGCTTCGGCCACCGCCAGCAGGACGCCGTCGTCCTCTTCCATGTCGCGATAGCTGAAGCCCAGAGCCTTACAGAGCTCGACGCGGCCCACCTCCATCCACACCAGGTAGTTGGCGTAGTAGACCACGCCCATGCGGTCGGTCTCGGCGTACCGCACGCGCAAACGGGTTTCGGCGGTCTTTTCCATGGAAACCAGCATTGTAACCGCTCTCCTCCGGTAGCGGCTCGGCGGGGTTGCAATAGACGCAACGGGGGCCGATCTCAAACCGTCTGATAGACTGGGTGTTATCAGCCGGAGATGCGTGTGCGAGTGCTGTTTTTCGGAGTCCTGAAGGACCTCGTAGGACGGTCGTCCGAGGACGCCGAGTTTCCGGAGGGAACTACCCTGGGCGCCGTGTTCGAGCGCTACGCAGCGCGTTTCCCGCGGTTGCGGGCCATGGCTGGAAGCATCGCGATGGCGCGGAACCGGGAATTCGCCGAGCTTTCCACCGAGGTCGGCCCAGGCGACGAAGTGGCGTTTCTTCCGCCGGTGAGCGGAGGGACGGCCGCATCGCCGGAAGTTACAGAGAACGGAAACTACTTCGCGCTGACCCGGAGCGCGATCGATCCGCGCGCCATTGCGGCGCGCCTGATTACCGGCGCGGAGGGCGCGGTGGTGACTTTCGAGGGCACGGTCCGCAACAACACCGGGGGCCGGCGGACGCGCTTCCTGGAATACGAGGCATACGAATCCATGGCGCTCGGCATGATGGCGCGCATCGGCCGTGAGATCGCCGCCGGGCGCGAGATCGGGCGCATCGCTATCGTGCACCGGCTCGGACGTCTGCTGATCGGCGAGACCAGCGTGGCCGTGACAGTCACCGCGCCGCACCGCGGGCCGGCCTTCGAGGCCGCGCGGGAAGGCATCGACCGCCTGAAAAAGACCGTCCCCATCTGGAAAAAGGAATACTTTGTGGATGGAGAGGTCTGGGTGGAAGGAGAGTGGAATCGGGATGTCCCGATGGCGCGTTAAGTGGATTCCGGCGCTGGCCGCCATTCTCTCGGCGGCAGTTTGGGCGGCCCTCGCCCAGCAGGCGCCCGTGATCCGCGTGGACGTGGACTTGGTGCACGTCCTGGCCACGGTGAAGGACCCGTCCGGGGCGCTGGTGGGGACCCTGCAGAAGGACAACTTCGAGGTCTACGACAACGGCGTAAAGCAGGAGGTCGCGGTTTTCGAGCGGCGGACCGAGCAACCGCTTTCCATCGCCCTCATGCTGGATACGAGCGGGTCCACCGGCAAGGATCTGAAGTACGAGACGGATTCCGCCAGCCGCTTCCTGCAGGCGCTGTTTTCGGAGGGCAACCCGGCCGACGCCGTGGCGCTTTATGGCGTCAACGCGGACGTGAAGCAGTTCAGCGTCTTCACGCACAACTACGCGTCCCTGGTGCAGCGGTTCAAGCTCCTGCAACCGGAGGGAGCGACGGCGCTCTACGACGCGATCTACCTGGCATCCTCGCAAGACCTCGAGAAGCGCGAAGGGCGCAAGGTCATCGTGCTCGTCACCGATGGCGACGACACCTACTCGACATGGAACGCCCACCAGGCGTTGGAGGCGGCGCAGAGGGCGGACGCCATCATTTACCCCGTTGTGGTGGTGCCCATCACCAACGACGCGGGCCGGAACATCGGCGGCGAGCACGCTCTTATTTTCATGGCGCAAGGCACCGGCGGGCGGACCTTCCTGCCAGCGCTGGGGCCGGATCTCGACAAGGCGTTCGTCGACATCATCACGGAACTGCGCACGCAGTACCTGCTGGGCTTCTATCCGCATAACGCGCCGCCGTCGAACGACCGCTTCCATACGCTCGAGGTGCGCGTCAATCGGCCGGAATTGAAAGTCTCGGCGCGTAACGGCTATTATGGGATAGCCGGGAGCGAAGCCGGCGCCTCGGATGCCAGGGTTTCTGTGGCTCCCGGCAACGCCTCGACGAGTACCGAAAAGAGCAAGCCGCGGTCAAAAAAGTGAATACGCCACAACAGGATGGAAAGCCCGGACGCCCGCCGGAACAGACGTTTGAGGAAGCCAAGTATCTCAAGCGGCTGATCGAAAACGCCACGCCGGTGCGCGTCAAGCTGGCCGATGGAGAAGAAGTCATCGGCACGATCGAGTATTACGATCATTCCTTCATCCGCCTGACGCGCGCTGGCGCGCCGAACCTGTTCATTTTCAAACACGATATCCAGTACGTTCTGGAAGACAGCTAAGCCCGCCGCGCCGGCACCCCTTCAATGAGCTACCTGGAAACCGCGATCGAAATCGCACGAGAGGCCGGTGGCTTGCTGGCCAGCTACTTTGAACGCCGGATTGGATTCGAGCTGAAAGGCGAGTTCGACCTGGTGACCGAAGCCGACCGCGCTTCCGAGAATCTGGTGGTGGAGCGGCTGCGGTCGCGCTTCCCAGCGCACGGCGTGATGGCCGAGGAAGGCGGCGGCTGCCCGAGCGCGTCGGAATACCAGTGGTACGTGGACCCGCTGGATGGGACCACCAATTTCGCCCACGGCTTTCCCATGTTCAACGTCACGCTGGCGCTGGAGCGGGCCGGCGAGATGATCGCGGGCGTGGTGTACGATCCACTGCGGGGGGAGATGTTCTCAGCCGAGCGCGGCGCGGGCGCTTATCTGAACGGCAAGCGCATCCACGTCTCGTCCGCGCGGAACCTGAACGAGAGCCTCTCCGCCACGGGCTTCCCCAGCCGGAAGCGCAGCCACGACGTGAATATCCACTTCTATTACCAAATCGCCATGGCGTCCCACGGCGTACGGCGCACGGGATCGGCCGCGCTGGATCTGGCGTACGCGGCTTGCGGGCGGCTGGATCTTTTCTGGGAGTTCGGGCTGAAGCCCTGGGACATGGCGGCCGGCACGCTTCTGGTGGAGGAAGCGGGAGGCCGAGTCTCGGACATGAACGGCGCGCCGCACAGCGTCACCGCTTCGGAGCACCTGCTGGCCGATAACGGGATCCTGCACGAGGAGGCGCTGGCGTTCCTGGCGGACATCTTCCGCGGCAGGCTCCGCGTACCCATGGTAGAGATGAAATAGGACGGGGTTTCGACGGAGGACTGAGTTTCGCATGCACCGCGTGACGATCGGGGCCAGGGACGGACGGAAACTTCTGGTGACCAGCGAATCCTGCATCACGTTCCTCGGCGAGAGCGGGCCGCGCGTGCTCTCCACGCCGCATATGATCGGTTCCATGGAGCGCACCTGCCGCGACCTGGCGCTTCCCATGCTCGAACCGGGCCACGACACCGTGGGGACCAAAGTCAACATCTCGCATTTGGCGGCGGCGGGCATCGGCGACGTGGTGACCTTTACCGCCGAGATCGCCGGCGCGACGGATCGCCACATCGAATTCCGGGTGGAGGCCCGGACCGAGAAAGAGAAGATTGGCGAGGGAACGCACGAACGCGCCATCATCGACGTAGCGAGATTCGCATCCCGACTGGCGGATAAAAAGCAGGGGGACTGAGGTTCAGACCGCGTTCGAGGCGGGACGATAGCCGCCGAAGAGGCTCTTGCCTTCGCGGTCGCCAGGGCCATCGGGTCCGGGGGCGGCGCCAGCGGTCACGCGGTAGTAGGCGGCCAGGAGCGCGGTTTCGTCGTAGTCGATGGCGCGGGCGTACTGGCGGATGTAATTAGTGTTGTAGATCCCGCCGGGAAGTTTGCGAAACTCGCCCCGCTCGATCGCTTCCAGCGACCGGATGCCGATCTTCGTGGACTCTGCGATCTCTTGCAGAGATATCCCCCGATTTCTGCGAATCGTGGAAAGGGCCAAGGGGCTTTGGTCGTCGTTCATTAAGCTGGCGCCTCGCGCCGCCGCCGGCCATGCGCCAGCCGCGGCCCACCGCAAACCGATACTATAACACTACTTTCGCCTCTGTTAAACTCTGTTCTTACGGTTATTTGCGGGGGTGAGGCCCCTATCCCAGTAGGGGGGGAGCCTGCCCGCCGCCGCGGGATCTTCCATGACCTCCGACCTGTCTCTGGCTACGACGCTGTGCGGGATCGCATTGCGAAACCCCGTCCTAGCGGCTTCCGGCACGTTCGCCTACGGGCTCGAATTCGAGAAGTTGGTGGATCTGGACGCGCTGGGAGGCCTGGTGGTGAAAGGCCTCTCGCGAGAGCCGATCGAGGGAAACCCGCCGCCGCGCGTTTACGAGGCCGCGGGAGGGATGATCAACTCCATCGGCTTGCAGAATATCGGCGTCCGCGCATTCGTCCGAGAGAAGCTGCCAGCGCTGGCGAAACTCCGCACGGCGGTCTTTGCCAACGTCTTCGGATATGAGACCGCGGACTACGCGGAGGTGATACGCATACTGGAAGACCACGAGGGGCTGGCCGGGTACGAGCTGAACGTATCGTGCCCGAACACGAGCCACGGCGGAATCTACTTTTCGAGCGACCCGGCGCTGCTGGCGGAGGTGGTCTCGTCGGCGAAGCGGGTAGCCCGGCGGCCGGTGATCGTGAAGCTTTCGCCGAACGTGAGCGCCATCGAGCCGCTGGCGCGCGCCGCCGAGGAGAGCGGCGCCGACGCCCTCTCGCTGGTGAACACGTTCATCGCGCTGGCCATCGACGCGCGCGCGCGGCGGCCACGCGTCGGCGCGGGGTTCGGCGGCCTTTCGGGACCGGCCATCAAACCCCTGGCGCTACGGCTGGTATTTCAGGCGGCGCGGGCGGTGAAGATTCCCGTGGTCGGGCTGGGCGGCATTGCCACGGGCGAGGACGCCGCCGAGTTTCTGATTGCGGGCGCCACGGCGGTGCAAGTGGGGACGGCGACATTCTGGGACCCGCGCTCGCCGGTGCGGATCGCGGAGGAACTGGCGAAGTTTTTGCAGCGCGAGCATGTCGCCAGCGCGTCGCAGTTAGTGGGGACGTTGGAGATGTAGGTGGGGCGCGTTGCGAGCTGTCCTGTCCGGCAGGGCAGGTCGGGAACCTGCCCCACATTACTTGGGCTTCTCTTCCAGCATGGCCTTCAGGTGGGCGATCTCGCGCCTCAGGTTTCGCTCGCGGGCGACCAACATCAGGACGTAGACCGCCAGGACGACCCAGGCGGCGGTGAGTCCGTAGCTCAGGAACTCGTATTGATGCTGGAGGATCTCTTGCGGGGTGGCGATCTGCGCGATAAACAGGATCGGTGCGTACATCATAGTCTCCTCAGAGCGCGTGCGCCGCGCGGCGCAGGGAATCGATCTCCCTCCGGGCTTCTTCCTGGCGGTAGCGCACGGCGGCCAGGACGATGCCCAGCATCAGCATAGCCGCCATGTTCCACAGAAAGTGCCTGGTCCAGTCGGGCGGGAAGCTCCCACCGGCCCAAAAGACGGGGGCGGGGTGCTGGGTGCGCCACCACTTGATCGAGAAGACCACGATGGGCACGTCGATGAAGGCGAAAATGGAAAACACGGCGGCGAACGTGGCGCGCTGGGTGGGCTCCTCAATGGCCTTGCGCAGCATCAGGTAGCCGGCGTACAACAGCCAGCAAACCAGGGCCGAGGTGAGGCGCGCGTCCCAGGCCCACCAGACGCCCCAGATCTCGCGACCCCAAATGGAACCGGTGATGAGGTTGGCCGCCAGGAACGCCAGACCGACTTCGGTGATGGCCACCGCCGCGGCGTCGAATTTGAAGTTCTTGGTGGCCAAAAAACTCACGCTGGCCAGAAACGAAAAACAGGCCGCCGTCACCGCGGCAATAGCCACGGGAACGTGGAAGAAGATGATCTTGAACGTCACGCCCTGCTGCGTTTCTTCCGGCAACCGGGCGATGGCGTTGATATTCCACGCCAAAATCCCGATGGCGGCCAGTCCGAGAAGGTAAAGGATTTTCTCTCGCATTAGTCCCCTGTTCAAATGCCAGTGCAAACGCCGGTTCAGTGGGGCGGGCCTCCTGGCCTGCCTTCTTCCATGGCGCCCTCGTAAGCGCTCGACCACCGCCAATCCTCAGGCCGCTGCACTAATCCGGCCGCAACTGGGTTGAATTCAATGTACTGCACAATCTTTCCAAATTCTCTTTGATTGCGCACCCAATGATCGTATGATTCGTCCCGCCAAAACGGCTCGCCCGTCCGTCCCAGAATTTCGTTGGAGGTCTTCGCCGAGAAACTCTTGATGCCCCTGGTGATGCGGGGAAGCTCGGCATTCGGCTCGATGAGCATGTGAACGTGGTTCGACATCAACACCCAGGCTTGTAGCCGGTATAAGCGAAGGCGTTCTTCGCCGAATCGCAGCGCGTCGTATACCGCGCGCGCAACCCGCTCATCCTTGAGCCAGGTGGGACCTTGCGCGGCGGCCGCTAATTCCCGGTCCATGGCGACAAATGCCTTGCCAGCGGGCAGGTCAACCGCAGGGCCCGCTGTCCGGGGGAGCGAGCCATGCAAACGCCATGTGACAAATATCGCGGCGTCGTTGGGATGCCAATGGGGGAGACGTCGTTCGTAATAGCCCATAGCGAAATTCACAACACCAAGAAGGCAGGCCAGGAGGCCCGCCCCACTGCACCGGCGCGGTCATGGGGCAGGCTCCTGGACTGCCTTTGATCAGCCCACCAGCACCGTTTCGGCCACGAACAGCGAGACGGCGGTATAGATGATGTCGAAACCGATCAGCATCTTCAGCCAGCGCTCCATCTCCGGCGGGATCGGGTTGCCGGAGATCAACGGCACGGTCAACTGCATCGCGGCCATGAGGGCCGGGACCAGAATCGGATAGGTCAGCATCGGCAGCATCACTTCCCGCAGCCGGATGTTGACGGTAAGGGCGCTGAAAATCGTTCCGATCACGGTGAGCGCCCAGGAACCCAGCGCCACCACCATCATCAGATCCCCGAACCGGCTGGTCCAGTGGATATTATAGAAAACGCCGAAGACCACTAATGAGATCATTTCGATGGCGAGCACTAAGACGTAGTTGGCCAGGGCCTTGCCAAGGAACAAGGCGGCCCCCGGGACCGGCGCGGCGATCAGGGCGTCGAGGCAATCGTTGGGGAGTTCGCGGGCGAAGCTGCGATTCAGCAGCAGCGTCCCGGCGAAGGCGAAGACGATCCACAGCAGCCCGCCCGAGAGAGAGCGCGTGGTCTCCGTATCCAGTTCATCCACGAAAGCGAAGCTGAACAGCAGCAGGATGACCACGGCGAAGGCCAGAGACGCGTTGATGGCCTCCTTGGTGCGCAACTCGGCCCGCAGGTCCTTCGCCATGACGACCAGCGCGGTGCGAAAGAAATTCATCAGCCCTCGCCGTAACGCGCATAAACCAGGCCCGGATCGGCGGCCATTTCCGGCGTGCACGGGCCATGAAACGCCACCTGGCCGCGCACCAGCAACGCGACCTGCGAGGCGAGATCCAGGGCCTCCCGCAACTGGTGGGTGGACAGGACGACGGTCTTGCCCCGCGCGATGGCGTCGCGGAGGAGCGTTTGCAGCACCGCGATGGCGCGATCGTCGAGCGAAGTGAAGGGCTCGTCCAGGAGCAGCACGGACGGGTCGTGCAGGAAGGCGCGGGCCACCGCCAGGCGCTGCCGCATGCCGCGCGAGAATTCACGCACCAGGCCGTCCCGCACGCGCTCCAGGCCGGTGCGCTCCAGCCATTCCAGCGCGCGGGCGCGGGGATCGGCCAAGCCATAGAGCCGGCCGAAGAGCTTCAGATTCTCCAAGGCGGAAAGTTCGTCGTACACGGAAATGCCGTGGCCAATGAAACCCATCTGTCGGCGCGCTTCCGTTTGGCGCGGTTCCTTGCCGAAGATCAGGACCTTGCCGCGGCCAGGGCGCGAGAAGCCGGCGATGGCGCGCAGGAGGGTCGTCTTGCCCGCCCCGTTTCGTCCGATGAGCGCCAAGCAATCCCCAGCGCCGGCTTCGAGCCGTACGTCGCGCAACGCGGGATAGTCTCCGTAGAACTTCCAGAGGCCCTCAACGGCGACCGCGTGCATTCGCCTCCTTGTCCGCGGGCGGCGGCGCCTCTGGATGCGCGCGATACAGGATTGCGAAGCCTACCGCGAGAACGCCCAGCGCCAGACCCAGGATCAGCCCGGCCTGGCCAAACAGGCGCGGTTTGACCGTTTCGATTTGCGGGCCGCTATCGGCGTCGCTCGCGCCCTGGTCGCCGTTATCCTGAGCCACGGCCGCCGGCGCGCCGCTTAACACAATTCGATAGGCGGTCGCCTCCAGTCCGTAGATGTGGGCCTGGGACTGCGGCTCCACGCCGAGATCGTTGAGATGATCCCCGGTCAGGGTCACGCCATTGGGAGCGATCAGGTAGGTATTCTCGTCCTTCGTGACGATCTTGCCGGCATAGGGCGAGGCATCCGTGTAGGGCACGGCGTAGTCGAGGTCGATGCGCGTATCGCCGGGCTTGATGGCGAAATCCACGCCGTACACGTCGGGCTGGGACGTCTTCACTAGAGGCGCGCCGATGGGCATTCCTCCGGGGGCGGTGGCGTTGACCTCGGCCCTGCCGTTGGCGGCGGCCGGCAGGTAGAAGCGCAGTGTGCCGTTGCGCGAATCGCTCCAAGAGGTCAGGCCGCCGTTGCCGATGAGGTAGGTTTCCTTGATGTCCATCCGCCCGCCCGACGGTTGGAACAGAATCATGTGCTTGGCGACCTTGGAGGCGCCGGGCCGATCGGAAGCGTTATACACGTCAAAGGTGACGCCGGTGGACGGGGCGCCAGGCGGGAGCATCTGGCTGTAGGTGACGCCATCCACCGTCGCCCGAAGCACGCCTCCGGGGCCCTGAGGGGTCTGGTCGATCGTGAAACTGCCATCGGCGTTCGCCCGAGCTTGCCCGGCCAGCTCTAGCCCGTTTCCGACCGTGAAGTAACCGACGGTAATGCCGGCCTGCGGCTTGCCGGTGGTGCGATTGACGACCGTGCCGCTGATGGCCGCCATGGCGGGCGCGCAGCAGAGGACCCAAACCCACAACGGCTTCATGCCTGAACCGCCTTCATGGGCTTGCCGCACTCGCCGCAAAATTTCAGCTCCGTATCGAACCTGGATCCGCAAGACGGGCAAACGAAGCCGCTAGCCGCGACTTCCGCCGGCGGGAGCGAGACTTCCGGCGGCGCTACGGGCAGGCCCGCGACGATCTGCTCTTTCACGCGGTCCACGGCGGCCAGAACGCCGGCCAGTTCCTTCTGCAAGTCCTTCTTGGTGGTTTGGTAATCCTGGTCGGAAAGCTTGCCCAGGCGGTATTCGAACTGGAGGTCGCGCAAGTTCTCGTAGATGGCGGCTTTACGCTCGTCGAGATGAACAAACGGCGACGGCGGCTCGGGCCGGGGCAGGTCGCGCGGCCGCACCCCAACTACGAACGCGATGACGGCGATGGCGACGACGCAGGCGATGGCGACGATCAAGTGAGTACACCAGAAACGTTTACCGTTTACCGCTAAAGATAAGGCGGGGCACGGGAGTTTCGTTTCCTATTCCAGTTTTGCGAGATCCTTTTCTATCTGGTCTTTGTACTTGGCCAAGTTGGGATCGTCGATTTCCATGGCGCTGGCTTCGGCCACGGGCATCCGGTATTTCTTGATGAAAAGCCAGATTACCACCAAGCCCAATGCCGCGGCGGCGTAGGGCACAACCCAGCCAAACGCGTTGGGCGGGGCCAGATAGATTCCCGGACCGTAATCGCGCACGAAGGCCTGGACAATCTGGCCGTCGCTCATTCCCACGGCTAACATGCGCGCGATGCGCTCCTTGGCGGGCTTGGAGAAGCTGCACTCCAACATGCTGCAAGTGGCCACCGAATCCCCGCACCCGCACTGGCACTTCAGGCGGGAGCCCACACGCCGGACGTCCAGGCTGGGCTTCTCCGCCGCCGTCTGCGCCAAGACCAGGGGGACCGCCGCGGCCGCGATCAGGACCAGGATGCTATTTTTGAAGCGCCGCATGTCCGCTCGTGACGCCCACCACCTGCGTGCGGGCGTACTGCATTTTGATCTTGCTCGGAACCAGGCAGATCAGCGTTCCGCCGATCAGCACCAGCCCGCCTATCCAGATCCAGGTAACCAGGGGCAGGACGTAGGCCTGGATGACGGCGCGCTGGTTATCGTCCGACATGCCGCCGAAATTCAGGTACAGGTCTTCGTTCAGCCGCGCGCGGAGGCCGATTTCGGAAGTTCCCTGGCGGCTGGCCTTGTAGAAGCGCTTCTGGGGCCTCAAGGTCCCCAGGAACTCGCCGTTCTCACGCACGTCCATGGTGGCCGTGCTGCTTTCGTACAGGTCGTTATCGCCCTGGTCGAGCTTGACCATGGTCAGGTTGTAGCGGCCGATGCGCATGGAATCGCCGATATTCAGTTCCTTCACTTCGGCCTGGTTGAAAGCGTGGCCGGTGAACCCGACAAACATGAGCACGATGCCCATGTGGACCAGGTAGCCGCCGTAGCGCCGCGTGTTGCGGTGCGTCAGCTCCACAGCGGCGAGGGCCAGGTTCATGTTATTTCGGGAAGCGATGGATTTCGATCCCTTGTAGAACTCCACGAACACGGTGAGCGCCACAAAGAGGCAGAAGCCGAAGGAGATCAAGGCGTAGAAATTCCGCATGCCGGCCGCCAGCAGAATGCCCACCAGAACCACGGAGGCGGCGCCGGGCCATTGGAAATTGCGGCGGAGGCTCTCCGCCGACGTCTTGCGCCAAGCGAACAGGGGGCCGACGCCCGTCAGCAACAGCAGGAACAGGCCGATGGGAACCATCAGGCGGTTGTACCAATCGGCGTCCAGAGAGATCTGGTCTCCCATGAAGGTCGCTGAGATCACCGGGAACAACGTTCCCCACAGCACGGCGAAGCAGCTCGCCAGCAGGATCAAGTTATTGAACAGAAAACTGGACTCGCGCGAAATCACGCTCTCCAGCTTGGCCTCGCTCTTCAGGTAGTCGAGGCGCTCCAGGATGAGGTAGATGGTGGCGGCGATGCCCACTGCCAGAAAGACGACGAAATACTTGCCGATTTCGGAGCGCGCGAAGGCGTGTACCGATTGCACCACGCCTGAGCGCGTCAGGAACGTGCCCAGGATACACAAGAAAAAGGTGGAGGACACCAGGACGATGTTCCAGACCTTCATCATGCCCTTCTTCTCCTGCATCATCACCGAGTGCAGGAAAGCCGTGCCGCTGAGCCAGGGGAGCAAGGAAGCATTTTCCACGGGGTCCCATCCCCAGTATCCGCCCCAGCCCAGGACGTGATACGCCCAAGCCGCACCCAGCATGACGCCGGTGCTTTGGAACAGCCACGTCACCAGGGTCCAGCGCCGCGTGGTATGAATCCAGGCATCGCCCGGTTGGCGCGTGAGGAGCGAACCGATGGCGAAGGCGAACGGCACGGCGAAACCGACATACCCCAGGTAGAGCATGGGAGGATGAATCGCCATGGCGGGGTATTGCAACAGCGGGCTAAGCCCGTTGCCGTCCTGAATGGCGGTGATCCGGCCGTCGACCGACAACACCTGGAACGGCGTGGCGACGAAGTTGTTCAAGATCAGGAAGAAGGTCTGCACGGTCATCAGCACGCCAATGACGTAGGGCATGAAGTCCCGGTGCTTGCGGCGGTTGGCGAAGGCGACCACGGAGGAGTAGGTGGCCAGCAGCCAGCTCCAGAACAGCAGCGAACCTTCCTGGCCGCCCCACCAGGCCGCGAATTTGTACAGCGTGGGCATGGCCCGGTTGCTGTGCTCGGCCACGTAGGCGTAGCGGAAATCTCCCGTTACCAGCGCATAAACCAAGATGCCGGCGGCCAGGGTGATCAGGGCCCAGACCGAGTACACCGCGCGCGCGCCGCTCACCACAAGGAAAGGTTTGCGCCGGATGCGGCCCACGACGCTGGCCACTACGGCGTAAGCCGACATGCACAAGGCCAGAAGGATGGCCAGGGAACCCAGATTTTCCATAAAGCGTTTTAGATGCTGGCTTTACCGCTGTTGATGTTGGGGGGCATCTGCCCGGGCGCCTGGCCCGGCTTGGCTTCATACTTGGAGGCGCACTTGGCTTCAACCTTAGCGGCGCGGAAGACCCCGTCTGTGTCGAGCCGGCCGTCGGCCAAAGCTTGCGCGCCGTCGCGGAAGGTGTCGGGGAGAGGGTCGGTCCCGGTGTACGTGACTTTCAGCCGCTTCTGGTCCTGCAACAGGACGAACGTCACATGGCCGCCCGTCCGCTGAATAGACCCGCTTTCCACGTCGCCGCCCACGCGAAGTTTCGTCCCGTAGGCCCGGTTGCCCATCTGGCCCAGCTCGGCGATGGTTTTATAATAGGTGGCGTTCGCTGTTCCGCCACTGACCGCCAGATAGGCCAGGACACCCAGCACCACCACAATGAGCGCGGCAAACTTGCCGTATTTCTTCATGAGGCCCCTCTACAATTCATAGTATAACCCGAAGCGCGGGAAGAGGACGTGGCGCACCGGCTCGGAACAGCCGATCGCGCCGGGGCCCAAAAGGGCGCTCGCTTGCCGGAGGTCCCTGCGCGGCCCGCGCGAGATTACCGGATGGGACTATCTGAAAATGCAACAGGTGGTTCCGGCAACTGCTGGCTTCGTTTTTTGGGGCCTCTTCTTGTTTTTCAACAACTTAGTGGGTTCGTTTCGTATCCCCGGGGGCGCCGCTTGCCTTCCGGGTTGGACCAAGACGTGCCACCGGACTTCAGGATAGCGCGGGTGTCCAGTGCGGCTGGGGCTAAGTACAGCGTTGTCAACAAAATATGTTTGTGAACGGTGGTGGGGCGGCCTCACGTCTTGGGGGTTTCGCGCTTGCGCGGGGCGGCGAACACCTCAGTTCGCGCATCCAGCGCCATCATGCCGGCCGGCGGAGCAGCGGCGTAACAGCGTACTCGACGGACAGGGGATCCGCCACGCGCTTCGAGGCGTCGAGGATCTCGAAGCTTACCATGTTGCCGCCGGCGTCGTAGTCCAGAATGACGCCCGGCTTATCCTGATCGCTTTCCGCAACTGGCGCATCGCTCAACAGGACGCTGAGGACGTCCACGTCGGGGTCATAGGCTACTTTCATTTGGCGCTCCAGTACTTCTCAACCTTGCTGGTCCGGTATGCCGTAATAATCACAGGCGGCTGTTCCCCTTCGTCCACCACAACCCGCAACAAATACATTTTCCCATCTTCGAACCGTAACCGCGACTGATAAATCCACCGGCCCGTGCGGGATTCCCCGGCTAGACGTTGTTCCGGATGGCCCATTACAGCCCGGACCAGCGCGAGCGGGATGCCGCGGCGGGCCATCTCCCATTCGGCATGGCGTGAAAGGCGGAAGTCCATGGCCTCAATACCCCCACTCCTCATGTCGTAGCGGAAGGCGATTCAGCACTTCGCGATAGTGCTGCCACTTGGGCATAAAGCGGTCCATTAGGACGGTGAAGCGGGCGCTGTGGGTGGGCTCCAGCAGGTGTGCCATTTCATGGACCACGATGTACTCAAGGCATTCGCGGGGCTTCCTCGCTAGATCGGTGTTCAGCCGGATACTCGCGGCACCGGGGCTGCAACTGCCCCACTTGGTCTTCATGCGCTGCACGAAGACGCGCTCGACCTTGACGCCTATGAGAGGCTCCCATCTGGCGATGAGCGGCGGGGCTGCTTCCCGCACCTGCGCGCGGTACCAGTCTTCGAGAACAGCCTGCTTCTTTTCGTCGCCGGCGCCGGGGCGAACCTGTAGGGCCAGTTGGCTGTGCTTCAGTTCGATTCCGGGCGCGGCGTCTCTTTCGATCACCTTCAGCAAGTAGCGCCTTCCCCACACGTAGTGGCTCTCGCGGTTTAGGTATTCGCGGCGGGGCTCGCGCTCCTGCTCCTGTACCTTTTTCCGTTGCCGCCTGATCCAGCCGAGCTTGGAAACCGCGAACACGCGGATGGTGTCAAGGCTCATGCGAAGCGGGGCCGAGATGCGCACGGCGCCGGTGGGCGGGTACACACTCAGATGGACGTTCTTGATGTTTTTCTTCAGCACATCCACCGAAATGTCCCCCAGCTCGATCCGGACGGCCATCAGTATTCCCGCTGCTGTTTCACGATGAGGAAGACGCGTTCCGTCTCGGCCGCATCTTGGAGCACATCGTAAATGGCTTTCTTGATGACCATTTCGCGCGGCTGTACCCCGCGCCAGCCGTCCGGCCGGACCTGCTTGACCGCACCATCGATCCGCAACGCCCTGTCGCGATCCTGATGGAGGTTGTTGTACAGGGCGCGCCGCCCGGGTGTATTGACCTCCGGTGGGGTGTCCTCAGTCTGCCCCGCGTCGATCCTCTTCACCAGTTCGGCTATGCGCCGCAGGTATTCCTCGTACTCAATCGCCCTGGCGTGGCGCGCGGCGATGATCTCGTCGAGCAGGGTGGACATCTTGTCGTAAAACGCCGGGTCGTTGAGGTGCTCTTTGATGATTTTGCTTCGGACGTTGTTCTCGATGGTCTCGGCGATCGCGTCCTTGCTGCCCCTGATCCCTTCCGGCATGCGGTTGATGGCGTCCGCGATGCCCGTCTTCACGATCAAATCCAGCAGCGGCATGTTGTCGAACGGCGAGATTTTCCTCGGCTCGCCGGCCTCGATGTAGGTGTCGATCAGGTGCCGCATATCGGCCTCGTAGGCTTTCAGGTCGAGACTTTCCCCGCTGGCATTGCGGATGATTTCGCGAAGCTTCAGGTAGCGGTCGAGCGCCTGCTTGGTGCGGGCGATATCCGCCAGGCTGTATCCGGCGGCTTCCAGTTCGTCGGCGATGTTGGCGTAGGCCCTCACCAGGGCGGCGGTGGCTTTGTAGAGCGCGGCGCGCTGCGGCTCCCGTTCCTTCAGATCTTCGGAAATCTCGGTGTTGCCGCAGAAATAGTGGATGTGCTCCAACTCGCCTTGCGGCGGCTCAACCGGTTCGCAGAGCATCGCGAGGGTTTCCAGCGCTTCGTTTAGGCGCTCGCGACCCTTGGTTAGGCGGTCTTTGAGTAGGACCTCGGGTTCAACCCCGCCGGCGCTGTGGTCCAACTCCGAAGTGTAGACGGCAATGGCGTTTTCCAGCTTCCTGAAGAGGTCCTTGTAATCCACGATGAAGCCGAAATTCTTGTCTTCGCCATCCAGACGGTTGGTGCGGCAGATGGCCTGGAACAGCCCGTGGTCCTGCATGGATTTGTCGATGTAGAGATAGGTGCACGGCGGCGCGTCGAAACCCGTCAGCAGCTTATCCACCACGATCAGCAGCTTCATGCACGCGGGTTCTTTCGTGAAGCGGGCCTTGGCCTCCTCCTCGTAGGTCTCCGTCCTGGTCATGCCCGGCTTGGGATTCACGTCTTTCAGCAACTCGGTGTACGTGTCGTAGATGAACCGCTTGTCGGTTTCGCTGTTCGCCCCGGTGTCTTCCAGCGTGATGTCGCCGGCCTGGGGGTTGTAGGAGGTGACCACCGCGCAATGGTCCTTGAAGGGCGTCTTCTGGAAGAGGGCAAAGTACTTGCAGGCTTCGTAGATGCTCGACGCCACCAGGATGGCGTTGCCGCGCTCATTGCTCAGGCGCGGCTTCACGCTGAAATCAAACACCACGTCGCACACCACACGGTCCATGCGCGCCTTCGAACTGAGCACCTTTTGCATGGTGCCCCATTGTTCGCGGAGCGCGGCCTTCTGCCAGTCGTTCAGGCCCTTGGTCTTCGCATCAAACCACTGGTCCACCTTTTCTTGCGATCCCAGCCGCTGGTCGATATCGCGCGCCTCGTAAACCAAGTCGAGCACGACTTCGTCCTCCACGCCTTCGCTGAATTTGTAGGTGTGGATGTAGCCCCCGAAAACCTCCAGGCTGGTTTCTTTATCCGTTCTGAGCAGAGGCGTTCCGGTGAACCCGATGAAGACGGCGTTCTTCATGATCGCCTTCATCGTGCGGCGCAACTTGCCGCTCTCGGTCCGGTGGCACTCGTCCACGAAGACGAAGATCTCGCCCACGGTCTGGCAGGGCTGGTCTTCCAGGTCCTTGATGAACTGCTCGAAGTTGGCTGCGGCCTTCTTCCCGAACTTATGGATCAAAGAGCAGAGCAGGCGTGGCGTTGCCTGGCCCAGTTGGCGCATCAAGTCGTGCCCGCTGCTGCTGCGTTGGATGGTCTCGCCGGCGTCCCTGAATACACCCTCGATCTGCTTATCGAGTTCGTCGCGGTCCGTGACGATAACCACGCGAGCGTTGGGATTGTTTTCAAGAATCCACTTGGCCAGCAGGACCATTACGATGCTTTTGCCGCTGCCCTGGGTGTGCCAGACGATGCCGCCTTTGCGCTCCCGCACATGCCGCTGGGCGGCCTTGACGCCGAAGTACTGGTGGGCGCGCGGCAGTTTCTTGATACCGCCATCGAAGAGCACAAAATCCTGCATCAGCTCGATCAACCGCTCCTTGTTGCACATCTTGAGCAGGTACTTATCGAGCTTGAAGCGGGAGTCGTCCTCTTCGTCTTCCTTCCACTTTGGGAAATACTTCTCTTCGGTGCCGACCGTGCCGTATCTCAGGCCTTCGGAATCGTTGCCGGCGAAGACGATCTGCACGGTGGTGAAGAACCAGGCGTTGAACTCCTTGCTCTGGTTGGAAATAAGCTGGCGGATGCCATCGCCGATCGAGACGCAGCTTCTCTTGAGTTCGATGACGGCTACCGCGATGCCGTTGACGAAGAGGACCAGATCCGGCCGCCGTTCGTGGTCCCCGCGCAGGGTGACTTCCTCGGCGATGGCGAAGTCGTTTTTCAGCGGTTCGGCCCAGTCGATGAGATGGACGGTTTCGGTGACTTTGCCCGCCTCTATTTTCACCGGCACGCCGTAACGCAGCAGGCTGTAGACTGCCTTGTTGTTGTCGTAGAGGCCCCGGCTGTGGTTATCCGCCTCGGCGCGCAAGAGGTGGATAGCCCTGGCGATCTGCTCCGGGCTATACCCGCGCTTGCTGAGGTAGGCGGTGAGGTGATGTTCTTCGATGTTGCTATTGCCTTCGCGATAGGTCCAGTCGCCGAGATAGCGGTACTTAAGTTCGTCGTCGAACAGATTGATGATTCGGTTCTGCGTGGCCCTCTCGGGCTGGCCGATGCTCATACCAATCGAATCCTCCCGGTTAAGAGGCTCTGCATCATGCCCTGTTTGATCTGGCGGGCCTTGGCGAGTTTGGTTTCAAGGGCGGCCATTTCGGCGTCCATGTCGGAGAGGACGGTGGCGATAGCGGTTTGTTCGCCCTTATCCTCCGGCACCGCAATCTGAATGACCATTACTTGGGGAGGATGGACCCTTTGATGGCTTCCGGTTGTCCCAGTGGCATTTAACTTCATTTTGAAGCGCACTTCTTTAGACAAACAAAGTGCAGCCAAGTAGTTCCGGTCCGTTCCCTCGCGCGGGGTCAAGACCAGAAACTCGGTGGAGCATACGGCGTTGTCCGGGATCTGGGCTGGCACCCAGACCCTCGGGATTCGGGGGTTGAGTTTTGAGAGAAGTACAGCGAACTGTGGGACTAGGAGTTTATTGCTGCCAATGAGGCACCCAGGTTCCTTTACGGGCACCGCTCCGGCATCAAAGGCCGGCAGGCTATAGTGGACATAGACGGTCTCGGGGCGAGTTGCCGGGTTGATTGCAGCTCTAGACATGTTGGCTAGATCCCCGATGGTTTTCGACGACCATTTCCCGCTGAATCCTGGCAGGCGCTTTCTGCCCGTGAGTAATTCCTGCATCGCACCTTGTTTGAGGTGGCGTTTCTTGCCGATGAGTTTCTCAAGGGATTCAATCAGGGCATCCGCATCGCTCAGGGCCCCGGCGATGGCTTCTTGTTCCACTCGGTTCTGCGGGAGACGGACCAGAATCTCGTGAAGATCGTTCCGATTGACGCCAGGCACGCCGCTCTTGCCGCTGTGGGTATGAAAATCAATTGTTCGAAGCAGGTAGGAAACGAACAGCGGATCATTGCCGTGGAAGTTCTTGACATACAGGGTAGTGTTTAGCGGCCAGAAATCTGGTTGGACGTAAAACACTTCACCAATCGTCCCATAGCGGCCTGTGACCACCCCAGGACCGGTCACCTTGGATTGACAGTGGGTGTCGCTAGTACCGGCAGAGGTGACGATTGGCACTAGGCCGGGCTTGCGTTGGTGGTACGGCAGGTCGAAGCCGCGCTGAAGCGTGGCGGCTTTCCCTAGGGGCTCGGTCTTCCACGAACCGCTCACCATGAGAATCCCATCCGCTCCAAATGCTGATTCACAGCCTGCTCTATCTCGGCGACCTTGCTGGCCTGGTGGGGCATCGGAGTTTCGTAGCGTTCGGCCAGTTCCCTCACCCGCCGGGTGAGGGCCTGGCTGATACGGCCCATCTCGCCGTGGATAGCGGCATCGAGGGCAGCGAGCCACTTGTCGTCTACGACCAATGTCTGGACTTCGGCTTCGGTGAGCGTGGGGTATTTGGTGTAAGCCCTGGCGTCGAGTGCTGCATCCGCGTGCTTCAGGGCGCGCTTGAGATTGGCCTCGCGGTCGCTCAATTTCGACCATTCGCGCAGTACCGCTGCTTCGTCCTTCGCATCGGTGTCACCTTCGATCTCCTTCAGGCGTTCGGCAACGCTGGGTTTGTCGACCTTCCCCCACTCGAAGAAGGCCTCTTCTTCGCCTCCGTTCTCCTCCTCCAGCTCCGTCCGTTGTGCGGTGGCCGCCTCCAGTTCGGTTCTTAGTTCATCGATCGCCTGTTGCTCGGTGGCGAAGTAACGCGCGACGATCAGGGCCTTGGGCACCAGATCGCAGGCCCAGCCCTTGTCTACCTCCTTTACCTTCTCGCCATTTCTATTCTTCTTCACCTCAATCACCCGATGGGTAGTTGCCTTCCAGCCATCGGCGGCGATGAGGTAGCAATCGTCCTGCATGGTCTCCGCCCAGTAGTCCATGAGGCGCTGATAGACATCGTACGGATCGATCAGCGGCTTGCCGGCGTAGTGGGCCAGCAGGTCCTCGGAAAGTTCGGCAATGATCTGTTTTGGGTGGCAGCCGACCGTCAGAGCCTTGAGCCTGGCGGCGGTTCGCTTGCGCCATTTGGCGAACAGAGCATTCATGCCGCCGATGAACGCGGTGAACTCCGGGTGATCGTAGATAGCCGGCTTGATGGCATACTTTTCCACGGCGAGATCCAGGTAGCCGGGGCGATTCTTCTTAACAAGAGCTTTGCGGAGCTGCGGGCAGACAGCCCAGTAACGCTCCAGCGCATCGATATCGGCTACGGGGATGCCGCCGCGCAGGTGGCCTTCGATATCCTGGATGTCCTCTTCCTGGCGGCTATCGATGTAGCGCGGGATGTTGAGATTGAACTCGTTCTTCTCGATTTCCTCGAAGCCCACCACGCGGGAATACTTCGGGATTTCCAGGCGCCGGTTGAACACGTCCACGATTTTGTGAATGTCCATGGCGCGGAGGCGATTTTTCGGGCCGTCTTTCATGAAGCCCGCGCTGGCATCGATCATGAAGATGCCCTTGCGGGTGTGCGCGTCTTGCTTATCGAGGACCACGATGCAGGCGGGGATGCCGGTGCCGTAAAACAGGTTGGGCGGAAGACCGACGATGCCTTTGATGTAGCCCTTGCGGATGAGGTTGCGGCGGATATCGGCTTCGGCGTTGCCGCGGAACAGCACGCCGTGCGGCAGGATGCACGCGCCCTTGCCGGTGCTTTTGAGCGAGCGGACGATGTGCAGCAGATAGGCGTAGTCGCCCTGCCGGGCGGGGGGTACGCCGAACTGCCGGAAGCGGTCGTGCATGTCATCTTCGGTATTGACGCCGGTGTTCCAGCGCTTGTCGCTGAAGGGCGGGTTGGCCACGACGAAGTCGAAGGTTTTCAAGACGTCGCCGTTTTTGAATTTCGGATAGGCCAGGGTGTTGCCCTGCTCGATGAGGGCGCCGGGGTTATCGTGCAGGATCATGTTCATGCGCGCCAGGCCGGAGGTGGCGGCGTCCTTCTCCTGGCCGTACAGGGTGACCTTTACGGCGGCCTCATCGGCGACCTTCAGGAGCAGCGAGCCGGAGCCGCAGGTGGGGTCGTAGACGGTGGTGCTGGTGGTGACGGCGGAACC
Source organism: Bryobacteraceae bacterium (assembly GCA_050012095.1). GTDB lineage: Bacteria > Acidobacteriota > Terriglobia > Bryobacterales > Bryobacteraceae > BOG-224. The sequence goes on along the minus strand of JBEKHV010000001.1, from coordinate 92,271 downwards.
GCGTATGCCGATGATTTGGGAGATGACGCGGGAGACCTCGGCCGGTGTGTAGAACTGCCCCTTGCTTTTGCCGCTCTCGGTGGCAAAGTGCCGCATAAGGTACTCGTAGGCGTCGCCCAGGAGGTCGTCGCCTTCGGCGCGGTTCTTACTGAAATCGAGTTCCTTCCGCTCGAAGATACCGATGAGGCCGGTGAGGCGGTCCACCATCTCCTTGCCGCTGCCGAGCTTGGCGGGGTCGTTGAAATCGGGCATGGCCGAGAGCTTGTTGGCGTTGGCGAGCGGCGCAATGATCTTCTTGTTGATCTGGTCGCCGATATCGGACTTGCCCTTGAGCGCGACCATGTCCTGGAAGCTGGCCCCTTTGGGAATGGTGATGGGGGCGAAGGTCATGCCGGCGTATTTATCGCTGACGTACTTGATGAACAGGAGAACGAGGACGTAATCCTTGTACTGGCTGGCGTCCATGCCGCCACGCAGTTCGTCGCAGGAGGACCAGAGGGCGCTGTAGAGTTCGGATTTCTTGAGAGCCATTATATTCCGCACTCCAGGAGGCGAGAGCCTTGCGGCCGGACCCCCGGGCTTCAGGCCGCGGCATCTGAAGGCTCGCGCCCTGAGAGCGCCTATTTTCGCGCATTGCGCGGGGCAGCGTACGCACTGCTAATAGGGCACTCTACGCCACCTGTTCCGCACCCGCGGCTGGGCACCGCCGGCGCCCCGTGTGGAAGGGCCTGCCGAGGGCGCCGGGGCGCGCTTTCCTCCCCGTCCCGGGGCTGGCGGTCTCTTCCTTCCGGTCCCATGGCTTACGCGCATGGGCTACTTTCTTTCGCCCTGGCGGGCTGGACGGGCCGATTTTACAGCGAGTTCCGGGCGGGCTACAGCATGCCTCGCGTAGCGCCGTGCGGCGCAAAATTGCACCGGGTATGATGTGCCAGGGGCAAATCGGGTACAGGCACGAAGTTTCGCAAGGGCGGCGAAATTCGAGCCAGTCCCCGCTTTGCAGCCCCCGCTTTGCAGCCCGTGCCGATATCCGACGATATCTGCGCCGTACTACCCTAGAACAGCCGGTCCTGTTTGCGGAGGGTGCCGAAGCTTCCGATGTTGGCGATGGTGAACGCCACCCGGTACTGCGCCTCATCGCGCACGCCAAACTTGTAGCGGTGGTATTGGACGCTGAAGCCGCAGCAATCCGTGTTGTACGTCACCTGCGTAGTGGAGTATTGGATCACTCTTCCCTTGTAGTCGTAAATCCCATCCACGCCGGCGTTCCAGCCGCGGTGGTTGGGGTCGCCGAAGCCAAAGCGGAAGCGGTACTGGTTGGCGGCGGGAGCGAGAGCGGGGTCCACATGGACTTCGTTGTTGCCGGCGGATACGAAGTATTTTTTCCAGCGATAGTCAATCGAGAGCATGCTGTCCACGATGCCGTGCATGCGGGGATCGTAGTCGGCCTGCCATTGCAACCCGAATCCTCCCACGGGGCTAATACGCAACAGCGAGACCACGGGCGAGACGCCGCGCGGCCCCACCACGAAGGCATAGGCCGCCAAGTCGGCCGTGCTCTCGAATACGTTCCTCTGGCCGGGCTGCAGCGCGCCTCCGAAGGCGGGGTCGAAATAGCGTCTCTGCATCAGCTCCCAGGTGACGACCTCCTGCACGGAATCGCCGCGCTTGGCGTAAATCCGGTTCGTAAGAGAGAGCGTCAGATCGTTGGTATTCGAGAGCAGGTCGGTCTCGTCGAAGCGGATAAAGTTGTTGAAGTCGCTTCCCACGCCGGTCACGTAGTTGTACGCGACGCGCGGCTCGATGACGTGCTTCAGCTTATCGCCGAGGAAGGTCTTCTTCGCGTATACGCGGGCGAACGAGGGAAAAACCAGGTCCAGGGAAAACTCGCGCGCGCTGCGCACGATGGTGGTCCCGGTCACGCGGTAGTAGTTCCGATAGGGCTCCTGGCCCTGGGAGTAGTAGGTCTCGTTCAAGCCGAAGGCGGGAACCAGGTGGAAGGCCCCGAGACGCAGCGCGCCGGTCGCCCGGGGCGAAAAGCTCACGCGGTTCATGAACTCACCGGTCGCGACGTGGTCGATGAGCTGAGTCTGAGCCTGATTGAACACCGGCTCGGAGCGGTACAACAGACCGGCGGACGAATCGAAGGAAATCCACACGGGAAGCTTCCCCCAGAACGGCCGGTCGCGGCCGATGAACTCCGCTTCCGGCAATTTGCGAATGGTGACCACGTTGGGAATGTAACTCAACGCGCCAGTTGCGGGATTCGTGGCCGGCACTTCGGTGGACTGGAAATTCTCCAGGCGCGAGAAAACAATATTGAGGGTATAGGCCGAAAAATTCTTGTTGATAAAACCATCCGAATGGATCTCCGAGCCGACCAGTTCGTTGTACGATTGGGTCCACTCCTGCCGGAACCGGAAGGAAGTAATGTAATTGATGTCCACGTGCGCATTCCACCCGTCGCCCAGTTCGGACTTGCCCTCGGCATTGACGCTAAGGCCGCTGTACTTGTCGGGGGGATTCGTCCCGGGCCTGCCGCGGTCCTGCACGCCATAGAAGATCCCGTAAAAGTCCGTGCCCGGGCGCGGATCGCCACGAACGTCCAGGTGATGCACCAGCCCCCGGGATGCGTAGTCCATAATCCGGTACGTCGCGTCGTAGCTGGGATTGATGGCCCAGTAGTAGCCGAACCCCAGCATCAAGCCGCGTTGGGAGCTGTTACCGATGTTGGGCAGCAGGAGGCCGCTTTTCCGCGGCTCCTTCTCCAGGGAGTGGTAGAAATAAGGCGTGTAGAAGAGGGGCAGGCCTCGCAGCAGGAACCGGGAGCGGTAGGCGATGGCTTTACTACCCGGCTCGATCAGAAACTTCGGGCCGCGCAGCTTCCACCAGGGAGCAGGCATTTTGCAGTTGGTGAAGAAGCCGTCGTGAAGGGTGTAAATCGAGCCGTTACGCTCCGCCCACTCGCCCTGGAAGTAGAACGGGCTGGTTCCCGTGAGCACGCCCGGACGCGGGACGATATGGGTAGCGTACTGGCCGCGTACGCTGTAGAACTTGCCTTTCTGCTGGTCGGTGTTGTACTCCATGTGGTCGCACCACAGCTCCTCGCCGCTGACGAAATCGTGGAAGTACACATGGCCGTTGGCGCTTACGTCTCCGGTCTCCTCGTTCCAGTCCATCTGGTCGGCCTGGAAGAGCTCCTGGGAGTCTTCCACCCAGGCATTGCCGCGGAGCTTGCGCAGCTTGCCGTCGCTTTCCTGGTTGGTGGCTTCCGCCAGCCACTGATTCATGGGAATGGAACTCGGGGGGGGCGGCGCGGTTTGGACCGCCGCCTGGACGGCAGTTGCGGGGACGACCTGGGCCAAAGCCTGGCCGAAAGACGTTAAAACCAGCCCGCACAGCAGACTACGGAAAAAAAGATATCCAAGACTAGAAGATTTTTCGTGACAAACCCGCATCCTTGTGGTAAGTAAAGTGGGAGGGCTGTCCGGAAAGGGCCTCAAGCGGCTAAGTTACCATATTTCCGTCGCTTAAGTGAGACCGTGGGTTCTTGACGTCATGACGTGCGGATATTGTGGTTCACGGATGAGAGACTTCGAACACCGTTGCCCGCGATGCGGCCGCGGGCCGGAAGATATGACGCGGCCAGCCGTGGGGGTACAGGGTGCGCTGGCCACCCAGGTGTGTTCGGCGCCGGCCGAGGTTGCGCCAGCCGCCCGCGGCGAAAGAGCCGACTTGGCCTGCGCGGTCCAGAGATCGCTTTTCCAGGACCGGGCGGCGGGCGTGGTTATTCCTTTTCCCGGATCTGTGGGACCGCGCAAGCGGTCCACTTCCGGACCAGCCAGGACGGCATCGAAATCCCGCTCCCGCCGCGTGTCTTCCGTCCCGAAGGATCAGGGCAACTTGGACTTTCTGCCGCCCGCGACGACCAGGCCGCTGCTGGATACCACGGTTGAAGCCAGGATCTGTTGCGACGCGCCCGTGGCTGCCAGGCTACACCGCGCTCTCGCGGCGGGCATGGATTGGAGTCTGGTGTTGATCGGCTACAGCCTGTTTCTGATAGTGTTTCGCCTGGCCAGCGGTGAGTTCTTCCCGAGCCGGCCCAGTCTGCTGATGTTCGCCGCGGCGCTGGCCTTGGTCGCCTTTGCGTATGGCGCGTTATGGGCTATCGCCGGCGGCGAGACGGCGGGCATGCGTTGGGCGCGCCTGCGCCTGCTCACCTTCGACGGATTCCCCCCGGAGACCCGCCACCGGTTCGCCCGGTTCGCGGGTTCCTGCCTCAGCCTGTGCTCCGGCCTGGGACTGCTCTGGTGCCTTGCGGACGAAGAACGGCTGACTTGGGCCGACCACATTTCCAGCACGTTCCCCACGCCCCGTGCGCTGGAAACGCAGGTATACCGGCAGCGCTGAGTTACAATCGAGTTCGCGCACGAATCCATCCGCACGGCTGTGCGTCACCACTCGGAGCTGGCCTTCATGAAGATTCAATTCGATGAGAGAAACCTGCTGGCGGGCGCGGTTGGCAGAGCCAACGGCATCGCCCGCGGCGAGTTTGATCGGTCCCAGCCGAAGGCCCTAGAGGCGTTGCGGTCATTCCGCAGGCTCAGCGAAGCGGACCGCTACGGCTTCCCTCACCTGCCGTTTCAGAAGAAGGCGATCCAAGCCATCCGCCAGTACGCCGGCTCCGTCCACGGCGGATACGATACGGTGTGCCTGGTGGGGATCGGCGGTAGTGCGCTGGGGGCGTGGGCGCTCGACTGCGGCATCCGTGGGCCGCACCCCGTGCAGGGCGCCTATACGCCGGAGCATCCGCGGCTGGTGATCCTGGACAACATCGACCCGTCGTTCACGGCCGCGGCCCTAGCCTCCATGGACCCGGGCCGCACCCTCGCCGTGGCAATCGCGAAATCGGGCGGCACCGCCGAGACCGTCGCGACCTTCCTCATCGTGCGCGACTGGCTGGAGCGGGCGCTGGGGAGCGGCGCCTCCAGCCGCATCGTGGCGGTCACGACCGAAGGAAAGGGCGATCTGTTCGTCCTGGCGCAGCGGGAAGGCTGGCGCGTGTTCGCCATCCCGGAGAACGTGGGCGGACGATTCAGCGTTCTTTCGCCGGTGGGTCTGCTGCCGGCCGCGCTAATCGGGATCGACATTGCGAAACTGACGCGAGGCGCCGCCGCCATGACCCGCTGCTGCTGGTGGGAGGATCTGGAACAGAACGTCGCTCTCCGCGCGGCCCTTTGCCACTGGCTCATCTGGACCCGCAAGGACAAACCGATTCAGGTGGCGTTCGCATACTCCAACCACCTTTGGGGAACGGCGTTCTGGTTCCGGCAACTCTGGGCCGAGTCGCTGGGAAAGGCGCGCACTCGCGCGGGCAAGACGGCGCACGTGGGCCAGACTCCAGTGGCGGCGCTCGGCGCCACCGACCAGCATTCCCAGGTGCAGTTGTATATCGAAGGCCCCAACGACAAGGCGTTCACGTTTTGGGCGGTGGATCGATTCGCGTCGCCGGGCAAGATTCCCGCCCAACGCCTCGGTCTACCGGCGTTCGACGCTTTGGCCGGCAAGTCTCTGGCAAAACTCTTCGATGCGGAACGGAGGGCGACCGCCGCCGCTCTGACCGAAAACGGACGTCCGAACTGCGAGGTAACTCTTGGCCGCGTGGACGAAGAGCACCTGGGCGCGTTCCTTCAAATGATGGAGTTCCAGACCGCGTTCATGGGCGAACTGCTGAACGTCAACGCCTTCGACCAGGAAGGCGTGGAGTTGGGCAAGAAACTCACCTATGGCCTGATGGGCCGCAAAGGCTTCGAAGGGTACCGCGCGCGGTTCGACGCGTACGAAAAAAAGCGGTCGGCGTGAGGAAATGGTGGACGACGGGGGGATCGAACCCCCAACCTCTGCATTGCGAACGCAGCGCTCTCCCAATTGAGCTAGTCGCCCACGCGTCGGGACGTGATTCCAATATAGCAGAGGCGCCGGCCACGGGCCACCGGCTGGGCTATCCCTCGCGCGGCGCCTGCTTCTGCCGGAGTTTGCGTCGCGCCGCCCAATAACGCTTCATTCGCTCCGAAACTTCCGCGCGCTCGTCCGCCGGCATCGATTTTCGGCCGCGGCGATTGAGCGTGGGAAGCAATTCGCTAGCGGCGCCAGCCGTCCGCTGCAGTTCCTCCAGGGAGGCGATGACGCGCTCGAGCTTACCCTTCTCCCCGTATAACTCCTGAATCACTTTGTAGAGATCCATCGCATTCAAAACCGGGTACTACGATAACAATCAACCCGATGTTACATCGGATTCAAGACCCGATTCTATTTAAAAACGGATTAACGGATCAAAAATGGCCAATGTGGTACTAGACGGAATCCGTACCTAGTGACAGCGATATATGTCGCCAGGGCTAAGAGCAATAGGACTGCGATGACTAAAGTAATGACCGTGCGCCATGGGAAGGAGCGGCCCTCGCGACTCAGTACCAGCAGGTAAGAGGCGAAAATGCCTACGAAGAATAGCAGGCACATGGGCACGGCGAACAGCATCAGGTTGAAAACATCGGGCGTGGGCGTCACGATCGCGGCGACGATGAAGATCGCCAGAATGGCATAGCGGCTATGGCGGAGAAGGAAAGCGGGGCTGACGATCCTGAGCAACGTGAGAAAGAAGAGCAGCACCGGCAACTCGAACACCAGCGCGACTCCCAGCATCACGTTCACGAACAAGTCGAAATAGCTGGTGATGGATACCATTGGCTCAACGCCGTTTCCCAGTCCGATACCCAAGAGGAAGGTGAGGGCGAAGCGGAAAATGATGAAATACGCGAAAGCGCCGCCCAGAATGAACAGGCCGGCCGAGCAGAGGATGAACGGCACGGCCCACTTTTTTTCGCGCTTGTAAAGGCCGGGCGCGATAAACGCCCATACCTGATACAGCACCCAGGGCGACGCGATGAAGATGGCGCACAGGACGGGCAGCTTGAACCAGATGATGTTGAAGCTTTCCATCGGCTGGATCGTGTGCAGTACGGGAGGCTTGACTCCCAGAGTGGTGAGGGCCGCGACCGCCGGCTGGCGCACGAAATCCCAGACGGCGTTCGAGAAAAGCAGGCTCACCAGAAAGGCGACGCCGACACCCGCCAGGGACCTGAGGATGCGGGAGCGCAGCTCGTTCAGGTGCTCCATGAAGGACATGCGGGCCATGCCCTCTTCTTCGTCGTCCGCGCCTCCGCCAGGAGGCGGACCTGGCGGCGGAGTTCCTCCTCCGCCGCCGAGCAGCGCGCGAACCTTGCCAAGCGCGCCGGCCGGAGCGGAGACAACCGCCCCCACGGAGCGCACTACTGCTGTTTCCTTCGGATCGTCCGGTGACGGCATGCGTTACGCTTTGTGTTCAGCTGGCGTGGCCACCGCGTCCCCGCCCGCGGCGAGGTCCGAATGTTCGGAAACCCCGCCCGGTTCCGGAGCGGCCTGCGTCTCGTGTTCGGAGCCTTGGGCTACGGCGCCTTCCGGCGCGTCGGCTGACGGCAATTCAGCGCCCTGAGGTGCGGATGCGCTTTCAGAGGATGGGCTGGCAGCTTGATCGGTCCCCGATTCAACGGCGCCATCGGGGTTGGTCTCATTGGAAGAGTAGTCGTAGTTGTAAGTGTCGTACTGGTACTGATTCGTGACTTCCTTGATCGACTCCGTCTCACGCTCCAGATTCTGTATTTCCTTGTTGAACGTCTCTTTCAGTTCGGAGGAAGCCTTCCGGAACTCCGTGATCGCCTTGCCTAGCGTGCGTCCGATTTCCGGCAGCTTCTTCGGACCGAAGAGAACCAGCGCCAGGATGAAAATGACCATCATCTCCGGCACGCCCAGGGAACCCATCGGTTATCGTCCTCCAGTAGGGGTATTTCCAATTCATGATAGCACGCAATCCGATCCGGCCTTGCTCCTGGGCGGGGCAGAGGCTGCCTCCTGCCAAACCCCGCGATTACAGGGAGCTGTCCTTCAGGACTTTTTCTTTTTGTTCGACGCGAAACTGCCGGAGCTTCTCCCGCAGCTCGGGACGGCTGTTGGCCAGGATGGCAATGGCGAGCAGCGCCGCATTGCGCGCGCCGGCCGGCCCGATGGCCAACGCGCCGACCGGCACGCCGGCGGGCATCTGGACCGTGGAGAGCAGCGAATCCAGCCCCTTGAGCGCCGCGCTTTCCATGGGAACGCCGAGCACGGGCACGAGCGTGTGCGCGGCGCAAACGCCGGCCAGGTGCGCCGCGCCGCCGGCGGCGGCCACGATCACCTCGATGCCACGGGATTCCGCCTGACTGGCGTATTCGGCCGTCTCGGCGGGCGTGCGATGCGCCGAGAGAACCCGGCACTCGTGGGGAACTCCAAAGCTCGCCAGGGCATCGGCGGCTTGGCGCATCACTTCCCAGTCCGATTTGCTGCCCATGATCACGGCTACCAACGGTGCGGCCATGTCTTGATTGTAAGGCAGCGCCTCGCCTTTTCCCGGCCCCGGGTTTCGGATCACACTACAATGAAAAGCGGCTATGCCGGGAATCGAGACTCGCGCGGCGGCTCCGCACGCCGTCCCCTATTCCGACGCGCGCTTCGCGCTCTACGCCTGGTTCGCGCTCGCCTATAATTTCGGGGTGGTGTTGTGGGGCGCGTTCGTGCGCGCCACGGGGTCGGGAGCCGGCTGCGGCAACCACTGGCCCCTGTGCAACGGGGCGCTGACGCCGCCCGCACCATCTGTAGCCACGCTCATCGAATTCACGCACCGGGTCACCAGCGGCCTCGACTTGGCGCTGGTGGCGCTGCTTGTGGCGTGGGCTTTTCGGGCGTTTCCGCGCCGCCATCCGGCGCGGCTGGGAGCGGCGCTATCGGCGGTGTTTCTGGCGACCGAGGCGCTGCTCGGCGCGTCGCTGGTGCTGTTGGAGCACGTGGCTAAGAATGCTTCCGCGAACCGCGCCTGGTCGCTCTCGGCGCACCTGGTCAACACGCTCACTTTGCTGGCGTGCCTCACGCTCACCGCCTGGTGGGCCGGCGGACGGCCCGCGGCGCGCCCGCGAGGCCGGGAAGCCTGGCTGGCGGCCTCCACCCTGGCGGCGTTCATGCTGCTCGGCGTGAGCGGCGCCATCGCCGCGCTGGGCGACACGCTGTTTCCGGCCCATTCCCTGAGCGCGGGGTTCGCGCAGGACCTGAGCCCCACGGCCAACATTTTCCTCCGCTTGCGTTTGTGGCACCCGGTCCTGGCCGCGCTGTGTGGCTTGTGGCTGGCGTTCTACGGCGTTTCGGCGGTCCTCCGGCGGCGGGACGCACAGTTGAGCGCCGGCGTCATGATGACGCTGGTGGGCGTTCAACTGGCGGCGGGCCTGATGAACCTGTTCCTGCTGGCGCCAGTGTGGATGCAGATCGCCCATCTTCTGCTGGCCGATCTGCTGTGGGTTTCGATCGTGCTGCTGTGCGCCAGGATGGCGGCGGCGCCAGGCAAAGTGTATCGAGCCGCCGATGAACGCCGATAAACGCCGATTGAAAAACAGCCTTCGCATCCGCGTTCATCGGCGTTCATCAGCGGCTGGCATTCTGGAGTGTTTTCATCTTCCTGCCGATAGTCCTGATGATGATCGGACTGCGTGTACTCATGTTCGCTTCGGCGGCGTTGGCGCAAAGCGTCACTCCCTCTCCTGCGCCGGCGCCCGTTCCCTCCCATGCCGCCGCTGCCACTGCCCCTCCAGCGGCAGCGATTGTGGCGGCGCCATCCTCGGCCGATCTCATGAAGGCAGCGGCGGAGAAGCAGCGCGCAGCCGTGGCCGTGCAACGCGACGCCGTTCGTAAACAAGCGGAAGCGGTAGGGGTCCGGTCGCTGCCCTGGACCCCGGTGGCGCCGCTAGCGGATTCCGCGTGCGAGCCGCTGACGGGTTCGGTCGTGGCGCCGCTCGTCGAAGGCGCGGCAAAGGCCCAAAACGTCCAGCCCAGTCTGCTGCGCGCGGTAATCGAACAGGAGTCCGGCCTCCGCGCCTGCGCGATTTCTCCCAAAGGCGCCGAGGGCCTTATGCAGCTCATGCCGCAAACCGTTCAGGATCTCGGCGTGCAAAACCCGTTCGACCCCCAGGAGAACGTCGAGGCCGGGGCGAAGTTCCTCAAGCAGTTGCTCGACAAGTACAAGGGGGACTTGGCGCAGGCGCTCGGCGCGTACAATGCAGGCCCTGCCGCCACCGATGAGGCCGGGGGCATTCCGGACGTGACGGAGACCCGCGATTACGTGGACGCTATCCTGAAGAAGCTCGGCAAGTAGCGTCGCCAATCCCCGGCCCCTGCTGCTATGCTGGCCATGGAAGCGGGGCGCGATCATGAGCAAGAAAGTCCTCATTGTGACGGGCGACGGCGGGGACAGCTTCGAGGCGCTGTACGCCTACCACCGGTTTCTGGAGGCATGTTGGGAACCAATCATCGCGGCGCCGGCTCGCCGGCGGCTGCACCTGCTGGTACACGACCGTGAGCCGGGATGGGATACGTTCATCGAACGGCCGGGCTATAGCTTGGAAGCGCACGTGGCGCTCACCGCCGTGTCCGCCACGGATTTCGCCGCCATCGTCATTCTGGGCGGGAGGGCCCCGGAATACCTGCGCAACGACCCTAGCGTGCTCTCCCTCGTGCGCGAATTCGCGGCCCAGGACAAATGCATCTGCGCTCTCGGCCACGGCGTCCAGTTGCTCACGGCGGCCGGCCTCACCAGAGGCCGGACGGTGACTTGCCACGATCACATCCAGGTGGAAGTGGAACGGGATGGCGGCAATTACGTAGAGAAGCCCGCCGTGCGCGACGGCAAACTAGTGACGGGGCGGAGTTGGCGAGCCCATCCGGAGTTCTACCGCGAGGTCTTCGCGTGCCTGGAAGGGCGCTAGCCCGTTTTCCGTTTTCCGCTCACACCCTGCGGATGTTCGGCAAGCCCGGTCGCCGGGCGACAAGCGGTGAACGGTGAACGCTAAACGGTCAACGGTTACCTTCCTCCAACTTCAACTTCCCCACCGTTCCGCTGATCCTCATCTCCTTGCCGCCGCCGTTAAGCAAGATCACGAGACGCCCGCCTTCTTGCGTGGCTCCGCGGCCCGTGTACGAGCCGTCCTCCGTGCGCACCGTCAGATCGGAAAGCTGCAAGCGCGGCGCATCCTGCCACCATTCGAGGCTGTAGCCGCCAGCCGCGGCGCGGCACAACGACGTCAGGCCCAGATCGGCGCCGGCGACCGTGAAGGAGCCTTTCGAAGTCAGGTTGGACAGCAAGTCGGCGCCGGAGCCGGACGTTTCCAGGATTCCCTCCGCGTCTACCTTCCCCGCCTGCCAGGCTAATCCCTGCACCTTGGCGGCCAGCTTGTAGGAGGGGCGCGCGCCGCGCAAACTCATGGAGAGGCCGCCAGAGACAGCCGTGCGGCCCAGGTTCGCCTGGATCCCGGTGAACTGCACGCGCGCTCCGTCCCATAGCATCCTGGCGCGGAGGTTTTCCCAATGCGCGCCGGCGAGTTCCAGGTCGTCGATCCGCACCGTCCCGTCCACGGAGCGCTCCTTCAGCCAATCGGGGATGGATGCACGCCCCAGAGCCCGCGCCAGCAGGCCCGCGCGCCGCAGAGTGGGCAACAACTCGGTCTCCAGATCCGCCGCGTCCGCCTGGGACGCCACCAGGCGCAGGCGGTGAGGGCGCGCGGCTCCAGGCTCGTAGCTGTACTCGCCGGTGAAAGCGAGCTTCCCGACGTGCGCGTCGAGCCGATCGAGGGTCACGCGCGCGCCCTCGATGCGGACACGGGCCGCGTTCAGCCGAAATGGATCGGCGAGGCCGGGCACGGGGATTTCGGCACCGGCTAGTTGCAGGCGTCCCGTCCAGCCGGCGGCGGCTGGATCGGCGTGATAACGCAACAGCCCGGTCCAGCTCCCGGACGCGACCTGCTCCAGCCAGGGCACCGCCGCCAATGCCACCTGCGCCCGCAGGGAGACCACTTTCATGGCGTCCGCGGAGATGGCGAGGTCCAGGCTCGCGGCGCCCATGTCGTAATCGGCTTGCAGGCTGGCCTTCTCGCCGTCGGAGGTCCGCACCACCGCGGGCGACAGCCGCACGTGGCCTTTGTCGATCGTCAGGCGGGCCTGTTCGAAACCGACCGGCGGCGAGCCGGGAATGGTGAGTGCGGCGCCGTGAAACGCCACTTGCCCTTGAAATCCCGCCTGCGCCACGTAATCCAGTTCGCCATCCATGGTCCCGCTCAGCTTCAGTCCGGGCGAGAACTGGGCTCCCATGTGGCGCGCCAGTTCCATGATGGGTTCGATCGGAAACCGATTCCAGTACATCGCGGCGGACCAGCGGGGCTGCGAGAGGTAGTCGGCCGCCTGGAAGCGCAACGTGAGGGGCAAAGGCGCGCCGCTCGCCGAATTGGATTGGATCTCGAGCCGCTGGGTGAGCAGATCGAGCCGGCCGCCGATATCGAGCGGCCAGCCCTTTCCCTCGGTGGGCAGCATGTCCCAGCGATGGACGTCTTCCACGGTCAGCCGGCCGGAGATGCCGACGTTATCCAGCGGCCCCGCCAGATGCAGGCGCGCCGAGAGCGTTCCATGAACGCCGCCGGCCTGGCCGCGTACCAGCTCGGTGATCTGCCCCAAGCCGACGCGATCCAGCGCGAGGTCCAGATCCACGCGTTCCGGCGCCACGTACCAGCGGCCTCGCAGCGTAAACGAGGCCAGACCCTGCCCCGGCCGGTCGGTGCGCGCCGGCTGGGCGGAACAGCGTACGCTCCAGCCCGCGCCCCCCGCCGAGGGCGGCGTGATATCGAGGTCCGCCTCGGTCAGGTAGAAGACGGATTTCGTGTCGCCGAACTTGAAATTGATGCGGCTGTTGCGCACGTGGATCGCGGGAGCCGAGCTCATGATGGATCGGTCCACGAACGACGCAAAATTCCAGCGGCCCCATTGCGACGCCGGCCCCGACTTGCTGAGATTGATGCTGGCTCCCTCCAGCCGGATCGAAGAGATCACGAATCGCCCGCCCAGCAGCGACCAGAGGCTCGGCGTCACTTCGAGGCTGCCGGAATCCGGAAGGATGTATACGACGGGTTCCGCGCCGATGGCCGGGTCCTCATGAATCGTGACGCTGTCCACCGAAAAGCCGGGGCCTTTGAACAGGTTGAAGTGAACCTTGCCGATTTCGACTCTCCGGTTGCCGCCCAGGGCGCGCTCCAGAGAGGCTCGCAGGCGCTCGCCGTAGCGATCCGCGCTGAGGTAGGGAGCGGCCACGCCGGCGGCCAGAAGCAGGAGCGCGGCCGCGCCCAGGATCTTCAGGGCTATGCGGGCGCGGATCTTCATGGCTGCGCTCCCAGGAGAGATCGATAAGCGGCTGGATCGTCGATATCGGCGACGATGCCCGGGTCGTCGAGATCGAGGAAGACGGTCTCGCCAGCGTGACGCCGCACCACGTCCCGGGCAGCGCCGTCATCCGGAAGGGCCAGGAATTCGGGAATCAGCTCGCGCGCAATCCAGACCGGATGCCCGCGCCGCCCCCGATACCGCGGCACGCGCAGCAATGGGGCAGGCTTGCGCCTGCTCAGCGTCAGCAGGGCGTCGATCGTGGCCGGCGCCACTGCCGGGTGGTCCACTAGCGTAAACAGCACGCCCTCCGCCTCGGGCGGCACGGCGCGCAGCCCGCACTGCATCGACGTAATCTGGCCGCGCGCGTAATCCGGGTTGAATACAAATGCCGCCGGAAGCCGTACACCGGCGCGGATTTCCTCCGCCGCGGCGCCCAGCACGACGATCACCGGCGAGCAACGCGCCCCGAACAATCCGATCAGAGCGTCCAGAAACGTGGAGCCGCGATAATCCAGCAGGGCCTTGGGAGATCCCATGCGGCGCGATTCGCCAGCCGCGAGAATGAGGCCGGCGGCGCTCACTTCGCCAGCACGGCCGGCGTCGATTCGCCGGCGAACACCGACATCGAAAGCGCGCGCCAGTTGGAAGCCGCGCCGCGGCGCGCCGCGATCATCTCCGCGGCCACGGAAATGGCGATTTCCTCCGGCGAGATGGCGCCGATATCCAGACCCATGGGCGCGTGCAGGCGCTCGAAAGCCGCGCGCGGAACGCCTTCCTTCTCCAGTTCCCGGATCACGCCGAGCACTTTCCGCTTGCTGCCGATCATGGCGATGTAGCGCGCCGGGGTGGCGACCGCCAGTTTGAGCACCCGCATGTCGTCCCGATGGCCGCGGGTGACGATGAGTACGTAGCTGGATTCGTCGATCGCCAGCTTGGGAAAGACGTCTTCGTATTCGGCGGCGTGCACCTCGGCCGCGTCGGGAAAACGCTCGCGGCTGGCGAAGGCTTCGCGGTCGTCGATCACCACGGAGGCGAATCCCGCCAGCGTCAGAACCTTGGAGAGGCTCTTCGAGATATGGCCCGCGCCGAAGATGAAGGCCCGCGGCACGGGCAGCACCGGCTCGATGAAGACTTCGAGCTGTCCACCGCAGATCAGCCCGTTGTCGTAGGCCGCGTCCTGACCCAGGTTAAACGTCAGGCGTTTCGGTTTCTCGGTTTGCATGACTTCCCGCGCCGCATTCCATACGTCGGCTTCGACGCACCCGCCGCCAATGGTGCCCGCCATGGACCCGTCGTCGCGCACCAGCAGTTTGGCGGTCTCATAACTGGGGATGGACCCGCGCACATCGACGATCGTGGCCAGCGCGCACTTCCGCCCCTGGCTGCGAAGCCGCACCAATTCCGCAAACACGTCCATCCGATGCGATTATAACGTGGGCGCGAGGCGAAGGTTTGCGCCGCGGCGACCAGTATGCGCGAACGTCGCTCGGCCAGTGCCCGCAGAGAACGTCTCGCGAAGATCCGCGCCGCGCGGGTAGGACGCGAGAGGAGGTGCGCAACGATCCATGAGGCTGCACCGCGGGACAACCGACAACGTAGAACGCGGCCAGGACGTTTCGGAGAATCGCTCAGTTCAGGACGGCTGTTGAAGATGCGCTATGCTGAAGTTGAGGATCGTCATGTACTTGCCCTCCGCCGTCATTCCGAAGCAGCGGCAGATCGACGAAGCGGTCACGGAGGTCGCGAGGCTGCTCGCGCCGGATGTGGTGCATATCCGCTACGACATCGGCCGGGACTGGGGGGGGGATTGGGCAATATACTTCCGTGTGCTGCTATCGGACGAGGCCAGCGAAAGACGGCTGAGGGAAGTAGCGACAAAAGTGGTCTGGAAGTTGGCGCAGCGTATAGATTTTCCGTCGATGGGCCTCCTTCCTTACCACAATTTCAGGAGCGAATCCGAACAGGCCGTCCTCCGCGAAGAGGCCTGGGCGTAAGCTATGGCGTTCGCGGATGACCTGTTGAGCGACGCGCACCACCTTGCGGCGAAAGGTGGACAAAACCCAAAGCAATCGAGCTTGCGACGGGCTGTCTCGACCGCATACTATGCGTTGTTCCACTTGCTCATCGCCGATTTCGTCCTGAACTGGAGGCGGCCAGATCAGCGTGTGAGACTTGGACGAATGTTCGATCACAAGAAGATGAGGGCGGGATTCAGACCCCTGGGCGCCAAGCCGACTCCCGTTGAGGCGGGCCTCAAGAAAGTAATCGATGCGTTTGCTCAGCTGCAGGATGATCGTTACACAGCGGACTATGATTTTGGGCGGAATTGGTCGCGCGTCGATGTAACGAACACCTTGGGCATTGCGGACGAGGCGTTTAACGCCTGGCGGATGATCCGCAAAGAGAAGACAGCCCAGGACCATCTCTTGACAATGTTCGGCGCTCGCCAGTGAGATCAAGGCGAAGGCCTCCGAGCCAAGCTGACGGGAGGGCCGAGTGAACTCGAAACGTATAGCCGTAATCGGCGGCGGCATCGTCGGCTTGGCCACTGCGTACCGGCTCGGGGAGCGGTTCCCCGGCGCCCGCATCGTGGTGCTGGAGAAGGAGAACGATGTCGGCCAGCACCAGACCGGCCACAACAGCGGCGTCTTGCACTGCGGCCTGTACTACAAGCCCGGATCGGTGAAAGCGCGGCTGGCGGTCTCCGGCATCCGGCAGATGGTGGCGTTCTGCCAGGAGAACGGCGTGCCGCACGACGTCTGCGGGAAGCTCGTGGTGGCCGCCGACGAAAGCGAGGCGCCGCGCCTCGACGCGCTGCAGCAACGGGGCGCGGCCAACGGGCTGGAGGGGCTGCGCCGGCTCGGCCCCGGGGAGATGCGCGAAATCGAGCCTCACGTGGGCGGCGTGGCGGCCTTGCTTGTGCCGCAGGAAGGCATTGTGGATTATCCGCGAGTGTGCGAAGCGCTGGCCGCGAAACTCGCCGATGCGGGCGCGAGAGTGGTCACCGGAGCGCGGGTCAAGCGTTTGCGCCGCTCCGGCGCAGCCTGGGTGGCGGAGACGCCCGCCGGCGCCTTCGAAGCGGATTTCCTGGTCACCTGCGCCGGACTGCAATCGGACCGCGTGGCGGAACTCGCGGGCGAGCGCCGCGACGTGCGCATCCTGCCGTTTCGCGGCGAGTATTACAAGATCCGTCCCGAGCGTCAGCATTTGGTGAGGAATCTCATTTACCCCGTTCCCGACCCGCGCTTTCCCTTCCTCGGCGTCCACTTCACCCGGCTCATCCACGGCGGCGTCGAAGCCGGACCGAACGCCGTGCTGGCCTTCGCCCGCGAAGGCTACCGGAAAACGGATTTCAACGCGCGCGATCTGGCCGACGCGCTCTCTTACCGCGGTCTGTGGCGTTTCCTCGGGCGGTATCCATCCATGTGCTGGTACGAGCTGCGGCGCTCCTTCAGCCGCAAACTGTTCTGCCGGTCTTTGCAGCGCCTCGTCCCCGAGATTCAGCCTGACGATTTGGCCCGCGGAGGCTCCGGCGTCCGCGCGCAGGCGATCACTCCCGAAGGCGAGTTGGAGCAGGATTTCCATTTCATCGCGCGGCCCAACGCGTTGCATGTGGTGAACGCGCCCAGCCCCGCGGCCACCGCTTCGCTGGCCATCGGCGCCGAAATCGCCGCCATGGCGGAACGCGCCGCCTCCGCATGAACGTCCACGTGGAATGCTATTCCGGCTTCCAGGCCGATGAACGTCCCTTGCGCTTTCGGCTGGGCGAACGGTGGCTGCGGGTCGAAGAAACAACCGACCGCTGGTACGACCCGGACGCCATCTCCTTCCGCGTGCGCGCCGAGGACGGCAACCTGTACGTGCTGCGGCACAATGAGACCGAAGACGTCTGGACGCTGGAAGCGTTCACGCGCGGCGTAAGCGGTTCCCCCGACCATCGCACGTTATAATCGTCTCGAATGCCGGAAATCCGCCACTCGGTGTGCGCGCTCGACTGCCCGGACTGTTGCTCGGTGCTGGTCACGGTGGAAAACGACCGCGGCATGAAGTTGCGCGGCGATCCCCAGCATCCGGTTACGCGCGGGTTTCTGTGCGGCAAAGTGGCGCAGTATCTGGAGCGGGAGTATTCGCCGGCGCGGCTCCTCCATCCGCTGCGGCGCACCGGCGCCAAAGGCGAGGGCCGCTTCGAGCGCATTTCGTGGGACGAAGCGCTGGATGCCATCGCGTCACGCTTGAAAGCAATCGTCGCGGAGTTTGGCCCGGAGGCCATCCTGCCGTACAGCTATGCCGGAACCATGGGTTTGCTGAATGGCGCCGGCATGGATCACCGATTCTTCCACCGGCTGGGCGCGTCGCGGCTCGACCGCACCATCTGCTCGACGGCGGGGATGGCCGGCATGAGCGAGGCGGTCGGCTTGCGCTACGCCACGGAGCCCGAACAGTTCCGTCACTCGCGGCTCATCCTGGCGTGGGGCGCGAACATTCTCGGGACCAACGTGCACCTGTGGCCGTTCATCGTTGAAGCCAGAAGGCGGGGGGCGAAGTTTTATGTCATCGACCCGAACCGGAACCGCACCGCCGCCACGGCGGACAAGCACTTCGCAATCGATCCCGGCAGCGATACGGCCCTGGCGCTGGCGATGATGCACGTCATCGTGGGCGAGAACCTCCACGACGAAGATTACGTCGCGCGCCATACCGAGGGATTCGACGCCCTGCGTGCGCGCGTGCGGGCGTGGACGCCCCAACGCGCGGCGGAGCTGACCGGCCTGGCGAGCGAGGAGATCGTGGGGCTGGCGCGCGAGTACGCCACCACGCGGCCGGCCGCGATTCGCCTGAACTACGGCATCCAGCGCAGCGATCGCGGGGCCATGGCGGTGCGGGCCGTGGCGCTGCTCCCCGCGCTCACCGGCTCCTGGCGAGACATTGGCGGCGGGCTGCAACTCTCCACCTCGCAGCCCTTTCACCTGAACCGCGACGGCCTGGAGCGCGCCGACCTCCAGCAACAAGCCCTGGGACGCGAAGCCCGCCTTGTGAACATGTCGGAGATCGACGCGGCGCTGAATAAGCTGGACAAGCCGCCGGTGATGGCGCTGGTGGTCTACAATTCCAACCCGGCCGCCACCGCCGCCAATCAGAATGCCGTGCTGCGCGGCCTCGGCCGCGAGGACCTGTTCACGGTTTCGCTCGAGCAGTTCCAGACCGATACCGCGGACTACGCCGATATTGTACTGCCCGCCACCACCTTCCTGGAGCATACCGATCTGTACTCTGCTTACGGCCACTACTATCTGCAATTGGCCCGTCCCGCGCTGCCCGCGCCCGGCGAGGCGAAATCGAACGTGGAGATTTTCCGCCTTCTGGCCGAACGCATGGGCTTCGACGACGGCTGCTTCCGCGAATCGGAAGACGCCATGATCCGGACGCTGCTCGATTCGCCCCACCCCTTCGTGGCCGGCATCACGCTGGAGGAACTGGAGCGCGATCGTTTCGTGCGCCTGCGCCTGCCCGAGCCGTTCCAACCCTTCGCCGCGGGCGGTTTCGGAACGTCCAATGGCAAATGCCATTTCCATGCGGAGACCTTGGATTACGCGCCGCCGGTGGAATCGCGGCATGGCGATCCGGGCTTGCGTGCGCAATACCCGCTAGAGTTGATTTCGCCGAAATGCGACGACGGCATGAGTTCCACGTTCGGCCATCGCGACGCGGTGGACCGGGAGACCGCCGCGCTGCGTCTGAACGCCGCCGACGCGGGCGCGCGCGGCATTCGCGCTTCGGACCAGGTGCGGGTCTACAACGCGCGCGGGTCGTGCGTGTTCGCGGCGCGCGTGGACGATACCGTGCGGCCGGGCGTGGTGTGCGCTCCTTCGGTACGCTGGGGGAAACGTTCGCCTGGCGGACGCAGCGCCAACGCCTTGACCTCCGGGCGGCTCACCGACGCCGGTGGAGCGCCCACCTTTTATAGCTGCCTGGTTCAGGTGGAGAAAATCGGAGACCGATGAAGAACGCTTTCTTGTGGAGCCGGCGGGCCGCGTGGCGCGCGTGCCCGGCCCTGCTTGTTTTAATCGTCGCCTTTGCTCCGTTGGGATGCAAACGAAAACGCGGTGCGGACGAGCAGCCCTTGCGCCTCGCTCCGGTCGTTCGCATGGGCGATCCGCGCGCGGGACCGCAGTTGCTGAAGGGATTCTACGGAATCGAAGCCGGCGCCTGGCGCTGGACCGCGCGCCGGTTCAGCGTCATCTTGCTGCCGCCCGCCGGCGCCGCCCAGAACGGCGCTTCGCTCGAGTTCCGGCTCACCGTGCCGGACTCGGTGATCGCCAAACTGGGGCGCATCTCGCTCTCGGCGAGTATTGGCGGCCAGGCGTTTCCGTCCGCGACGTACTCCAAGACGGGCGACTATGCGTACACGGCCGACGTGCCGGCGGCGTTGCTGGGCGGCGAATCCGTCGAGGTGGATTTTCAGTTGGATGGCGCCATGCCGCCGAACCCGCCCGAGTTGCGGGAACTGGGCGTGGTGGCCCAGAGCGTCGAGCTGCAAACGAAGACCGCGAAGTAGCGCCGCCGGCGCTACATGTATTCCGGAATAGGAATGCCTAGAATCGCGGCCGTGCGTTCGAGCTGCCGCCGGAAGAAATCCGTCATCCACAACAGGAAGACCTTCTTTTCGCGGTTCTCCTCGTGGATCACGGGATACTGGTGGTAGAAGTTGTTGAACGCCTGCGCAAGCTGGAAAGCGTATTTCGCCACGTGCGCCGGCTCGCCCGCGGTCACGGCGCGCTCCACCGCGGAATCGGCTTTCGAGGCGGCCAGCAGCACCTGCCAGAAATCTTCCGCTTGCAACTGGCGCGCCATGGCTTCGGGCGTTAGCTCGGCCGCGAACTCCGGCATTCGCTCGCCGCGCTCCTCGAGCTTGCGGAGGATGTTGCGGGCGCGCACCGCCGCGTATTGCAGGTAGGGACCCGTTTCGCCCTCGAAGCTCAGCGCTTCCTGAAAATCGAAGGCGATTACGGAATTGCGCGTGAACTTCAACAGAAAATACCGCAGCGCGCCGATGGCGATCTGAGCGGCCACGCGCCTTCGCTCTTCCGGCGCGGACTCGGCATGGCGCGAATCGACTTCTTCCAGCGCCTTGGCGATCAGCGTGTCCATAAGGTCGTCCGCCTTCACGCCCAATCCCTTGCGCCCGGAGACCTCGACGTACGGCCGCTTGCGATCTTCTTCCGACAGCGGAATCCCCAATTCGGCGCAGCAGCGCGGCGAGAGCGCCACCATCTCGTAAGAAAAGTGGACCGACCGATCGGCCTGCTGGTTGTAACCCAGCCCGCGCAGGCCGGCCACCACCACGTCCTGCAAGTACGATTGGCGGGCATCGATCACGTTGTACACTTGCGAACCGCGCCCAAACTCGCCGCGTGCGCCGGATGCGTCGTCCGTCGTCACCCACAGCACGCGGCCGTCGGCGTACGTCTGGAACGGGCGATAGAAAAAGTCTTTCCCCAGCAGGCCGAATTTCCAAAGTTGGTACGCAATATCCTTGCCAACGTAGGTCACGGTGCCGTCCGAGCGCACGATCACCTTGCCCTCTTCGGAAAGCCCTGGCATCACCCAGCAGCCCGCGTTCTTCCCTTCGGTTTCGAAGTAGAGGGCTTTGCGTTCCTTGAGCAGCTCGAACGCCGAAGCCCAAAATTCGAGGTGCAGAATTTCGCTTTCGCGCGGCAGCACGTCGTACTCCACGCCCAGCCGCAGCATGGTGGCGAGATGCGCCTCGACGATGGCGTCCGCCACCAGGTGCGCGAGTTCGGCGAGGTCGCCCTCGCCGGCTTCGATAGCGTGCAGCGTGGCGCCGCGCCAGGGGAGCGATTCCGGATGCTCCTTGTAATAACCGGAGGTCCGCGCGTAGAGGTCCCAGCAGTAATAGTCAAACCTCCCGGATGGGTCCGCGATCAGCGCCCGCACGTCCGCCGCGCTCTTGTTTTCCAGGTAATGGAAACCCACGACCACGTCGGCCACCTGCACGCCGGTGTTGTCGATGTAGTTCTGCACCTCGACGCGCTGCCCCCGCGCGCGCAGCATGCGGACAAACGTATCGCCCAGCGTGGCGTTGCGCAGGTGGCCGATGTGCGCCGCCTTATTCGGGTTGATGTTGGTGTGCTCGACGATAACCTTTTCGTCCACGGCCGCCGCCTGCTCGCATTCGCCTCGCAACAGCGCCGCGCCGAAGGCCCCGCGGTCGAGCCGGATGTTGATGTAGCCGTTGCCCGCGACTTCCAGGGCCGCGACGCCTTCGATGGGACCCACGTCGGACGCCAGTTCCGCCGCGATTTTCTTCGGCGCCTGCCGCAACTGCTTGGCGAGCTGAAACGCCGCGGGCACGGCCATATCGCCGAGATCGCTTTGCCGCGGCTGCTCGACCGCGACCGCAAGATCGATGTCATAGCGCGCCTGGCTATGCGCGCGAAAGGCCTGGGTGACACGCTTTTCAATGGAATGGAACACGGGAAACCTAAGTATATCAGCGCCTATCGGCGGATCGCGAAGGCATGTCCCCGCATGTCCCCGCTTGCCGGAGCGCCATCATCCTCATACTTCACCAGCGTCATGAATCCAAAATCCATGTGCAGTTGCATGTGACAGTGAAAGAGGCTGAGGCCCGGGTTGTCGGCCACGAATTGAACCTCGACTTGCTTCCGCGGCTCAACGGCGACCACGTCCTTGATTACGCCGGCGGTGGGCTTGCCGGATACCCGGACCAATTCGAACGAGTGGCGGTGCAGGTGCACAGGGTGGGTATCGTCGCTCTGATTGTCGAAGATCAGACGGTAGCGGCGGTTGGTCCGGACGTAGATGGGATCGGTTTTCGGATACTCCTTGCCATTGATTGTCCAGTGATCCACCCACCGGTTGCCCGCCCACTTGGCGCGAAATACCAGCGGCACACGCTCATCCGGCTCGACAGCGGGATGTTCGACGGCATCCGGGCGCCCGAAAGCGGTGTAGTCCCAGATTTCGTTCGGGGGCTCCTCCCATTGGGGCGCGCCGGAAGACCCGGCGTATTCGATCGTAATTCCCAGACCCGCTTCTCGCGTACGTTGGTCCGTGTCCCCTAGAATCCATACGCCCGGGCGGTTCATCTCCACCACCGCGTCGATGCGTTCCGCCGACCCCATCTCCAGGATTGAAACCGCTTGAGGCGAGGGCACGAGGTTGCCGTCCAGGGAGACTACCGTAAATCGGTGGCCAGGCAACGCGAGGCGGTGAAACGCGGTGGCGTTGGCATTCAGGATGCGAAACAAGATACGCTGGCCCTCTTTCACGCGAACGGGTTCTCCCGCGCCGAAGGCATGGCTGTTCACCGTGTAGCTCCTGTAACCCACTTCGAGCGAGCTTTCGTCGCCCTCCACGCCTCCACGCATCGAACCCAGGAACGGGTCCCATCCGTGCAGGGCTAGCAGGACTTCCTGGTCGTAGCGTCCGGGATCGTCCTTCCCTTCGATGAGCAGAAATCCGAACTGGCCGGTATAAGCGCTGCGATGCAGGTTCTGGCCGGCAAAGATGTGGGAGTGGTACCATCGCGTTCCCGCCGGCCGGGGCACAAACCGGTAGCGCGCATGTCCGTGCGGCGGTAACATGGGGGTTCCCTCCTCCATCGCCCCGTCGACTTCCGGCGGAATCCACAAGCCATGCCAATGCGCGAGCTCGGGAATACTGGTGTCGTTGTAGACGTCGATCGTTACCGGCTTGCCTTCCGTCATCCGCAGAACGGGACCGGGAAACCCGCCGTTATATCCGGTGGTCTTGATCTTGCGGTGCGGCGCGATCTCGACTTCGACCGGCGCGATATGCAGCGTAAAATCGGCGCCACCCGCATCGGGCGCCGGCGGATCGCCCCGGGCGTTCGCGGGAGCCGCGCATGCGCCCGCCAGCGCGCCAAGAAATACCCGGCGGTTCATCGCGTTTCCATCCAACTGCATTGAGGCTAGCACGACTCCCGGGGTGACAAAAACGTGCAGCGCGGCGCTCCCCTTCTCGATAGAATGGAACACTGAGAACGCGGTATAACAGCCTCTCGCGCGGGGCTTGCCTCACACCCCGCGCCGCTCGCCTCCGGGAATGAACAGAGAACGGTTTCACTCCGCCGACTATCGTTTCATCGCCGTATGCGCGGCGCTGCTGGCCGCGGCCACGTGGTTTTCCGTCCGCAATTTCCACCGGGCGTTTCCCGAGGCGTCCATCGATTTTCGCGTGAGCCGCGAGGAGGCGCAGCGGACGGCGGCGCGGTTTCTGACCGGGCAGGGCTACCTGATCGACGGCTACCGCCAGGCGTCCCGCTTCAATTTCGACGATGACGCCAAAACGTTTCTAGAGCGTGAAGCCGGCCTCGAACAGGCCAATCGGATCATGGGAACGCGGGTGCGGCTGTGGCGCTGGTCGTACCGCTGGTTCCGGCCGCAACAGAAGGAGGAGTACACCGTCGATATTACTCCCGCCGGCGAATTCGCGGGTTTCGAACACCTGGCGCCGGAAGACGCGTCCCGGCCCGCCGCGACCGGCGACCAGGCTCGCGCCCTGGCGGAAGCCTTCCTGCGGACGCGCCTTAGCCGAGATCCGGCGACGCTCGAATTCGTCGAGAGTTCCGAGGTTGCGCGCCCGCGGCGGGTGGACCGCGTGTTCACCTGGAAAGAGCGCGACTTCAACCTGCGCGGCGCCACCAACCGCGTGGAGGTGACGCTCGACGGCGACGAGGTGGCCGGCTATCGCGAGTACCTCAAGATCCCCGATCAATGGACCCGCGACTACGCGCGTTTGCGCTCGAAGAACGATCTGGCGTCGGTGGTCGACACGGCCTGCCTCGCGGCGTTGCTGCTGGGCCTGGTGGCCGCCATCGTCATCCGGGTGCGCGGCCGCGACGTGCGCTGGCGGCTGGCGGCGGCTATCGGCCTGGCGGGCGCGGCGCTCGCATTCCTGGCCGCTCTCAACGAATTGCCGCTCCAGGAATTCGGTTATCCGACAACCGATTCCTACGGCAGTTTCGCGTCGCGCCAGTTGTTGGACGCGCTGGGCGCGGCGCTCGCTTCGGGCGGCCTTTTGTGGCTCCTGGCGGCGGGCGCCGAGCCGGTATATCGCGCGGCCTTCCCCGCACGCATGTCGCTAGGCAACCTCTTCCGCCTGCGCGGCCTGCGCACCAAGAGTTTTTTCCTGGGGGCTATCCTGGGCGTCACGCTGGCCGGAGTCTTCATTGCCTACCAGGTTGTGTTCTATGTGACGGCGTCCCGCTTCGGCGCGTGGTCGCCCGCCGACGTGCCGTACAGCGACCTGCTGAACACGCGTTTTCCGTGGCTCTTCGTGCTGTTCGGCGGTTTCTTCCCCGCAGTCTCGGAGGAGTTCCTGTTCCGCATGTTCGCTATTCCGTTCCTGCGCAAAGCGGCGCGCTCGCTTCCGGCGGCGGTCGTGCTGGCGGCGTTCCTCTGGGGCTTCGGCCACTCGGCCTACGCGCAGCAGCCGTTCTACATTCGCGGCGTGGAAGTAGGAATCGGCGGCGTGGCGCTGGGCCTCATCATGTTGCGTTGGGGCATCCTGCCCACGCTGGTGTGGCACTATTCGGTGGACGCCCTGTACAGCGCCTTGCTGCTGTTGCGCTCGCACAGCCTGTATTTCCGGCTCTCCGGAGCGGCCAGCGCGGGGATCGTGGCGCTGCCCGTGGCCGCCGCCCTGGCCGCCTACCTGATGCGCGGCGGCTTCGAGCCCGAGACTGGCTTGCTCAACGGCGACCAACCCGCTCCCGCGCCCGAGCCGGCCGCCGCGCCGTCCGAGCCGGCCGAAGGCGCAATCGGGTATGAGCCGCTAAGTCGCCGAAGGAGACTGGCGGTGGCCGCCCTCGTGATCGCGTGCCTGGCGGTGCTTTTAATTCCTGCGAGCCGATTCGGCCAGTCGCCCACGTACAAACTGACGGACGGCCAGGCCCGCGCCGCGGCCGGCGAGTTTCTGCGCGCGCGCGGCTTCGACGCCGGCGGCTTTCGCGCGGTCGCCTACCCGGCCGCGCACTGGGACGGCGACGACAGCCTGGCGGCCAAGTACTTCCTCGAGCGGCGCCCGGTGAGCGCCGCCTCCGCGCTTTTCGAGCGATATCGGCCCGCGCGGTACTGGGCGGTCCGCTATTTCAAGCCGCTGGATCAGGATGAGGCCATGGTCGCCGTGCACCCCGAAACCGGCAAGATCACCGGCTTCCAGCGTACTCTGCCTGAAGACCAGCGCGGCGCCGATCTTTCGCCGGAAGCCGCCCGCCAGATCGCCGCGGCGTTCGCGGCGGCCCAGGGCTGGGACACCGGCGCGCTGGATTTGAAAGAGAGCGCGTCGGAAGCGAAGAAAGCGCGGCGCGACCACACGCTGACGTGGGAGGCCCGTCCGGGCGACGCGCGCAACGTGGATGCGGCCCGTTATCGGGTGGAAATCGTGGTTTCCGGCGACCGCGTCACCACCGCGCGCGCTTACTGGAAACTCCCCGAGGCGTGGACCCGCGGCCGCGACCGGCAGAACGCGATTTCGATTCTGGCCTTGGCGTTGCGCTTGGCAAGCCTATCCGCGCTGGCGGTATTCGGACTGTGGATGCTGATCCAGGCCGCTCGCCGGGGACTGGTGCGGTGGCGCGTCGCGATCGCCCTGGCCGTGGTTCCCACGCTGTTCGCGCTCGCCGATCCGCTCCTGACGCTTCCTCTCCTGCTGAGGAACTACCCCACCGCCATTCCGCTGGAAACCTACCAGGCGATGATGTACGCCGGGCTGGCGATGTCGGTTGTGTTCGTGTTCCTTGCATTGGGCGGCGCTTCGGCGCTAATTACGTCGTTCTTCCCCGGGACCCTGGCATCGTTTCGCTTCTCGAACCGCCGCGCGCTGGCCGCGGACGCCGCCATCGCCCTGGCGGCGGCGCTCGCTCTCTCCCTGGCGCTGGGACGAATCCGCGCCGCGCTCACGGTGTTTTTCCCGGCGCAGGCCCTGCTTTCCATCGACGCCCCGGACTTAATCGCCAGCGCGGCGCCAGCCGTTTCCGCGCTGGCGGACGCGGCCCGCGCCACGTTCATGGGCGCCGCGGTGGTGGCTCTCGTGGCGCTCCTGATCCGCCATGCGCGGAAGCGCTGGATGCTGGTCCCGCTGGCGTTCACGGCGTTGTTCGCTTTCGTCTCCTCCGATGCACGCACGCCGGCCGAACTGGCGCTGGAATTGGGCATCGCGTCGCTGAGCCTGGCCGCCGCGTGGTTCTTCTGCCGCCGGATCGCGCGCGGCAATTACCTGGCGTATGCGCTGGTCCTCTGGACGCTGTCGCTGAAGGCTTCCATCGCGACGCTGTTCGGCGCCGGCAACCTGGCGCTACGCGCGCAAGGCTGGACCGTGGTGGCCGTGCTGGCGCTGACCGTCGGGTGGGCCGTTTACCCGGCTTTCGCGCGCAGGCCAAATGCGCCAGCCTGACCGCCCCGTCACTCGAGCGCTGTGGCAGCCTCCCGGGCCGCGGCGTCCAGCAGCGCGTTGT
Organism: Bryobacteraceae bacterium; assembly: GCA_050012095.1. Lineage (GTDB taxonomy): Bacteria > Acidobacteriota > Terriglobia > Bryobacterales > Bryobacteraceae > BOG-224. The sequence continues at coordinate 65,432 of JBEKHV010000001.1, read as the reverse complement.
CCGCGTACTGAGCCGCCTCGTATCTGTCGATGGCCGTTTTCAGGATGCCCGCGGCTTTGCGATATTTATTGCCGCGCTTGCTGAAGCCGAGCATCCAGTCCACGGCTCCCCACACGAGCGGGACCGTCCACGCCACATGCTTCCAGCGCTGGGTCCATTCGCTCATGAAGCCGATAAAGGCCCCTCCCACCGTCACCAGCCAGACCAACTGCGGTATCAATAACAAGAGCCTGGCCTTGGTGCGGTACTCGTTGCGCTGGGCTACGATCCACTCCGGCGCCGGGCGGGCCTGGCCCATCGTCGCTCGGCGTTCAATGTCCTCACGGCTCTCGATGTAGTCCCGCGCGCTTCGCCCCGGCAGCCATGACATTTGCAACGATTCTCGCCGAAGCAGGTCCGTTGGTCAAGAACTCCAGTGGGACCGGCCTGGAGTTCCTACATCTTCGTTAAGAATAGTGGGGGCTTCGCTGGACTTCGGAAACGGACCACCGCGTGGGTCCGCCCGGACCGCGAAAATGTAGAAGCTCCTGGCCGGCCTTCGGCCGGAGGCAGACCAGGAGGTCCGCCCCATCACTTGTTTTCGGGTTAACATGACGGGCACGTGAACCAATCGACTGCCAAGCCGAATGCCGCCGGCGATCACCGCGCCGCCGTGCTGGCGGGATTCCTGGGCTGGACCTTGGACGCCTTTGATTTCTTTTTGGTGGTGATGTGTCTCACGGCCATCGGCCGCGAGTTCCACAAGTCCGACAAGGAAATGGCGGTCACGCTCGTCGCGACGCTGGCGTTCCGGCCAGTGGGCGCGTTTATTTTCGGCCTTCTGGCGGACCGCTACGGGCGGCGCCTGCCGCTCATGCTCGACCTGGTCTTCTATTCCATCGTCGAAGTGCTCTCCGGCCTGGCGCCCAATTACGCCACGTTCTTCTTGTTGCGCGCGCTGTTCGGCGTCGGCATGGGCGGCGAATGGGGCGTAGGGGCGTCACTGGCGATGGAAAAGGTTCCGCCTCGCCTGCGCGGCGTGCTCTCCGGCCTGCTGCAACAGGGGTACGCCTGCGGCTATTTGCTGGCCGCGCTCTGCTACTTCTTTCTGTTTGGCAAGGTCGGCTGGCGGCCGTTGTTCTTTATCGGCGGCCTGCCCGCGCTGCTGGCGGTGTTCGTGCGCTACCGCGTGAAAGAATCCGAGGTCTGGGAACGGACGCGCCACAAGACCTGGGGCGACCTGGGAATCGCCATCGCGCGGCACTGGAGGCTTTTCCTCTACCTGGTGCTTCTCATGACGGGTATGAACCTGGCGTCACACGGCACCCAGGATATGTACCCCACATTGCTGGAGCGCCAATGGCGGTTTCTGCCCGCGCAAAGAGCCGCGCTGACCGCATTCTCCATGGTGGGAGCGATCGCGGGCGGCACGCTCTTCGGGCTGTTCTCCGATTGGTGGGGCCGCCGCCGGGCTATGATCGCGGCGCTGGCGGGCGCCGTACTGGTAGTCCCTCTGTGGGCCTTCGCCCCTTCGCTCGCCCTGCTCTGGGCGGGGGCGTTTCTCATGCAGTTCCTGGTTCAGGGCGCCTGGGGAGTGGTGCCCGCGCACCTTTCCGAGCTGTCGCCGGATGCGGTGCGCGGCTTCCTGCCGGGCTTCGGGTATCAGTGCGGGGTGTTGATCGCGGGGTCGGTGAGCTACCTGGAAGCCGCCATCGCCGGACGCACGGGCTATGCCACCGCGATGGCCATCGTAGCGGGGTCGGTCTTCGTGCTGGCCGCGGTCGCGACCGCGGCAGGACCGGAGCGACGCGGAGCCAGATTCGGTGAGTAGTCAAGGCGTTTACCGTTTATCGTTTACCGTTTACCGTAATCCGTTTACCGCGATGCTGGAGAAGCGGTCCACGGTCAACGGTTAACGGTCAACGCCCTTTAGTTCGTACGGTAGTTGGTGAACTGCATGTCGATGCCAAAATCGGATTCGCGCAGCAGCTTGATGGCCGCTTGCAGAGTATCGCGGTCGCGGCCCGAGACGCGCACGAAATCGCCTTGGATCGAGGCCTGTACCTTAAGCTTGGCGTCCTTGATCTTCTTGACGATTTCGCGGGCCTTTTCCGTGGAAATGCCCTGCTGGAGCGAGATCTCCTGCCGCACCGTGGAGCCAGCGGCCGGCGTGACTTCGCCGTAGGTCAGCCCCTTGAGCGGGACGTGACGCTTGACCAGCTTGGTCTGGAGGATGTCCACGACGGCTTTCAGCTTGAACTCGTCCTTGCTGGCCAGCAGAATCTTGTTGTCCTTTTCGTTCAGCTCGATGGTGGAATGCGAATCTTTCAGGTCGTAACGCTGGGTGACTTCTTTCATCGCCTGCTGTATGGCGTTGAGCGCTTCCGGCATTTCGATTTTCGAGACTACGTCAAAGGTGTTGTCGGGCATAGGTTATCGTTCGGATTCCGGGTCGGGGGGTTGAGGCTCGGGTAGGTCCAGGTCCAACCCCAGGATCGATCCCGGCCTTGTGCGGAGCGTGGTGACGCGGCGCACGGCTTCCACGCGGGGGGCGGGGGCGCCCGCTGGGGCCGGCGGGTCCGCGAGTTTGGGCGGCTGGCGCTCGGGTTGAACGGGCGTCGCGGCCGCTTCAGGGCCGGTGGGCGCCGCTTCCGGCGTCTGCAATGCCGCCAGTACCCGGCCGGCGATCTCCCGCGCCATGGTTTCCATCGCCGCGTCCAGCGCAATCGTGACCGCCGCGCGCACCTGCTCGGAATCCACCACCGCCACGAAAGGCGCGGAAGGCTCCGCCGGCGCCGGACCGCCACCCGCCGGCGCCAGCGGCGCGCCGCTCCCGGCGCGCTCGCTCGCCGCCGCTTCCGCCAGCGGCTTCACCGCCGCCAGCAAGGCGCTTGCCTCGAAAGGCTTCTTCAAGAAGCCGTCGGCGCCCGCGCGCGCCAATTGCTCTTCGTCGAAAGACTCCAGCGATCCCACGGTGAGAATCACGCGCGCGCGCCGGTGGCGCGGGTTCATCTTGAGGTATTGGCAGATTTCGTAGCCCGTTCGGCCGGGCATGACGACGTCCGCGATCACCACGTCCGGGTCCACGTCTTCCAGGCGGATCAGCGCCGAATCGGCATTGCTGACGGCGACGACTTCATACCCTTCATCGCTCAGTATCCGCTCGCCCATGCGTTGCGCGTGCGAGCTGTCGTCCACCAGCAGAATGCGGCTCATGGTTACTGCTGCGGCGGCGGCGCGGGCGCCGCGGGCGCGGCGGGCGCCGCGGCGGCGGGTATGAGCTGCGGCTTCTTGGTGGTCGTCTTGGCTGCCTTGGGCGGCTTGGGCGGTTTCGGGGTTTTCACCTTTTTCTGGTTCTTCTGCCCGGTGGAACCTTTCGCCCCGGCAGCGGCGTTCGGCGCCGCGGAACCCGTTGCGGCGTTCGGCGCCGCAGAACCAGTCGCGGCGTTCGGCGCCGCGGAACCAGTCGCGGCGTTCGGCGCCGCGGAACCAGTGGCGCCGGTCGCGGCGGCGGCCGACGCGCCTGCCGGCGGATTGGCGCGCGCGTCCGGGCTCGTTTCCAGCGCCGAAGCGTCGCCCGGGGTCGAGACCGTAACCTCTCCGCCGATGGCCTGACCAGGCGCGGACGCCGGCACGCCCAGCGGAATCGTGGGCCGGAAGCCCTGCATGGATGGGGCTCCGGACTTCGCCGCCAGGGCCAGGTTGGGATGCGCGCTGAAACCGCCCCAGAAACCGCTCCACAGGCTGATTTTGCCCCGGTTTTCCATCTCGTATTTCATTCGCGCCAACGCCGCCGGATCGGCTTCCGGAACCGGGGCGTTCATGGCTTGGAGCTTCTCCTTGGCCGCCTCGGCGTGCGCGCTCAACGGGTAGTCGCGCACCAACTTGGTAAGCTGCGCGATCTGCTGCTTCTCGACGCGGTCTCCGAGCAGGTTATAGGATTGGTAGGACAACCACGCGGCGTCATCGGCCTGGCTGAAGTTCGGATACTGGTCCACCAGGGCCTCCAGACGGTTGGCGGCCGCACGCTGGTTGCCCTTGGTCTGATAAAACTTGCCGACCTTGTATTCGCCCATCGCCAAGTTCTCCTGAATGTTGCGTAGCAACTGCTCCGCCTCGGGCGCGAACTTGCTGTTGGGAAACTGCGTCAGGACCGCACGGCATTCTTCTTCGGCCCGGATGGTGTGCATCGGGTCGCGATCGGCCTTTTCCATCTGATCGTAATGGATCTTGCACACCTTCTCCTGCGCTTCGGCGGCCTCTTCCATGGCGGGAAAGAACAAGATGAAATCCTTGTACGCGGCCTCGGCCTGCGCCAAGCCATGGGAGCCGCCTTCGCGGTACCAGCTATCCGCGACGCCCAGGCTCGCCTTGGCGAGGTATTCGCTCGAATCGTAGGTATTGATCAGCGTGTTGAACTCCAGCCGCGCGACCTCGAAGTGGCTATGCTCGAGATCGTTGATGGCCTTGTCGAACAGCACCTTGTCCGGCTGGTCCGTGTTCTTGGCGATCGGGTTTTCGTACTTGTGCCGGCACGAACTCAACAGGGCCAGCGCCCCAGCCACCATCACGGCTGTTCGAATCGCACGTTGCGCCATCACTCCACTCACCCCCTGGATTTCAGCACCGGACCGCCACCGCACCCGCGGCGATCTCCCGAAGCTCACGCACCGCAGCCTCGGGGTCCGGAGCGTGAAACACCGCCGACCCTGTGACGATCCAATCACACCCGGCGCGGACCACTTCGGCCAGATTCTCCCGGTGAACGCCGCCATCGATTTCAATGGGCAGCGCCAACTTCTTCTCGCGACGCAACCTATCCAGCTTGCGCACCTTGCCGAGCACATGCGGAATCAGCTTCTGCCCGCCAAACCCCGGGTTGACGCTCATGAGAAGCACGTAATCGGCCATCTCCAACACGTCCTCCAGAAGGGAGACCGGGGTAGCGGGATTCAGGACCACGCCCGCCATGGCGCCCGCCGCCCGGATCTTGTCCAGCGTGGTCTCCAGGCTCCGGCACGCTTCGTAATGCACCGAAACGGAGTTGGCGCCGGCGCGGACGAACCGCTCCGCGAACAGTTCCGGGTTGTCGATCATCAGGTGAGCATCCAGAAACAGGCGCGTGGCCTTGCGGATGGACTCCACCACGGGCACGCCGATGGTGAGGTTGGGGACGAAGTGGCCGTCCATTACATCGAGATGGAGCCGGGACGCTCCGCCGCGCTCGACGCTAGCAATTTCATCCGCCAAGCGGGCAAAGTCCGCGGACAGAATTGAAGGAACGATTTCAACCATTTGCGGATTAACCCGATTTTATCACAGCGGCGTAGAAGCCGTCCCCGGCATCGCGGCCGGGAATACGGCGCATGGTCTCTATCACGAGTTGCTGGGGAACCATGGCCGCCACCGCCTCGTTTTCTTCCGGCTCCAACGAGCAGGTGGAATAGACCAGCAACCCTCCGGGCGCCAGCGCCGCCAGGGCATTCGTCACCAGCGCGGCCTGGCGACGCCGCAAGTCCGCCAGGTCGGAGAGGCGGAGCCGCCACTTGATTTCCGGGTTACGGCCCAGGGTACCCGTGCCGGAGCAGGGGGCATCCACGAGGATGCGATCGAAGCGCCGGACGAAGGGCAGCGGCTTCGTGGCGTCCAGCGCCACAAGATCGGCCCCAAGCCCTCTCATTTGGACGATGCGGCGGTGACGCAGATCGCAAGCGACGGCGCGCACGCCCGCCTCCAGAGCTTGCGCCGTCTTGTTGCCCGGCGCCGCGCACAAATCCAGAAACCGCTGGCCCGCCTCCAGGCGAAGCAGCGGCACGATGGCCTGCGACCCGATGTCCTGCACGCGGGGACCGCGCGGCCCGATGCGAACGTACTTCTCCGGCGCGCGTAGCGCCGCGCGCGCGATCCCCGCGGCGGTTTCCGTCCCGTACTGGGCTTGCCACCGGGCCAGCAGCCACTCCGGACACGACAGCTCCACTTCGCGGCTGGGCCACTCGACCGGGTCGCGATTCACCTTCCGCAGCACCGCGTTCACGAAGCCCGCGGCCGAACGCTTGCGCGCGCGCTTGACCAGCTCGACCGCGTCCGCCACAGCCGCGTGCGGCGGCACGCGCTCCAGGTAGCGAAGCTGGTAGACGCCCATGCGCAACGCGACGCGCGTTTCCATGTCGAGCTTCGGCCGCCGGCCGGCGTAGTATTCGATCAAGTGGTCGAGTTGCGCGCGGAAGCGCAACACGCCGAACACGATCTCCGAGGCCAGACCGGCGTCGCGCGCTTCAAGCCCCGCCGTCCGTTCCAGGAGGAGATCGGAAGCGTACCCTCCAGCTTCGACCCGGCGGAGAATGTCGAACGCGGCGATGCGCGCGGGAGCGGGAGAGAATAAAGAAGGTAGAGGCATTAATACATACTGGACGTGCGCCGCAATATGGCCGCGACGACGATGGAGCGCTCCTCGCGCTCCATATCAGTATGTTTTGCCTGTTTGCCGCTCATAAGCGGCTCGAAGAATCGGCAAAAACTCCATCGTCTTCGTCGTCTTTGGATCGATAACGTAGAGACCTTGTTTCCACTGACTTTCATATCTGGTAGGGACTGGGACATTAGACTTCGCTTCCGCTTCCGGTAGCTTTATGAAGAATGCAAACGTCTTGGAACCGACGAACTGGATGCCAAACACGTTAAAGAAGCCAGCCTTGAACCCACAGTAGGTCTTGTTGACTTTCTTTTCGAGCGACCATTTCTCTTTGGCGACGATCTCTTCGAGTTCCTTTATGTAGCGAAAGAACTCCTTGGCGCTCTCGGCATTGAAGTGCGCCTCGTAATGCGCAAGGTCATAAACATCTAAACCAGCGACCGGCTTAGGACGGCCCTTGTCGTCAGGTTCAAGCCTGTTTACGAGCAACAGGTGGTTGTCGCCGTCAACCCAGCGGTTGACCTCGATCAAATCCACGGGGTAATTGATGCGCTTGACGATTTCGAGTGTGGACCTTAATATGATTGGGGCTATCACCACAACCCGAACATCAAAGTCTTCCCAACTCACCGTGATGTCATCGGGCTTCTTCTTGCATTCGAGCCACAGCGCCTTGACAGAATCCGGGTTGGTCTCTGCCCAAATTGCATACTGAAGCACTTGGGGAACAATGGAAGCATCCACCGTTACGTTCTTCATTTCTACGATGCAAACGTTACCTTCCTTGTCGAGTCCGATGATATCGGGGATGCCGCTCTTATTTCCGCCACGAACTTGGCGCTTGAGTAGGAATATTTCCTCAAGAATTTCAGGCGTGTCGAAAACCGCCTTCTCGAATTCTTCTTCGGACTTGAACGGTGTCGGTAGAAGACTCCTTGTTGCGTTTGCGGCTTTCCAGAAAAGGGTTTGCATACCTGCTGCTGACGTATAGCGAATCTATCAGGTGATGTCAACCCCGAGGATCACCAGTCTGAGCCGGATTTCCATTTTGGACTTCCAAAATCTCATTCAGTGTAAGCCAAACCACCAAAAACCGCCAGCCTATGGTCCAGCGAACTGCATTCTCTCTTCGGGAGCCGTTTTCGACCCTGGCAGACCGGGTTGTCGCCCTGCGCGCAAAATCCAAAATCGCGAACTCCCGTCTTTTCAATGCATTCCACAAACATCTCTCCGGCCCTCACGTCCTGGTCACCCTGATTTCGCTGTGCCCATCGCCTCCGTCTACCCCGTCGCCACTGCCAGCGTATCGATCCGCCGTACCATGCTCCTGAACAGTCGCCTGGTCAGATGGCTCTCGGCCAGCATCAGCCAGTAGTACGGGCGTGCTTGACCAGCCTGCCGCCGGTCTTCACCAAGCCGTGGAGCGGGTCGCGCTGCAGTTCGAGCAGCGCGTTCCTAACGCGCGCGCGGTCCTTTGCGGGCAACCTTAGCAACTGCTTGCGCGCGGGACCCGTCACGAACAGTTTCCAGTTCATCCAACACCCGGTTCAAGGGAACATAGTCGCCACGGCGGAACGCGGAGCGGCCCCGCTGGATGGCCGCGATCTCCACCGGCGAAGGAGCGACCGTTCGGTAGCGGTCTTCGAAGTAAGTCCGCAGCGCTTCTCGCACCAGCTCAGAGCGGGTCCGGCTTTCTTTCTGACGCACGGCCTCGAACTGCCTCAACATCTCGGGAGGCAACGAGACGGTCATCGTTCTGGTGGTCCGCATATATTACCTAGTGTGACTTAATGTTACCATACGAGCGCCCAGAGGCGCCCTTCCCGTCCGCGCTACCATAAAGCAGTGGAACTCGAGAAATCGCTGCTGCGCAAGGTGGGGGAGGCCGTACACCGCTTCAAGATGGTGCGCGACGGCGACCGCGTGGCGGTAGCGCTCTCCGGGGGCAAGGATTCGGCTACCTTGCTCGAAATCCTGCTGCTGCTCCAGCAGCGCGCGCCCATCGAGTTCTCCGTGTGCGCGTTTACCGTCGAACAGGGCAAGTTTCTGCGGCCCATCGAGCCGTTGGCCGAGTATCTGAAGAGGCGCGGGGTGGCTTGGACCTATTACCGCGACGCCTCGTCGCTACGCCTCATCGAGGAGCAACCCGAGCACGGTTGCGACCTGTGCAGCCGCTACCGCCGCCGCGCGGTCTATGAAATCGTGCGCGGCCTGGGCGCCAACGCGATCGCCTTCGGACACACAGCCGACGATTTCTGCGAGGCCCTGTTCCGCAATACCATGTTCACGGGAAGGCTGAGCGCCCTGCCGCCGGTCACCACCTCGCGCGACCGGGAATTCCGCCTGATCCGCCCATTGGTCTTCGTGACCGAGGACCTGACGCGAGCCTACGCCGAAGCGCTGGGAATCCCGATCATCCCCTGCGGCTGTTCGCAGAAAACCGGGACCGTCAGGCGTGCGCTGCGCGACATGTTCGCGGGATTCGAGGGAGAGTTTCCCCATCTCAAGGAGAACATCCTTTCCGCCATGGGCAACGTGAACGTCAGCCGGCTTCTGGATCCGCGTTTCCTTCACTTGGAAGGCGGGAAGCCCGAAGAGTTGTTCCCCATCGCGAACGAGTCCTGAGAAGCGGGCCGGAGCCGCCGCACCGCGCGGTTCTTAGCCGACCGTGAGGCGCCGGAGAGCAGCCGTCGCGGCGACTATTTCATTTCTTCCACGCTCCGCAGGATCTCGCGGGCCTCGGCTTCCCTCTCGCTCGACACGCGAACATTCCACCAACCGAGAATATTCCCGCTTTCCTGGCGCGCGGTTGAGTTTTGGTCCATAGCAAAGAAAGGTACTCCGGCTTCCCGCAGTAGACCCTCGGCCAGACCAATTGCGATTGGGCCCGCAAGGCCGGTTTGGATCAGGACATCGAGGTCGTCCGCGTCAGCCGGAGCATCCAACGTCTCCGGTTCTGGAAGGTGGTCTGCTAAAGGAATATGGCAGTCGGAACACTCGACAAACCCTTTCCGATATTCCGTGCGGCATTGAGGACAAAACATCGCTGCATTTCTCCCGGTGTCATGACGCAGAGGCTCTGGCCCGCGCTCGTTCGATCAAATGTAGCACCTCGCGTTTCTCGCGGTGTTAGGATAATTCCATGCTGAAATCCAAATCGCTGGCGTTCGCGCTGCTAGCCTTGGCGGCGTTCCCGGCGGCGGCGCAGAATTACAAGATCGCCGTGATTGGGCTGGTTCACGGCCATGTCTGGGGTCACCTGCCGGAAATGGCGAAAGGCGAATCCGCCAAGCTGGTAGGGATCGCCGAGACGATCCCCGAACTGGTGGCCGACGCCAGGAAGGTCGCCGGCGACAGCGTGCCGATCTACAGCGACTACAAGAAGATGCTCGACGAGCGGAAGCCCGACATCGTGTGGGCCTTCGTGGAGAACAACCGCCACCGCGAGATCGTGGAAGCGTGCGCGCCCCGCAAGATCAACGTGATTTTCGAGAAGCCCCTGGCCGCGACCTACAAGGACGCGCTGGCAATGCGCGACCTGGCCGCGAAGTACGGCATCAAGGTCATGTGCAACTACCAGATGGCGTGGTGGCCCGCGAATTACGCCGCCAAGAAAGAGGCGGATGCGGGCAGCATCGGGCAGGTCTGGCGGCTGCGTGGCCTCGTGGGACACGGCGGCCCGGGCAACACCGGCACGGACAAGTACTTTTTCGACTGGCTTACCGACCCGGACAAAAACGGCGCCGGAGCCTTGATGGATTTCGGCTGCTACAACGCGCTCTGGGGCCTGTGGTACCTCGGACAACCGGAGTCCGTCTACGCCGAAGTCACGCATCTGCGTCCGGAGACGTTTCCCAAGGTGGAAGACTCATCGACGCTGATGCTTCACTGGAAAAACGCCGAGGGAGTCTTCGAGGGCAGTTGGGACTTGCCGCGCGGCTTCCAGGACTTGGAGGTCTTTGGCCGCGCCGGCAGCGTCTATATGACGCAGCGGAAGGTGGAGTTGCGCCGGGGGTCGAGGCCGGCCGCCGACGTCGCCATGGAGCCGCTGCCGCCGGAGCGGGCCGCGCCGGTGGCGTTCATGGTGGATGCGATCCGCAACAACAAGCCGATTGAGGGTCTGACGGCGCTGGACGTCAACGTCGGAGTAGTGGAGATTATCGAAGCCGCCAAGGAATCGGTGCGCACCGGACGCGCGGTGAAACTGCCGCTGCCGAAATAAAGCGCCGCCCCTTCTCGGAAAGCCGCGCCGCCGGACTCGATCGCGGCTCGTCAGCCGCCGACTCTGTAAATCGTCAGCCCCGACAGCAGCTTCGGGTAGAAATCGGTCGATTTCTGCGGCATGACGCCGCCGGCGAAAGAGATGTCGGCTACTTGCTGGACCGAAACCGGCTTCAGCAGGAAGGCAATCTGGGCGGCGCCCTGGCGCGCCTCTTCAATGGCCGTCGCGGCGCCGCGCACGTAGCGCAGGTGCCGCTGGTCGCGGACCGCCTCTTCGCCGATCCCCAGCGCCTTTTCCAGCAGGCGCTCGTGGAGAACGCGAACGTCCAATTCTCCCCGCGCGGTCCGGTGTTCCATCAGAAAGAGCCGAACGCCGATCGCGGCGCCGATCACCGTGCGCGCGCCGGAATCCGCCCAAGCTTGCCGCAAGCGGTCGAGCGAATCGATTTCTTCGATCGTGAAATCGTCCCCGGCGCGGCGCAGGAACTGGTCCGGGAAGCCGTCAGCCGGGATGCCATTGACCAACCGGTGCGTCGCCAGAATCCTCAGGCCGGGCGAGTGCATGTTGACGAACGTCATCATGACCTGGCCGGCGCCGGGCAGGCCGGGGTTTTCGTCGCGGAAAGCCAGCGCCGTTTCATAGCGGTGATGGCCGTCGGCAATCAACAGCTTCTTGTCGGCCATGAGCCGCTGGATGGGGGCGGCGTCCACGATCTTCCACAGCTTGTGGAGGGCGCCATATTCGTCTTCGACTTCGGCCAGCGGCGCCGAGAGCGCCGCCTGGTCCAGCAAGGCGTCCACGGCTCCGGCCGGGTCCGGGTACAGCATGAAGATCTGCCCGCAGTGCGCGCGGGTGGCGCGCAGCAGTTCCAGACGGTTCTTCTTCGGACCGGAGAGCGTCTGCTCGTGCCGGTACACCACGCCGGCCGAGTAATTTTCCACCGCGCCCAGGGCGATGAACCCTTTGCGCACCAGGCGCTCGCCCGTGTCCGCAACGGTGAATTCCTGAAAGTAGGGGAACACTCCCGGCGCCGCATCGCGGACCAGCGCGCCGGAGGAGATCCAGCCGTCCAGGTTCCCCGCGGCGCGAGTATAGACGTTGTCCACGAAGGAATCGGAAGGCCGGCTTTCACCCAGGATCACGCGCACCAGGTTGTGCGGGCTCAGCGCCAGGTAGCGGGCGCGCATCGCCGGGGAAATCTTGTCATACGGTTGCGTGACCAGGTTCCCCAGCGGGCCGGCCTTTTCGGCGTAACGATACGGTTGAAACGGAAAGATGAGGGCCACTCTTCAAGATAGCAACACCGAGGGGAAGAATATGGGGGCCGCCGATGAACGCCGATGGACGCCGATACCGCATTGCTTTGCTTTTCAATCGGCGTCCATCGGCGTTCATCGGCGGCCTGTTTCTTCGCGGCCGGCCTACTTCGGGACTACCGGAATGATGTCCGGTTCGCGGCCCACAACCCCCTTCTTGGCGTCGTCGATGCTTACGTTGTAATCGGTGAGAACGCGGCCCAGGACGCCCTGCAGGTTGAGACGGGAATGGATGTACTGATTGAGGGCGTTGGTTTCGCTCAACTCGCGCGCCACCGTGGTCTGCTGCGTGACGACCACATCCAAAATCGTCGCCGTGCCAAGCTCGTACTTGCGACGCGTCCCGGTCTGCGTTTGCTCCTGCAGACGCCGGGCCTCGACGGCGTTCTCCCAGGCCGCCCGCGCCTCTGTCAATGCCGTGTAATTGTTCATCACGTTGATCTTGACGTTGTTCCGAAGCTGCTTGTCCTGGATTTCCGACTGCCGGTACTGAAGTTCCTGCGCGATGAGATCCGCCTGCGCGGAGCGATTGCGTATGGGGATGGTCAAGGCGAAACTAGCGCTGTAGTTCGGGAATTTCCGGGAGAACATCTGGTCCAGCACCGAGCCGTAACCACCCAGGAAGAATGAATTTACCTTCGTAGGATCGTGAGGGATGGCGACGGAGCCGCCCGTCGGAATGTAGGGAATGGTGTTCACTTGGCCCGCCTGACCCGTGTTGGAGGCGCTCAGGCTCACCGACAGCGTAGGCAGCAACGCATCCTTTACGCCGCTCATGTTGATGCGCGTGTCCTCGAGGCCGATGCGGCTCTGTTCCAATTCGGGACGATTGGCGAGAGCTTCCGCAATCAGGTCCTGCACCGGCCGGACAGCTTCCTGCGCCGGCATGTCGTAGTGGTCGGTGGGGATGATGCGGGCGGTGGCGATCGCCAGGTTGTCGAGACCGCCGCGCGTGAGTACTCCCTTGAGAACCATCTCCTGCTGGAGAACCGCCGATTCGGCGCTCTTCACGTCCTGCTGCGCGCCCTTCATCTCGGCTTCCGCCTGAATGATGTCGATGGGCGCTATGGCCCCCAGCTCCGCGCGGCGCTTGTTGTCTTCATACAGACTGGTGTTCAACTCCAGGGTATGCTGCCGGATCTTGAGAACATCGTCGTAGCTCACCAGGTCCCAGTACAGGCTGACCACATTGCCGACGGTAGTAATCACCTGCTGCTCAAAGGCGAGGTCCGAGACGCGCAACTGGTTCTTGGCCACGCGGATGGCGCGGTTATTGATCGAGGGGCGGAAGCCCTTCAGCAGGTTCTGGGTGATTTGCAGCGACAGGCTGGCGCTGGTGGTGGGGTTGAAGTCGTTGTTGGGAGCGTTCTGCCAATAGCCGAAGGTGTTGGTCATTCCCAGCGTGGCCGTCGTGCCCGTCAGGAACCCTTGCTGTATCCCGTAGGTCCAGCCCTTCTGCGACGTCACCAGGGCGTTCGTGCCCGCCGAGAACGCGCTGGTGAGCGGCGTGGTTGCGTGCGAAAAGGATTCTGCCGTGTAAAAGACCGGGTCCAGATTGGGGATGGCGGATCCAGCCAATTGTACATTCAGCCCGCTGAGAACCCCCTGCTGCCCGCCCACTGTACTGGTGGCTGCTCCGGAGCCAAATCCGCCCGACCCCGCCAGCACGCCGCCGCTGGAAACCGAGGACGGCCCCGCGGCGATGCTGGTGGAGACGTTGGTCAGCAATTGGCCGGCGCTGGCCCGCAACAGGTTCGCTTCGGCCTGGGGCGGGTTGTAGCGGGCGCTCTCGATATCCAGATTGTTTTCCAGCGCCAGCGCGAGGGCGTCGCGCAGCGACAGGTAGATGTTGCCTGCGCGCATCAGCCTTTCCAATCGGTCGGAGTCCGCCCAACTGACCGGCCTCGCGGGCCGCGCCAGGTAATCGCGCGAAAACCAGGCAATGATGCCGTGGCTCGGACTCGCCGTCATGTACGGCGCTTGGGCAAAGCCCGGCATGGCAATCGAATAGCACAGCGCAATGGCTGCGGCGGGTTTGAAAATGGACATAAGCCGTTCGAACCTCAAAAGTCTATTATGGCTGGGCGCGTTGCTCCCGCGCACGCCCGTAACCTGTTCCCTGCGTCATCCGTGAAAACCGGCGCGCGAGTATGCGGCATGGTGAAGGCGTCCTCTCCCCGGCCACGACGGCAGCCAACCCCCTACCGATGACGCCGGCGGCGCTCCACCGTTAGCTCCCGGCCGTGAAACCCAACCGGCGTTACAGTAGTCACTAGGGATATGCGTTGGAGCCTGCTTGCCGTGCTTGCGCTGGCGGTTGCCGCCTGGGCGGCGAATGTCAAGCTATACCTCGCCAACGGCGGCTACCAGTTGGTCCGGGAGTACCAGGTTCTCGCCGACCGCGTGCGCTTCTACAGCGTCGAGCGGAGCCAGTGGGAGGAAATCCCGCTGGAACTGGTGGATCTCAAACGTACCGAAGCCGAAGCCGCCGATCGCCAGGCCGATACGGACAAGCAGGCCAAGATCATCGCGGAAGAGGCGACGGCAGAGCGCGAGGTCCAGAGCGAGGCGTCGCGCATTCCCCAGGACCCTGGCGTGTACTGGGTCGTTGGCCAGCAGACCAAGGTCCTGAAGCAGGCCGAATCCACCGTTCATACCAACACAGGCCTAAACATCCTGAAACGCCTGTCGCCCGCCCCGGCGCCCGAGACGGACACGCTGGAGTTGAAGGGCGCGCACTCGTCCAGCGTCTTCTCCGACCCCGGCCAGGAGTTCTATATCCAACTCTCCCAGTCCGAGCAGTTCGGCATCGTGAAACTGGTGACGAAAGGCGCGGCGCGCATCGTCGAAAACATCACGATTGCGCCGATGACCAAGGAGCGCGTCGAAGAACCGTACCTGGTTCCGATCGTCCAGCGGGAAGTGGCCGAGAACCTGTACCACATTGCGCCCAAAATCCCCCTATCCCCAGGCGAGTACGCGGTTGTCGAGTACACCGCAGGCAAAGTGAACATGCAGGTTTGGGATTTCGCGATCCGCTGACCGTTCACCGTTTACCGTTTGCCGCTAACCGATTGGGCGAGGGTTTCAGTTTCTGAATGAGACCGGCGAGCATGCGTTTGACGTCGATTGCTTGCCCGTTCAGATTGTCGTAATCCTTGGCGGAGAGCCGGCCGAGATCCTTTGCCAGCAGGGGCGCTTCCGTTGAAAACAAAGGGGCATGTGGCTCGAAGTGCGAAAGTCCGGTTAGCGCCGCCGAGCTCTGGGCCGGGGCGCGCCCGCTTGAACATGACGCAATCGGCAACCTGTTCCGCGCATTGACATGTGTTCCGATCGACGCCGCAACCGGCCGCCTGACAGGCGATTATCTAAGACGTTACAGAAAGAGCCATGCGGTGGAACTCGGTGATGCTTTGATTGCCGCTGCCGCTGTGTTGAACAGCGCAGCGCTCTGGACGCGAAACCGGAAGCACTACCCGATGAAGGACTTGGTCTTTTTATAGTCCACGGTTTGCCGCGCGCCTCTTTTCCAGCGCCGGAGTGGAAATCCTGGCTTGAGCTGTATAGAATGATCCGATGACTCGATTCGCTGTTCTGTTGACGTTCTGTATTGCTGGGTACGCTCAAACCGACTGGCCGTCGTATGGGAACGATCCCGGCGCCATGCGGTATTCCACGTTGCGGCAGATTCAAACGGGCAACGTGGAGCGGATGAAACTCGCGTGGACATTCCGTACGGGAAGGCCCGGTTCGGAGGCCGTGCCCATCGTCATCCACGGGGTGATGTATGTGAACGCTCCGGATGGCGTGTATGCGCTCGTTCCGGAGACGGGCGAATTGCTGTGGAAGTACGCCGCGACCCCGGTCTCTCTGCGCGGCCTGGCGTATTGGCCGGGCGGCGGCGGTCTGCCTCCCCGCGTCTTCACGGGCAATGGGCATTTCCTGCTGGCGCTCGATGTCGCCACCGGAAAGCCCTCCGCGGGATTTGCGGACCAGGGCCGCTTGGATTTGCTGCCCGGCATCTTGGGGGATTTGAAGGACGCGCGCTACGCGTTGAACTCCCCGCCGGCGGTCTTCGGCGACGTAGTCATCACCGGATGCAGCAACGGCGAGCGCACGCCGACCATCGGCGCATACGGCGACATTCGCGGATGGGATGCCCGGACGGGTAAGCTGCTCTGGACCTTTCACACCGTGCCTCGCCCCGGGGAACCGGGCTCGGAAACGTGGCCAGCCGATGCCTGGAAGAACCGCTCCGGCACGAATGTGTGGGGGTTCTTCACCGTCGATGCCCAGCGCGGAATCGTCTACGCGCCGTTGGGGGCCCCTACCTCCGATTTCTACGGCGCGGACCGGGTCGGCGACGGCCTCTATGGAAACTGCCTGGTGGCGCTCGACGCGCGCACCGGCAAGCTGAAGTGGTACCGGCAACTCGTGCACCACGACCTTTGGGACTACGATCCGGCGGCTGCGCCGGCGTTGTTCGACGTGCACCGCGGGGGCCGCGTCATTCCGGCCGTCGCGCAGGCCACCAAAATGGGTTTGCTGTTTGTGTTCGACCGCGTCACGGGCGAGCCGGTTTACGGAATGGAAGAACGGCCCGTGCCCCAATCGACGGTTCCGGGGGAGGCGACGTCCAAAACGCAGCCTTTCCCGCTCAAACCTCCGCCGCTGGCGAAGAATACGTTTCGCCTGGAGGAACTGTACGACCGCTCGCCCGACCACGCGCGTTTTTGCCAGCAATTGTTTGAAACAAACCACATGAAAATCGGCGGGCCGTATACGCCGCTGCCCACCGAAGAAAACGCCCTGCTGTTCCCCAGTTCCCAAGGGGGGGCGAATTGGGGCGGAGTGTCGATCGACCCTGCGCTGGGCCTCCTGTTCGCAAACGTGACGGACCTCGGACAGTGGGGACACTTGCAGAAACAGGGAACGGATTACCAGCGCACCTCTTCGGCGGGGCCCTATGCGCGGTTCTGGGATCCAGCCACGAACATCCCGTGCCAGAATCCGCCGTTTGGAGAACTGGTGGCGGTCGATCTGGCTTCGGGCGACATTGCGTGGCGGTCGCCGCTGGGAAGGATCGATGCTCTCGAGGCGCTGGGGGTGCACGATACGGGGGCGCCAAACCAGGGAGGAAGCATCGTCACAGCGGGCGGCCTGGTGTTCATCGGGGCGAGCAACGATTCGCGGATGTGGGCGTTCGAGGCGAAGACGGGAAAGCTGCTTTGGGAAGCGAAGTTGGAGGCCAGCGCGCACAGCATCCCCATCACGTACATGGGACGCGACGGAAGGCAATACGTGGCCGTCATGGCGGAAGGGGCCGGCGCGCTCCAGGGCGGCGGGTTGGGCAACACCCTGGTGGCGTTTGCGCTGCCGGATGTGCCCCGGAAGCCGCTGCCGGTTTCGGTCACACAGGCGGTTGCCGCGGCCGCCGCGGCGCGACGCGATGTTCCGCAAGCCGGCGCGTTTCCGCCGGCGACTTTGTCGCCCAGCCAAGGGCGCGCGTTATTGACCAAAACCTGCGCGACCAGTTGCCATGCGATGGATGTGGTGACCAGCCGGCGCATGAATGCCGCCGAGTGGAATGTGGTGGTGCAGAATATGGTGGCCCGGGGAGCGCAGGCGTCCGACGCGGAGGTCAAGCAGATCGTGGACTATTTGTCTCAGACGCTGGGACGGTAAGGACGCGGCGCCTCCCGGCAAGCAGCACCAGCGCAGCGGGGCCGAGGTTCAGTTCGGCGGCCAGCAGCGCGGTCCGCGCGAACCCGAATACGGGAATCAGATAGGCGCTGAAAAGCACGGCGCCGGCGCAGGAACCGGCCAGATCGAGAGCGTAGAGCGTTCCCAGCCCGCGCGGCTTCGCCTGCGAGAAGAAAATGCGGCTCGCCACCGGGAATTGCCAGCCTCCCATCGCGCCGCAGAGAAGCGCCGCGCCGGTCAGCAGAATCTGGCCGCCGGAATACGAAAGACGCGGCAGAAGGGCGAGCAGTCCGCACACCGCCAGCGGGGCCAGCGCCGCGAGGCATTGCGACCCGCCGAGCGCGCGCAGATCCCGCGCATGGGATTCTCCGGCGCGGCGGGTTGCCAGCCAACTGCCGAGCGCCAACCCCGCCATGAACGCGCCGATCAGCAGCGCGAGCTGCTGATACACCGATCCGTAGACCGCCTGAAAAGCCAGCAGGAGCAGCACCTCCAGCCCAATCAGCGTGAAGCCCATGGCGGCCGCGCAACTGGCCGCGGCTGTGGCTTCCCTGCCCCGGCTCCCGCGGCGTAAGAGTGCGCCCACCGCTAGCGCGCCCGCCAGCAGCGCCGCGCACGCCGCCAGCCAGCGGAAGCTCACGCTTGCCATGCCGTGCAAGAGCCGCGCGTATCCGCCGCTGAAGCGGCTGCTCCACAGGGCGATATCGAAGTAGTAGGCCGCCGGTTCGAAATCCCGGTTGATGCGCGTTCCGGGCGGCGGCTCGATGCGCGCGGCGAGCGCCGCCATCCGCGCCGTCGACATGCGGAACGGAAGGTAATACTCGCGGACATAGGCGGTCGCGAGACGCCTCTCGCGCAAGCGCGCCAGCAGCGCGCCAGCGTCGCCCGTCAGAACGCCGGCGCGCTTGGCGGCGAAGAAGTGGATCGGGTCGCCCGGAATCGCCACCACCTCGGCGAACGCCGCGCCGAGCGTCCGCGCTATGGTTTGAAGAAACGCGGCCATGTCCGGGCTGATGTAGGTCTCCGAGGCCGGGAGCGCGAAGGAGAGCACGCCGTCCGGGGTCGTCTTCGCCGCGGCTTCGCGGAAGAATTCCAGCGTGTAGTAGCGGTTCAATTGCGCCGTCTGCGGCTCCGGCAGGTTCACGATCACCACATCGAACGAGAGGTCGGTGGTCCGCAGGAACAGGCGTCCGTCGGTGATGTGTACATGGACGCGCGCGTCGTCGCGGATGGGCGCCCACGTCTGGGGAAAATAATCGCGCGCCAGGTCGAGGATGGCCGGGTCGAGTTCCACGTAATCCACGCGCTCGAGCGACGGGTGTTCCAGCGCCTGTCCCAAGCTCCCGTTCAGGCCGCCGCCAATCAGCAGAAGGCTGCGCGGCGCGGGGTGCTCTAGCAGCGCGTAATGAACCGCTTCCTCCGCGCCTTCCGGATCGGGAGCGTGGAACAGAAGCAGTCCGTTTTCGTAGAGGCTGCGCGACCCCTCCGCCTCCACCACGGCCAGGTTGCCATAGGCCGAGTTCCGCGCCGCAACCAGGCGATACCCCGGCCACAGCCGGTTGAGCGAAGCCGTCTCCAGCGTGGGCACGCCGGCCGGCAACCACACCACGGCAAAGACCCCCGCCAAGACCAAAGCCACCGCCAGCCGGCCCGCCGCGCGGCGCAGCGTGAAGCACAGCGCGGCCAGCAGATTCAGCAAGCCCAGCAAACACGCGATCTGCAGAGCGCCCAGGAATCGAACCAGCACAAACCCCGCCAGCAACCCTCCCGCCGCCGCGCCGAGAGATTCCAGCAGATAGACCGCGCCCGTGGCCGTGGCCGCGCCCGCGCCGGTCTGGTGGGCGCGCAGGCGCCCGGCGGCGGTGAATAGCGCGCCGGAAAAAAGGCAGAAGACGCTCAACGCGGCGAGCGAAACCGGAAGCGCGGCCGCCGGCCCGAGGCTTTCGCCGGGAACGGTTTCCAGCGCGGCCTTCGAGAGTCGTACGGCGTAGATGGTGAGCGGAAGCGCCAGCGCCGCCAGCGTCTCCAGGGCGGCCACGCCATGGCGAGGCTCGCCCAGATGCGCCGCCAGGCGGCCCCAGACGGCGCTTCCCACGGCCGTCCAAAGCAGCCAGCTTGCCAGCATCAGGCCCAGCGACATCTCGTTGCCGCCGAACACGGCCATCAGCTCACGCAGCAGAACGATCTGCGCCACCGCCGCCGTGAAGCCGATCAGGACAAACGCCGCCCGAGCTCCGAACCTGCCTCCCACACCTAAGGAATAGCCAGTGGACGCCACGAAGTCAAAACGGACGCCGTGGAGTGGCCTTTCAGGCTGCCACGCCTGCCTTCGCGCTGGCGTTCTTCCGAGGATTTCGCCTACGGCAGGGAGGTCGCACCCATCAGGTATTGGTCTATGCCCCTCGCCGCTTTGCGCCCTTCGGCGATCGCCCACACTACCAGGGATTGGCCGCGGCGCATGTCCCCCGCCGCGAAAACGCCGGGGACGCTGGTCATGTAGTTCTCGTCCGCCGCCACGTTGCCGCGCTGATCCAGGGCCACGCCGAGGCGCTCGATCATGCCGTTTCTCACCGGGCCCAGGAAGCCCATGGCCAGCAGCACCAGATCCACGTCTAGGGAAAAATCCGTGCCGGGCAGAGGCTCGAACTTCGGCGGCGGGCCGACTCGCGCGGCGTGCAGTTGCCGGACGCGGCCATTCCCGTTGCCCGTGAACCGGGTGGTGGAGACGGCCCAATCGCGCACGCCGCCTTCCTCGTGCGAACTTTCGACACGAAGCTGCATGGGCCACAGCGGCCACGGCGTGGAGGGCGAACGCTCGTCGGGCGGCTTCGGCAACAGCTCGAATTGCGCTACCGACGCCGCGCCCTGGCGATGGCTCGTGCCCAGGCAATCGGCGCCGGTATCGCCGCCGCCGATGATCGCCACGCGCTTGCCGGTGGCGAGAATGGCCTCGGATTCCGGAACCGTGTCGCCTTCGTTGCGCCGGTTCTGCTGCGGCAGAAATTCCATGGCGAAGTGAATGCCGCCCAGCTCGCGCCCCGGGACCTTCAGGTCCCGCGGATGCTCGGAGCCGCCCGCCAGCAGGATCGCGTCGAAATCCTTGCGGAGATCCTCCACCGGAACGTTGCCGCCCACGTGCGCGTTGGTTTCAAACGTCACGCTTTCCTGGCGCAGTTGGTCGAGGCGGCGGTCGATGAGATGCTTCTCCATCTTGAAATTGGGAATGCCGTAGCGCAGCAAACCGCCGATGCGGTCGGCCTTCTCGAAGACCGTCACGTCGTGCCCGGCGCGCGCCAACTGTTGCGCGGCGGCCAGACCCGCCGGCCCCGAACCGACGATGGCCACGCGCTTGCCGCTCCGGACCGCCGCAGGCTCGGGATGGATGTAGCCCTCCTGAAAGCCGCGGTCCACAATCTCCTTCTCGATCTGCTTGATGGTCACCGGCGGGGCGTTGATGCCCAGCACGCAGGCGGCCTCGCAGGGCGCGGGGCAAATGCGGCCCGTGAACTCCGGGAAGTTATTGGTGGCATGCAGGCGGCGGAGGGCGTCGCGCCAGCGGCCCTTGTAGACCAGGTCGTTCCAGTCGGGAATGACGTTGTTCAACGGGCAGCCGGTGTGGCAGAACGGGACGCCGCAATCCATGCAGCGCGCGCCCTGCGTGCGGGCGCGTTCCTCGGGGAACGGCCGGTAGATTTCGAACCAGTCGTGGACGCGGTCGGCGACCGGCCGGCGCTCGGCCGTTTCGCGCTCGTATTCCAGGAAACCGGTGACTTTGCCCATGATTGGCTTAATCTCCCACCGGTTGCGCGGCAAAGGCTCTGGCGACGGCGCCCAGGGGCAGCGAGAGATCCACCGTGTGTCCCACCTTCTCGCCGGCGTCCAGGGCGCGCCGGTATTCGTGCGGGAAGACGCGGATGAATTTGGGAAGCGCCTGCTCCCAACCGTCCAACAGCCTCTGGCCGAGCGGGCTGCCGGTGGCCGCCACGTGCCGCGCGATCAACGCGTAGAGAAGCTGCGCGTCGGTTTCGTCTTCGCCGATCGGCTCCAGGGCCACGCTGGCCGTATTGCAGCGCTTGTCGGCGAAATCGCCCTTCTCGTCGTACACGAAGGCCAGTCCGCCGCTCATGCCCGCGCCGAAATTGCGGCCGCATTTCCCGAGCACCACCACCAGTCCGCGCGTCATGTACTCGCAGCCGTGATCGCCCAGACCCTCCACCACCGCCGTGGCGCCCGAGTTCCGGACCGCGAAGCGCTCGCCCGCGACGCCGTTGAAGTACGCCACGCCTTCGGTGGCGCCGTACAGGGCGACGTTGCCCACCAGGATGTTTTCCTCGGGAGCGAACCGCGACCCGCGCGGCGGATAGACGATCAGCCTGCCGCCGGAAAGCCCCTTGCCGATGTAATCGTTGGAGTCGCCTTCCAGTTCCAGCGTCACGCCCCTGGCGAGGAACGCGCCGAAACTCTGCCCGGCCGAACCGTTGAAGCGGAACCGGATGGCATCGTCGGGCAATCCCGCCGAGCCGTAGCGCCGCGCGATCTCGCCGGAAAGCATGGCGCCTACCGTGCGATGCACGTTCTGAATCGGCAGCCGCACGTCGACCGGACCGTTGCCCTCCAGCGCCGGACGCGCCCAATCGATCAGTTCGTGGTCCAGCGCCGCCCGCAGGCCGTGATCCTGCGCCTGCACGCAGCGGCGCGCGATGCGCGTCGGCGTGGGCGGATTGTACAGCAGCAGGGAGAGATCCAGGCCCTTGGCCTTCCAGTGATCCACGGCCGGGCGGACCTCGAGCCGGTCCACGCGGCCGATCATTTCGTCGAACGTCCGGAAGCCCATGCGCGCCATGTAGCCGCGAACCTGCTCGGCCAGGAAAAAGAAGAAGTTGATGACGTGCTCCGGGGCACCGGCGAAGCGCGCGCGCAGCACCGGGTCCTGGGTCGCGATCCCCACCGGGCAGGTATTCAGATGGCACTTGCGCATCATGATGCAGCCCAGGGCGATGAGCGGCGTCGTGGAGAAACCGAATTCCTCGGCGCCCAGCAGCGCGGCGATGGTCACGTCGCGGCCGGTTTGCAGCTTGCCGTCGGTCTGCACGCGGATGCGGCCCCGCAGGTCGTTCATCACCAGCACCTGGTGAGTTTCCGCCAAGCCCAGCTCCCAGGGAATGCCGGCGTGCCGGATGGAACTCAGCGGCGAGGCGCCGGTACCGCCGGAGTCGCCGGAAATCAGGACTACGTCGGCGTGCGCCTTGGCCACCCCGGCCGCCACCGTGCCGACGCCCACCTCGGCCACCAGCTTGACGGAAATGCGCGCCGCGGGATTGACGTTTTTCAGGTCGTAGATGAGCTGCGCCAGGTCCTCGATGGAATAGATGTCGTGGTGCGGCGGCGGCGAAATCAGGCCCACGCCGGGGATGGAATGGCGCACGCGGGCGATGACCTTATCCACCTTGTGGCCCGGAAGCTGGCCGCCTTCGCCCGGCTTGGCGCCTTGCGCCATCTTGATTTGCAATTCGTCGGCGTTCACCAGGTAGTTGGCGGTGACGCCGAACCGCCCCGAGGCCACCTGCTTCACCGCGCTGCGCCGCAGATCCTGAAAGCGCTCCTCGTCTTCCCCGCCCTCTCCGGTGTTGGACTTGCCGCCGATGCGGTTCATGGCGATGGCTAGGGTCTCGTGAGCTTCCTTGGAAATCGAGCCGAACGACATGGCCCCGGTGGCGAAGCGCTTCACGATCTCCGAGGCGGGCTCCACCTCGTCGAGCGGCACAGGTTCGGCCGCGTCCCGGATCTCGAGCAACCCCCGCAGCGTGCTGAGTTGCCGGTTCCGATGGTCGATCAGGTCCGTGTACTCCCTAAAGGTCTGGGAACTTCCCTGCCGCACCGCCTGTTGAACCTTCGCGATGGTTTCCGGATTGACCAGGTGAAATTCGCCCCGCGCGCGGTACTGGTAGGCGCCGCCGGGAACCAGGTCCGCTTCGGATTCCGTGATGGGGCGGAAGGCGTGCCGGTGTTTCAGGACGGCTTCCTGGGCAAGAACCTCCAGGCCGACGCCGCCGATGCGCGACACGGTTCCCGTGAAATATTTCTCGACAAGCAGCCGGTCCAGCCCGATAGCCTCGAAGACCTGCGCGCCGCGGTAGCTTTGCAGGGTGGAGATGCCCATCTTGGAAAACGTCTTCAGCAGTCCCTTATTGATGGCCTTGATGAACTTCTCCGCGCCATCCGGTCCCACGGTCTCCAGCGCCAGATACGGATTCACGGCGCTCGCGCCGTAGCCGATCAGCAACGCGAAATGCATCACCTCGCGCGGTTCGCCGGATTCCACGATGAGCGCCACTTGCGTGCGCGTCTCCTCGCGGACCAGGTGGTTGTGAACGGCCGCCAGCGCGAGCAGGCTGGGGATGGGCGCGAATTCGGAGTCGACGCCGCGGTCGGAGAGAATCAGCAGCGTGTATCCGGATTGAATGGCCAGCGAGGCGCGCCGGCAAAGCTGGCCCAGCGCGCGCTCCAGGCCCGTGGCGCCTTCTTCCACGGCGAACAGCAGGGGCAGCGTGGTGGCCAGGAAATCGCCCTGCGACACCCGGCGCAGCTTCTCCAGGTCGCGGTTGGTGAGGATGGGGTGCGGCAGCTTGAGCGTGTGGCAGTGCCGGGGCGTCTCGTCCAGGATGTTGCGCTCGGTCCCGATGTAGCTGGTGAGCGACATCACCATCTCCTCCCGAATGGGGTCGATGGGAGGATTGGTGACCTGCGCAAAGAGCTGCTTGAAATAGTGGAACAGCGGCTGCGGCAGATCGGACAGGCAGGCCAGGGGCGTATCGGATCCCATCGAGCCGACGGGTTCCTCGCCGTTGGCGGCCATCGGCGCCAGGACCATCCGCAGGTCTTCCTCCGTGTAGCCGAACGCGCGCTGCCGGCGGATCAGCGTAGACTCATCGGGACCGTACTCGCGCGGCGGGTCGGCGAGTTGGTCGAGAGTGATCTGGTTCTCCTTCAGCCAGAGCTGATACGGGTTGCGCCCGTAGAGGCGCGCCTTCAGCTCCCGGTCGGAAACGATCCGTCCCTCTACGGTATCGACCAGCAGCATTTTGCCGGGCTGCAGGCGGCCCTTAAGTTGCACGTCCTCGGGAGCCACCGGCAAAACGCCGGTCTCCGAGGCCATCACCACCAGACCGTCCTTCGTCACCAGGTAGCGCGCGGGGCGCAAGCCATTGCGGTCCAAAGTGGCGCCGATGGAACGGCCGTCGGTGAACGCCATGGCCGCCGGGCCGTCCCACGGCTCCATCAGCGAGGCGTGGTACTCGTAGAAGGCCCGCCTCTGCGGGTTCATGTGCCGGTTCTTGGCCCACGCTTCCGGAATCAGCATGGCCATGGCGTGCGGCAAGGACCGGCCCGCCAGCAGCAGCAGTTCCAGCGCGTTATCGAAATTCGCGGAATCGCTGCCGCCCGGCTGGATGATGGGAAACAGCTTCTTGAGATCGGCGCCGAACAGCGGCGAGGCCAGCACGGACTGGCGCGCGTGCATCCAGTTCACGTTGCCGCGCAGGGTATTGATTTCTCCGTTGTGCGCCACGTAGCGGAACGGGTGCGCCAGCGGCCAGGTGGGAAACGTGTTGGTGGAGAAGCGCTGGTGCACCAGGCACAAGGCGCTCACCACTTCCGGGTCACTCAACTCCGGATAGAACCGCCCGATCTGCGGCGCGAGCAGGAGACCCTTGTAGACAATGGTGCGCGCGGAGAACGAAGGGATGTAAAAAAAGTCCTTGCCGGGTATCTCCGAAGCGGCCACTTCGCCTTCCGCGCGCTTGCGCGCCACGTACAGCTTGCGCTCCAGCGCATCCTCGTTCATGCCCTTGCCGCGGCCCACGAAGATCTGCTCGATATACGGCTGCGAGGCGCGCGCCACGCGGCCGATCGCCGATCCGTCAATGGGCGTGTCGCGCCAGCCCAGGACGGTGAGGCCCTCTTCCCGTACGATGCGCTCCACAATACCCTCGCACTGGAGCCGCGCGTGCGGCTCCACGGGGAGGAACGTCATGCCGATGCCGTACTCGCCGGGATGGGGCAGCGCGAAGCCCAGCCGGCCGCATTCGCGCGCGAAGAAACCGTGCGGAATCTGAATGAGGACGCCCGCGCCATCGCCCGTCTGGGGATCGCATCCGCACGCGCCGCGGTGCGTCAGGTTCACCAGAACCTGAATGCCCTTGACGATTACGTCGTGGGAACGCTGGCCCTTGACGTTGGCTACGAATCCGATGCCGCACGAATCGCGCTCGTTGCGCGGGTCGTAGAGCCCCTGCGCTGGAGGTAGACCGTTCGTTACAACAGAATCGCTCATGGCGCCTCGGATTCCGACAAGTCTGGGGAAGATCCAACCCAGCCCAAACAAGAATTGGCTTTGGGAGCAGTGTAGCACGCCCTTTACTATTATGCAACAAGGATATTGTTCATTCTTTACATTAGGAGAACTTATGTTATGATAGATTCGTGCCGTTCAGCGATCTACTGCTTTTCAAGGAGATAGCCTCCGCGCGTAGCATGAGCAAAGGCGCCTCGCACTGCGGCGTCAGCCAGTCTGCTGCCAGCCAGCACATCCAGGAAATGGAACGTCGCCTCGCGGTGGGGCTGCTGGACCGCAGCAAACGGCCGCTCGATCTGACGCCGGCCGGCAAGCTGTACTACGAGTTCTGCCGCGACGTGCTGCGCCGCGAGGAGGAGTTCGCCCGCGAGTTGGAAGGCCTCAAGGGCAGCGTCGAAAGGACCGTGCGGGTGGCCTCCATTTATTCCATCGGCCTTTCCGAGATGAGCCGTCTCCAGGAGGCTTTCGCCGCGCGCCACCCGGCCGCGCAACTCCATGTGGAATACGAGCGCCCGGACAAGGTTTATGAAGCGGTGCGCGGCGAATCGGCCGATCTGGGCTTGGTGAGCTATCCGACCGCCAGCCGCGACATCGCCGCCATTCCCTGGCGCCAGGAAGAGATGCAGGTGGCGCTTCCCCCCTCCCATCCGCTGGCCTCCCGCGGCGAAATCTACCCCGCGGATCTCGACGGCCAGCCGTTCATCGGCTTCGACGAGGATCTTTCCATCCGCCGCGAGCTCGACCGGTTCCTGCGCTCGCACGGCGTGGCCGTAACCCTGGTGATGCATTTCGACAATATCCAGATGATTAAGGAGGCGGTGGCCCTCGGCTCGGGAATCAGCATTCTGCCGGCGCGGACCATGCAGGCCGAGGTCGCCCAAGGCCGCCTAGTGGCGGCGCCGCTGCACGCCCCGGAGTTGCTTCGGCCAGTGGGGGTGATCCATCTCCGCCGCAAGAAGTTCAACGCCGCAACGCAATCCTTCATGGACCTGCTGCTCGCGCCGGAAGGGGCGTGAGGCCGGGCATGGGCCGCAGCTTCTTCCGAAAAATAGGTTCCGCGAGTGTACCGATTCGTGTATTTTCAATAACTTGGTAGGTTCGTTTGGCGTCTCCGGGGGCGCCAGCGGGCCGGAGTCGGGTTCGTTCGTAAACAGGCTTGTTCGATTTGTCTCTTCATTTGATTTCAATAACATACTGGGTTCGTTCCGCAGCGGCATGTTACCTCGTTCAGCCGCCTTCCCGTACTTCCCTGTAGCGTTTAACGCGGGAGTGAGCGGCATTGGCCCTCGGATCTACGACTCGTCTGGCTGAAGACGTACTCGCCGTCTCCAGGATAGCGCGCCTGTCCAGAGTGTCTGGGCCTAAGTGCAGCGCGGTCAGCAAATATGGCTGGTGACCGGGTTTAGCGCTCTCCCGCGTTTTCATCGCTTTCGATGGATAGTCACCAGCGCATCCGGTAAGGCAGGTAGATCCCCTCGCGTTGAAAAACGCGCACAAGGCTAGCCGCCTGCGCCGCGAGAATGTCGGCAGGGGCGGAGTCGCGCGATCGAAAGCGCATGGGCCTAGTCCAGCGCTTCGTGAAACCCCGGACCAATTGTCGCTTCGATCCCGTCCTGAGAAAGCCGTGACGCCCGGTCTCCGGCCTAAAGCCCCTTCCCATCATTCCCACTACGATCCGGTCGCCGAACGGCGCGCGGAATTCCTCGATGAGGTCGAAGACGAGGCTCCCTTGATCGCGAACGGAACCGTGGATCAGGCCGAAGTAGGGGTCGAGGCCGGCTCTGACCACCGCGCGCCAGACCTCCCCGTAAAGCAACCCGTAGACATAGTTCAGGCATTGGTTCACGGGATCCTGAGCGGAAAGAGTGACCCGGCCGCCGAAGCCCAGGTCCCTGGGGACGATCCCGGTCAACTGTTTCCAATAGAGTGCGGCGGCGTGACCCTCGAAGCCCATCAGCGCCCCACGGACGCCAGCCTCCACCGGGTCCAGGCCGGCCGCGCTGTCCGACAAGGCGAGTATCCTCCCGGCCGATTCCATCAGCGAAACCGCCGTCTCCGGATCGATGCGCTTCCGGTACTTGGCGAAATACTTGAGAACCGCGGCTTGGTTGGATATCTTGGCGGCTATCATCCGTATTCCGGCCCCGACCACGTCCGGGTCCTCGCGCCGGACCGCCTGCAATCTGCGAATCGAGGACCGGGCGGTCTCGATGGGGGTGACCACGGCCACGGGGTTGCCGAGCGGGAGGGCCAGGACCACCGGGACATCGTGTTGCGCCAGCTTTACCTGGGCATCGACCGAGATAGCGATGCCAAAACCCTGCAAATAGATCAGGCCGATTTCGTCCATGGGGCGCCGGAAGACCTCGGCCCGCCTCTTCCTCAGAACGAGGTCTTCACCGTTCGCCGTTACGTAGGTTCGGTGAGTAAGAATGTAGAGCCTCTCGCCGTCCTTGAGCGCCGCGTTCACCAGAGGCGCGGCATCGTCTTGTTCGGAGTTCGGCGCTCCCACGTTGTGGTTTGCGGCGCGGCCTTGGCGACCGGACCCTTCCTTCCGTTCGGCTTTCCAGTCCGCCGGGACTTCGGGCGGCGAGGCCTCTGGATAACCCGGCTCGGGCTCCGCCGCCCTGGCCGGCGTCCCCCTGCCCGGGCCCGGACCACCGGCCGGCGCAGGCACGGATAAACGCTCGCGACACAGCCACGCGGGATTCTCCCTCAAGGAGTCCGGCAACTGGGTGGATGCGATCCGGTCGATCTCCCCGTCAAGTTCCTTCATGCGCGCGTCGAGGGCGGGTTCTCCAGGCAGGAGAAAGTAGTTGCGCCACCCCCGTACGACCGAGTTGATACGGCTCAGGCATTCGGCCATCTTCCCAAGGGAGTTCGCGGACGCTCCGAGATTCCGAATAAGGTCCGAAAGGTACTGGAGAAGGCGGCCGGCTCTTTCGGGCTGGATAGCGATGGAGGCGCCGGCGATACGAAACCCGAGGAAGCCGAACCCTTCCGCCACCGGCGCATAGTAGGTTTTGGCGGGTTTGAGCTCGAGGCGCAGAACGTCCCGCAAAAAGTCGGCCAAGCGGCCGCTGGCCTCTCTGGCCCCTTCCATGGTCTCCGCCAGGATGACGACGTCGTCCGCATAACGGACGAAGGCGAGGCCCAGCCTCTCTAGGTGCTTATCCAGCGGGTCCAGGTAGACGTTCGCTAAGAGAGGCGAGAGCGATTCGCCTTGGGGCACCCCGATTTCGGTGGGCAGCAGGTCGCGGAACTCGAGAACGTCAACCGTTAGCCAGGTACGAATCAGCGCCAGGAGTTCTTCGTCCGCGATTCTCTGGGCGAGCAGGCCCAGAAGAACGTCGTGGTCGATGGTGTCGAAGCACTTCCGGATATCGGCAACCACGGCCCATGTCCTGCCGCACGCGATCATCGACCTGGCGACGGCGATGGCGTGATGAGCGCCGCGACCGGGGCGGAAAGCATAACTGAACCGGCTGAACCCCGACTCGAAAATCGGCTCCAACAGGGTCAGACAGGCGGTCTGCACGACGCGGTCGCGAATGCAGGCGATGCCGAGATCGCGCACGCCGCCGCCGGGCTTCAGAATCTGGATTCTGCGCAGCGGTCTGGGGCGATACTGCCCGGACCGCAACGCGGCGGCGAGCGCCGTGAGATCGCCTTCCGCCCTTTCGGCGAAAGAGGCCGCGGTGACCCGGTCCACGCCGGCGGCGCGCGACCTGGACTCCCGCACGCGGAACCACGCCGCCCTCAGGGTCTCGATCTCGCACAATCTGGCGTACAAGTCTCGCTGCGCGCCCGCCGGCGCCGACGCGGCCCGGACCGCGGCCGCTACCTGGCTAACCGAGGCGACCCGCCTCCTCCGCGACGCCCAAGCCCTGAGGCGATCGGCCATACCCGTATCGGCGGTTAGGTTTCGCGGCCGGATGACCAGCGTCTTTCCCGAACGGTTGGCGCGAATCCACAGTTCGTTGCTTGCCATCTCCCCGATACGGCCCATTTCCGGGCTGGAGAGCCACTTCCCGTGGCAGTTCTCGCGTAGTGGCCCGGTCCGCCCGGCGACCCAGAGAAATTCGCTCCCTTGAACCCATGCGAGGGCTGGCGGCGGAAGGGGACGGTCCGGGTCCAGGCGGTGCACACCAACGTGACGAACGGCGCCCGCATCCGCTTGGACCCAGCTTTCCAGCGGCAACGAAATAGGCGCGAGTGGATAGAGGTGGAGAACCGTCATCTCTTTCATCGTGTCCGCCCAGCGCGCCGGCTCGGAAGCCATGCTCCTGAGGGCGTCCTCTACCGCGGCTTCCACGAGGACCTGGACCAGCACATGCTCCTTCGGCTCAAAATGCTCGATTCCGGATTCCAGCCAAAGGACGGAGGGCTTATCGAAAACTTCGAGCAGTTTTCCCCGATTCTCGCCCTCCGAGACCGCATGCACCGCCGGGAATGACAAAGCCCACGCGAGCATGTCGAGGAGCTTGCCCAGATCCGAAGGCTCATTCCTCGTGTCGAGGAACCACCGGCGCGTCTCGGCCGACGAGAGCGAGCGAAAGAGAGCGCCGAGGCCCACTGAGCCATCGGAGGATAGCGCGTAGGCGGCATCGGCGGCCCACTCCAAGGCGCCCTCGCCGATGCGGGCCTTGGCCACATTGCGAATGGACTTCAGCACCCTGGCCCATATGCCGCGAAAGTGCTCTGAACGCCGAGTCTGGAAGAGAGAGAGGGGGTGGCGCCTGTCCGCCAGGTCGACCCAGACTACCCTGCGGGGTTCGAGCTCCATTTTGTTTGAGGCGCTGAGCGTCATGGCTCCCCTGCCGGCCGCGTCGTGGACGACAAGGGAGCCGCCCCGCGCCTTGAACCGCAAGGTTTCACGGAGGGCGAAGGAGGCCGCTTGCAATCCGCAGCCGAGCACCGTCAGGGTTTCACTCAGGACCGGCATGGGCGTCCTCGCCGGCGCGATCTTGCGCACCCGCGGCTGTTGCGGGTTCTTGCCGCGCTTGATGGCCGCCGGATTCGGCCGCGGCGCCGGAACTCCTCTGGAATTCGGAGAAGACAGGCGGCCGTCTGGCCGTGAATTCGCGCCACGCGAGAAACAGCGGGGACTCGGGGTAGGACGCCGACAGAGCGTCCGCAACCGTCCGGCAAACCAGCCTTCTTTGCGGACGAACCTTGGCGCCCCCGGATTTGCGGTCGAACACCTCAACATTGTCCTTGGGGTTCAATTGGGAAATCAGCCGCTCTACGGCCGCCACGCGGAGTTTCAGACTGCGGAGGGCCCGCTTCGCCGCGCCACGGTCGAGGAGATAGGCGTTTTCGAGATCGACCTCGATCCCGGTGAAAAAGCATTTTGCCATTACACTTCTCCCAAAACTGGCGGCCCGAGCGGCGCTGTGCGCGTCTCAGGCTCTGCTCCACAGTACGGGTAAGCGCGAACGCCACCCAAGGCAAGAGTTGTAAGATCGGGCCTGGCGCTCCGCGCCGCCGGCGACCGGAAATGAGGAAAGGCCGTGCGGGTTCGTCGTCAGCAGTCCCGGAACGCGTTCTCGTACATCAGGAACCGCATCCAGGGCGTCCGCGAGGACGGGGGAAGGTTGAGGAGGCCTGTAAGCCGCAGGAGATGGCTGACCGTGGCCTGATGCCCCAAGGAAGCGAAGAGCTCGACTGGCGCTTGTCCGGCCATTTCAAGAGCCCGCCGATTCAGAACGGCGTCGTCCGAGGCGATGCCAGCCGCGGCCGTCCAGTTGAGCTGTACCGAGTACTCCAGCGAATGCCGCCCCATCCGCCGTTCGGTGCAGTCCAGGTCGCTTACGGCTTCGTCCCAATCCACTCGTTGCAGAAGAGAGAGGTGGCGGCGGCCGGGGAATCCGTTGCTTGGGGCATCTCCGGGCTCCGCCATTTCCGCTGTTAGCCTGTAGAGCCGGCGAGCTTCGTCCGGGTCGCCCGATTGAAAGCAGGCTGTCCCCTGCTGGCGGATCCATTCCCAATCCGGGCCGGAACCGAGGCTTTCGGAGACCTGCCGGGCCTTCTCGAGGAGCAGCCTCGCCGTGGCCGGGTGACGCCGCAGAAGGCTGGCGTTTGAGGCCGCCACGTAACAGCTTCGTATCTCGCGCAAAAGCGAGGAATCCCCCGACCGCGCGTAGAGGTAGTCCAGAAGCGGGACTCCGAGCGCGGCCTCGCGCAAGGACGAAGCACCGAACCCGCTATGGCTGAAAAACCAGCTTCGCATGGCGTGAATCCGGGCGACCAGCCGTAGGAACCCCCACCGCTGGGGATACCCGATCCGCTCGCGCATGCCACGGAGGGCCCGCGCACCAGCCAGAAAATCGTAATCGGCCCGATGAGCGGTAACAATGCGGTCGAACTCGGCCTCGGTCCGCTCCAGGTTGCGGGAGCCGCCCGAAGCAGGCTTGTGGGGGATGCGGCGCCGTATTCCATAGCGGGCCGCAAAGGAAGGGCTTCCGCGACTCGCTTCGGGGCGAAGCAACAGGTCCAGCCCGGGATCGCCCAGTACGCCGCTTCCGCGGCTCCGAATGGTGTTAACATTCGATTCCGATGTCCCGAACGCCTCCGCGATCCTGGCGCTCGGCACGTTCAGTTCGCGCCGGAGGTAAACGATGCTCGTCGCGAAAACAGTAATGCTGCGGCTAGTAAATGGTTGTGGTATTACTAAGTGGCCCATAGGGTCACCGCACAGACGAGTTAGATTTAATTCCGAAACTCCACACTGCAATTATACCCAATTACTCTATGTCCGTAGTGTGCGTGCCCCTCCTACCTCCGGTAGCCCCCAGTGTTCCCAGTATTGCTATTCTAGGATCCGCCGGAGCGTAGAAGGAATCATTGGACTTAGCTTTCCTCAGGAATCTCCAACCTACAAAACATCTAGTCGTTTCAATAAGTTGCGGATAAGTCACCGGATTGCGAAAACCGGTTTGCGACGTTTTATGGGCACCCGCTTGCGACACTCCTCTAAGTGACTGAAACCTCAGACAGATATTTCCCGTTCCAAGGCGCCGGATTTGTCGAAATTCGAAAATGGCGAAGGAAAGGGCCTTTTTCGCGCCGGGCAGCCGCGCGCCGCGCGCGCGGCACAGGTCCGCGAAGCCGAAAATGTCGCAAGCGCCCCGGCATAATCAGGTTCAAAACGGATTTCGAAGCCGTACTTCGCGCCGTCCTCGAGCGGCGGGAGCCCCGCCGGCCGCCTGCCGGTCCTCACGAAAGGAGTTCCATATGCGTTCCATCCAGGGCGCCGCGGTCCGCCGCGCCTTCATTCCCGGCGAATCTTCGGCCGCTTCGCCGCCAATTGGCGGAGACGGCAGCCGCTCCGGGTTTCGCCAGGCCGCCGGCGACTACCTGGTCCACCTGAAGGCGGCCGGGAAGTCGCCCGCGACGATCGAATCTTACGCCGCAAGCCTCGCGTCGCTGGGTGAATCTCTTGGCGCCCGGGCGGCCCTGGCAGCGCTTTCCACCGGCGAGCTGGACGCGGCGGTGGCCGGCATGTCCGTGGCCGCGGGCGACGGAGCGCCGGCAAGGTCCGAGGCGACGTTGAACCGCCATAGGAGCGCCTACCGAACCTTTTTCCGATGGGCATACGAAACAGGCCGGATTTCGAGGAACCCCGCGGCGCTCCTTCGCCTGGCGAGGGTGGAATCGCCTCGCACGCCGGCGATCACGCCGCCGGAAACACACTCGCTGCTCTCGGCAATCCGGCGCTCGGGGGACCGCTTGCGCCTCAGGGACGAGGCGCTCTTCGCCACCTATGCCCTCACCGGTCTCCGGCGGACCGAGGCTCTGCGGCTCAACGCCAGCGACTACAACGCCGATGGCGGAATACTCCGCGTGCGGGATACGAAGGGAGGGCGGGCGCGGAACGTCCCTGTGCCGCGGATTCTGGCCGAGTCGCTGGAGAAATTCCTGGGAGGTCCGCCGCGGCGGCCGGCCGGGTCCAAGCTGTTCCCGGGAAGGGTTCCGGGCAGAGGTCTGACGGCCCGCCAAGCGCACGCCCGTTTCGAGCGCTGGAAGGGCGTGGCGGGGATCAGAACGGAGCTGACGATCCACTCGTTTCGGGCGGGATTTGCGACGGCGCTCCATCGCACCACCCGCGACGCTATCCTGGTATCCCGCGCCCTGGGCCACCGCGATTTGCGGCCGACCTTGCGGTATGTCGAGACGGACCAGGAGGAGTTGCCACGCGCCATCGAACGGGCCTTTGCCGGGTTGACGCGGCACGCGGGCCGGCCGCCCGCGACGAAATCTACCCCGCGGAACGCGACGTTGAACGCGGCGACGCAATCGTTTCTGTATCCGCGGCTGCCGCCGGATGGCGTGTGAAGGGCTGTTGAGCTTCCGCTGGGGCCTTTACAAGGCCTTCCCCTTTTTGTTTCGGGTATTGCTATTCTGGAAACCGGCGGAGCCCGAGAGTGAAGTGTGAACGGACGGCCGTTTCAATTCGAGTGGGATGAGATCAAGGCTTATGAACAACCAACCAATCGAAGACAACGATATGCCGGCCGAAATCGACTTCAGCAAGGGCGTTCGCGGCCTTCACCACATCCCTCCGGGCGCGAAGGTCTGGATGCCCGCTTCCATCGAAAAGAACGTGTGGGCGTACTTCTCCAGCAAGTCCGCGCAGCGCGGCATCGAGCTATCGGAACTCTTGACCGAAGTGCTGAAGCGCGACATCGAGATCAACGAGGCGATGAAGTAGCACGCGGCCAGGCGTCCCCGCCGATGTCCTTCATGGACCTGCTGCTCGCGCCCGAAGGGGCGTAAGGTCAGGCCATGCAGTCATCTTTTGTGTTGACTTGGTAAACCAATCGGATTACCCTACGGACGTGAAGGCGAGCGAGCTGAAGCGGTTGCTCAGCAAAGCTGGCGCGACGTTCGAAGAGGGCGCACGGCACACGAGGGTTATTCTCGGCGGAAAGATCAGCTACCTACCGCGTCATGCGGCGAAAGAACTCGGCAGCTTGGCCGGCGCCATCGTCAAGCAACTTGGCGTCACGTTCGACGACCTTCGAAATTCCAAGTCAAAGGAGTGACCCTGTGGAGTATCCAGCATTATTCGAATCCGACCCGAAGGGCGGAATCTTGGTGACGTTCCCGGATTTCGGGTTCGCCACCCACGGCGATAGCGAGATCGACGCTTACGGCATGGCGCGGGATTTGCTGATTCATATACTGTCCGACCGTATCGTAGACAAGCAGGACATACCGCGGCCCGGAAAGGTCCGGAACAAGCGGGGACGGATGCGACTGGTGGCGCTCTCAGCTTTAACGGCCGCCAAGATTGCGTTGTACGAGGAACTGCGCGCCTCGCGCATCTCGAAATCCGAACTGGCCCGACGCATGGGCCAGCCCAAGCAGCAGGTGGAGCGGCTATTCAATCTCCGGCGCGCCTCGCGCATGGACCAAGTGGAATTGGCCTTCGCCGCGCTCGGGAAGCGGCTGTCGATCAAGGTGGAGGACGCCGCGGCATAAAAGGCCCCGGCGCGGACCATGCAGGCTGAGATCGCTCAAGGCCGTTTGGTGGCGCCGCCGCTGCATGCCCCGGAGTTGCTTCGGCCTGTGGGGGTGATCCATCTCCGCCGCAAGAAGTTCAACGCCGCGACGCAATCCTTCATGGATCTGCTGCTCGCGCCGGAAGGAGCTTGAGGCCGGGCATCACGTGGTTCGAGCCGGCTGAGGTTTATACCGATCTCCGACGGGTGGCATGACGTCCCTTTGAGGAGCAGCCAGCGACTACTTGCATCTTTGTGCGCGAGCGTACGTCTAAACAGGAAACTCGCGAGATATGACCCACCTAACCCGTCCAGGACTTCTCCTCGCCGCGACATGTGCTTTGTGGATCGAGGCGCCGCTAGGGACATATGCCGGCCAGACCCCATCGGGATCGGACCAAGCCACCCCACGGACGGAAGAGCAACGAACGATAGCCCCCGGCAGCTCGGGAGGATTCGGCGGCATGCGCGCGACGGCGGCGCTCTACGACACAAACTGCTCCGGGTGCCACGGCGGCACGGACGGACGAAGTGGCCGGGCGCCAAGCCTCTTCAACCAGCAGTGGCTCAATACAGCAAAAGATCCAGCGATAGAACAAGCGATTCGCCAGGGGATCCCGAATACCGAGATGGGGGGCTTCACCGCCGAGCAATTGAGCGATCAGCAAATCTTCGAATTGATCGCATTCATTCGGGGCCAGGCCGGCTCCATCGCGCCGAAACCCGAATTCGTGGCGGACCCGGACGGTAAGGTCATCGCGTCCGAGAAGCAGAAGTTCAAGATCGAGGTGGTCACCAGAGGTCTCGAAACGCCGTGGGGAATGGTGTTTCTTCCGGATGGCCGGATGTTGATTACCGAGCGTGCCGGCCGGATTCGCATCTACAGCCACGGCAAGCTCTCGGATCCGGTAAAAGGCATGCCGGTTCCGCATGTTCGGCAGGATGCCGGCTACCTCGATATCACGATCCATCCCCACTACGCTCAGAATGGGTGGATTTACCTGTCGTATTCGGAAGCGCTGCCGGGATTTGTGGCGCCGTCCGTGGACCCCAATCCGACGCCTCTTCCAAACCAGAGCGGCGGAAGGGGCTTTGGTTCCGGCCGGGGACCGCAGGTTCCTTCCAACACTGTCATCGTGAGAGGCCGGATCGACAAACAAAATGAGTGGGTCGATCAACAACTCATCTTTCGATCGCCAGCCAGAGTCTATGCCACCACCAACATCCACTATGGCTCGCGATTCCTCTGGGATAAACAGGGCCGCCTGTTCTTCACCCTGGGAGAGCGCGGCGCCATGCAGAACGCGCAAGACCTGACGAACCCGCTGGGCAAGGTTCATCGAATCAACGATGACGGATCCGTACCGAAAGACAATCCGTTCGTGAACACGCCCGGCGCCGATCCGACCATCTGGAGTTACGGACATCGCAATCCGCAGGGCCTGGCTTGGGATCCGGTGGGCGGCATCTTGTGGGAGTCCGAGCATGGCCCCACCGGTGGAGACGAAATCAACGCGATCAAGGCCGGGCATAATTATGGGTGGGGAGTGGTTTCCATGGGGATACAACCGGGCATCACGGAACGGTCGCATGAGGGCATGGACCAACCGGTTGTATACTACACTCCTGCGATTGCCCCAAGCGCCATCGCCTTTTACACCGGCGACCGCTACCCGCGCTGGAAGAATACCAGCCTGTTCGTGTGCGCGCTCATCGGGGAGCAACTTCGCCGGCTGGAGGTCAAGGGCGAAGAGGTCACCCATCAGGAAGTCGTGTTCGCTCAATTCGGCCGCGTGCGCGACATCGTGCAGGGACCAGACGGATACTTCTACCTTGCACTTCAGAATCCGACAGGCGTAAACGGTCTGCCGCTTTCCGCCGACACTCCAGGCATGGTGATCCGGCTGATTCCCGTACAGTAAGCCGGCGCCGGGCCGGCGCCCGGCGGTTTGCAAGGGACTGGCACACAAAAAAGGCTGCCGGACTATAAGCCGGTTTCTGTACCCTTGCGGGTGGCAGTCATTCATCTAGGCCGCGCATTGCTGCGCGGCTCCAGCGACCTACCCGGGAGTCGAACGGGACGGGCCGCCCCTTCTCCCCTATTTGGTCTTGCTCCGCGTGGGGTTTGCCATGCCGGCGGAATTGCTCCCGCCGCGGTGCGCTCTTACCGCACCATTTCACCCTTACCGCCCGTTTCCGGGAGGCGGTATCTTTTCTGTTGCGCTTTCCGTAAGGCCTTTCAGCCCCCCCGGCCGTTAGCCGGCACGCCGCCCTGTGGAGACCGGACTTTCCTCCCCCGGGCCCATAGGGGACCCCGGGAGCGACTACCCGTCCGGCAGCCTCACCCGATTATTGTCGCACTTCGTTGAAGAATGTGTACGGCGGTTCACAGTATCCGCCCTCTGGTCTGGGTGGTCTAGAACTAAGAAGGGCAGTAGTTCTATTGACGTGGACATGCCCCGAAGGTAAAATCTCCTCCAATGGAGGAGAAGATGGTTCGCCCTACTCGCGCTACGGCTTCTGCAGTGGCGCTCACCGCGAAGGTCCTGCTGCTCTTTCTCACCGCGGTTGCCGTATTGTCGGCGGGAACAGTGACCTACACCCCCGCTCCCACGACCCAGGCCGGTTGGAGCGCTTGCGGAGCTTATCCAGGGTACTCCTGCATGACGACGGCGTATTTCGACGCCTCGTCATTGGACGCGCAGGTTGACGGCGGCGTCGTGGACCTGTTCCAACAGGCATTCAATACCTGGAACGCCTCGGGCGGCGGCCAAGGCTGGACTTTGGTCAAGGCGCCCGACGTCGGCACCACATTCACCGTCGACACCGCGACCGCGCAACAGTTCGCGGGAGTCACACTGGGGGGCTTGACTATCCATGTGGCGGTGGGCGGAACTCTTCCGACAGCGGGCGCGAACGAACAACTGGTCTGGTCGCAGGGGCTGTACATCAACTACACGGTTGGGCCGCAGGCGCCCGCCGTGCCCGGCTACTACGCGATGGACACTTCTACCCTCTCCAACCTCGATTGTTCTCAGGCTAACATCTTCTGCCCTCCGGCCTACCCGTACCAGTACAATGACGACTCTTTCTACGATCAGCCGAAAGCCTTCTACAACCCGCCGAGGACCACACAGGACTTTTTTAATGGGGACGCCTATCTGTCGGTCGAGAACACCGCTACCAAGACCTTGACGATCTACGACGGGGTTTCCTACGGGTTTCAGAACTACGTCAGCCCCGAACCGGGCGCCTGGCTGCTGTTCGGCTCTGGTATCGTCGCGCTGCTGCTGATCCGGCGGCGGAATTCCGCCAAAGTCGCAGTGTAGAGCGCGCGCGGCGCGCTACCAGCCTTTCGCGTCCGGCACGAATCCGGAATGCGGCCGGCGCTCTGCCGAAAGGTTGCCGGGGCCGGTTCGAGGCGACTGCTGGAGGGTGGCTTCCGGCCCCGAGACTTCTCCTTCCTCGTAAATGCGCTCGCCGCGCTTGATGGCGGTGCGCACCAAGTTCGTGCCGAAGCCGCGCGCCAGCTCCCGATAATCGGAAACGTTTAAAATCAACACGTCGGCGTACTTGCCCAGTTCCAGCGATCCGATGCGGTCGGCGCGCCCCAGAGCGTGGGCCCCGTTGATGGTAGCCGCGGAAATCGCCTCCGCGGCGGTCATCCCCATGCGCAGGCACGCCAGTTCCACCACGGTCTGCATGTTGGGCATGGGGCTGAGGCGCGGGTTGAAATTACTTGCCAGAGCGACGGCCGCCCCGGCGTCGATCAGGTCCCTGGCCGGCGCATCTCCGGTCCCATTCTGGAACGGCTCGCACGGAAGTAGGGTCGCGATGGTGCAGGAACCCGCCAGTAACGCCGCTTCCGCGGCGGAAGCGCACTCCAGGTGGTCGATGCTGGTGGCGAAGCGCCCCACCGCCATGACGACCGCGGCCCCGACGCCTAACCCATCGGCGTGCATTTTGACCCCGAATCCGAGGCGGTGGGCCGCGTCCAGGTAACGGGCGAAGATCTCGGCTCGCTCGGCGCCGGCTTCCCAAGCCAAGTCGGCGAAGCGCGCCAAACGGCGCTTTCGGAGGCGCGGCAGCATCTCCCGGACGGCCCATTCGGCCGCGGAGCGCAGTTGGCCCTCGTCCGCGGATGGCGGAAGCCGGAACAGAAACGTAGGAACCACTTCCAGCGGATCGCTCTTGAGATTCGCCAGCACCCGCAGCACTTTGTTTTCGCCGCTGCTGTCGGGGCCGCACCCGGTTTTCACCTCCACGGTCGTCGTCCCGTTCCGCGCCATGGCCTGGAGACACCCCTGAGCTCGCATTTTCAGACGCAGCCCGCCGATGGCGCGGATGGCGCGCGCTACGTCGTCGCCGCCGCCCGCCGGGGGAAGGATCAGGTGCGTGTGGCTATCGACGAACCCCGGCATCACCACGCGCCCCGCCGCGTTGATTTCTTCGGCTTGGCGCGCCGCGCCCAAGTTCTCGACCCGGCGCGTCGGACCGACCTCCGCGATAACGCCATCGCGAATGAGTAGGGCGCCATCCTGAATCACGCCCAGCTCTTTAAGCGCCGGCCCGCAACGAGGCCCCCTGGGCCCGCGCACGGTCAGCAGTTGGCGGGCGCCACGGATCAGAGTCGTTCCCAAGTTCCCAAGTTCCCGAACATACTGTACCATCGCTACAAGCGGCTCCTTGGCTGCCGCCGTATGCCGAAGAAGAGCGAGATCCCGGCCCGCCGTCCGCTAAAGACTTTGGAACGAGCATTTTCCAAGGCTGGATTCGGATCGCGGACGGAGGCCAGGGGGTGGATCGCGGCCGGGCGAACAGGTGTGAACGGGAAAATCGAGCGAGACCCGGATCGCTGGGTCGACCTGGAGCGAGACCGCATCACTTTCGACGGCAAGCCGCTCCGTCCCGCCTCGAAGACCTACCTGCTCCTCTACAAACCGAAGAGATACCTGACTACCTATTCCGATCCCGCCGGCCGTCCGACGGTCTACGATTTGACCGCCACGGCTGGAACCTGGCTATTCCCGGTTGGACGCCTGGACCTCGATACCAGCGGGCTGCTGATCATGACCAACGACGCCGCCTTCGCCGAACGCATCACGAATCCCGCGCACCGCATGGCGAAGACCTACGAGTTGAAAGCCGCGACCCTGTTGAGCGACGAACAGATCGAACGGTTGCGCCAAGGCATCGAGCTGAAGGACGGCCCCACTCGTCCTGCGCTCGTGCGCCGCTTGCGCGATGGGGCCAGGCATACCTACCTGGAAATGACCATCACGGAAGGACGGAACCGGCAGATCAGGCGTATGATCGAAGCCCTCGACAGCAAGGTCCTGAAGCTCGTGCGCACGGCCATCGGAGGGGTTCGCATTGGGGACCTGCCGATCGGAAAATGGCGCCCGCTGACCGTGGAAGAGATCGGAATCCTGGGCGGCGGCCCGGCCCGCGTCAATCGAGATCGATGTCCCGCACGGGAGGCGTGAGGTCGGGATTCTCCTTGGCGCGCTTGAAAAGCTCGTCGAACTTCTTCTCCAGCACCTTGCCATGGGACTTCTCGGCGGCAAACTGCTTCTGGAATAGCTCTTCGCGCCGCGCGCCCTCGCCCTTCAGTTTCGTCACCTCGGCCGCCAAATCCTCGATGGCTCGCGGCTTCTCCGGGACGGTGTGCGCGATCACGGCGCGCGTCTCCGGATCGATCTTCAGGATCGCCTGGCAGCACGGGCATTCGACATCGAACATACCTTGGGCCATAAAACAATCCTAACCGAGATCACAGGCAATTGAGGAGATTGGGAAGACGATCTGGTCACAGCGGATACCGACGGCCTGGAGTATTGTCGAAAAGCCTCGGTGACCTGGCATGCCGGGCTGGCGGCGGAACGATCTCGGAGCTCCCGTGACGAGAAACCAGCCACCCGCCTACTCGATGTATCCCAGTACCAAGCTGCCGCCGGTGTAAGGGGTGGTGGCGGAGGACTGGATGTACGAACTACCCCCAAGAGCCAGCTTGTCCGCGGCAATGGTCGTATTGGTATGGGTGGCGCTGGTGCCGCCCTGGAAGGTGAGGGTGGCCTTCGGGAAATACAAGGCGTCATTCAGAAACTGCGTACCCCCTCCGACGAGTGATGCGCCGCTGGTGTCCGATTTATCCTGCCAAATGAGGATGCCTTCGTAGGCGCCGCTCGTCTGGGCAGTGAGGGTGATTTGGGCGCCGCCTTTCAGGTCCAACGTATCGCTGGAAAAATAGAGCATGACGCCGCCGGTGGCTGTCAGTTGCGTTCCGCCGGCCATGCTCAACTTGCCTTGAAGCACGTAGGTTCCCGTCTTCAGGATGAGATGCGAAGACCCCTTGAGCTGGATAGCGGGAGAACCGCAGTAAGTGCCGGGCCCGAAGGTCTGGGTGGTTGAACCGGCAAGGCTAATGCTTCCCAAGCAGGTACTGGCCGACGGAGCGGTCATCGAGGAGAAGGGATCGGGAATCACGGGAGCCCCTGTGATCGGAGCCGGACTGATGTTGCCGCACCCCGAGCAGTTTCCGACAATCTCGGTTTTCGCGGCCCCGGTGGTTGTGACGGCTCCTCCGACACTGGCGGCAGTGCCGCTGCTGGAGTCCACGTAAACGCCGCAGCCGCTGGTTAGCGAGGTGCCGCTCCCCACGTTCAACGCCGACGCCGCCGTCGCGTTCAGGACGAATACGCAGCCACCATTCGGGCTGGAGAAGACCGCCGCCGTGGACCGCGCCGCCACCGTCACCGCGGATTGCCCCAGCACGACTCCGAACCACTGGGGAACCGTCTCGGAGACCGTGGCGCTGACCCAATAAGTCGGGCTGGTACCCGTTACGGGCGGCGCCGTGGTGTTGGCCGCAAGCAGGACCGTCTGGCTTCCCCCGTTCGTGAACCCGTTCTGCTGCGCGTACATGCATCCCACCTGGAGGGCGTTGGTGTCGTCGCTCAGGGTGGCTGGACATGCCGTATTGCCTTGGCAGGTGACGCCGGACCCGCAGGTGAAGTCGGTGGCGTTTTTGGC
Organism: Bryobacteraceae bacterium; assembly: GCA_050012095.1. GTDB lineage: Bacteria > Acidobacteriota > Terriglobia > Bryobacterales > Bryobacteraceae > BOG-224. The sequence continues at coordinate 22,909 of JBEKHV010000001.1, read as the reverse complement.
GATCTTAACTGCCGCCATGACGGCAGCCTGGCTGGCGGTCTTGCAGGCTTCCTTCCTCCAATGCGCCCAGCCAATATCCACCACCAGGCCGATCATGCCCACGACGACGACTAGCGACATGGACATCAGGATGATCGCCTGTCCGCTTTCCCGAGGGAGCCTGGCGCGCATAAAAAACCACCTCCATGCTACCCGAATCCCATCGGGAATCAAGGTTGACCTTAGTAAACCCCGGGACCGGCCGGAGTCGGCCCGCGGCGCCGCAGAGGAGGCGTGGGGACTGGCGCATGGACTGTAGTTAACCTTAGGCAACTTGCCCGCGCGGCTCCTTTCCTGGTACTCACGAAGCAAGGACATGAGAAGAAGCTCGACATGTGCCGGGCGTTGCGGCCAGAGCGCGCTGGAATTCGCAATGATTCTGCCGTGGTACATTTTTCTGTTCATAGGCGCCTTCGACTGGGGATTCTACTCGCACGCATTGATCTCCACGGAGAGCGCCGCGCGGGTGGCCGTCCTGTATACGTCCTCGAATTCGAGTCACGCCACCGACAGCACCGGCGCCTGCCAGTACGCCTTACGGGAATTGCAGGCCGAGGTCAACCTGAGCGCCACCATAACCTGTCCCGCGACAGCTCTGCCGGCCATTGTCACCGCCACTGAAGTGACGGGGCCGGACGGCCAACCCGCCGCCCAGGTGGCCGTCACCTATCAGACCCAGCAACTGATCCCCATCCCAGGGCTGTTGTCGGGGCAAGCCACCATCTATCGGGTGGTCCAGATGAGGCTCTGAGGTGACGATGGCAAGGAAGAGGCGCGGAAGCGCAATGCTGGAGTTTGCCCTGATGGGCATCCCGCTGATATTCATTTGGATCAGCATCGTGCAGATAGCGTTCGGCATGTGGCAATATCACACGCTGCAATACGCCGTCAAGATGGCCGGGGCCTACATCGCGGTGCACGGAGCCGGTTGCGCCTCTCCCAATACCTGTTCCATCCAGATCGAGAACGCAGCCCAGGTGCTGGCAAACGCCGCCACGGGCATGCCTCCCAGCCAAATCTCCGTGACGTTCCGGGCATACCTGGCGTCCGATCACACCACCGTCTCCCCTACCTCCGTGAGCTGCACGCTGGACAGTTGCTTGACTAACACCACGCCGTGGCCTCCAGCCGGGTACAATACCGCAACGCAGAATGACGTCGAGATCCACGCCAGCTACCTGTTCCGGTCCGCGCTGGGCATGTTCGTTCCTGGATCTGGTTCCGTTCAGTTCGGAAGTTACTATTTTCCCGCCGAGACCCAGCAGATGATCCTGTTCTGAGGCGGGAGAACATCGATCCCTCGGCGCATACCTGAACATCCATCTTGCAAGGGGCCACATGAGCCGCGCCCGGCCGTCTTCTTGAGAGGCAGCGGCCCACCAATGCTTTCTTGAAGTTGAGCTGGCCGGGCAGGCCCTCCTCCAGGCCGCCCGCATAGCATTTATCCACTTCGACTCTGCCGGCGAACAATTCACGCCCCGATTCTTCCAACATGCCCATGTACTACGTGTTGGGCTGCTTGAGTCAGGTGACACTCACCCGACGAATTCGCGCAAAAAATACCAAATCCATTGTTTTGTACTAGAACCGGACCCTCCCCCCGTCCCAGTACAGTACACGTAGGCCTGTTTCCAGGGCTCCCCGGGTCTACAATCATGATTGAGAGGCGCCGATAGAAGACCAGGAAGACGACATGGCCGTTTATCAAGTTTTCATTTACCTGCAAGTGCTTGACCTGCTGACGACCCTGATTGGGCTCAGGCTGGGGGCATCGGAAGCCAGTCCGTTGATTCGGGTCCTGATGCATGCGGGTCCGGCCACCGGGGTTCTGCTGTCGAAACTGGTCGCCCTAGCGCTGGCCGGCATTTGCGTATGGGCTAATAAGAGGCACCTGATCCGCTGGGCCACCTACTGGTATGGCGGGTTGGTGGTGTGGAACCTGATGGTGATGCTGGCCGCGTCCGGGCGCGTGCTCGGCTGAGATCAGCCGCGAACCAGCAAAGAAGCGACCAGGAGCATCCCGCAGAGCAGGATGGCCTCAGCCAGTATCAACCGCCACGGGAATGTCCGCCGCGGTTCCCAGGCTAGCTGGCCGGTACGATCTCCCCCAAAACTCTCCAATAGGCGCTTCCGCATAACGCTCCCGCTTTCAATGGCCTGATAATCAATCGACCTGAATCTCCCACATCGACGGCGTAGATGGGCTCGTCGGACGGTTTGACCGCGTACGCTCCGGTCTGCAACGCCCACGAGTCGGCGTAGCTCTTTACCACGAAAGGATTTGCGGCCACGGCGCGGACCCGGAATTGCGCCGTGGCCGGTTCGTAATTGGCAAAGCTGTAGCAGCGCCCTACGCAGACGCGGTCGATCATGTGGACCAGGGCGTTGACGCGCAAATCCGGATCGTCCACCAAGCTCACCACCCGCTGGCCCGGTTCGAGCTGGGCCACGGCGTCCTGCATGCGATCTTCAAACGCATTCAAGGCGCGCTCGTCGGAATACAGGAAAAAAAAGAACAGGGCCGCCAGTCCGAGCATGGCGAAGCGCTCGAAGGCGCGCGGGCGCGCCGCGCCCAGCAGAGCGCACACGCAGACCGCTACTCCCAGGGACATGCGCTCGGCGATGTACGCCAGCGCGTGCAGGAACCCGGGAAGCAGCACCGCGGAGGGCAGGATCAGGATTCCCCCGGCGCTCATCACGAAAAACTGGAAGGGGAGGCTCGAGAACACGCGCCGCGCTCCCCAGTGGCGCAGCAGATTCAGGAACAAGACGCCCCATACCAAGAGCAACCCAATCAGCACCAGGTAATACTTGGCGTCGAACACCCAGAGTTGGTCCGCGCCCGTGATCTTCGTGATTTGCGCGGGGTACCAACGCGCCGCAAGCGCGACTGACGCTCCCACGTGCGCCACCCCCATCAGCGCCAGCGCGCCGAGCGTCACCCAGGCGCGCCGGCGCGGCGATCCGCGACGCGCCAGGGCCAGGTAAGCCAGCAGGCAGAGGCTCCAGAGCACTGGCAGCGCGTGCCCCACATAGGCCAGCGCCAGGATGGCCAGCGCGCCCACCAGACGCGGCGGGCGCGGTTCCCAGGCCAGCGCCATCGCCCAGAAACACAATCCCAGCGCCATGTAGAAGTTGAAGAAGCCCATGTGGAACACCCATCCGTAGGCCAGCATGGCAATGCAGGGCATCAGGTTCCAGGCCCGGCGCCCGGCCACAACGGACGTAAAGGCGAAAGCTCCCCAGATGAAAATGAGCACGGCGAGCGAAACCGCGATGCGCTGCGCGGCTTCGGCCCCGAACGCCCGGAACAGGCTTCCCAGGATCAGGTCGAACAAAACGTTGGTGGCCTGCGGCGCCACGATTAACCCCTGCGCACGACCGCTCTCGATCAACTGCGCGAGCCAGGAGTTGTAGATGTGGCTGGAAAGGTCGCCGGCTTGGATGCGCGGCTGCCAATAGCAGGGAGCGAGCAGCAACAGCGACAGCGCCAAGTACACCAGCCGGCCTCGCAAGAAGGCCCCGCATCGGGATCTCCAGGGAGACGCCGGAGACGAATTGCCGGTAGTCTGTGGCATCAGATATTCTCCAGACGAATGCTACGGAACTCGGGTATCAGATCGAAGGGCGTGGCCACGCTCTCCACGCTCTCGCCCAACTGCCGGATATTGACCTCGGTAATATGAGAACTGAGGTCGGACGCCATTTGCAGGTATCTCACCTTGAGCGGGTCGATTCCCATGATCCGGCAACAGGTGGCGTCCACCGCGGCCGGATCGCTCCCGGCCACCAGTACGCCCACGTGCTTTGGCGCTCCCTGGATGGGACCGTTGCCTTCCATGCCCACGATGCCGTCGACAATCGCGAACTGCCGCGGAAAGATGGAGCGCAAGTCGACGATACTTTCGTTTATGCCGGACCAGTGCAGCAGGTTCTTCGGCCAGCCGTAGACGCCGCCGGGCACGACGCCAAACAGGTTCTTCATGGCCAGCGTGGCCCCCACCCAATGGTGCGTTTTCATCTTCGGAATCGAGACTAGCAGATCGGCGCCCAGAGCGGTCTTGGGAAGATACCATTTCGGCATCCCCGAGGTCTGGCGCGCGGGGCGCACGCGCGCCACGTCGTCCAGGTTGAGATCGACGAACACGTCTTCGAAACAGGGAACCGCCGCGAAATAACCCGCCTCCTCGGCCAGGTCCAGAGTGTTGCGGCGGTGACCGGGTCCCTCGGCGATCCGCACGCTGGCGGCGCCGAGCGCGCGAAACCCCTCGTAGACGGCATGAACCAACAGGGGGTGGGTGTTGATGGCGTCGCGCGGCTCGAATTCCACAAGGTTCGGCTTGAGCACAACGCCGCGGCCGCGCACGTCCGGCCCGTGTTCCTCGAGCAGCCGCCGGACCGCATCGTAAATGCGTCCGTCGTAAGCGGGCGCGCGCACGATCGTGACCTGTGAGGGCGGCATGGGCCGTGCGCCGCCGCAACCGGCCAGCGAGGTAGCTCCCGCGGCTGCCGCTATCCACTCCCGCCTGGTGAATTTTCTTCTCATCGCCTTAACCCCAAAACGGTCCTTTCCCCTGGGCGACTTCGGCCGTCAACAGAGTGAGCGACACTTCCGAGAGGGTACGCCACGCCAGGGCAGGCGGCGGGCAATAGCCCACAGGCAACCTCCCATGGGAGATCAACCCCATGCGAAGCCAGTTCAGCGCGTCGGCGGAACGGCACTCCGCCAGAAACCGGGTGGCGGTTTCGATAGAGCGGCCAATCTGCGGCGATTTCACGCCCCGCAGCGCGGCCAAGGCCATCCCGGTGGTCTCGGGGTACGGCCGCGAGGCATATCCCAGGGCGTGCATCGATCCGTGGTTCCAACCGCCTTCTTCGCAGACCCGGCTCAACAGAAACCTCCGTCCGGAATCGATGCGCTCGCGGATCGAGGACGAAGGTCCGCGGAGCGCCTCTTTTTGGAGGGCGATGATGGCCAAAGAGGTCGGTCCGACCCAGGCTGCCGATCCCGGCACCCACGGCCAACCCGGATACTCCTGGTCGGGCGGCGTGGAATTGCCGAGCAGCCATTGGCGAAACCGGTAGCTGCGCGAGGTCTCCGCCCCGCCGGTCCCCAACACCCAATCGATGGCGCGCCGATGCTCCTGCTTGCCCAGCCGCTCGGGTGGCAGCAGCGCCGCCAGCACCGTGACCCATGTGCTGTACTCGACGCCGGCCTGGGGCGGCCATCCGCCGTCGGGCCGTTGCGCCGCGCGCATCCAACGCATGCCTTTCTCGGCGGCGGCCTGTTCTCCCGCCGCCAGCAGCGCCAGGACGGCGTATGCCGTGGGTTCGGTCCACGACACACCACGGATGTACGGCCACCCGCCATCCTGGTTCTGTCCTTCGATAAGCAATGCGATGGACATAGAGTAAACGTCCGCGGCCGGAGGCGATTTCGCGCCGCCGGGCCCGCGGTCCCCAAACGCGCGGATGACGCTACCGCAGCGCCCGGCGGCTGCGGCGGCGCGACAACAGCATGACGAGCGTCACGCCGGCGCCGAGCCAAATCGCTCCTTGAATCGCGAGGTTCATTTTTTCTCCTTTCGTAAGTCGCCGGGACTATAGCCGCGCTCCGCCAGGCGGTCCGGCCGCCCGTTGGCGAGCGAATGGGGCCGCACGGCGCCGCGCGCGACCCCTTGAGCGGATGCCGCGGCCCACGTTAGCCCTGCGCTTTCCGCGAGCGGCGCCGTTTCAGGAACACCAGTAGGACCGCCGCGGCGGCCAGCCAGATTCCATACTGAATTACGGTAGTCGTCATTGTCGTTTCACTCCTTGTTATTGGATTTGCTTCATCATCGGGAACAGCCGCTTAAAAATCTGCAAAATGCCGGGGCCCGCCGCGACAATCATCATCGACGGCAGGATGAAGAAAAAGATCGGGAAGACCAGCTTCACGCCTACCTTGCCGGCCCGCTCCTCCGCCTCCTGGCGGCGTTGCGTGCGCAGGTAATCCGCGTGCGAGCGCAGCGAATCTCCCATGCTCGTGCCAAAACGGTCGTTTTGAATCAGGATCGCCACCAGTTTCTTGATCTCCGGCTCTCCCGTCCGTTCGGCCAGATTGCGCAGCGCTTCCGCCCGGCGCTTGCCGGCGCGCATTTCCAGCATGACCAGAGAGAGGTCCTCGCTCAGTTCCGGGTGGCTGACCTGCAATTCCTTGCTGACGTATAGAATCGCCTGGTCCAGTCCCAAACCCGCCTCGACGGTGACCACCATGAGGTCCAGCGCGTCCGGAAGGGAAAGCCGGAGGATTTGTTGCCGTTTCGCCACCTTCTTTTCCAGCAGAAAGCGGGGGAGAATCCACCCGGCGGCGCAGCCGAAGCCGAGGACCGCCATCTTCATCGCGGGGTTGGGCGGCATGTGGGGCTGTAGCGCCAAGCTGCCGGCGAGCAGGACCAGAGTCGTCACGATGCGGAGGCCGTAGAAGACCGGAGCGGCCCCGTCGGCGCGAAAACCGGCGCGAATCAGTTCCCGGCGCAGGCCGGCGACCTCCGCCTCCGAAGACGGCATGCGCGACCCGAGCTCGCGCAGCAGCGCGATCAAGGTGCTAGGCTGAGAGTCCACCTGCTCCACCACCACGCGGCGCTTCGTGGGATCGGTGATGACCGGGCTTCCGAGCTGCCGCAGAAACTTGTTCGGCTTGTAGAGAAACCGATAACCGGCCCACGAGCAGAGCACCATCAGCGCCAGGAATATGCAAACCGAGAATGGCAGTGGATGTTCCATATCACACGCGGATGGCGATGATCTTCTTGATGAAAAAATTCCCCAAAACCTGGGCCACGACGGCGCCGGCGATCATCTTTTTCCCGTCGGGATCGTCCGCCATGGACTGCAAGTAACCCGGCGCCACGAGCAACAAACACAGCATGGTGGCGATGGGCAGAATCGTCAGGATGGTGGCCGTGAGCCGGCCGTGCGCGCTGGCGGCTTTGACTTGCCCTGTGAGACGGAAGCGCTCGCGAATGACGTAGGCCAGGCGCTGGAGGATCTCGCTCAGATTCCCGCCGGTCTGCTTCTGCAGCATCACCGAGGACGTGAAGAACCGCGCGTCCAGCAGGGGCACCCGGTCGGCGAAATTGCGCAGCGCGCTTTCCAGCGGCGCGCCCAGGTTCTGCTCGTTGAACAGCGAGCGGAATTCCTGGCCCAGCGGGTCGTCCAGTTCCTCGCCGAGCATCTCCAGGCTGATGGAAAACGCGTGGCCGGCGCGCATGGACCGCGCCAGGAAGTCCAGCGCCTCGGGGAACTGCTCCTCGAACCGCCACAACCTCTTCTTGCGTTTGCTCCGCACGTACAGATACGGCACGGCGCCCCCGAGCGAGCCGAGGGCCATAGACGTGATGGGGCCGTTCAGCAGCAAGGGGAACATCGCGCCCAAAAACAGCCCCGGCAGGGCCATCGCCGCCATGGCCGCCATCAGGCGGCCCGAGGACCAACTCATGCCGGCCTGCTGGAGCTGCACTTCCGCATTCCGCGTGAACCGGACCGCCGCCAGCGCGCGCTTGATCCCTTTGGATTTATCCGGCTCCGCATCCTTGAGGATATTGGCGACGGCCGCGGCCGGCTGGCCCGCCGCCGTGCGCAGCATGCCGGCCACCTGCTGCTTGCGCATGGCGTCGAAGAACTTCATCCCTACGCTCACGGCCAGCAACGTGAGAGCGAAGACCACGACCGACGATACGATCACGCCGACTGGCATCAGTTGATCTCCACCACGCTCTGGAAGAGTTGCGCGGACAGCACGATTCCGCTAGCCCTTAGGCGCTCATAGAATTTCGGCCGGATGCCAGTGGCGCGAAAACGGCCCAGAACCTTGCCCGATTCGCTTACCCCGGTTTTCTCGAAAAGAAACACGTCCTGGAGGGTAATCATGTCCTGCTCCATGCCCACTACTTCGGTGACGTGCGTGATCCGGCGCGTTCCGTCGCTGAAGCGCGCCACCTGCACGAACAGATCGACGGCCGAGGAGACTTGCTGGCGGATCGAGCGCGGGCTCATGTTCGCGCTGCCCATGCCGACCATGACTTCCAAACGATTGAGACCGTCGCGGGGCGTGTTGGCGTGGATGGTGGTGAGCGACCCGTCGTGGCCCGTGTTCATGGCTTGCAGCATGTCGAGCGCCTCTTCCGCGCGCACCTCGCCGACGATGATGCGGTCCGGCCGCATGCGGAGGGCGTTGATGACGAGCTGGCGGATCCCAATGGCGCCGGCGCCCTCCACGTTGGCCGGGCGGGTCTCCATGCGCGCCACGTGCGTTTGCTGCAGCCGCAATTCGGCCGCGTCTTCGATGGTCACGATGCGCTCGTCTTCCGGGATGTAGGAAGAGAGCGCGTTGAGCAGCGTGGTTTTGCCGGCGCCGGTGCCGCCGCAGATCAGGATGTTCAAGCGCGCTTTCACGCAGGCCTTCAGCAGCTCAAGCATGCCTTCCGTCATCGCCAGCTTCGCCACCAGATCCTCACCCTTCATGGCGCCCCGGCCGAAGCGGCGAATACAAAGGAGGGGGCCGTCGACGGCCACGGGAGGAATGGCGGCGTTGACGCGCGATCCGTCCGGCAGGCGCGCGTCCACCAGGGGCGAGGACTCGTCCACGCGGCGGCCGACGCGCGACACGATCTTTTCAATGATGCGCAGCAGGTGAGCGTCATCCTTGAATTCCACGGACGTGCGATATAGTTTTCCGCCGCGCTCCACGTAGACCAGATGCGGCGTCGTCACCAGAATGTCGCTCACGCTGGGGTCTTGCAGCAGGGGCTCGAGCGGTCCGAGGCCGAATACCTCGTCCAGGATCTCCTCGATGACGCGGTCCTTCTCCACCAGGCTGAGGGGCGTTTTTTGTTCTTCCACCAGCTTGGCGACGGCGGCGCGGATTTCCGTCCGCACCCGCTCGCCGGCCATGGAGGACAGCGCTTCGAGGTTGATCCGGTCCAAGAGCTTGCGATGGAGCGTGAACTTCAGCTCCTGGTACTCGGGCGAGTAGCCCTCGCGGTTGAAGAGGCGGTCGACCCAGTTGGTTTCCCGGCTCTCCCCGGTTTTCGAGATGGCGTCCAATGTGGCTGGCATGGGAATTCGTGGCGTTACCCGAACAGCCCGAAACGCTTTTTGGGCGGCTTTTCTTCTTCCAGCTTGGCGAGCTTGGCCGCCAGCCTCGTAACGTGCTTGCCGAGATTCGATCCCCGCGCCAGCATGCGGCCCTCGGCGTAGGTTTCGTACAGCTCGGCGTAGTCGTTGGGAATCATGCAGAAGATGGGCACGCCCAGCATCTTCTCCAGTTCGCCGGGGGCGATTTCCAGCCGTTTGGGCGACCGGTTCAGAATCAGCCGGATGCGGTTCTTGCCGTAACCCCCGTCGAGCAGCGTCTGAATGATCTGCTTGGCCTGGTGCAGCGCCGGTACGTCCAGGGTGGTGACCAGACAGGCTTCGTCGATCTCCTCGAGCGCGGCCATCGCCGTGCGGTTTAGGCTGCGTCCGAGGTCCACCAGCGTCCAGTCGTAATTGGGCCGCGCGAACGCCAGCACGTGCCGGACCTGCTCGTCCGTGGGCTGATGGCGGGAAGCCAGCGCGACCGGCGAAGAGACGATCTCCACGCCCGGAATGCCGTTGGAGACGAGCGCCTTCCAGTAGTGAATGTCCAGGCGGTGCGTATTGTTGATGGCGTCCAGCACCGAATACGCCGACTTTGTCTTGGTGATGAACCGCACCATACCGGAATCGAGATCGAGATCGGCCAGCAAAACCTTCTGGTTCTGATGGCCCAGTTCCGCCGCCACGTGGCAGGCCAGCGTGGTGGCCCCGCACCCGCCCTTGGCCGAAAAGAAACCGAAGGCCTTGCCCGCGCCTTGCTTGCCGCTATCGCGGCGGTGGCTGCGGTCCGCGGAGCGTTTCTCCAGCGCCTTGCGAAGAGGTTCCTGCAACGGCGGGAACAGATACTCGTTGATGCCCGCCCGTAACGACGCCAGGATGGAGTCCGCATCGGAGCCGGCGTTCAAGGCGACGATCATGGGGTCGCCGACGGCGCCGCGGATCGAGGCCGCCAGACCCTCCAGTTGTTCCTTCCAGCCGGTGATGTCCAGCAGAACCACGTCCGGCCGCATGCGCTCCAGACGTTCGACAAAACCGCTCAGATCGTCCATGTTCTGGTGCTCGACGGTGACGCGGAAAGGCAGTTCCGCCAGGCAGGCCTGGGTCTGTTCCATCAGCACGCGGTTCTGGATGGCCAGCCCGATGGTCAGCGGATACACGCGCGCTCTCCCATTCCGCCGCTCACTTGAGAGTTCCTCCGCTTCCCCCCGAGTCCGGGGCCGGGGCGGCCTGCGGCGGGGCGGCCGGCGCCGCCGCAGGGCTCCCCTGCTGCTGCATCTGTTGCTCCGCCTTCTGCAGTTCCCGCAGTTGCTCCACCGGCATCGTCATTTCAGGCAAAGTGGCCGGAACCGGTCCCGTCTTGTCCACTCCCGGCTCGCGCAGATCCGTTTTGCTGTTGGAATCCATGAAGCTGCGCGGGTAGTTCAGTTCGGGAGGCTGCTGGCCCTCCGGAATGGGCCGCACGATTTCGGGCGTCACGATCACCAGTAGTTCGCTGTTGCTTCGGCTCACCGTCTTGGACTGGAAGAGCTTGCCCAGGATGGGAATCGAGCCGATCCCCGGGACCTTGGCGAGGTTGTCGGTGATCTCGTTGTCGATCAGGCCGGCGATCACGAAGCTTTGCCCGCTTTCCAGTTCGATTTCCGTTTGCACGCGCCGCTTCGCCAGGGCGGGAATCGTGTAGCCCTGCACCGTGACCGCATGCGTGTAGTCCAGCGAGCTGACTTCGGGAGCCACCTGCAGGCGGATGCCGCCGCGCGGCGTGATGACGGGCAGGAAACTAAGCCGCACGCCGTATTCGCGCCACGACAGCGTAACCACGGCGCCGCCCACGCTGGGTTGCACCATGGGGAACGGAAACTCCCCGCCCGCCACGAAGCTCGCCTGCTTGCCGTTCATGGCCGGCACCGTGGGCTCCGCCAGCATCTCCAGCAAGTTCTTGCTTTGCAGCGCCTGCAAGGCCGCCACCAGGTTCAGGTCCTTGCGGAAAAGAAGCACGTTGACGGCCTCGGAAACCGTGAACGTCTTCGCGCCGTCGGAGCTGATGATCGAGTCCGTTCCCGCCGCCGTCGACTGGTTGAACGCGCCGGACGCCAAATCGAAGCCCAGGTTCATGGCGGCCGAACGGTCCACGTTGGCAAAACGCACTTTGACCAGGATCTGGGTTTCGGCCGCCGGCGCTTCCACGCGGAGCAGGTTTACGGTCTTACCCAAGGTGGAGGCGATGGCTATGACGCGCCCCGCGGCGATGAGGTCCTTCACGGAACCTCTGACGAACGCCGCGTCGTTATCCACGGCCACGCTGATATCCTCGCCGGGAAACTCGCTGGCGATTTGCTCGCGAACGGCTTGGAGCTTCAGCGGGCTCACTTGCACGGAGAGATCGTAGATCGTCCGGCTGCCATTGTTCTGCCAGATGATGAGCGATGTTTCGCCGGGCAGCTTGCCGTTGATGAGCACCTCGCGGGGGTTGACCGCCACGGCGTCGGCCAGATTGCCGTCGGCCACGGAAACGCGTTCGATCGGCAACGGACTGTCCAGAACCAGCGACTTTCCGACGGTGACCGTCCATTTCTCGATGGCCGTGGTTTGCGCCACGGCGGGTGGCTGCGCCCCGGAGCCGCTCTGGCCTCCGAATGCCGCCCGGCACAGCAGAAGAGCCGCCGCTGGAAAGGGACCGAATCGGCGCAGGCTAGGCATCTACCGGACCTCCCCGCGATTGTCGAAACTGGTCTCGCTTTTCTTCGTCCCCGTAATGATTTCCATCTGGAACGGGGGGTCTGGCTTCGGCGGCGCGCTTTCCGCGACGCGCGGCGGCGCCGGCGCGCGCGGCCGCGGCGGCGTCACCGCCTGCTCCGAGGATTTCGGCGATCCGCCTCCGAACAGGGAGGGCAGCCCGGCTCCCGGAGTGTCCGCCACCTGGCGATCGACGGGATTGCGCAGCACGAGCTGGATGGTCGTTTGGCTAGCCGCCAGGCTGAGCTTTTCGGCTTCTTCGGGCGACACCAGCAAGGTGACCACCTGCGATACGATGGGCTTGCCTTCGGCGTCCTTCTTGAAGTCCTGTCCGGCCGAAAGCACCGCGACATTCTGCAGCAGCGTGCGCGCCACCGTGCTAGTGCCTCCGGGCGCCGTGCCGTTGATGACCACATCCACGCGCATACCCGGCACGACGAACCCCGCCACGCCCGCCACTTCGTTTACGCGGACCGCGAAGGCGCGCAGGCCTTGGGGGATCATGGAGGCCAAACCGCCGCCCGCGCCTTTGGGGGCCAAACGCGATTCGATGATCGGTTCCTTGGAATAAACCGGGGTGATGACGCCGCGCCCCACGATGTCCTTGACGCTGGAAAAGGATCCCGCGGGAACGGAGCCGGGCCAGTCGGCGAGCTTGATATCGTCGTCGCTCAGTACGACGCCCGCTTCCACATCGTGCGCGGCGAGCACGATCTTGGCCGTCGGCGGCGCCGCCGCCTTGGGCGATGGGGCCCGGTTGAGCAGCGAGCGGTACGTGAGCAGACCTCCGCTCGCGGCTATGACAAACGCAAAGATCAGAACGCCAATAAACCTCTTATTCACGACCTATTCCTCGTTCCGCCCTCCACCGCCGGCGGGAGTAGAATTCCGCGCGCCCTGGCTCGTTCCCGCCATCGGACGATGGCGGAAACGCCCGGCCGAGCCGGGGGCCGCGGCGGCCAAACGGCCCCGCGACGAGCGTGTGGGGCGCCCGGTTCGATCCTGGGCGCGACGGCCCAGCCGTCATGAATAGGTTTCGGCATCGTGTGCCACTCTTACGCCGCGGACCTCCGCGGAATCCGGACGGGGCATGGCAACGCAGGCGGACGGCCTGCCGCCATGCCCCCTCCCGGAGTCTTAACTGGCGTTGGTATTGGCCGTGTTCAATTGGTTGCTGGTCGTCGACCAGATGCCCTTGATGCTGTTGCCGGCGCCCAAAAAAAGAGCCGCCGATGCCAGCGCCACGAACGCCATGAGCAGGGTGTACTCGATGAGGTCCTGCCCTTGTTCGTCGTTCCAGAAATTTCGCAAATACGTCATTGTGTTCGCTCCTCAGTTAAGTTGTGCTGTGGTTGTTTTGCGTAATCTTCAGACCACGCGCCTCGAGTTTCGTGACCTCGCGATCACGGCCTGTTCCGCCGTTCGCTCCGGCGGCGGATTCCGTCTGTCCCGCGGCCCGTCGGACGGGCCGGAAGACCAGCGCCACGCCATCGTCGTAGACCAGGCGCCAGCGGCTGGATTCTTTTAGCGCGCCACACAGCGGCGCGGAGGGGGACAGCAAAATGGTGTCGATGCCGAACTCGTTCAGGGTCCGCTGCCAGTCGAACTTCACGTTTTCGACGGAAAGCACCTTTTTTTCGAACTCGGCGCCGTAGAAATCGCTCCGGCCGTCGATCAAAACGCGCGTGCGCGGGTACAGCCGGTAGATGAGATAGTCGCCCCACTGGTCGTAGGCGAAAATGCGCGCCGTGGCGTCCGCCCGCAATGCGTCGACGGCCGCGGCCGGGAACGCGCCGGGATCGAACTCTGAGCGGAATTTCGCGGGCGGGTGGGGCGCGAACAGCAGCGCCGCCAGCGCCAGGAATCCCAGCGCGCTCACCACGTGCCAGCGCGGGATGGAGTCCGTATCGGCGAGTTCGGCGGTCAACGCGTTGACGCGGCCGGACGCCGCGCGCAGCCAGCCGGCGGCGTCCGAGCGCGGCAGCCAGTCGAGCCAGTGCGCGATGGCCTCCGCCAGCGGAGGCGCCACCACGATCGCAAAGAGCGGAATGTTCCGGGCCGCCAGCAGCGCTACGTGCGCCCAGAACAGAATCAGCAGCGGCTCGATGAAGCTGCGCCGGGAGACGTTCCAGAAGGCCGCGGCGATTCCCAAAAGCAGCAGGATTTCAAAGAAAATAGCCGCCGGATGATGGAAGTTCAGCGACAGGAATTCGACGATGTACTGCCTCTCGAAGGGGTCGCGCAGATACTGGAAAACGTGCTGGTGCAGCCGGTACCCATAGGGGTTCACCAGGCTGGCAGCCAGGCATGCCGCGGCGCACCACGCATAGCCCCGCGCGGCCCGCCAGGCCGTCCGCCGCTCGCCGGGGTCCCCGGACAGCGCCGCCCGCAGGGCCTCGCCCGCCGCGTAGGTCCCGACCATCAGAATGCCGACGAAGAACCCGCCGTGCAGGTTGGTCCAGAGAATGGTGGCCGCCGGGAGCAGAATCAGACCGCGCATACCGGATAGCCGGCCCCGTCCCGCCCTCACCCGCTCCAGGAGCATATAGAAAATCACCGCGAAGAGCATTGTGAAGAGGTGCGGCCGCGCCAGCCAGTGCAGCGAAGAAGCCGCCGCCGCGACCATCGTCACCGCCAGGGCCGCCACTGGATTCGCTTTCCTGCGCGCCAGCCGGAATACCATCGCGAAGGTGAACGCCAGCAGCAACGAACTGAACAGCACCAGCGCCGCCAGGCCGCCTTTCGCGTGCAGCCACGACCACAGCACGTCCGTCAGCCACTCCCATGCGTACCAGGCCTGGCCGGGCTTGGAAAACGAGAACAGGTCGCGCATCGGCGCGCGGTGGTTGGCCAGAATCCAATCCCCCGTACGGATGTGCCAGCCAACGTCGGCGTCGCCCAGCAGCGATTTTCCGCCATCCATTCGAAAAAATAGAAAAAGAAGCGGCATGAGAAAAGCGAAATCCGTCAGCGACGGCAACACTTTGACGACGAATTTCGATTTCCTAGCTTCCATATCGACTCAAACCATCCAAGAACTTACCGCCGGATACACCGATTCCACGGCCCGGATGCGGTCGTGGAACGACCGGAAATCCATGTAATTCACGGTCAGCGCGACCCGGGGCCACTCGCCTTTGGGCGTCCAAACCCGAGACACCGCGCCTTCGCAATGCATGCATTTCTGGCCAAAACCATGATTCGCCGGCAGTTCGATTTCGACCACAATAATCTGCCCGACGTCGGGCGGCGCAAGCGGGCCGCTCTCGCCTCGCCAGGCGATGAGGACGCCGTCCCGGCTGATGTTTTCCGTGTACATGGAGCCGCAAAGCCACAGCGCCGGCGAGGTAACGTGGCAACGGAGGGTAATTTCCATTCGGGGACTCTCGCGCCTGTTGATGTTTTTCATCGCGACAGTAGAAATGTATAGCCGCCAGACGCATTCGACAAGAATGTCAATGGTCTAGTTTCCGATGATATCCTTCGCAAACAACCGCAAATTCCGGACGTTCCCCAGCGACGCGCAACTCGCTATTCAGGTCCGATAGTCCGCTTATCGAGCTTTTCCGCCGGGGCGCGCCGGGAGGGTTATTATACGGTAGCTAACCGCCTGCCGCCGCGTTTCGCGCGCCGCGGGGCGCTCCGCGTAACTTGTTGTTTCGGCGGCGGTTGGGCGCTTTTCAAAGGGAGTCTGGCCCCGCTTTTCGTCTCATCATGTTCAGAATCGCCCGTTTATATTCGGAATAATCTATCTTTTTATATTGACATCTAAAGTGAATAAGTAGACAATTTGGAATAAATGGCCTTGAATTATTCCGCGGCGTCTGTTTTTTCGATTCGGACGTGGAGCGGAGGCCGGCGATTTTAACGGAGACGATATGACGCGGATACTTCTTTACAGCGGTGAGCCCATCCTCTCAAAAGGCCTGGAAGCGGTGCTCTGCCAGGTTGACGGATTCGAATTGTTGCCGGCGTGCGGGACTGTGTCCGCTCTGGCGGAGGAGGTGACGCGCGTCGCGCCGGACATCGTCCTGATGGACCTGACGCCGGAAGTGACGTTCGCCGTGTTGAGCGACATGAAGCACGCGCTGATTCACGCCAAGGTCGTGCTGTGGGTCAACACGATCTCGACCGAGCTGGCATTTCAGTCCATGGGGCTGGGAGTGCGGGGCATTTTGCGCAAGACGCTTCCCGCCGACCTCCTGGTGAAGTGCCTGCAGAAGGTTCAGGCCGGCGAATTGTGGTTTGAAAAGGCGCTCACGGACAGCTTCCTGTGCGCGCGCCGCGTGTCGCTGACCCAGCGCGAGGGCCAGCTCGTGAGCTTGCTCTCGCAGGGCCTGAAGAACAAGGAAATCGCCGCGACGCTGATGATTTCCGAAGGCACCGTAAAGGTCTACCTGTCGCGATTATTCCAAAAGGTAGGCGTCAAGGACCGCTTCGAGCTGGCGCTGTTCGGCTTGAAGAACCTGACCAGCGGCCAACTTCCCATGGCGGAGAAGGGCCAGCGCGCCGGCGCCCCCGTCATACCGGGCCTGCGGTCGCTGGTGCTCGACCGGCCCGCGGAGCGCGCGGAACCGCCGCGCTTCGCCGCGCCCTTTCGTCCGGCGTTTCCGCGCCACTACTGACGCAGCCGCGCCGCCGACGGCGCTTCTTGTCCGAGTGGGACAGACGATCGCTTTTTGCCGCCCGCCGGAGCCGGCCACGCAAAAGCGACGGCCTGTCCCACCCGAAAACCCATCTTCCCCGCCCCGCCCGTTCTCGTCTTTTCCGGCGATACTCCAGATAACTTTGGTAATGTCGCTTTTATTAGCCATATCGAACATTGATTATCGAGCCGCCGCCCCATTTAATAATAAGGTCGAAGGCCCGATATGCTTCCCAACGGATGCCTGAAAAGAATTGTTTTCGCGGCGGCTGCCACCCTGGCCGGCGCGTCGTTGAGCGCGGCTAGCTTTGGGACCGTGGTCCCCATCGCCGGGCACGCTTCCGATATCGCCCTGGACGAGGCTCGCGGATGGCTGTACATCGCGAACTTCACCGCCAATCGCATCGAAGAGATGTCCCTTGCGGACAACACGATCCACACTTCGATGAACGTGGCCGCGCAACCCGGCGCGCTGGCGATGTCCCGCGACGGGCATTTCCTCGTGGTGGCGCACTACGGAAACTGGGTCCCCTCGGACCCCACCCGCAATCTGATCACTTCGATCGATCTCACGACGGGGGCGCGCCAGACTTTCGTCCTGGGCGACGCGCCGCTGGGCGTGGCCTTCATTCAGACTGGCCAGGCGTTGATCGTCACCGCGACCAGCTTCGTTCTGTTCGATCCCGCCACGTCCACCACCCAGACCGTGACTACTTTCGCCTCCCTGGCCGACCAGGCGCTTCCGGTCACTTCCCCCACGTTCCCGCCGCAGATTCTCGAGGCGGCCCTTACGGCCGACGCCGCGGGCCAATTCGTTTGGGGCATTGGCAGCGCTGGAACGGGCGCGCAAGTGGTCTTCCGCTACAACGCCGCCTTGAACACGGTCCAAGCCCTGGCCGCGCAGTCCTCGCCGCCGTTGCTGCCGCGCGTGAGCGTCAGCAGCGACGGCTCCCAGGCCATGATCGGTTACGCGCTGTTCGGCGCGAATTTTCAGCGCGGCGTCGTGCTGGCGCAATACCCGGATGTCCTCCCTTCGCTGACAGTGACCGGTTCCGCCATCGACGCCGCGAACGGCATTATCTACGCCCAGATCCCCGATCGAACCCAGCCTACTGGCCCGCCATTCCCCACAGGCGTCTCGCCGGCAGGGGGGTCCTCCATTCCCCTGCCGACGCTCTACATCATGGATGCGGATAATCTCACGGTCAGGGACCGGATCGGGATTCCGGAGGATATGGTCGGAAGAGCGCTGTTGCGCTCGGACCGCAACACGCTCTACGCCGTTTCCGACAGCGGCGCCATGGTTCTTCCAGTGGGCGCGCTGAATCAGTATCCACGCGTTGCGGCGGGACAGGAAGACCTGCTCGTGCAGGCCCAGTTCTGCAGCCGCGGCGCGCTCAGCCAGTCCTTGACGATCTCCGATCCGGGCGGCGGCCATACGGATTTCACCGTCAACGTGAGCCAGGCGGGAGTGAGCGTTTCGCCCGCGTCCGGCGTGACGCCGGCCACCGTCCAGGTACTCGTGGATCCGACCGCGTTTCAGAACCAGAGCGGAACCACGGCGATCGCACTCACCATCACCTCCCGGAGCGCCATCAATATCCCGCGGCCGGTGCGGCTACTGGTGAACAACCCCAGCCCGGACCAGCGCGGCACGATCATCGACGTGCCCGGACATCTCACCGACCTGCTCACGGACACGCTGCGTAACCGCATCTATATCCTGCGGCAGGACGCGAATGAGTTGCTGATATACGACGGCGCGGCGTACTCGCCCGTGGCCGCGTTGCGAACCGCCGCGACGCCGGTCCGCATGGCGCTCACGACCGATCTGAAGTACGCGATCGTGGTCCACGAGAACGCCCAACTGGCGTACGTGTACAACCTGGACACGCTACAGCGCGAGGCGTCCATTCCGCTGCCCTTCGGACACTACGCCCGTTCCCTGGCGGGATCGAACGCGGCGATGCTGGCGGTGGCGAGGAACGGAAACGCCAACAGCGCCACGGGCGGCGTCAGCGGGTGGGTCGGCGTCGTGGCCGGACCCACCGTGGTCGATACGATCGACTTCAACAACAGGGTGGCCACCGCGCTACCCTCCCTGGGGATCTGGGTGAACACCGTATCCGCCGACGCGGCCCTCGCGCCGGCGCCCAACGGCGCCACGATTTTACTGGCCGGCTCCGACGGCGACGTCATGCTGTACTCCGCGGTGACAGACACCTTCGTGGCCCAGCGCAAGGACTTCTCGGCGCTGGGAGGCGCTTTCGCCGCCTCCGGCTACAGTTCCTACGTCGTCGGCAGCGCCATCCTGGACGCGTCCCTGGTTCCGACCGGCTCCTTCGACGGTTCCAATGGGGCTTCCTCGGGCTTCGCGTTCGTCAATCAGGGCGGTTTTCGCACTACCGGCTCTTCCGCCTCCGGCCCGGGAACCATCCAGAACCTCGCCACGCTTCAAAACGCGGCTTCGCAGCCCTTCCGCGTAGTGGAGGCGCCGGTGATGCCTACCACGGGACTCGCTTTCACACGCACCGTGGCGCCGCTGGCGCCGGGAACGTCGGTGATTTCGCTGAGCGCCTCCGGATTCACGGTCCTGCCGTGGAGTTTCGATGCGGCCGTGGCGCCGCCGCTCATTACCTCCCTGGTCAACGCCGCCGATGGAACCCTGCCGGTGGCTCCCGGAGGCCTCATCAGCATTTATGGGCAGCAGATGAGCCCGGTGAACCTGGCCACCAACCAGATCCCGCTGCCCACCGCCATAGCGCGATCCTGCGTCACCGTGAACGGCTCGCCGGTCCCCCTGCTCTACGTCTCCGACACGCAGATCAACGCCCAGTTGCCGAACAACGTCAGCGGCAGCGCCGTGCTCACGATAGACACTCCCGGCGGCATCAGCAACAACTACAACTTCACCGTCTACGCGAACGCGCCCAGCATCTTCCTCTCCGGCACGGCCGGCCCGCTGACCGGCCTGGCGACCGTCGTGCGGTGGAATAATGGCGAGCTTGTCACGCCGACCAATCCGATTCACCCCAACGATTACTTGGAGATTTATCTGACCGGCATGGGAGCGACCACGCCCCCGGTGGCGGCCGGCCAAGCCGCCCCATCCAGCCCGCTGGCGCTGGTGACGGTGCAGCCGGCCCTGACGCTCGGCGGTTATCCCCTCCCTGTGCTCTACGCGGGGTTGGCGCCGGGGTGGGCCGGCGTTTACCAGATCGATGTGCAGGTCCCCTTCGGCGTTCCGCTGGGGATGACCGTGCCGCTGGCGATCGTCCAAGGAGGGCGCTCCACCAACGTCGACGAGCGCGTCGTGAAGTGAGAAACACGAAAAGGAAAAACGCTATGAAATCGCTCGCACGTTCGACAGTATGGCTGGCGGCCGCAGCCTCGGCTTGTCTCGGGCAGCAATGGGAATTCGGAGTGAACGGCGGCGGGAGCTTCGTCAACAGCATTCCCGTGACAAGCCCGGCGGGCTCGGCGACCACCGGATTCCAAACCGGCGGCGCCTTCGGCGTGTTCCTCGCGCAGAACCCGTACCGCCATATCAGCGGCGAACTGCGCTATGGGTACATCGCCAGCCAGTTCGCGATCCACAGCGGCGGCTCGACGGCTACGTTCGCCGGCAATGCTCAGGTGGTCCACTACGATGTTGCGCTGCACACGGCATCCGCCCGCGCGCAGGTCTTCGTCGCGTTCGGCGGCGGAGTGAAGGTATACCAGGGAACCGGCGTCGAAGCCGCCTACCAGCCGCTGATGCAGTACGCCTACCTCACCAAGACCCGGCAGATCGAGCCCATGGCCAGCGTAGGCGCGGGCGTGAAGTATGCGATCACCCGCAAAATCTTCTTTCGGACCGAGTTCCGAGACTATATCACGCCCTTTCCGACCCAGGTGATCGCTCCGGCGCTAAACGCCACCTTCAATGGCAACTGGCTGCACAACATCGTCCCCATGGCCGGCCTGAGCTTCGCCTTCTAATCCCGCGGCGCGGTCCAGGCTTTGGCTGCCGCTGGCGCAACGCCACTGCCGGGCTCGCATCGACTATCGTAAGGAGAGGATGCCCGAGCCTTACATTCGCGCCTGCGGCCTGACCAAGACGTACAAGTCCGGCGACTCGGACCTAGTGATCTTCGCCAACTTGAATTTCGAGGTCCAGCGCGGCGAGATGCTGGCGCTCGTGGGTGAATCGGGAGCCGGCAAGTCCACGCTGCTGCACCTATTGGGCGGGCTGGACCGGCCCACCAGCGGCGAAATTTACTACGGCGCCAAACCGATCGGAGCATTCTCCGAGGAGGAGCGCTCCGATTTCCGCAACCGCGAAATCGGTTTCGTGTGGCAGATTCACTATCTGCTGCCGGAGTTCACCGCCCTGGAGAACGCGATGATGCCGCTGCTGATTCGCGGATGGCCGCGCGAGCGGGCGTCCGGGGAGTCGCTGGCCCGGCTGGACGAGGTCGGCCTTCGCGCGCGCGCCACGCACCGCGCCGGCGAGCTGTCCGGCGGCGAGCAGCAGCGCGTCGCGCTGGCCCGCGCCCTGGCTGGCCATCCGACGGTCCTGCTGGCCGACGAGCCCACCGGCAACCTGGATTTTCGCACGGCTGAAGCGGTATTCCGGCTGGTGGAAGAACTTCACCATTCGCATGGGCTTACCTCGGTCCTGGTCACGCACAACCTGAGCTTCGCGCGGCGCGCGGATCGCGTCCTGGAAATGGGAAGCGGGAAGCTGGACCCAGCTTAGTGCCATGACCGCGAGGTTTAGTGCCAATGCGAATCCAGCACATAGGCACTACATCATCCGGTCAGAGCACTAGCCGAACTTCCGCAGCCTGAGTGGTTCGGCGAGTTTTTTTGACCGTCTTGAAGGCCCTGGTTCTTGGGGAACAATGCGCGGTTCTTTTGTTTTCATCACCGCTTCGCCACGGCCCGCTGGCGTGGTTTTCAGAAGCCGTTGTAGTGACGACCAACCCTCTTGAATCGGAGCCGTAGATCCGTAGCATGGAGCTATGTACTTGCAGCGCTGCTATCGGAGAAAGGATGGCAAGCGCCACGCGTATTGGGCTCTGGTCGAGAGCTATCGGACGGCGCGCGGACCGCGGCAGCGCGTGGTGGCCTGGCTGGGCGCGATGGGTAAACAACCACCGGCTGAAAGCCGGTGGCGTGGACGGCGACTGAAAGTCGCCTGAAGAGCGGAGGTTCTGTGGACAAAAGAAAGTTTAGCCTGTATCCGAAGTTCAACGTTTCCCGCACTGACGGGGAGGACGTACAGGGGCATAAGCACTACCGCTGTGAGTACTTTGTTTTGGACCTCACGCACGATCCATTCGCCCTTGGCCCGCTTCGTCAGTATGCGGACGAATGCGAGCGAGAGTATCCGGTACTCGCAGCGGACTTAAGAAAAGCGGTTGATCGCATTGCTGAAAGTCATAACCAGCCGAAGGCTGGTGGTTTCAGACCTGGAGATGGGGAATGAATCTTTTCGATTCCCTCCGGTCCCAGCGCCCATCCCCAGCGGCCCATGGTCTTGGCGTCGGGCGCTTTCGCAGCTCCCACTCGCGTGAAATCGCGATACACCAGATTGGCCCGGACTTCGCGCTCCAGTACCGCGTAGCTCCAGTTGCGGATGTGCTTCAGCAGCAGTAGCCGCATCACCACTTCCGCCGGTGGGCCGCGTCGTCCGCGGGTGCGGCTCTTCGGGCTTCGTTTTACCAGAGCTTCATACACGGTTGCCACCAGTTGTTCGTCCTCCAGCACCTGGTCGGCGTGCGTCATCCCGTCCTCTCGCAAGTCCGTCACTTCCTCCGCAATGAGACCTTCGCCGAAGTGGAGTTGCTGCCGACGCGCCTCAATCATGCGAGTTCTTCCTCCCCGCGGCCGGCGGGCGCGACTGCTTCTCCTGCTGCCACTGCTTGCGTAAGCGGTCGCGGTTCAACTTGGCCAGGGAACAGCCGATTTCCCAAAAGGCGGCCCAGGCCTGTTGCGCCCGGCGAGCGGTTTCGGCATGTTCTGGCGGAACATACAAAGAGCGGCTCTTGCCGTCCTCTCGATAAGTAATGTAGAGATGCGGTCCGTGCCGGCGTGCTGGATCTCGATAACAGGCGCAGCCCGGATTGCCGCAACGGCGAGAGGTCTCCGACAGGCCGCCTTGGACCATGGTTTCCGATGCACGGAGAAGTCGCTCCATGAGCCGCTGTCGCTGCTTACGCATAGCTTAATAGTAATATACGCTCGTCCGGTTTCGCTGTCAGTGGAAAAATGACATGAACCATCAAAAATGTTTCAAGGCGGGAAATTGTACGGTCTTGCAGAGCTCCGTCGCCGCGCCCGCTGGATCGAAACAGCTTAACCCCTCATTTTTGCGCCGGAAAGTAG